>JAZQDM010000063.1:0-192865 GCA_045546775.1 Lachnospiraceae bacterium | reverse complement strand
CTGCTGCTTCACCAGCACCTGCTGCTGCAACTACAACACCTGCTGCTGCAGATACACCAAATTCTTCTTCACATGCTTTTACTAAATCATTTAATTCTAATACTGTCAACTCTTTGATAGCATCAATAAGTTCCTGAGTAGATAATTTTGCCATTATAATTTACCTCCAATTAAAATTTTGTTTATGTTTGTTTACTAAATCTGTTTCATCTTTTTGATGATTACTCTGCTGCCGGTGCTTCTTCTGCAGCAACTTCTTCTGTTGCCGGAGCTTCTGCTACAGCTTCCTCAGCTGCCGGAGCTTCCTCTGCAGGTGCTGCTTCTTCAGCTGCTGCCGGTGCTTCACATTCGGATGCGCCGCCTTTTTCTGCCAACTGATTCATGACACGAGCAAAGTTTGTGATAGGAGACTGAATACTTCCAAGTAATTTGGAAAGTAATTCTTCTCTGGAAGGAATGCTTGCGATGTTAGCAATACCAGCTGCATCGTATGCGATACCCTCTACTACACCACCTTTGATTTCAAGCGCATTTGCTGTCTTAGCGAATTTTGCTAATACTCTTGCAGGTGCTGTTGCATCTGTAGTAGAAATAGCAATCGCGCTAGGTCCTTCCAAATAAGGTGCAAGTGCTTCAAAATCAGTATCTTTGAACGCGAAGTTCATCATGGTGTTTTTGTAAACCTTATATGTGATTCCTTCTGCACGAAGCTGCTTACGAAGTTCTGTATCCTGTTCTACAGTAAGTCCACGGTAGTCAACAAGAACAACAGACTGTGCATCTTTGATGCTTTCAGAAATCTCTGCAATAATAGGTTGTTTCAATTCAACTTTTGCCATCTTTTCCGATTACCTCCTTATAGATTTTTTAGCCGAAAAAAAACCTCCCAAAGACAGGGAGGCATAAAGTCATAATCATAAACTCTTTCTCCTCGGTAGGCGATATACTTACGCGTCGGTCTCCCTTCGCACCTACTGTCTTCGGCTGTCGTCTTTAAACGACCTTTAGTAGAATACCATACACTTTTTGTATAGTCAAGCACTTTTTCACAAAAAAACCTGCCGGAGACCGACAGGTTTTTACGTGGATTTCAATTCGTCAAAAATTAGAATTTAGCAACGCTAACTTTAACGCCAGGTCCCATTGTAGAAGTAATTGTGATACTTCTTAAATACTGACCTTTCAATGCGCTTGGTTTTGCTTTAACGATAGCTTCCATTAATGCATTGAAGTTTTCGTTTAACTGTTCTTCTGTGAAGGAAGCTTTACCTACAGGAACATGTACGATGTTTGTTTTATCAAGTCTGTATTCGATCTTACCTGCTTTGATATCGCTGATAGCCTTTGCAACATCCATTGTTACTGTACCAGCTTTCGGGTTCGGCATTAAACCTTTCGGTCCGAGAACTTTACCAAGACGACCAACAACACCCATCATATCCGGTGTAGCTACTACAACGTCAAAATCCAACCATCCCTCATTCTGGATTCTCGGGATTAATTCGTCTCCGCCTACGTAATCTGCTCCGGCAGCTTCTGCCTCAGCAACTTTATCTCCTTTTGCGAATACCAAAACTTTAACTGTTTTACCTGTACCGTTCGGTAATACTACAGCGCCACGGATCTGCTGTTCAGCATGACGTCCGTCACAACCTGTTCTGATATGTGCTTCAATTGTTTCATCGAATTTAGCTGTAGCTGTTTTCTTTGCAAGTGCAATTGCTTCAGCCGGCTCATAGAAAACTGCACGGTCAACTAACTTTGCAGCTTCGTTATATTTCTTACCATGTTTCATCGTTCTTCCTCCTACTAGTCTTCTACTACAATACCCATACTTCTTGCAGTACCTGCGATCATGCTGATAGCTGCGTCAAGGCTTGCTGCATTTAAATCAGGCATTTTTAATTCTGCGATTTCCTGAACTTTCGCTTTGGAAATTGTTGCTACCTTTGTTTTGTTCGGTACAGCAGAACCTGATTTGATGTTAGCTGCTTTTTTAAGAAGTACTGCAGCAGGCGGAGTCTTTGTGATGAAGCTGAAACTTCTGTCTGCATATACAGTGATAACTACAGGGATGACTACATCACCTTTGTCAGCTGTTCTTGCGTTGAACTGTTTTGTAAATTCAACAATGTTTACACCGTGCTGTCCAAGTGCAGGACCAACCGGCGGTGCTGGTGTAGCTTTACCAGCAGGGATCTGTAACTTAATATATCCTTCTACTTTCTTTGCCATTTTAGGCACCTCCTATATGTGGTAATTGGCGCATTTCTGCTCCCACTGTCTGCCGTAGCAGACGTTACATGTGACCTTTATTTTCACTCTGTTTTCACAGAGAAAAATAACAAAATTATTTTTTTCTAACTTCTGCAAAACCGATTTCAACAGGTGTTTCCCTGCCAAACAGTTCTACATTGATTGTTGCAGTTTGTTTGCTTATGTCAAGTTTTTGAACAACACCAACTGTGTCTTTCCAAACACCTGCAACTACGGCTACGGTATCACCCTCTGCAAAATCGATTGTTACGTTTTCCATCTGGATACCAAGCGGCTTCATCTCTGCCTCTGTAAGCGGCACCGGTTTACTTCCCGGTCCAACAAAGCCTGTAACA
This sequence comes from Lachnospiraceae bacterium, assembly GCA_045546775.1. Taxonomy (GTDB): domain Bacteria; phylum Bacillota; class Clostridia; order Lachnospirales; family Lachnospiraceae; genus RGIG3002. Next base: position 190,253 of record JAZQDM010000063.1, on the reverse strand, counting down.
CCTCGTGTGTTTCTGACAACATACCAAGTGTCGTCGTTCATTACCATATTGACAAGAACGTAACCCGGGAACATTTTCTTTTGTACCGTACGTTTTGTACCATTCTTCATTTCCACTACGTCCTGAAGCGGCACGCGCACTTCCAAAATTTCTTCTTCTAAATGTCTGTTCTCGATTGTCTTTTCAATATTGGCTTTCACTTTGTTTTCATAACCTGAATAGGTATGCACTACATACCAGTTTGCTTCTGCCATACAATCACCCTCACTCTTACATTGTCAAGAAATTTACACCGTACTGGATTAATAAATCCATCACAGTGATAATAGCCCCAACAACAACCGAAACGCCTACTACAGCAACCGATTGTTTAAGTAATGACTGTTTGTCCGGCCAGGAAATTTTCTTCATTTCAGATTTAACACCAGTGCTAACTCTTTTAAAGAAGCCCTGTTTCTGCTCTTTGTTATTGTTCTCAGAATTTCCCATCTTAATGCCCATTCCTTTCCTTGTTCAAACATCAAAAGCGGGTTACAATTATTTTGTTTCTTTGTGCATTGTATGAGTTTTGCAGAATCTACAATATTTCTTAGTTTCCATTCTGTCCGGATGTGTCTTCTTGTCTTTTGTAGTATTGTAGTTGCGCTGCTTGCATTCTGTACATGCTAATGTAATTCTTGTACGCATATTTTCCACCTCCACGTGCTATTTCTCTAAATTCTTAATCGTTATGACCGGTCCGCCATGCCCAATTTTTGAGCATAAAAAAAAGACCTAAAATCTCATCTCGCCCGTATACTATAACACAGGGGTATGGCGTGAGTCAACAAAAAAATAGAGAAAATATGATAGCCTTATATAAATATAGTAGCTTTTTTCCTATTTATATTGTTTTTTGTAGTGTTACATGCTAAAATATAGGTACAAATTTATGTTGGGAAACTATGGAAAGGAGGCAATTTTATGGCATATTCCGCTGCACTGAATACGGTATACAATTATTATTTAACTACATATACCAAAGGGTCTACCAAATTTGACACACATAAGAACAGCGAACTTCGCAATATTTACAAATCTATTGTGAAGCTGAACCGTGAAGCTCCTCTTTCTATATTTGATTCCACAAAGGACACGCGGGAATTTGCTGTTGGCATTAAAGAAAATTCACGCACCTTGTCCAATACCATCGCCTCACTCGGAGGCATGGATGAAACACAGCTTTTGAGCAAAAAAATTGCCTACTCCTCCAATGAAGATTTTGTTAGTGCGGAATATGTGGGCAATTTCCCGGATGATGCCGATATTCCTTCTTACTCTATAGAAGTAAAATCATTGGCTTCACCACAAGTAAACGTAGGAAAATATCTGCCGGATCTTCCTTCTTCGTTGCCGGTAGATACCTATTCTTTTGATTTGAATATTAATGACATGAACTACGAATTCCAGTTTGCAGTTCATGAGCACGAAACAAACAAAGAAATTCAGACCAGACTTAGCCGGTTGATTAACAACTCCGACATTGGCCTTAAGGCAGACATTCTTACCGATGAAAATGGCAACAGTGCGCTGCGCATTACTTCCGTTTCTACAGGAATTCCGGAAGGCAAAAACAACATATTCGCAATCGGCGATTCACACACAAGTAAAAAAGCCGGTGCCGTTTCTTATTTTGGTATTAATTATGTTGCAAGAGATGCTTCCAACGCTTCCTTCCTATTAAATGGCGAGGAGAAGACCGCTTCTTCCAACAGCTTTACGGTAGAAAAAACGTATCAGATTACGTTAAACGGCGTCCGCTCCACCGAAGGCGAGACTGCCACTATTGGCTTAAAAACAGATACCGAGTCGTTAACGGACAATGTTACCGCGTTGGTGGATGCTTACAATACATTTATGGACAACACCGCATCTTTCCTAAATTCACAGCCAAAATGTCCACGTCTCGTTTCCGAGATGAAAGGCGTTGCAGCGTTGTACCGCAACGAACTGGATGCAGTTGGACTAAAAATGGGCAATGACGGTAAGATTAGCATCGACAAAGATGCGCTTCGTCAGTCCGCTTTAGAAGACGGTGCAAAAGAAACTTTCAGTTCTGTACACAATTTTGCAGAAGCACTGATGCGGAAGACGAAACAAATTTCTTTAGACCCGATGCAGTATGCCATGAGCAAAATCGTTGCGTACAAAAATCCGGGCAAAAACTTTGCACCATCTTATATTACAAGCGCATATAGTGGTATGTTCTTTAATAGCTACTGCTAATGATACATAGTTCCGGCGCGCCGCTTCACGGCACGCCTCATCGAAAAAGCTACGCAGTTTCTGCGCTGCCCTCAAGTGTCGGAAATTTCCGGCATTTGGAGTCAGAATGGAAATTGCGTAGTTTTTTGTGTAAATATAAATATTGTTGCACATCACAGGCAGGCAAAAAGCCGGGATGATGTCGCAATATTACATTACATTCTTATAACGGAATGTTGCCGTGTTTTTTCTTCGGTGCATCCACCTTCTTGCTGCGAAGTCCCCGCAACGCTTTCAAAAGTGCACTTCTCGTTTCTTCCGGCTTAATGACTTCATTTACATAACCGCGTGCAGCTGCCACATAAGGATTTAAAAAGCGCTCCTCATATTCTTTTTTACACTGCTCGCGCATCGCAACCGGGTCTTCCGCCGCTTTGATTTTTTTCTTAAAGGCAATGTTTACGGCACCTTCTGCGCCCATAACCGCAATTTCAGCAATGGGCCATGCAAAAACAATATCCGCGCCCATCTCTTTGGAGTTCATGGCAATGTAAGCACCACCGTACGCTTTACGCATTATAACAGTGATTTTGGGAACTGTGGCCTCCGAATACGCATACAACACTTTTGCACCATGTCGGATAATGCCGCTGTGCTCCTGAGCCGTCCCCGGCAAAAATGCAGGAACATCAACTAAAGTAACGATCGGAATATTGTAACAGTCGCAGAAACGGATGAAACGCGCCATCTTATCCGATGCATTTACGTCCAAAGAACCACCCATCACTGCCGGCTGGTTTGCCACCATGCCAACCACTTCCCCGTCCATTCTGGCAAAACCGACTACTACATTTGTAGCGAAGTCAGGCTGCACTTCAAAAAAGCTGTTTTCATCTACCACACATTCCACAACTTCTTTTACATCATAAGCTCTTCTGGAATTGTCCGGAACGATGTCGCAAAGCTTCGCACAACGCCCGTCATCTTTTCCAAACATATTTCTGCGAATCTGTCCTACTTTATGAAGCACTTTGCTGGCAGACCCTGTTGTCAATGTCTGTTTCCCCTGCAAGGATAATATAACCGGCGCTTTTTCTTCAAAACTGCTTGGCAGGTATGTCAATAACTTACGTACCCCCATCAGGCACTCTCCTTCGGAATCATACGTAAAGTGGGATACACCGCTTTTTTTACCGTGCACATCCGCACCCCCTAGCTCTTCTACGGAAACTTCTTCATTGATAACGGTTTTTACTACATTCGGTCCCGTGATAAACATTTTGGAAGTATCACGCACCATAAAAATAAAGTCACAAATTGCCGGCGCATAACATGCACCACCGGAGCACGGTCCTAAAATAACCGCAATTTGCGGAATCATACCGGATGCTTTTGTGTGACGCAAAAACATTCCGCTGTAACCACTGAGGGAAGAAATCCCTTCTTCAATTCTCGCTCCGCCACTGTCATTGATACAAATAAGCGGTGCCTTCATCTGCATAGCCATATCCTGAATGCGACAAATTTTTAAAGAATGATATTCTCCCAACGTTCCGCCGATAACCGTAAAATCTTCGCTGGCAACAAAAACAAGTCTTCCACCAATCTCACCATATCCGGTTACAACACCATCCCCCGGCGCTCTTCTTTTATCTAAATCAAAATCATCAATACGGGATTCGATAAATCCGTCCACTTCCACGAAGCTTCCTTCATCAAGAAGCATTTCGATTCTTTCTCTGGCAGTCATCTTTCCGGATTCATGCTGCTTGTTAATTCTGGACTGCCCACCGCCCAATGCAGCTTTTTTTCTACGTTCTTCCAAGTCTTTTATGGCTTCATCCCAGTTCATAATTTCCTCCGTTTCTGAAACACTTTTCGTTTATTTGACACTATTATTATTTGACTTATTAATATTTTGATATTCAAATCATTTGTCATTATAGCACAGTGTTTTTTAAGTTGCAAGGGAGTTTTTTACTTGAGAGAATCTCATATGATTAGAACTATAAAATTTTATGTTAAAACCGCACCATATAGTTTACTTACAAACTATATGGTGCGGTTTCCAAAATTTTTATGCCCTTTTCTTTTATAAAGACATATATTTTTTGTACAAATCTGCATGATCGTAGATGCATTTCCAAACACTGGTTGCACCGGTCGTTACACAAATGAAACTTTTCCCGTTTTCGCCCGTTCCGTAACTTACGGCACAGTTGCCTGACTCTATCACATAGCCGGTTTTCCCGCACACCACGAGCCCTCCTGTCTCTTTATCCTCAATACGACGCAAAAACCAGTTGGACAAAGGAATGCCCTCCGGATGCTGCTCCGTAATCGAAGTTGTGTACGTATGTGCTGACAACACTTCCCTGCAAAGTTCATTTTGCAGTGCCGCCTCCATAATCATCGCCATATCATAAACTGTGCAATAATGCTCTTCGTCATATAACCCGACACAATTGGTAAAATGCGCAGTATCAGAAAGACCAAGCTCGTCCAACTTCTCATTCATAAGCGCTACAAAGTTTTCATGCGAACCGGCAATATAAGTCGCAAGACCCACTGCCGCATCGCCTCCCGATGGCAAAACTGTTCCATAAAACAAATCGCGAACAGTTATCGTTTCCCCAATTTCAAATCCTGCATTGCTGCATCCGTTTACAAAACTATAATCCGTAATATCAATCGTCATCGTAAATGTATCATCGAGCAAAGACATATCGCCCAACTGCTCTGCTGCCACAAGAACGGTAAGCACCTTCGTCATAGAAGCGGGATTAACCCGTTCCGTCTCAGCTTTTCTTGCAATAATCGAATGACTATCCAGTTCAATCATAACAGCATTGCTGCTTACAATTTCTTCTCCGATGCTTTCGGTGGAATCCGTCACATTGGCAGAAAAAACTTGTACCGTTTCTGCCGGTTCCTCCTTAGGCCGCGTCATATTGGCAATGGTATTTTGAACTGCCGAAACTCCCAAGTTCATGTTATATGCTGCAAAAGCCTCCGCGTTCTGCTCTTGCTTATCCGGCTTACCGGCAAAGGCCAAAACGCCAATCACGACAGCAAGCAAACATATGCCCCCGCCAATATACGGCATGATTTTTTTTATCTGTTGACGACGCTTAAGCTGCAATGCCTTTTCCCGTTTCATCTGCTCAATCTGCTGTCTCCACTGCTCTCTGCGTTCTTCTTCCATTTGTTTTTTGCTCCTTCTGTTCTATCTCTACGCTCCTCAGATCACCTTTTTATTTTGCCACAAACCTCATAAATCATACAGTGCAATCGTCGTAAGCATGGCACCAATCATAATACAAAAATCTGCTATGTTAAAAATGACGGTCGAAAGCTTTCTAAAAAACTTCCCCGGAATATGTATACTAAAATAATCCACCACATATTTGCGTCGCAAACGGTCATATGTGTTGCTGTAAGCACCGCCCAACAAAAGGGCAAGTCCTGTTTTCAAAAGTTCATTTCCCATTTTTCCCAGTGTTACTACAAACAAAACTGTTAGCAGTACACAATACAAAACCGAAATCCATTTCACAAAACCACGGCGTTTTTCTAAAAGATTTAAAAAAGCGCCGTTGTTATGATACTTTCTTATATGCAAAAACCCTCTTAATTTTTTCTCACTGAAAGAGGATTCTTTTCTCTCAATGTTTCCTTTTATGACTGCTTCCACGCATACAATAGCAATTGCAATCGCGATAAAAATCATACGTTTTTCTCCGTTTATATATCTGCCAAACTTTCAAACACACCATTCACATTCAGTTTTCCGAATCCGACTTCTCTGTTTGGGTATGAATAGTAATCGTCTCTCTGCGCACCCCTTATAAAATAGTTTTTAATTTCTTTCCCTTCTACAAGCGGATTTTCGCCCTGTACAACTGCCCATTCCATAAATTGCGCCACGGCTCCGGCTGCCAGCGCGGCTGCCATACTCGCACCGGTACGAGCTCCGCGGATAGTCGGCACTTCCACCCCGGGTGTCGCAACATCCGGCTTTATTCTCCCGTCTCTTGCATATCCTCTTCCGGAATTCACATAAAAACTTCCGTTTTCACCATCGTACACCGATACCGTCAGCACGTTTGGTGTAAGAGACGGTTCCGTCAAAGTGGTGTACGGTGACGAATTTAAAAAGTAGGTCTCTGCAGACAAAAATTCCGTCACAGGCAACCACATATGAAACGCCGCCTGATATGGGGTACCGATTACCGATACACGTATCGTCCATATTCCCGGTGTCGGATCTTTGAACCGGAATACAACCAACTCGTCTCCCGAGCCTTGCTCTACTACAATACTGTCTATTGTAATTTTTGTGTTCTCATATACAAAAGAATACGTAACACTCTGCCCTTGACCAAGCAAAATATCCGGTATTCTTTCTCCACCCGGCGAAACGACCGATGCACGAAATACATTGGGCGCATTTCCCCACATTTCCAGAACAAATCCCTGTTCTCCTTCGCCGACTCGGATTTCCACATCCGAATAGGGCGGTATTTGTGATGAATCCGTTTGCGACAAAAGTTCTGTAAAATGATGTGCTGCATTTCCCTCATTTCCACCGCCAATCACAATTGCCTGGCCCCGCTTTGCTGCACTGTTGTCCAAGTATACATCCAGTGCCACGTTTCCCGCATGGTCACCCATATTCGTACCAATACCGGGACAAATTACAACAGGACGCGCCAGTGGGATGCGAAAAGACTGTGCATATTTTACACCAAGCATAACATCGTTTTCCGCAAACGCCACCGCACCTTCCCTTATCAGGTAATACTCTCGCAAATACGGTTTCGCCTGCTTTAATTTGACAACAACAATGTCTGCATTTGGGGCAGCTCCCAAAAAGTCTAAACCATTTTGAATGTTACTCCCTGCTGCCACACTTGCCACTGCCGTGCCATGTCCGATTTCATCTCCTGTGGGCAAAGGCGGAATTTCTCCACGCAACGACCGGTTAATGTCTTCTCTTGTAAATTCCACACCATATGGTATTCCAATCGGCGCACGAAATTGTGGGTAATCGCTTTGCAATAACGTTTGATCCCATATGGCCAAAATCCTCGTGGAACCATCCGGATTGCGAAACGCAGCATTCCGGTAATCAATACCCGTATCGATAATGGCAATAACAGTCCCACTGCCTGTCAATGACAACGGCGGCCGTTGTACACGCAGACTCCCTGTTTCTGAAAGATTTAATGTATTAAAATCATTTTGTATTGGTGCATACAATTTCGGAATATACTGGTAAGTATACTCCGAAACATTAATCGACGGAAGATTTCTTCGATTCGCATACCATATCCGGTATTGTTCGTCCACTTGAATCGAACACCTCTCCGACCCAAGCACTGCTTCATAGGCCTCCGGTACAACATAATCTATAATCAAATCCATGTATTCATTTGACTGGATAATTTCCTCGCAACTTGGCATGTTTCACCCCACATGCGTCCTTGCTTTTATGATATGCCATCCTCCGCAAGAGGTGCATTCACCTCTTCTTTTCTTTCTATTTGGTTGCTGCGGATTTCTATCACCGGTCCTCCGGTTCCTTCGATGTACTCTTTTGTAATCGTCACCCGGCCGATATTGTCATCTTTTGGTATTTCATACATAATATCCAACATAAATTCTTCAATAATCGCCCGAAGCGCTCTCGCACCGGTATCTTTTTGCATCGCCTTATCTGCAATGGCCTCCAGTGCTCCTTCATCAAATTCCAGCTTCACCTCATCCAGTTCCAGCAATTTTTGGTATTGTTTTAAAATAGCATTTTTCGGCTCTCTCAAAATTTTTATCATCATTTCTTTGGAGAGACCTTCCAGTGTATACACAATCGGAAGACGACCGATAAATTCGGGAATCAATCCGAATTTTTTGATGTCTTCGATAATCACTTTGCTCAAAATATTTTTTTCTTTGTCATATTTGTCTTTTAAATCTGCACTAAATCCGATGGACGTCTGTTTGTTCAAACGCTGTTTGATAATCTCTTCCAAATCCGGAAATGCACCACCGCAAATAAACAAAATATTTTTTGTATTGACAGTCGTAAGCGGCACCATTGCATTTTTGCTGTTTGCGCCTACCGGCACTTCTATTTCTGCACCTTCCAGCAGCTTCAACAATCCTTGCTGCACGGATTCTCCGCTCACATCACGTGAATTCGTATTTTTCTTTTTGGCAATCTTATCAATCTCATCAATAAAAATAATGCCCTGCTCTGCACGTTCTACATCGTTGTCTGCCGCCGCGAGAAGTTTTGATACAACACTTTCGATATCGTCGCCAATATAACCGGCCTCTGTCAATGTTGTAGCATCGGTAATGGCAAGCGGCACATCAAGCAGTCTGGCAAGCGTTTTGACAAGATATGTCTTACCGCATCCGGTAGGTCCGATCATAAGCATGTTGGATTTTTCAATCTCAATCTCATCCATCGTTCCTGTTGCCACGCGCTTGTAGTGGTTGTAAACCGCAACCGAAATGACCTTCTTTGCGTGCTCCTGTCCTACAATATACTCATCCAGCTGGGCTTTGATTTTGTGCGGCGCCGGTATGTTTTTGATATCAAGGATCGGCTTTTTATTGCCCTTTTTCTTTTTCAGACGCTGTCTGTTCGGAATGCCTCCGTCGCCTTGCAAATCGGAGAGATTGACAAAGCTGATATTCGGAAAACCACCCATAAACGGCTGTTTATAGCGGTTTTTCTTTTGTGCTTTCTTTTCTTCCGGTTCATCATCGTCTTCGGTAACCGTTTCCGGTTCTTCTCCGTCTTCCAAAGAAACAACGTCCTCTTCTTCCTCATCATCCGGCTCAAAGCCACCCGAAAAACCGCCTTGCATATTTGCAAAATCACTCATGCTTGTCATGTTCATCCACTGCTGCATCATATTCGGATCATTTAACATACCATTTGTATCCATCTGGCTGACCGTATCCATTGTTTTGTGCATACAATCGTTGCACACACAAATATTTTGCGGCAAATGAAACATTCTGCCTGCTTTACTTTCCGGTCTGCGGCAAATAAAACAAACCTCTTCATAATCACTGTCGTTATAATTGTTCTTTTCTATATCTGACATTTTTATCCTCATTTCTTTTTTATCTTACACTCTTAGCCTGTCTTCCCATACACACATCTTATTATAGATGATTGCTTATCGAGTCACAAGTAAAAAAATTCTTAAAAAAAATACCGCACATGGCTGTACGGTACTTTTCCAATTACTTTTTAATTTTCAATTTTTGTTCCAAGCGTTACAGATATGGTTCTTTCTTCGTATCCGCCTCTCGTACTTTCCATAACGGTTAACTCTACCGTATCACCCACTGCATAATACTGCAGTCCTTCTACCAAATCGTCCATATTACGGATGGTGATTCCTTCCAATGCAACGATGACACATCCCTTTACAAGTCCGGCTCTTTCGGCTCCGGTATTCGGATAAACATTCGTCACGTATACACCTTTTGGCATACCGTAAACAGACACTACATCTTCTGTCACAGTGACACCTGTGATACCAAGATATCCCATATCCTCTTTGTCTACTTTTTCTTTTGTCTCCCGATTCATCAATTCCTCTATAATCGGCTTTGCGTCTGAAATCGGAATGGCATATCCCATACCTTCAATGGCACTTCCTCCAATTTTGTTGGAATTAATACCTATGACCTCACCTTTGATATTTAAAAGCGCACCGCCGGAATTTCCCGGATTGATCGCCGCATTTGTTTGGATGAATTTTCCGCTCATCGTATCGGAAACAGCAAGTTCTCTGTCAAGCGCGCTGATGACACCGGTTGTAACCGACTGCCCATAGCCAAGTGCATTTCCTATGGCAATCGCAGGTTCTCCCAGCTGCAGCTTATCCGAGTCTCCCAACTGTGCTATGGCAATATTTTTTAACGTATTTTTTTCTAACTCTTCAAGTGGAATTGCGATTACCGCCAAATCCATAGACGGATCCGTACCTTTCATTTTTGCCATGGCAACCGAATCGTCCACAAAGGATACCGCTAATTCTTCCGCATCTTCAATAACATGATAGTTGGTTGCAATCAGCAACTCCTCCTCGCTGATTCCGACAATAATGCCGGAACCGCTGGCACTTTCCTCCTGGCTCATGGTTTGACCAAAGAAAGAAATATTGGCGGTATACGTATTTACGATGGAAACCATTGCCGGCATAACTTCCTCTACCATATCGCTTACATCCGACGCAACAGTAGAAATGCTGGATGTCTCAACAAGCTCTATTTTTTGCGTTTCCTTCTCTGCCTCCACGGTCTCTTCTTCTAGTTGCTCGATTTCTTCTGACACTACTGTTTTTTCCGTTTCCCCCATTCCGGTAATACGCTCTACTGCATAAAAACTTAAGCCTGCACACACGCCAAAACAAATGCCAAGACCAACGCAGGCAAAAAATTTCTTCAAACCGCTTCCGCCAGCATTTTTTTTGCGAATTTCCCGGTTGGGCTGATTTATATTATCGTTGTACATATTCTTTCCCTCTTTTCTGTTAAATAAAAAGACCTCCCGCAGACCCTTCTTGTCAGCAGGAGGTTGCTATGCATTTAGTATAGCCACGTTTTGTGTCTTTTTTGTGATAAAACTATGCATTATTTGTTAAACACTTCGCAAACTGCACATAGTCCCATTTTCTTTACTCCACAGTAACCGATTTCGCAAGATTTCTCGGTTTATCCACATCACAGCCTTTGCCAACGGCAACATAATAACCAAAAAGTTGCAACGGAATGATAGCAAGTGAGTTTGCAAAATACGGATTTGTTTCCGGAATATAAATAACATAATCTGCTGCTTTTTCAATCTCTTTGTTTCCTTCGCAAGTAACTGCCAAAACAAAAGCGCCTCTCGCCTTCACCTCAACCATATTGCTGATTGTTTTTTGGAACAGTTCAGGCTGTGTAGAAACTGCAGCAACGAGCGTTCCTTCTTCCATAAGAGAAATGGTCCCATGTTTCAATTCTCCTGCCGCATAAGCTTCCGAATGAATATAGGAGATTTCTTTCAATTTCAACGAGCCTTCCAACGAAATCGCGTAATCAATTCCGCGTCCGATAAAGAACACATCTTTTGCACCGATATAACGGTTTGCAAAACGCTGTATTTTCTCTTTGTTATTTAACAAAAGTTCAATCTGGTCCGGAAGGCATTTTATGTCTGCCAACATTTCACTAAACTGCTCCGGCGAAATCATTCCTTTGACCTTTGCAAATTTGAGTGCAAGCAAATACAGCGCAACAAGCTGCGCACTGTATGCTTTTGTTGTCGCAACTGCTATTTCCGGTCCTGCCCATGTGTACATAACGTTATCTGCCTCTCTGGCAATGGAACTACCCACAACATTTACAATACCAAGCACTTTAAAGCCGCGCGCTTTCGATTCTCTGAGTGCCGCAAGTGTATCCGCGGTCTCACCGGACTGGCTGATGACAATGACCAAAGCGCCCTCTTCCAAAATCGGGTTACGGTAGCGGAATTCGGAGGCCACATCCACTTCCACCGGAATGCGTGCCAGACCTTCAATCACATATTTTGCTGTCACACCGGTATGATATGCAGAACCACAGGCAACAATATGAATCTTCTTAATAGCTGCAATCTCATCATCCGACATATGCAACTCTTCAATCACAATATCGTCATCCTTAATTCTCGGAGAAATAGTATCGTTTACGGTTTTGGGCTGCTCGTACATTTCTTTCAGCATAAAATGATCGTAACCGCCCTTTTCTGCCGCATTGGCATCCCAATCAATCGTCACCGGAGTTTTGATAATTTCTTCTTCATCTACGGTATAAAAATGCATATGGTCTTCGCGCAGACGTACAATTTCATTGTTATCCACGTAAGTGACGGTTCTTGTATATTTCAGCACAGCCGGTACATCGGATGCAATAAAACAACCTTCCTCATTTTGTCCTACAATCAAAGGACTGTCTTTTCTTACTGCAAAAATTTCGTCCGGATGGTCCGCAAACATAATACCAAGTGCATAAGAGCCTTCCACACGATGAAGTACCTTTGTAATGGCCTCTAAAGGATTGCCTTTATAATAATAGTCCAAAAGATGGGCCAACACTTCTGTATCGGTTTCGGAAAGGAATTTATATCCTTTGTCCGTCATTTTTTTCTTTAAAGGAATATAATTTTCAATAATGCCGTTATGCACTACGGCTATCGTTTCGTCTTTGTTGAAATGCGGATGAGAGTTTTCATCACTGGGCGCCCCATGCGTTGCCCAACGCGTATGTCCGATTCCTAAAACTCCCGGCATCGTCTCTCCGCCGTGTGTCAGATTTTCCAACACATTCAATCTTCCGACCGATTTTTTGATATTAATTTTATCACCATCAAAAATTGCCATTCCGGCCGAATCATATCCTCTGTATTCCAATTTGGCAAGCCCGTTTAAAATAATCGGTGCCGCCTGCTTTTTACCTATATATCCAACAATTCCACACATAGCATTCCTCCGTCTTATTCCTAAATACCCGTATCATTATCCCAAAATGCCTTATTGGTTGTCAACTTCTGCACCATCTTTTTCGGAAGTTTTTTATATTTTTTTCCAAGCAGATATCCCATGTATTTGTATCCGCTTTGCACAAACAACTTTGGAATATATCTTTTGTATTTGTTTCTCCACAAGTACTGTATTGTCTGTTTGACCAGTTTTTTCCCTTCGCTTCCGGAGGATATTCCTTCAAATATTTCCGGGTGGTCTGCCTGTGAAACGCCCAAATCAAAGTTTCTCTTTAACTGTTCCATGTTTGTGTAATTGTGCGAATGTACGACTTGTGCCTGCGCCCGATAAACAATTTTGAACTCTGATTTGATGGCCTCTGCCGCAAAAATCATATCTTCATTGAAAATAGTATGACGCACAAAACCGCCCAATTCTTCGTAAATACTTTTCTTGTACATGGCACATACATTGGAGCAAAAAAATGTCTTGATACCAAGCGTATCCAAATCTTTCTTGCTTTTCACAACGCTTTTGTCCGGATAATTGAATGTTCTTGTAAAACGTTCAATCACCCCACAATTTTCATCCGGCAACTGTCTGGCGTAAGCAACCGCCGTATCCGGCTCCGCAAATGCGGCCAACAGTTGTTCTACAAGCTGCTCATCTGCCGGAACCGCATCCTGTGTCATAAATAGTACATATTCACTGTCTGCCTTTTTCATGCCAAGATGTCTCGTTTTTCCGTGGTCAAACTCCCTTTTGGAAATATGAAAAACATCTATGTTATTGTAATTTTCCTCAAACTTTCTTCCATACAAGAGTTTGTCTAAATACTTTTCTTCCGTATTCATCACAATAATACGTTCCGGTTGTACGGTTTGTTTTTCCAACATTTCTACCAGTTTTAAAAACTTCCCGTCCGGTTTGTATGTGGGAATGACTACATTTACTCTATCCATGTTGTTCTCCGTTCTCACTGCCTTTTGTCAAAGAAAGAATCTCCCTTTAACCAACATAAAGGGAACCTGTTACAGTTCCCTTTATATATCTTCCGGATTGCTCCGCATTGTTCTGATTTATTGTTGTAAATATCCTGCCGTATCACTATGAATCTTATCACTGTAACTTTGTACATCCGGAGATACTATATAATCCGTATCATTAAATAAGAATTCATGCAACCATACAACGTTATCTGTGAGGGAAATCGGCACAATACAGTTACCGTCTGAACCAATATTTCCTGTTGTTCTTAATTCCTCTCTCGGGAAACCGTCTGTTGCAACGATTTTGTACTTGGATATATCTCCAAGAAGGTCTACGATTTCAGAAAGACTAAGAGAAGTATACACTTCACCAAATACGTTGTTTGCAATCGATGTCAAAGAAGAAACATCTGCTTTCTGTGCAACTTCTGCAACAGCCTGCAATACTTCACGCTGACGTTCTGCACGTTTAAAATCGCTTCCTGCCGTATAACGGATACGACAATATGCCGTCGCCTGAAGACCGTCAAGTAACTGATATCCCGGCTCTGTCACTTCTTCATAAGAACATTTCAAATCTTCCGCCATACAATACTGGTAGTTGTTAAGATGTACGATTTCGGATTCATCTACATCAATATATACACCACCAAGTGCGTCAATCGTATCTTTTAATCCTGCAAAACCAACTGTAACAAAGTCTGTAATGTTAAGGTCAAGGTTCATGTTCAGCATGTTGATTGCCATTTCCGGACCGCCCTTTGCGTAAGCCGCATTACATTTTGTATATGTGTCATTACTCAAGTTCAAGTACGTATCACGGTACAAAGAAACAATTTTCACTTCTCCGGTCGCCTGATTGATGGATGCAATCATAATGGAGTCTGTACGTGTATTTTTCTTCAAATCACCCACCGTAGAGTCAACACCAAACAAGGCTACGTTTCGATAACCTTCCAACGTCTCGTTGTCTTTTACGTTTTCGTTGATGATAATTTCACTTTCTTTTAACTCAACACGTTGTACTTCACCGCCTTTAAGGACACCCCACAAAACGATAAGTGCAACTAAAAGCACAATAATTTCAGCCGCAAAAATAATAATCTTTCTTTTCTTTTTTTGCGCCTTCTGTCGCGCATTCACGCGACCGTTTCCTCCTGCGTTCGGATTTGGTCTTCTTGCCCCTGTATTTCTCTGCCCTCTTGTTTCTGCTGCCATTTTTCTTCTCCTTAATTTTGTATATCACTAGTACGCGTTTTTATTAATAAATCCTTTGAAAATTGTTAAGAACATAATCTTGATATCCAAAGACATGGTCCAATTTTCAATATAATAAATATCATAATCAATTCGTTTACGGATCGAAGTATCGCCCCGATACCCGTTAATTTGAGCCCATCCTGTCAGTCCCGGACGCACCTGATGTTTAATCATGTAGCGCGGAATTTCTTCCTTAAACCGTTCCACAAAATGAGGTCTTTCCGGTCTTGGCCCTACAAGACTCATATTTCCGATAAAAATATTAAACAACTGCGGAAGTTCGTCCAAACTTGTCTTTCTTAATATCTTTCCGACTTTTGTAACTCTCGGGTCATCTTTTACCGTCCATGCCTTTTTCTCCTCTGCTTCTACCTGCAGACGCATGGTGCGGAATTTGTACATTTGAAACGGCTTGTTGTGCAGTCCTACACGCTCCTGTTTGAAAATAACAGGCCCCGGACTGGAACACTTAATCGCAATCGCCGAAATAAGCATGATAGGCGATGCCAGTATGATTCCAACAAGGGAACCAACAATATCAACCAATCTTTTTGCCACAATATTTAATGTGTTGGTCAACGGCACATAACGGATGTTAATAACCGGAAGTCCGTTCAAATCTTCGGTATACGGTCTGCTTGGTATGAGGCTGTTATAATCCGGAATAAACTTCGTATGAACACCGGATTTTTCACACATGGACACAAGCTCTTCCAGTCTGTCATAATCTTCCAAAGCCAGCGTAATTGCAATTTCATCCAACTTGTTTTCCGGCAAGATAATCTCCAGATTGTCGATACGACCAAGCACTTTCACACCTTTGTACAAGGTACCGCTTGGCACTCTGTCATCCAGCACGCCGCAAATATGATATCCCCACTGCGGATTACCGACAATGCGGTCGATATACCCTTCTGCTGCCCGGGAATATCCCACCAGCAAAATATGTTTTAAATTATACCCTTTTTTGCGCATCAAACGCAACAACTTTCTGATAACAAGTCTGGATACTGCCGTCAAAACAATATTGAGCACCGAGAACATCACAATCATAGAACGGGAAAAATCCTGCTCTTTGAACAAATACAATGTTCCGATGAAACAAATAAATCCGACAATATTCGCCTTGATAATATTGAGTATCTCAAACTGTCTTCCGGTTGTTCGTTTCGGACGGTACATGTTGAATGCATAATACAAAATAAGATAGCCCGGAACGAGGTACCACATCGCTTCAAAATACCGTTCCATTCCCAAGTAGCCTTCGCCCGGTTTTACAAACAAACCGGTGAAAATGCTGGCAAAATGAATATACCATGCCAACATATAGGAACCTGCTACAATGATAGCATCCACAAGTACGTGTAATCTATTGAAAATTTTCTGATTATCTTTAATCATATCGTTTTCTCCATACCCGAAGATATTCTACAATAATCTACATAAAAGTACAACCAAAATTTATATAAACTATAGTTATCATCAGCCACCATTTACGAATCTTCGGAAAATATTTGCCCACAATTCCAGTTGAATGCGGCAATAGTTTCCGAAATGTTTCCATCGAAATACTACTTTTTTCGACCGTCCCTCTCTTGTGACGCTAAGCTTCAGTCCTGCAAACAGTCCTTTGATATACACTTGTGCATATCCTTTTTTCAGGAAAAACAGCACTTTCACAAAAAATCCGATGACAAAAAACGGAAGATTTATAAGTCTGCCCACAAGCGGAATGTTTTTCCTAATAATATAGATACTATTGCGGGAAGAAAAGTTTATTTTAAATTCATTATATTTTGAACCACTCGTTGCACTGCCTGCATGATACACCAGTGCAGCCGGCTCAAACACGTTAAAATAGCCGTAAATACGCGCTCTGAAGCCCACGTCAATATCTTCCAGATAGGCAAAATGATTTTCGTCAAACAGTCCTATGCTGTCAAATATTTCTTTTCGATAAAGGGCCGCTCCGGCACAGGCTGCAAAAATTTTTTTCGGTTTGGAATACTTTTCACAGTCTTTTTTTCCTTTTCCGGTTGCATACGCCCAACCCAAGGCACAATAATAATCCCCCGCATCGTCGATGATTTCCGGATTTTGCATGGAAAGCATTTTGGCCCCTACAGAAAATATTTTACTATTCTTTTCTATAGCAGTTTCCAGACTTGCAACACAATGCTTGTCTACCGTTGTGTCGTTGTTAAGCAAAAAGACGTACTCAGTCCCCGCCGCCTGAATGCCTGCATTCACCGCTTTACAAAATCCTAAATTTTGTGAAAACGCAATCACTTCCACCATCGGATAGTGTTCCTCCAAAAAAGCAACACTGCCGTCCGTCGAACCGTTATCCACTATTATAATATGCAATTTTGTATTTTCCTGGCTAAGAAGGGAATCCAGACATTCTTTCAAATATTGTTTTCCGTTCCAGTTGGGTATGACTACTGTCGTTTTTTTCATAATTTGCATAACCTCGTCAGCTACCGTCTTTTTTTGCAAAATCTAATTATTTGCGCAGACGGTATTGCATATCCGGCAAAAATACAAGCCGATATGCACTATGGCAAACAAATTTACAAAATGCGCTGCTTTTCTGCTGCCATTCATCTTCGGTTAACTCATATTTTTCCCTAAAAAACATATTATCTTTCGGATTTTCTTCATATTTCAAACCGGTAATTTTTTCAAAATCTGAATGAAACTTTGGATTCACCCGAATACATCTCAAATCAAGGCATTGCACCGTCTGACGCAAAACTGCCCGGTGCATATATCCACTGTATTGCTGTTTTAATCCCACAAAAAGCCGTTTGCCATCCACCATAGGACCGCCTGCGATTCGTCTTTTTTTATCAAGCAGCTTTCCGCCGACTGCCGCCACTTTCCCCATCTGTTCAAAAACGCGTTGCTCTTTGACATGATAAAAGCCAAGATGGGCACTGTCTGTCACTTTTGCACTCCAACCAAGCCGGTTCAAAAAATCACTTACCGCTCGCTTTCCTGCCTCATACGCATAGCGCTTGCTTTCCGGATTTGCAGCCGTAGAATCTTCGTGACATCTCCAGTGGTACAATATTTTCGGAATATGGACGATACATTGGCCGCCCAAAGCCGCATAACCGTATTCCGCATACAACATTTCCACCGCGCGAAGTGTAATATCATAATCCTGCGCACCGTCATATTCTTTACGAAACGAAAGCTTTTTCATAAGCGCAGCTTTCATCACAAGAAAATGGCACACATAGTTGTTGGATAACAACAAGTCCATGTTAAAATCATATTTTTTGTGCGGTTCAAAATACCGCAACGCATCTCCGTCACATTTATCTTCATCGGAATAAAGCATCGCAGGCTCCATTCCTTCCTTTTTTCCAAGTTCAATCGCTTTTGCCATCTCATATAAGGCATCCGGCGTCAAAAAATCATCGTGGTCCAGCAGCCCGATATAATCGCCGGTTGCCACCTGCATTGCCTGATTTGTATTTTCAGAAATACCTCCGTTTTGTGCCAGCCTTTTGTATACAATGCGGTTGTCTGCATAAGTTGTTATAACCTGCTCCACCACATTGCTTTTTCCGGCGTCTGCAATAATCAATTCGAAGTTTTTATAAGTCTGTGCCAGCACAGAATCTACAAGTGCACGCAAATAGCACTCTTTTGTCTCATAAGCCGGCACCAAAATGCTAAACTTAGGGGCAAATTCAAAGCTTTCCAGACATTGTTTTCTTTTTGTTTCCTCGTCCGGCATTATATATTGGTACGGCGCGCCTTTTTCCTCCAGACGCTCCAACACGGCATAAAACGTATTACGTATTCCGTTACGCTTCAAATAATATATGGTTTTTTTTATGTTTGCCATTTGAAAAAAAGCCACTTTTCTTCTCCATCTCTGTCACAGTTGTAACAACCGTTTTATTCGAAAAGCTGCCGCACATGGCGACAGCCTTTTTTGCAGTCCGCTAAGCCGTACTACTTGTACGCCGTCATAGTTATATGACTGCTTTTAATTCTGCAGTGAGTTGATTTAATTTTTCCTGCGCATCCGCAAGGCTTGTCCCCTTTACGCCCATGTAGAACTTAATTTTGGGTTCTGTACCGGAAGGACGTGCGCAACACCAGGAATCGTTTGTAAGGTCAAAGTACAACACGTTAGATTTTGGAAGACCGGTCGGTCTTGTCTGACCGGAAGCCAGATTGGTAATTACGCCGCAGTCATAATCCCGCACTTCCAAAACTTGTAACGCTCCAAACGCTTTTGGCGGCTCGTTTCTGAGTTTGTCCATAATCGCAGCAATCTGCTTGGAACCGTCAATTCCTTTTAATGTGATTGTATATAAATCTTCCTTAAAGTAACCGTATTTTTCATAAATGTGAAGCATCTGATCCCAAAGGGTAATGCCATTCTTTTTGCACCACGCCGCCACTTCGCACAACATCATAACAGCTACGATAGCATCTTTATCACGGGAATGTGTTCCGGCAAGACATCCATAACTTTCTTCCAAACCAAACACATAGTGGTTGCTGCCTGTCTGCTCGAAAAACTTAATCTGCTCCCCGATAAACTTAAATCCCGTCAATACTTCAATCAGGCGTACGTTATAGTCTGCCGTAAGCGGCTGTGTCATGTTGGTTGTTACGATAGTAGACACAAGTGCGGGATTTTCCGGCATTGTTCCATTCGCGGTACGCTCTCTCAAAATGTATTCCGCAATGAGCATACCGGACATATTACCGGTAAATGAAACGTATTCCCCGGTCTTTGTATCTTTTGCATATACTCCGAGACGGTCTGCATCCGGGTCTGTTGCAAGAACGATATCTGCATCTTTTTCCTTTGCAAGTTTTAAAGCAAGTTCAAACGCTTTCGGATCCTCCGGATTCGGATATGCTACCGTGGAAAATTTTGCATCCGGAAGTTCCTGCTCCGGTACAACGTACACATTTTTAAAACCAAGCTCAGAAAGAATACGGCGTGCCGGTATATTGCCGGTTCCGTGAAGCGGTGTGTAAACGATAGAAATATCGTTTGCCACTTCTTGGATGATTTCCGGATGAATGATTTGTTTTTTCAATTCTTCCATATACGCATCATCCATCTCTTTGCCGATGACGTTGTAAAGTCCATCCTGCATAGCTTGTGCCATGTCCATGCTCTTTACTGTATGATAATCTGTCACTTTTTTAACTTCTGCGATAATTTCTTTGTCTTTTGGGGCAGTAATTTGCGCGCCGTCTTCCCAATATACTTTGTAACCGTTGTATTCCGGCGGATTATGACTTGCTGTAATCACCACGCCTGCAATACATCCGAGTTTTCTTAACGCAAAGGACAATTCCGGCGTAGGGCGCAACGCATCAAATACGTATGCCTTAATTCCGTTTGCTGCCATACAAAGAGCAGTCTCATCTGCAAATTCCGGTGACATATTTCTGGAGTCATAGGCAATGGCAACTCCCTTGTCCTCGCCGCCTTGTTGCAAAATATAATTTGCCAAACCTTGGGAGGCTTTGCGAACCGTGTATACATTCATACGATTCGTTCCGGCACCGATTACACCACGTAATCCACCGGTTCCAAAATCCAACTCTTTATAAAAACGGTCTTCCACTTCCTTTTCGTCATTGCGGATGGAAAGCAGTTCTTTTTTTGTATCTTCATCAAAATACTCATCGTTCAACCAAAATTCAAATTGTTCCAAATATCCCATCTTTTCTCCATTCCAGAGCATTTTTTATCAAGGTATGCCCCTTTTTCTTTCTTAAATTCAATATCGGTATTTTACCACAGTTTTGCGCTTCCCACAAGAAGCGGGAATATGTGCACCGGTAAGCACTATTTTTCGGATATACTACTGCGCACTGTCCAAACGAAGTGTGTAATCACTGTGATCCAGTGAGAAGTTTGGATTGTAATACGGGTCTCCCTTTTCCAACACTTCTTTCCATGTTGTGCGGAAAAGCTCCGCTTCTGCGTCGTAACGTGCCGCATTTGCTCCCTGCACATCGGAGCCTCTGGATGCAGACTCATAATGATACAACTCAGCAAACGGCGTAAATACATTGAGCAGTCCCTTTTGTCTGAGTTTTAAACAAAAGTCTACATCGTTCAACGCCACAGCAAATTGTTCCGACAAACCGCCCACTTCTTCGTAAAGGCTCTTTTTCACAAGAAGGCATGCCCCCGTCACGGCGGACACGTTTTGCGCATAACAAAGTCTTCCCATATAGCCGAAATTGTTTCTGTCAATTTTGTAATGTGTGTGGCCGGCAGTCCTATGGGCGCCTAAACCAAGCACAATGCCCGCATGCTGAATCGTATTATCTTCATAATACAATTTGCCGCCAACTGCACCAACGTCTTCTCGCTGTGCATACATAAGAAGTTCTTCCATCCAGTTGATAGTAATAACCTCCGTATCGTTATTTAATAACAGTAGATATTCTCCTGTTGCCTTGGCCGCCCCAAAATTATTTACTTTGGAATAATTGAATTCACCTTCGTATACAACGACACGGATATTTTCCTGTTTTTTCAGCTCTTCGTAGTAAGCAAACAACTGCGCATCATCGCTGTTATTTTCTACAATAATAATTTCATAATTGTCATATGTGCTCTTTTCCAAAATGGAAGATACACATCTCTTCAAATCCATTAAATGATTCCTGTTTGGTATAATAATCGAAATCTTCGGATATGATAACAGTCGGTATTTTATTCTAAAAATGGTGGCAAATGCTTTGGTACTTAGAATCTCATATTTTTCAAATCCGCACGTTGACAGATGCTCCGAAACGGCTCCTTTTGCCGCATCAATCGCATATGTTTTTGCATCGATGCCGGACGCCACACTCTCTTTATGGGAACGCCAATAATACAATAGCTTCGGCACATGCACCACTTTTTTTGCTCTCGCGGTCAGACGCAAAATCATGTCATGGTCTTGGCTTCCGTCAAACTGCGTGCGGAAAAGTTCCATTCCCTCCAGCAATTTTCTGTCAAATACGCTAAAATGACAGATGTAATTATTTGAACGCAAATTATCAATAGAAAAATCCGGTTTAAAATGAAGCGTGAGCATATTGTTTATGCTCTTGCCCTGAAACGTCGTTTCGTCGCAATAAATGTAATCTGCTCCCTGTTCGCATATTGCTTTCATATATTCGTATAACACACTTGGATGCAAAATGTCATCGTGGTCAAACAAACCGATATAATCGCCCGTTGCCATTTCATAACACCTGTTTGTATTTCCTGAAATGCCTTCGTTTTTCTCCAGCTTTTTGTAACAGATGCGGGAATCTTCTTTCATATAAGAACGACACAATTCCTCCACATAGGCATGGTCTGCGTCCGAACCGTCCGCCAGACAAAGCTCCCAATTTTTGTAAGTTTGACTCTGTACCGATTCGATGACATCGCGCAAAAAGATTTCGGCTGTGTTGTAAAGCGGTACGAGAATACTAAACTTAATGTCCTTTGGGAATTTCGTCTCTTCCTCTATTTTTCGTTGTTGTTCGTCCGGGAAACTAGCCGTTCCGTGTTGCACTTTTGCCTGCTTTTCGATGCCTTTGCTTTTTATTTTACGGGCAATTCCTTTTAGACTTCCATAACGTGACAGTCTGTCCTTTGTCCGTTTCAACAAATGAATACAAGAACGTACCGGCTTAGAAAGTTTCCAAATCGCCCCACCCTTAATCCGGTCTATCTGCTCTTGCAAACGCTGTTCTTCTTCCAACGCAGCAGACAATCGGGTCACCAAAGTCTGATTTTTTTCCAATTCTGCTTCATACGCTTTTTTGTAAAATTCCAATTCGTCCTTATCGGACTGCACATGATTTTGTTGACTCATAATGATATATTTCCTTTTATAACATTTGTTATTTTATTTCAATCGTGTTTTTTGTCATGCAATAATATGCGTTATCGGAGAGCATATCTTCATACACTACACCGATTTCGTAAAGGTCTTCCGGAATCGTCTTTACCATTGCTTCCGTCTCCATTCCGGAAAGCTCGATACGCACTTGTGTGTCAAAAACTTTTGCCACATCTTCCCGCAGACACCGTTGCGTTTCCGCTACGTATACATTTTTATTACGCAAGCCGCGCAAGAAAAACCGCTTCTTGTAATGGCAGTTATCCGCATTTTTTAATATGCTCCATCCGCGCATCTTCAACACATTGTTTTCCAATAAAACGCTTTCTACATTAGAACAGATTGCTTTATCGGATAACAATTTTGCTTTGCTCTTATTTTGAAACGGCGCAATCGGTTTTGTTACACTCACATTTGCCTTGGTCACACCGCATTCATACAAAGGAGAATCCTGCACCAAATAAGGGCTGTAATATCCGTCCCAGCCTTCGTACCGGGGATATTTTTCATACAAACGTTTTCTCTCTGCAAGAAGCCGGTCTGCTTTTTCTTTTGTCTCTTCATCTAAGCCCCGGCTTAAAGATTCATGATGCAACAAAATGCAATCATTTCTCAACACGTTCCGATACCCTTTTTTATGTAAGGCAAAACAAAATTCCACATCGTTGTACGCAATCGGCATGGACGGGTCTAAACCGCCGACTTCTTCATACAACTCTTTTTTTACCATAAGGCACGCACCGGTAACAGCAAGACAATTGAAATTAAAATAATTTCTTCCGTCATAATACATCTTGTCATCTTTTGAAGTGACAAGCTTGTGCGCCGGACCTATGCGCAAATTAGTAATACCGGCATGCTGAATCGCAATACTATCCGGATACCACAATTTTGCCCCCACTGCTCCGACTCCTTCCACCGAAGCCTGACCGGCCATTCTGCGAAGCCATCCGGCCTCTATCACCTCTACGTCATCATTTAATAACAGTAGATATTTTCCCTTTGCATGGTTTGCGCCGATATTGCACATCTTTGAAAAATTGAAGTCCATCGGCTCACATATATATATAAATGCCATCTTTTGGCTTAATGCTTCCACTTTTACGCGATTCGCTTCATGGCTGCCATTATCTACAACAATGATTTCATAATTGTCATAGTCTGTCTTTTCCCGAATAGAAGAAATGCATCTTGAGAGCAATTCCGGGTTATCTTTCGATAAAATAACGATTGATATTTTATCATCACACTCCACACGGATACTATACACTCCCGGCACGTTCGTCTCTTCCGCATAAGCATTATATCCTCTGCTTCTCATAATATCGGTCTTCATTTTGGAAAATTCTTTTTCAAAGCCCCATACGCCTTTCGTGTTCTTTTCTCTATGAAAAAGTACTGCATCCAGCGCCGCAACTTTTTGTGCGTCCATCTTTTCTGTCGCTTTCAAAACAAAATCATATACATTCACTTTTCCGTTATCGCTTCCCAGCCATTTGATTGTTTCAAACGCCTCGCGACGTATCGCAAATAAACTTCCAAAATAAAAAAACGACAGTAATGTTTCCGGTGAGAAAACAGGTTTAAACCATGGGTTTTCCCGCATATCACCTTCTTGTTTTTCCATATTCCATTCATCTTCTGCTCCGTACAATATTTCCGTTTCCGGATGGGCTTCAAAATACTGTTCCACAATCGCCTGTGTATTGTCACTCATACGCCCTCTTTCAGAGCAAAAAATAACATATGTTTCTTTTATATTTGCAAGTGTAAACTTGCCATTACACTCGTTATATTTGACTATCTTTGTGTTTTCGGCTTCTTTTATCCGTAATTCTGATTCATGTTGCATAATCCATCCCATATATGGATTCTTTTGCAACAAAACTTCCTTTTCATATTGTTTCACACTCATGGACTGCTCCGGGCACGGACTTTCCTGCGCATAATCTGCCTTTTTATCTGCCAGTTTTGCCGGAATTTTTTTCACGCCACGCAAAAGGCGTATCACGGGATTTCCCGCGATACGCTCATATTTTTGACGCAGTTCAAGCACAGCCTGTTCTTTGGACGCTGTATCGCATGCCAGACTTACGTTTTTTTCTTTTATGTCCCAATATGCCTGTCTGTAATAATTGGTAAAATCGTACTGCGCCAAAGTTTTCCGCCTTTCCTGTCTAGGTATGATTGTGTATGATTGTGTTTAATCTGCAAACTTTCCGGCAATCGCCGCAGGAAGAGAAGCTACATTCATGCTTATTTCCAAAATGTTATCATCCTTCATTGGCATGTTTTTTAATAAAAACGTCAAATTCGGATCTTCCTTTCCAAATGCAAACACCCCATTTTGGATGCTTTTTCCGTTTGTAAAAAAGGTTCCCAATCGTCCTCTCTCTGCAAGTGACAATGGTTTGCCGTTCCACAGCGCCTTTTCCACCGATACAATACACGGATCGTTTTCCGGGTCAATACGCACCGCTTTGATGCCGCGTTCGAAATGCAGTGCAAAAGAAACTGATTCTTTTCCTGTTTCCGTATCAAACTGCTGCGCGCCTTTTTTGTCCTTCAAAAAGAAAGATTCTGCCTCGGAAAAACCGTTTCCGGTGTCTGTATATATCTGCACCATATTCATAACCGTTTTTGGTGCATTTTCCACTGCAAGTCCAAGCGGATTGTACACCGGATTGCCAATCAAATTACGGATTTCTCCCATGCTTTTGCGTTTTCCGGCAATCATCGCCTGCATCTGACGCTCTTTTTCTTCCACCCAGTGCTTGTCTTCCTCGCTTACGTGCAGCACTTCATTTTGCATTTTTTCTACAATTTCCGCACGTTTTGCAGCACCAAGTCTGTAGCAGTACAAGGCGCGGTATGCCATGCGCTCTATCGATACCTCTTCTTCCACATTCCACTCATAATCAATGGCAGTCCATTTATCGCCATTTACAAGTATATTGGGGAAAATCATGTCATAAGCCGTAAACGCTACGCCGGTATTGTAGCGGACACGCTCCATATATTTGCGAAAAAGTGCTTCAAAACCTTCCAAATCCTGCTTATCCAACAGTGCATCAAACATCTCTTCCAGCGTTTTTCCTTCCACAAATTCAAAAGAAAGTGTGCCCTTCGGATTCACCATACAACGGTTAATGGAAATTTCTCCGCCATCGTAACGTGCTTCCAGCTTGTCATAGGCTTCTTTTATCGCCTGGATATGCGCTTCTGAAGCTTCCCCAAGCCCTCGTTTTTCCACAACAAACTTAACCGTATCGCCACCACTCAACGCACCGATTCGTTCCATGCCGCTTTCCGGATTACGGATATCTGTACAAATCGTGTATTCCGGCGTACGGTCATTGGAATACTTGGAAAATTTCACCGGAAGTTCTTTTCCCACTACCAAAAAATAAGAGTTGGAATAGTGTGGGAACATACCTTCCTTTATAATCGTATCAAACACATTTTTTTCATCAAACAAAAGCAGTCTGCTTCTGTCAAAGTTCCGCACATTGGTACAGAGTTCACCCACATGAGGTAAGTAGTCATCCGAATAAATACTTGTGGGGAATTTATAATCCGGGTACGGATAATAAAAACTGTATTCTCTGCAGCCGTTTGCCGCACAAATCTTTTCTAATCCGCCTCTTGTAAACGTGCGCACACCGGTATCCTGCGGATAATCTTCCAAACCGCTAAAATACAAGCCCTGATGGTCTTCTCTACAACCTGCCCAGTACTTTAAGCCAAATTTATTTTCAATGGCAATGATAAGACGACCGTCTCTTCCGCCGCCTTTCAAATGCTTGCGCAAAATTTCCATGAATTTCACATAGGGCTCATCCGTGCCGATGTAACCTTGCGCATACTCAAACACGCCGATTAAGAATATAAAATCATAATCATTGTCCAACGTCTTTTCAATGTCCTGGAAATTACCGACCTGAATGCATACATTGTCACAGTCTTTGTGGCGGTATGCATTGATCATACTGCGGCGTTTGGAAAGTTCAATACAAGTCACGCTTCCGGCTTTTCTTGCAAGTGCACCTGTAATGGCACCGCAACCGCTTCCCACTTCCAGCACTTTCATATCTTTGTTAAGCGGCACCCATTCTACAATATTTTCGCGAAGAGGCGACAAATGATAAAAAATAGGCCAGCTTCCGCGCTCTTCAATAATACGCGTAAACTCTTTTTCCTCATGCTCTTTCACAATCGAGAGCATTTCCTCTTCGATGTCTCCGTCACTATATAAATCTTCACCCGGATAATACGTATAATCCAGCGTAATCTTACCGATTTTTTCTGTCATCTTATTAACTATGCCTTTCTGTTCACACTAACTCTTTGTGACTTCGCAAATCTCCACTTTGGAATTCATATCATAATAGCCTACCGTGTCTTTGTCCGAAATAACGGTAATATTCAAAGCATCGTACAATCTGTGATATACCACAAATTCATCGCCCTCAAATCCGGTCAGCCCAAATGACACTAAGTATTCGCCACCTTGCAAGTCCATCGTCTGTGTAAAAGTAATATCCTTTTCTTCCCCGGCTTTGACGGAATCCAAAAAGGCTTTTTCCACCATGGAATTGGTTCCGCAAATTTCCACGCCTTTGATATTTTTAATTGTAAAGGCAAAGATGGGGGACTGTATGTCTTCTTCAAATTTTACGCGCATATGGATGGAAAACTGTCCGCCTTTCAGCACA
Source organism: Lachnospiraceae bacterium (assembly GCA_045546775.1). Classification (GTDB taxonomy): domain Bacteria; phylum Bacillota; class Clostridia; order Lachnospirales; family Lachnospiraceae; genus RGIG3002. The sequence continues at coordinate 162,630 of JAZQDM010000063.1, read as the reverse complement.
GCCGTCGTGCGGAGATTCTTTTCATCCGTCATATAAATCTGTGTGATTTTCGCTTTTCCGTTTCCATACTCCAACAGCTGCGGATTTGTTCCCTGTCTGTTCAGCCCATCTGCGCTGTCCGCTGCAGCCTTTTGAAGTTCTTCGTTGGAAAGCAGATTGTTGTCATCACTTTCCGGCACTTCATACTGCCCTACAAGCACCCGCTTGTATGCATCAATCATATCTTTCGGCTCGCCTTCGCCAAGTTTCACGCCTTTGTTCAAAAGAATGACTCTGTCACAATATTTGCTGATACTGCTCAGATCATGACTTACAAACACAATCGTTTTGCCTTGCTTTTTGAACTCTTCAAACTTGTGATAGCACTTTGCCTGGAAAAATACGTCACCTACAGAAAGTGCCTCATCCACAATCAAAATTTCCGGCTCAATGTTAATCGCAACCGCAAATGCAAGACGTACAAACATACCGCTGGAATACGTTTTTACCGGTTGATACACATAATCACCGATGTCCGCAAAATCCAAAATATCCTGCAATTTTTCACTGATTTCCTTCTCGGAAAAGCCAATCATTGTACCATTTAAGTAAATGTTTTCGATGCCGTTGTACTCCATATTAAATCCGGCACCAAGCTCCAAAAGCGCGGAAATGCGGCCGTTTACCTGCACTTCGCCGGCAGTAGGACTCACAACACCTGTAATAATTTTGAGAATAGTTGATTTTCCGGACCCGTTTGTTCCGATGATACCAACGGACTCTCCTTGATAAACCGTCAAATCTACATCGTTCAATGCATAGTGCTCTTTATATTTTTTCTTTTTTCCGCTAAGGCCAAGCGCTTCCTTCATTCGGTCCGAAGGCTTGTTATACAATTTATATACTTTTTTTACGTCTTTTACCCGGATGGCAACCTGTCTTTCTTCCATTCCAGTCTCCTTTATAATACATCTGCAAAATGTGGTTTCAATCGTTTAAACAAAATTGCACCGATGGTAAACAACAATACCGTCACAATCCAAAAATACGTGGTGGAATAAAAATCTTCAAAAAACCACTGCTGTTCAAAAATAGCACTGCGATATCCGTTTACAATATACGTCATCGGATTGAGCTTAAACAAAAGCTGATAATCGCCTGCTTTGCTGATATTCCACATAATCGGTGTAGCCCACATTCCGATTTGCAAACCGATGTTAATAATCTGCTGCAAATCCCGGAAAAATACAACAACCGCACAAGTCATATAACTGAGCGCCAGCACAAACACAAACGTACATATGCTGTAGTACAAAAGCTGTATCGTATAAATTGTCGGATAATACCCATATGCAATTGCAAGAATAAGCATAACCGCAAGGAAAAATACGTGGATAAACACCGCCGCAATCACTTTGATAATGGGCAAAATACTGATTTTGAATACTACCTTTTTCACAAGATAATTGTATTCAATGAGCGCACTTGTTCCGTTTGTAAAACCTTCCGAAAAGAAGAACCACGGCACAAGACCCGCCGTCAAATAAAGCACATACGGCACTTCCAAATTTCCGGCAAGCATCTCGCTTCGGTTTCCGAATACTTTTTCAAAAACAAGCCAGTACATAACGACCGTTACAACCGGCTGTACCATAGCCCAAACCATACCCATATAGGAGCCTGCATAACGTTTCTTAAAGTCATTTCTGGCAAGCTTCCAAATAAGTCTACGGTTTTGGTAAAGTTCTACCGGCAACACCGTAATCTTGTCATAAAAACGCGCAAACACGCCACAGGATGCCGCAATGACGATGCACGCAATGATTTTCTTTATGAGTTCTTCCGTCTGATCTGCCCGCGGGTTGTGGTGCAGCAAAATCACTGCCGCCAACGCTGCGCCTGCCAGACAAAACAATGTAATTCCTGCCTTTTTGCTAAGATGTTTTTTATTCATTCTTAAGGTACTCCTTAATACCGCCCCAGTTCTTGTCTTTTTCCGATAATGTCAGTTCCATGCCTTCCGGAATCGGCCATTCTACGCCAATTTCAGGATCCGCATAGTAAAGCCCGCCCTCATCGTTCGGATGATAGAAATCGGTGCATTTGTATGCAAATTCTGCATAATCGGACAATACCAAAAATCCGTGTGCAAAATTTTTCGGAATGAAAAACTGTTTTTTATTTTCCTCGGATAACAATACACCATACCATTTTCCAAACGTTTTAGAATCTTTTCGAAGATCCACTGCCACATCATATACTTCTCCGCGGATTACGCGCACAAGCTTGTCCTGCGGATAATGAATCTGAAAATGCAAACCGCGCAACACGCCTTTTTTCGATGCAGACTGGTTGTCCTGGACAAAAATCTGATCGATGCCTGCCTCTTTGTAATCGTTGTAATTGTATGATTCCATAAAATAGCCACGTTCATCGCCGAACACGGTCGGAGTAATGACTTTTAATCCCTCTATTTCGCAGGTTTCCACTGTTATTTTTCCCATTTTTTTATTCCTTTCCGTCATAATAACTTATATTCATATCAACCCGGCCTTCTATGCCGTCAATGCTACCGTTCGAACTGTACTGCCACATCTGGTAATACCCTTGATACGTAGGCACATCTTTGTATTCCGCGAGCCACACAATATATTGCTGCAATTTATCCATATCCAAGTTGGTATTCAACCAATTGCAGCTTGCGTAAATGCCCGCTTCGTATCCCGCGTTTTGCATGGTCGAACAAAATGCATCACACACAAGTGTCCTTGTCTCTTTATCCAGCTTGTCCGCTCTGCCATCCCCGCCGGCACCTTCCGTATCAATAAACACCGGATAATCCAAGTCATATTCCTCGCAAAGTGCAATAACCATACTGGCTTCTTCCACCGCTTCCACTTCATTTGTAGCCTGGGTAAAGAAGTAAACACCCACCGGAATATCTGCTGCAATGGCCCCTTCGATATTGGTCACAAAATAAGGATCTTCCACTAACGCGCCGGTGGATGAACCACGATATCCCACACGGATAATCGCATATTCCACACCTGCCTCTTTGACTTTTTCCCAATCAATCTCGTTGTTCCATTTGGAAACATCAATACCAAATTTGGCATCTCCGTCTCTGCGGATTGCGGTCTGCTCTGTATCGTCTGCCTCTTCTCTTGCGTTGTTTACCGCCGTATCTTCCGCTTCCGCATCGATATCCGCTTCCGTTTTGATCAACAGAGAAATGTCATCAATCGCCACATACTCGACCTTGTCTTTTACTTTCACCTTTGTGGCATTTTCCGGCACTTTGTAGCCACTGATGCCATTTAGCGACACATAATATTCTCCCGGCTTTAAATCCGCAATATAAATGACGCCATCCTGGTCCAAGTCTTTGTATTCTCCGTTATCTCGCACATCAATATAAAAACTTTCACCGGTCACAAGCTTGCCGTTGTTATCCACAACTTGAACACGCAAATCCTGCTCAATACTCGTCACAACAATGGACAACTTGTTACTGTCTCCTGCTATCTGATAATCATCCAGTGCAGAGTCCGAATCAAAAAACGTTTCATCGTACAAAAACGCTGACAAGTCGTCTCCGATTTGTCCGCTCACGCGCTCCACCTCAGTTCCGGATGCGTTTCCATCTGCCATTGCCTGGGTACTTTCCTGTTCTTTTTGCCATTGTGCGTTTAGCTTATCCTGATTGGTATACACTACCACGCCAACAACCATGAGAACCATCGCTATCGCAACAAAGATAGCCGCTCGTTTTAATTTAGAGTCCATTCGCAACCTCTACCAAATATTTTCCATAGTTTGTTTTCATCAATGGTTCCGCCAATTTTAACAATTGTTCTTTTGTGATAAAACCGCGCTTGTACGCAATCTCTTCGATACAGGAAATATACAATCCCTGTCTTTTCTGGAAAGCTGCCACAAAATCCGCCGCATCCAAAAGGGAATCGTGATTGCCAGTATCCAGCCACGCAAAGCCGCGTCCCAATGTTTCCACCTGCAAAGTACCGCGACGCAAATATTCGTTGTTAATGCTTGTAATTTCGATTTCACCGCGGGCGGAAGGTTTTACATTTTTTGCAATTTCCACTACATCGTTGTCATAAAAATACAAGCCCGGCACCGCATAGTTGCTCTTTGGATGTTCCGGTTTTTCTTCGATGGAAAGTGCTTTGCCATTTTCATCAAATTCCACTACCCCATATTCTCTTGGGTCTCTTACGTAGTAACCAAAAATCGTCGCACCGCTTGTTCTCTCCGCCGCACTGCGAAGCACCTTAGAAAAGCTTTGTCCGTAAAAAATATTGTCACCGAGTACAAGTGCCACACTGTCATCGCCGATAAAATCCGCGCCGATAATAAACGCATCCGCAAGTCCTCTGGGCTCTTCCTGAATGGCATATTCAAAACGCAATCCCAACTGTTCTCCGGTGCCGAACAATTCTTCAAACACCGGCAAATCACGGGGTGTGGAAATAATTAAAATCTCCCGGATTCCGGCCAACATAAGTGTTGACAGCGGGTAATATATCATCGGCTTGTCATAAACCGGCATAATCTGTTTTGAAATTGCTTTTGTGAGCGGGTACAATCTTGTTCCCGAACCTCCTGCTAAAATAATCCCTTTCATGCTGCTCCTCCATTCGCAAAAATCTCTCTTTTTCTCCTGCTTTTAAACGCACTGAATGGGAACGGCTACACACCGTCCCCATTTTATTTACTTATACATTTCCGCGTAGTATTTCTGGTAATCACCGCTTGTTACGTTTTTCATCCACGCTTCGTTCTCAAAAAACCACTTAATGGTAAGCTTAATACCGTCTTTAAACATTGTCTCAGGCTCCCATCCGATTTCCGCTTTGATCTTGTCCGGAGCGATTGCATATCGTCTGTCATGCCCTTTTCGGTCTTCTACGTAAGTAATCAAATCCTTACTTACGAGTGCTTTTCTCGGGTCATTTTCCGGCAACATCTCCTGTAATGTTTCAATGATGATATTGACAATCTCAATATTTTGTTTTTCATTGTGTCCGCCGATATTGTACGTTTCGAACAATCTGCCCTTCTCCTGTACCATATCTATCGCCTTTGCATGGTCTTCTACATACAACCAGTCACGCACGTTTTTGCCGTCACCGTAAACCGGAAGTTTTTTGCCCTGCAATGCATTGTTGATAATGAGCGGAATTAATTTTTCCGGGAATTGGAACGGTCCGTAATTGTTGGAACAGTTCGTAATATTCGCCGGGAATTTGTAGGTATCCATATACGCCTTTACAAGCATGTCGGAGCTTGCTTTGCTGGCAGAATACGGACTGTGTGGGTCGTAGGGTGTGGTCTCATAAAAATATTCTCCGTCATTTTCCAAAGAACCATACACTTCATCTGTGGAAACATGCAAAAATTTCTTACCCTCTTTAAAGCTACCGTCCGGCAATTCCCAAGCTGCTTTTGCACAATTTAACATAACCGCAGTTCCAAGCACGTTTGTCTGTACAAAAACTTCCGGGTTACGGATACTTCTGTCCACGTGACTTTCTGCCGCAAAGTGAACAACTCTGTCAATGTCATTTTCTGCAAAGATTTTGCTGATTGCCTCTTTGTCACATATATCTGCTTTTACAAAAGTATAGTTGTCTCTGTCTTCCACGCCTTTTAAATTTTCCAAATTTCCGGCGTACGTAAGCGCATCCACATTGATAATACGAATTTCATTATCATACTTTTTAAACATATAGTGAATGTAATTGGAACCGATAAATCCGGCTCCTCCGGTAACTAAATACGTTCTCATAATTTCTCCATTCCTTTATAAATTAATATCCCATATAACTTAAGTTCAAATCCACATCGCCGCTTATTCCGTTTACTTTGCCTTTGGATGTGTACTGCCACATATGGTATGTTCCGGTGTAGGTCGGTTTTGCAGCATACTGGGCAAGCCAGATTTTGCTGGAACCGCTCAAGCTTCCCGTGTTAATTTTGCTGTTCAACCATGTTTTATTTGCATAAATACCTGCTGTGTAGCCGGAATTTGCAATGGTTCTGCAAAATGCATTACATACAGCCGTTCTTGTTTTAGGATCAATGACATCCGCACGTCCGCCACTTGGCTCCACATCCAAAAAGATCGGATAAGATATATTGTATCCGCTTATCAGGCTCAGTACCATGGATGCTTCTTCGACTGCTTCCACCTCATTCATCGCCTGGGTAAAGAAGTATACGCCGACTTTCAAACCGGCTGCATTTGCGCCTTTGATATTTGCCCTGAATTTCGGGTCTTCAATCAAAGCACCTGTTGTAGATCCTCTGTAACCACAACGGATAATAACAAAGTTTACCCCGGATGCTTTTACTGCATTCCAGTCAATATTACCATTCCACTTAGAAACGTCAATTCCCAAAATACCGGAGCTAGTCATAAGGGCACCGGTTGTAGCATCAAAGTTGTAAGTTGCGCCTTGGATAACTTGCGTTCCTGTCACAACATTTCCGTTTGCATCATAATAGTATACACTACCATCAATTGTCTGCCAACCTGTATATTTATAAGCTGCCTGCTTGATATAGAACTTATCGTACTTGTAATAATCCGCATATACGGCCGGAACGAACTGTCCTGCTTCGTTTTTCACATAAACCTGATTGCCGTTGTTGTCTACAAGTGGTGTCGTTGTATCGCTCTCCGCACCTGCCGCAACCGTAACCGCACAAGTTGCAGAAACGCCGTTTGCTGTCGCTGTAATCGTCGCATTTCCGGCTTTGATTCCTTTTACTACACCGTTGGCATCTACCGTTGCAATCGTTTCATCCGAAGATTTCCAAGTCACTTTTGCATCCGCACCTTTCACGGTTGCCGTGAGTGTTTGGCTCTCTCCTACTTTTATAGACAACGTAGCAGCCGAAATAGTTGTGCTGGAATCCGAAATCGTAACAACACAAGTTGCTGTCGCGCCGTTTGCTGTTGCTGTAATTGTTGCACTTCCGGCTTTCACACCTTTTACAAGTCCATTGCCGTCTACCGTCGCAACGGTCGCATCGGAGCTGCTCCATGTTACCGCAGAACTATCGTTTACGGTTGCCGTAAGCTGCGCCGTTTGTCCAACGAACACTGTAGTGTTTGTCGCATTCAATGTAACCGTAGTGGCTACTGCCGGTGCCGAAACAGTGATGTTCCAACTTGCAATTACGCTAGTGGCACCGTTCGCGTCTGCTACAGAAGCAGTAATAAGGGCATTCCCTGCGCTGATTGCCGTAACAAGACCGGTCTGGCTATCAACCGCCGCCACTGCCGCATTGGTACTGCTAAACACAACTGCTGTTTCACTCTGCGGTGGAGTCAACTGATTTGTCTGTCCCACTTCCATCGTATAGCTTGGCACCTCTGTAGATGGCTGTGACGTATCCGGTTGTGTGCTTGTATCCGGTTGGGCTTCTGCGCCCGGCTGTGCCGTCGGAGCCGCAAGTCTCAAAAATGCAGACATTCGAATGCCTGCCACCTTCGTTGCCGGATCGGCAATGGTTGCCTTGCTGATTTCCTTGTAGGAAGCATCGCCGGTAAGTTCTGTTTTTGTGCTTTCCACAAAAGCTACCGTATCTTTATTTGTGGATTCCACTACCGTTTCTTCGATTTTTGTATCTTCCACAGAGGCATCCACTTCCGCTTCCGTTTTGATTTCATCTTCCACGTCTACTTTTTCATATTCGATTTTATCTTTTACTTTTATTGTCTGAGTTTCCGTCGGCAAAACATATTTTTCATAATCCTGCAACGGACTCATCGTTATTTTGTACTTTCCGGACACAATATCGGTCTGGTAAATAATACCATCCATATCCTCGTCCTTCAGCACATAAAACTTTCCGTCGGCATCGATAACTTCCACTTGGAACGGAACACTGGCAATCAATTTTGATGTTTTCTTATTCACAAATTTGATTTTTAAATCTTTTTGGATGGAAGAAAGATTCATTGACACTTCAATTGCTTCTTCCTCCACTACTTCTTCCTCTGTTTCCGTTTCCTCTTCTGCCAGCTCAGCAGCCTCAATTTGCGCTAATTTTGCGTCCGTAACCGCAAGCAAACCGCTTTCTCCGATAACATCAGTATCCGTCAGCTCATTTCCAAGTTCGGCAAACGCCTGCACCTGTCCTTCGCCTATTTTGGAGCTTACATATAAACTTCCGGCCACAAGCGAAAATACCAGCACTAACGCGCCGGTGGCAACAATCATGCGATCCATACCACTCATATTCGTAAAGAAGGATACTACCTTATCCCAAACACCTTTTATGCCACTATTTTGATAGGGCACAAAATCAACGGAATACTCTTCATCGGCGTATTCATCCGCTTCGTAATATTCCTCGTCCTCGTAATACTCTTCCTCATATTCCCCTGACTCATAATACTCTATATCATCATCATAAGCCTCGTCCTCATAGTACTGCTCATCCTCGTAGTACTCTTCGTCCTCATAGTACTCTTCATCCTCATAGTACTCTTCATCTTCATAATACTCTTGCTCGAAATTCTCCTCATCCGCATAGTCATCTGCGCCAAGGTCAAACACCTCGAATTCATCTTCTGTATAGCCATTCAGCATTGGATTGTTGTCAGCTATTTTTCTCCTCATGAATTATGTTAACCTTTCTGTGTGATTAGATTTGTGAGACATATTCTCCCACCCTACTACATCGGCTATTATATCATCAATGGCGACAGCATTCAAGAATTTTCGCCCTTTCCCATATCATTCCATCCATCTTTTTGTCAATCTTTGTCGAGCGATTTTCCTCTGTATTATATTGACTTTTTTCGCCCCGAATGCAACAATTTATAATCGATAGTTACAAAAAAATGTAACAACGGAAGGGGAATTTCACATGATGTACATGCATTATTGCAAAACTTGCAAAAGAACACACTTACTGAACGGGCACAAACAAATCTGTCCGAAATGCAATGCGTCACTCACCGAACTGCGCATCTCTTACTTAGACTATGTAAACATGGATGCACAGGAACGGGAATCTTTTAAAGAACAGTGCGCAAACGAAGAAAAGCTTGCCGCACTCAGCACTACATACCGGATGCTCAAGTACAGCAAATGGTATCGCGAATCGTTAGCAAACGAAACTACTTAAATAATTCTTTACATTCTCTTAAAAATATGAGTTAGTATGGATTTTTTTCTTTTTTTTTAGTAAAATAGACCATATCACCAAATACAAAGAAAGGCTTGGTATTACTATGGAAAATGAAAAAAAATCAAAAATAAATCCGCACCTTGTCATTTGGATTGTGATAGGCGTTGTTCTTCTTATAAGCGTCATTCGACTTATCATATGGAACATTGGCACGAAATCCGATTACGATCCAAACAATATAAGCGATGACTTTGACACGGAAGCGCTGGATGTTATTTATAAAGTGGACCGTTCCAAAATCGAAGGCTTTGAAGACGACGGAGTTACTACCGTGCTCATGCTCGGAAACAATCCGTTGACCGACCGCACAGACGAAGGCGGTATTGCAGCTATGGTTGCTTCACAAACCGGCGCAACCGTTTACAATGCAGGCTTTGCCAATACATGTCTTGCCGCATTAAACAAAGAATACTCTGACAATTGTGCCGTAGACGCATTCAGTCTTTACTATTTGACAAAATCTATGTGCACCGGCGATTACTCTTTGCAGGACGCTGCTTTGGAAGCCGGACTGGTTCCCGCAGAATATACTTCTTCTCTTGAAGTACTCAAAAACATCGACTATTCCAAAGTAGATGTTTTGACTATTTTTTATGATGCAAGAGATTATTTGCAGATGCGAAATCTTTATGATGACATTGACGCACTTAACACAAGCACTTACACCGGTGCACTTCGCGCATCCGCTTTGCAGATAAAAGAAGCGTATCCGCATATCCGCATTATTTTTATGACTCCGTACTTTGCATATTATGTACACGAAGACGGCGTAGCATATAGTGGCGATACTGCCAACCTCGGACGCGGTACTATGCCGGATTACCTGCTTTATTCTATCGATGTCGCAAACGAGTGCCTGTTTACCGTTGTGGACAATTATTACGGTACAATTCACGAAGAAAATGCTTCGGAATATTTAATCGACAACATTCAGATAAACGACAAAGGACGGGAAGCACTTGCAACACGCCTCGCCGAGACCATCGGAATACCTGAAAAGTAAGTAACGAAAGGGCATCCGTACTTCTTCGCATACACAAACTGATTTCTGTTTTCTGCGCAGATGTAACACAAAACAAAATTAACCCACGTAAACAAACTCGTTTCACTCGAACACTGTTTACGTGGGTTATGTTTTGCTTTTACATCCATATATAGAATACGAAAACATTCTCATTGTCAAAATGATTCGTATTTCACAATACTTTCTAGCGATTTCCTATCCATTTTATGACGTTCAGAAGATGCTTTTTCTCCGGCAGCATAACCGATTGAGATGATTGCTACCGGTTCTAAGTGATTTGGAATATTAAATTCCTGTCTAATTACGGTAGGCTCAAAGTATGTCAGCCAACATGTACTTAACCCCAAATCCTCTGCTTCTAATACTATATGGTCTGCGACAATGGTTGCATCGACTTCGACCATCGCTTTTTTATCAAACGGACGAACAAATACATTTGAATGGTCTCCGCATACTATTATTGCTAAAGGCGCACCATGGAAATTAACACCTTTAGACAATTTTCCAAGTCCCTCTTCGCTTCTAACAACTAACAGTCGCTGTGATTGCATGTTGGCCGCCGTAGGGGCTATACGTGCCGCCTCCAAAATTTTCTCTAATTTTTCTTCTTCAATTCCACACTTTCTAAACATTCTAACAGAACATCGTTGTTTTGCTAATGATAAAAAATCCATTGTTACTTCCTCACTTTCCATTTTTAACTATGCGCATTTATGTTGTGAATTGTGATTAATCATGCTACAATTTTAGCAAACATTTTCTTTTGTACAAGTACGCACTTTTTTGGTATATAGTTCCTAAAAGTATAGTGTATAATTTATTGGAGGTAACAAAAATGAAACCTTGTCATACTTTTCAATGTCCCGTTGAAGCAACACTCAGTCTAATTGGTGGAAAATACAAAGCCTTGATTTTATGGCATTTAATTGACAAAACGTTACGTTTCAATGAACTAAACCGTTTAATAACAGCCGCGACCCCAAAAATGCTTACCCAACAGCTTAGGGAACTTGAAAACGATAATTTAATCACGAGACATGTTTACCCCGTTGTCCCACCTAAAGTTGAATATTCATTAACCGATTTTGGAAAAAGTATAGTCCCTATCCTAGACGCCATGTGCACATGGGGAACAGAATATCTAGAGAATACGGGACACGTTTTATAATTTACCTGTCATTTTTGGTTTGCACACGCACCAATCTGAATATTGCTTCTGCGAACCATTCGAAATTATTTCGTGCTTTTCTTAGTAGAGATGTCGAAAAAATCCCCTGCGTAAACACTGTTCGAGTAAAACGAGTTTGTTTACGCAGGGGATTTTTATTTTTTCGACATCACTACTAAGAAAACCGAAATAATTTTGTGTTCACAGAAGCAATATTCAGATCGGTGCATGGCAAGCCAACTTACAGAAAACTTCCAAAATTACTTATAATAGTCCCGGAACCATTCCACAAATTTCTTAAGTCCCTCTTCAATCGGTGTATCCGGCTTAAAGTCAAAATCTTTCATCAATTCCGACACATCGGCGTATGTCTGGTACACATCACCGGGCTGCATCGGCAGAAATTCTTTTTTTGCTTCTTTGCCCAAATATTTTTCTAATGTGGATATAAACTCCATCAATTTAACCGGCTTGTTATTTCCAATGTTATATATTTTGTATTGGATCCCATCGTCGTTTACTTTCGGTGGGTTACATAAAATGTTTGCAATTCCTTTTACAACATCATCTACGTAGGTAAAATCTCTATACATATCGCCGTTGTTGTATATTTGAATGGTCTCATCATTTTTGATTTTTAAGGCAAACTTGTAATATGCCATGTCCGGTCTTCCAAGCGGACCATACACTGTAAAAAAGCGAAGTCCGGTAACCGGAATTTGATAAAGTTTGCTGTAGGCATGTGCCATAAGCTCATTAGACTTTTTGGTCGCCGCATAAAGGCTTACCGGGCCATCCACCATATCCTCTGTTGAAAAAGGCACTTTCTTGTTGCCACCATAAACCGAACTGGAGGATGCAAACACCAAATGTTCCACGGGATACGTCCGGCACGCTTCCAAAACGTGAAAAAATCCCATCATATTTGACATCATATACGCATCCGGATTGTCAATGCTATAACGCACACCTGCCTGCGCTCCCAAATTTACCACTACATCCGGGCGATACCGTTCGAACAACGAAAAGACCTGTTCCTTGTCGGAAAGGTCTGCCTTTTCAAACGTAAAATTACTGTATTTTGTTAAAATAGAAAGCCGTTCTTCTTTGAGGCGCACATCATAATAGTCGTTCATGTTATCAAAACCAACGACTTCTGCACCGCTCTCAAGCAACGCTTTCGAAAGATGAAAACCGATAAATCCGGCACCGCCGGTTATCATGTATTTTTTTGAACTGTCAAATTTCTTCATATATCACCGTTACTACTGTTCCGTTTGTATATCCTGATAAATATTATAGCCATTTACGGTTGCTACAAGTTCAAAGCCATAATCCTGCATCGGTTCGGTAAACGTTTTTGTCTCATGCAATACAACATACTCTGTCCACCATTTCCGCACCTCTGCGGTAAGCTCCTTTGTCTGAATCACTTCCGCTTCCATCAGTTCTTCCAACGGATAATGGAACTCCCAGCGGTCTACAAACGCTTCCCGACCATAGGGCATACATATCACATCCGTATACTGTCGCACAAAGTGAATAAATTCTGCCGGCACAACGACCCACACACGCGGAATATCTTCCGCCTCATTGGCCAAAATCGTATCGCATACATTGATTACAACTTGTGGCAAATGATGTCCGTTCTCTGCCTTTGAAATATTGGCATTGTCATACACATACACACCACACAACACAACAAGAGCGCACATCACCGCTACCCCGGCCAAAACATATTTTTCAAACAGTTTCACACCGGCATAGGCAATCGTAATTCCCATAGGCAACACCCACAAAATACGATAGTACGTTTCGCCGTCCAGCCCGATAACATCAAACGCCATTTTAAACAGCGGGCAGGTAAACAACACCATAATGGCAATTGGTGCAATGACAAGAATGGTGCGTACCTGTTTTTTCTTCTCTGTAAAAAACAAAAAGACAAGCGCTGCAATAAACACAAAAAACAAGTAGCCTGTGCCAATATAATTTTGATAAAAACTTACTATATGATTCCAACTTTCAACAAACATTCCCATAAAATAATCCATGCCTTTCACAAGGGGTCATTTTATTACTTCATCGCCAAATACAAAACCGTAAAAACAACACACGGAATACAGGAAACAACAAACTTCCATAACACTTTCACACTACGGTTCCGAATGCTTAAGCAAATTCCTGTAACACCAATAAAAATCGCCATCAAAAAGACGCCCATCGTGGTACAAAATGCCGCTGCTATGTTTGTACAAAACAAAAGCAGCCAAAAACCATTATCACGTTTGGAAGCTTCTTCCTTTGCCTCTCCAAAAATCCATAAAATAATCGCAAGCGTGACCGCCAAAACAAAATTGGAAAACAAAGATTTTCCCTGCCACGTACGCATAATCATAAACGTCTCTTTTGTATAGATGGACACATTTCCAAAAATCTGCAAAACGCCCATAATAATCAAAAAAGCCGGAACCTGACGTTTGTTCGTTGTACATACTCTTCTTGCTATCTGGTAATACGCAAGATACGTAAGCGGAATGAAAAGAAACGGGATAATCGTATGCGAAACAATCGTAGAATGAATCCCTGTATGTTTTGCAACAAACGCAATCCAAAGCGGTAACTCTGCCATGGCATGGCGAATATCCAAACGGGTACCGTATCCGTTGTATGGAATATAACCGTACATGGAATCCCTGTTCACAGCCGTTACGGATTGTGCTACATAGTAGGCATCGTCCCCATCAAAGAAGGTAAGTGTAAATGCCTGGTACAGCTGGAATGCAACAAGTACTACAAAGAAAATCCACAGTACAATCGTCTGCACATCCGGCTTCGTTTCCGGTAACCGTACACCAACCGCATCCAATACCGTTTTCAACGATTTCTCTTTCTTTATAATACGCTTTATCACAAAACCGATTCCTGCTGCCAGTAACACCAAAAATACAACAGTCATCACAGTTACTGCCGTAGAAAACTTTGCCTGCACAAGCACCATGGGCATAACAATGACTTCAAACACCGAAAACATCACAAGATATCCGGCAATCGCAATCCACGAGCATGTGCGCGCCTTTTCCGGCAGCCATTCACGTATGATGCAACCTGTTGCAAAAGGTACCAAAATCATCCACAAAACCAGTTGCAGAAATTCTAACACTAATTCTAACATCCGTTCATCCTTATCTGCCGATACTGTAATATTCTACTCCGGCATCTTTCATTTCTGAAACATTATATATGTTACGTCCGTCATACACTAACGGTGTGCTCATTTCTTCTTTAAACATAGCCGGAGTAAGCTTTTTCATCTCCTGCCATTCTGTAAATACGAAACAAATATTGGCATCTTTCAATGCTTCTTTTGCATCATCCACATAAGTAATTGTGCCTTTTCCGATAGTTCCTTCCGGGAAAAGCTTTTTGAAATTTTCTGTCGCAACCGGGTCATATGCTGTAATATGCGCGCCCTGCTCCAACAAAAGCTTAATGTTGTCAATAGACGGAGCTTCCCTTAAATCGTCTGTTCCCGGTTTGAAAGCAAGTCCCAGAGCTGCCACCTTCAAGCCGTTAAATGTAATCATTCTCTCGCTTGCCTTTTCAAAAAGTCTGGTCTTTTGTTTTGCATTTACTTCCACAGCAGCTTCCACAGTACGAAGCTGATAACCGTGTTTGCTTGCAAGATATTTTAACGCCTTTGTATCTTTCGGGAAACAGCTGCCACCGTATCCGATACCTGCATTGAGGAAATTGGAACCGATTCTTTCGTCGTAGCTCATTCCTTTTGCAACATCCTGAATATCTGCTCCTACAAGCTCACACAAATTCGCAATGTCATTCATGTAAGAAATTTTGAGTGCAAGGAAATCGTTGCATGCATATTTAATCATTTCCGCAGAGCGGCGGTTTACTGCCACAATCGGAATACCAAACGGTTTGTAAATCTCAGTCAGTTTTTCTCTTGCTTCATCGCTCTCTGTTCCGATAATAAAACGTGCCGCATGAAGCGTATCGTGCACTGCTGTTCCCTGTGCAAGAAACTCCGGATTGGAAGCCACTTCCACTTTTACGTCATGCACAAGAAAATCTTTGATAAACTGTTCCACTTTATCGTTTGTTCCTACCGGAACAGTGGATTTCACAACAACAAGACAGTCGTTTTCTACCGACTCCGCAATCTGTTTGGAAACGGTTGCAATGTAGGAAAGATTCGCACTTCCGTCCGGCATTTCCGGTGTTCCCACACCGATAAAAATAGCTTCTGCATTTTTGTAAGCATTTTTATAATCTGTTGTATAATGAATTCTGCCTGCCGCAAAATTCTTTTGCATAAGCTCTTCCAAGCCTTCCTCATAAATCGGAGAAACGCCGCTTTCCATTAATTTTACTTTTTTCTCATCTACATCCACACAAGTTACATCATGTCCAACTTCTGCAAGACAAACACCTGTAACAAGTCCTACATATCCTGTTCCTGCAACTGTTATTCTCATTGTTCTGACTCCTTTTCCCGAAACCAAACGAATCTTGTCTTTGGTTACGCCTCTTTCTGTCCATTTTGTGCTTCGGCATTGTTGCCGTGCCCTTCAATAAATAACTTTCTTGAAATAAAATTATATACCATTACAATACCCGTGGCAACGATTTTACCTACCTGTTTTGCCATGTCAATGTCAAACAGCTCCTGCAGCTTAACATTATGCAAATAAATACCATCCACACAAGTGATGATAATAAGCTCGTTAATCAAAAGTCCGATGGAACTCAATATGGTAAATATAATAAATTCTTTTCTTCTGTCCGTACCTTCCTTGCGTTCAAACACAAACTTCATGCTCATCACGTAATTGAAAATAAGCGACAATACAAAGCCAAATACATTGGCTAACGGATAATACATCTGGAAACCATTGGCAAGTATTACAAACACACCATAGTCAATAACAAAGGCAAGTCCGCCCACGATACCAAACTTCATAATTTGGTTGATTAATTTTTTCATCTATGTCCTCTCTTTCGCTCCTCTTAGTTTTCACACACCACATTCTTTACTACTATACGGGATTTTTCGACAAATTACAAGTTTCAAGCGCCGGGACTTATTTTTAACACCCAGACTTCTCCGATTTTTTGCACACAACCTTCCTGCGGGTAAATCGGCATTTCTTCAAATTGTTCACTTTCCCATATTTGCATTTTTTCCGCATCGCTCATCCATGGCACTTCCAAACCGAGATAAATGCGCAAAAACTGTTCTCTTACACCCGATGTCAGCAATCCGTATTCCGGACTGATTCCCGAGAAATCCTGAAACATAGCATCGTTCATATTATAATGTTCCGGTGCCAGCAAAAGCTCATCCCCATCCTGCGAATGACCCGCAAGCAAAAACGGCTCGCCGTACACATATCCTTCCAACTCCAAACGGGATATTAGACGATTGTAATACGCCGTTACTCTCGTCATTGCCAAATCCATACGGAAATAGGCTTCCCCCGTGGCTGTATAATGGAAGCATCCGGTTAACAAAAGCGCACCCACACAACCGGCACATACTGCCTTTTTAAATGTCTCTTTGACCTTTTCCCGCACAAGCAACTCCATCATCACAAGAAGCAATATGTACAATAACACATATTGGTACATCATCAGCGTGGAAAAACTTGCCTCGGGAGACATCACATAAATAAATGCCATACCAAGCGGTGCCGCAAGCATCGTCAGCGCGCAAATAAGCATGGATACTTTTTTCTTCCACAATTTTTTGGAAACAACAATCGCACAGCCACACACTACAAGCAAAACACATACCAAAATATTGACTGCCTGTCCCGCTGGGGACACATAACTAAATGGCTTCCAAACAAAATATTCCAAAAACCGTTTATAACTTCTGGCAATCTGCAGCGGAAGCTCCGTAACAGAAATCTGTCCCATCGTGGCCATCCCTGCATAGTTATTGCTTGTCATATCCGGACACAATACCTTTGTCAAAACAACATAAAGCAACACACCCACTGCCAAAACACCAATCGCTTTGCCAATCGGCAACAAAATTTCTTTTGTGTTCTCTTTTTGTAATGCAACCTTGAAAATCCAAAAAACAAACAACGTAATCGTAAAACAGATATACGCCTGATACATCGCCATACTGGCAATCGCCAAAAAGACAGCCGGAATGAAACCGTATCTATATTTCTTTGTCACATAAACAGCCAATATGGCAAACAACAGTCCGACAAAATACAGATCCACCGTAAACATAAAAGTCATCGTAGATGCCACGCTTGGAAAGGTCAAAAACAAAACCGGCACAAGAACTGCGGATGTAATGCTTTTTAATTCCAGTATAGACAAAATAAGGCAACAGCAAACCGCCAGAAGCAAAATAGCAAGGCTTCCGTTAATCCACGGATTGCTCCACTTTGTTGGGATATCTTTGAAATATTGTATCAACCAGCGGCCTGCCGACGTAGACTGTCCGCCATTGGCAAAACAAGTCAAATCATCCCAGTTCGGCAATTTGTGCGTCAACATATACATATGCGTCACGAACCCCGTTACAAGCGCTGTCACAAAACATACTTTTGTCTGCCTTGTTATTTTATTCATAAACATTTTCAACAAATCCAATTCTTTTTCCATGTTTTTCACCTTACAAGTAATATACAAAAATACCTGCCATAATCAAAACCGAGCCAATTACTTTTTTCTTTGTCAGCTTTTCCTTAAAAACAAAAATACCAAAAATCATCACAAGCACATAGCCAAACGACTCAATGACCGGACCGTTTTTGTACTCCAATCCACGGAATGCAAAAATCGTCAAAATCATGGAGATGCCGGTTAGTGCATACCCACCGATAACGTACGGATTTATATATTCTTTTACAATACCATCGTGTTGCTTTAACGCGCTCTTTTTTAGCAATATTTGGGACACCGCCGCCAAAGTCACAGAACAGACATAAAGCAAAAAATAGATATTAATTTCCATGCTGTTCCTCCTGCGTAATAACAAGTGTACCTATCACAACAAGCACACATCCGAAAATGTTTGCAGGCGTAATTTCATTTTGAAAAAACAATACCGCCCACAAAAGTGACCAAAACAAATACATTTCCCGGTTTGCATAGGCAACCGAAAGCTCTGTCTTCTTAATCACCTGCTGCCAGAGCAATGCATAACCAAACAGAACAACCAGTTCAAGCCCCGTAAAAAGCAAAAACCGGATGCTCAAAAAGGACTCCGCGGATGCCAGCTTCGCAAAAATACTGGCAAACGTATATATCAATACAACGATTTGCAATTTAATTATTGTTTTTATCCTGTTCATGCTCCACACCTGTTTTTTCTTTGATGACATACTGCGGGCTATTGTTCATGCAAATATATATTCTTCCGATGTATTCTCCGATCAGACCAAGCATCAGCATAATCATTCCGCCGATAAATACAAGCAATGCCACAAGCGAGCTCCAACCGATTACCACAGCCGGGTCTACCAGTTTCCGGATAATTGTAACAAAACCGAATATAAAACCGGCAATCGCACAAATACATCCCGTGGCAGTAGCCAGCCGAAGGGGTTTGATGGAAAATGCCGTAAATCCGTTAAACCAAAGTCCCAACAGCTTCTTCATGGTGTAACCGGAATGTCCGGACTCCCGTTCCTTGTGGTCAATGGCCACATTTTTGATGTTTTTTGTAGTGCGGCAAATCAATCCCGGAATATACGGATACGCATTTGTATAACGCAACATTTCTTCCACCACAAAACGGTGCATACAAAAATAACTTGTATTGATAATGTCTTTTGGCATACCTACAAGCTGCACTGCCATTACCTGATTGATTTTACTTCCGATATTGCGGAACTTGTTGTGCATCTTATTCGGGTAATATGCCATGGCTACATCCGCGCCCTCTGCTGCCACATCAATAAGACGGTACACTTCCTCTACCGGTGTCTGCCCGTCATCGTCCAGCGACACAACCAAATCGCCACTGCACTGTTTATATCCGGCAAGCAACGCCGCATGCTGACCAAAATTTTTGGAAAGACAAATACCCTGCACTTTCGGATTTGCCTTGCACAATCCCTGTATTTTTTCCCACACGTTATCCGGCGAACAGTCATTCACCAAAATCACTTCGTAGTCATCTTCTTTTCTTACAATCTGTTCAATTCCATGTACCACATGTTCAATGGTATTTTCCGAACCGTAGCACGGAATGACAAAAGAAATTTTACGCATTACCTTGTCCTCCTCGCAGTAACACTTTTTATCTATTTCGCCGAAGCACTTCTTTGAGCCGCTCCCGCATCACTTGGTCATTGCTTTCCAGCCGCTCCACATCTGCTTCCAGCTTCTCTATATCATAATCAAACGTACAAATTTCGTAGTTTCTTGTTTTTGTATCAAAAATCACATACGATGTGCCTTTCCCATCCCTTTGCTGTCCGGCACTTCCCGGATTAATCAGCAGCGTCTTGCCGATTTGTTTTACAAGTTTATGGTGGGTATGCCCGCAAAACACCACATCGTACTTCTCAAACAACTCCATTTCTTCCGGCAAACTAATTTCCGTATCCGGATAAATCCGGTCGTTTAAATAGTTGCGTGGGGAACCGTGAAAAAAGCCCATCCTGATTCCGTCTTCTTCCAGCTCCAAAAAAGGCGGAAGACTTCGCAAAAACTGCTTGTTTTCTTCCCGAATCGTTTTCTGCAAACGTTCATAAGAACTGCCATAGCGTCCTGTCAGCGACGCCAACTCGCGCTTTCCGTCAAGAAGCTCCAAAAACATACTGTCGTGGTTTCCTAAAACGCATGTAAACCGCAGTTCTCTCACTCTAGAGATAATGCGGTCCGCATCGTAATAATACCCGGCAAAATCTCCGCCGAATATTACTATATCATTCTTTTTTTTGCTAAGCTCGTCCAAAAAAGCATCAAACGCATAGCCGTTTCCATGAATATCTGTAAAAAAACATATACGCATCGTCGTTTTCCATATCCGCCTGCCTTACGCAAGCTCCTTACTTACCGCTTGTCTACTCCCATCGTTTCTGTGCGGAATTCAAACGGTTTCATATCGGCAATTGCTTCGTTTTCTTCCATAGTCGCAATGGGATTGCCTACCACATAAAACTCATTCGTATAGCGGCAAGCTGTTCCTTCCCGCACTTGAAAACAATCATCAATATCCTGTTTAAATATATATTCTTTGATTAGCGCTTCTACGTCTTTAAAGCCAAATTGTGTCCGCATCGGCGTCGTCCCCGAAAAGCGGACGTTCAGTTCAAAGCACACAGCCTCTCCGGCATCGTTTTTCCGCATCTGTATGTTAAGTGGTCCTTTTGGTGCGAACGCTGCACATATGCGGTTTGCTTCTGCCTTTACTGCCTCATCCTGCACTACACTGGCAATCGCCGTAGAACCGTGTTCCAGTCGTCTGTGCATCACGATTGTCTCCCGATTGATGCCTTGTTTGTCCACATAGCAGCCAACTGTATATTCTTTCGTCTCGTCACCCACACATTCCTGCAACACATAATCTTGTAACGTTCCGATTGCATCCAGTTCTTCGCAGCATGTAATTTTTCGAACACCGCTTGAACCTTTTCCAACGCGCGGTTTTGCAATCAACGGATACCCACACTCTTCCACAAGCGCCTGTACCGCATCTTTGTCTTCCAGCAGACAATACTTCGGAAAATGTAAACCTTTTTCACGAAGCCATTCACAAGTCAAATATTTATCCAGACCAATTTCCAATTTATCCAAATCGGAGGCCACAAAAACAGCTTTTGTCTCAGCGCAAAAGCGGGCGTATTGCTTAGAAATCGCCATAATATTCTCTTCCACACCGGTCAGTACCACATCTACCTTTTCCCGGTTGCACACGTCAATCAGCCACGGAAGGAAACGTTCCTCGTTTGCATACGGGGAAATCATCCCTTTGTCACACATATAAAGTCCCAACGAGTCGGGGCTGATGCACGCACCGATAATATGCAATTTTGTCTCACCAAAATCAGAGTTTTTCAGTGCTTTTATAATTCCCTGACTGACGTTACCGCCCACGCCAAGAACTAACACATTCATTGTCTTCATAATCCGTTCTCTTTATACTCCGTAAAATGCTTTCACAGCGTCTGAAATATTTTGTACCTCTTGCGCCTGCAATCCATAGTACATCGGAAGACGCAACAGCCTCTCACTCTCTTTTGTCGTATACACATCTTCACCATGAAATCTTGCAAACTTTTTGCCTGCCGGGGAACTGTGGAGCGGAATGTAGTGGAATACCGACATAATATCCCGTTCCTTTAAATAAGCAATCAGCTCGCTTCGCTCCTCCACATCTTTTGCCTTTATATAAAACATATGAGCGTTGTGCACACAGCCTTCCGGCACAGTCGGAAGTTCCAGCTTTCCTGCCTCTTCCAACGGAGAAAGAAGACGATAATACAACTCCCAGTTGCGCAGTCTGTCATCGTTTACTTCCTCTGCCACATCAAGCTGCGCAAGCAAATATGCTGCATTCAGCTCACTCGGCAAATAGGACGAACCAAAATTCACCCATGTATATTTATCAATCTGTCCCCGATAAAACTTACTGCGGTTTGTTCCTTTTTCGCGGATAATTTCTGCCTCTTCCACAAACTTCTCATCCCGGATTAAAAGAGCACCGCCTTCCCCCATACTATAATTTTTTGTCTCATGGAAACTGTAACAGCCAAAGTCACCGATTGTTCCAAGCGCTTTCCCTTTGTAGGTTGACATAACACCCTGCGCTGCATCCTCAATCACATAAAGATTGTGACGCTTTGCAATGTCCATAATCGTGTCCATCTCACAGGAAACACCTGCATAATGCACCGGCACGATTGCTTTTGTCTTTTCAGTAATGGCCTCTTCTATCAATGTTTCATCGATATTCATCGTATCCGGCCGGATGTCTACAAACACCGGTACCGCACCGCGCAAAACAAACGCGTCCGCCGTAGACACAAACGTATACGAAGGCATGATTACTTCATCCCCCGGTTCAATATTACACAATAACGCCGCAAGCTCTGTGGCATGCGTACAAGACGTCGTCAACAGACATTTCTTCGTCCCTGTTTTTTCTTCGAACCAGCGGTTACACTTTTTGGTAAACTCACCATCTCCGCATATTTTATGATTTTTTACTGCTTCGTTTATATAATCCAATTCCCGGCCTACATGAGGCGGCACGTTAAAATAAATCATTGCGACTCCTATCAAAAAAATCATTCTTTCGTTAGTATATCATATCAATAAGCAATTTGCACAGTATTTGTGGCGTTTTTCTCCCCTTCCGGTCTTGCCTCGATACACAAAACTTTTCCTTCCGGCGCAAGCAAAAACTCAGCATGTTGTGTCGTCGGTGAATACCATTCGTACACAATTTGTTTGTTTCCGTTTTCATCCAGCAAAGAGATTTGATATTGTATGTCATTCTCTTTCAAATTATGCACCGGAGTAATACAAAAGCCAGCTTTCCCTTCAAACGCTTCCTCGTATTTTTCTACTACGAGGCCCATGATACGCTCTCTTCCGTTTGCAATCTTTTCTTTGTACGACGGATAAAAATAATTTTCATACACAAAAGTACCGTTTTCCTGCTCGTTCATAAACTGCGCCAACACATATGAAAATTTTTCAGCACCCCATATATTCAGATGCCCTTCGTCTCGAAAAAGTTCATCCTTTGTCAAATCCAACACCGATTGCTTGCACAAATTGAAATCATAATACTCCAAACCATACTGCGCCGCAATCTCCCTGATGTGCTCTACATACAAATCATAATCGCCATTCACCGAAACCTGATAGTCGGTAATCGGAACCGCATACAATGTTAGTTTTATATTTTCTTTTTCACAGTACTCAACAATCTTTTTTAAATAAACTTGTGCATCGTCTGTAACCGGTCTTTCCTGCAGCGGTTCCGGTTTTATAACATCATAAAGTACGCCGCCTGCTGCCCGGTGTTCCGAATAATAAAAACCATCTTCCACATACGTTTCCACAACGCCGTTCAGCATGTTTTCCATGTAATAATCTCGATAAGCATCCGTGCGTTTCTGGCGTATCGTTTCCTTCACTTTATCGAACTCAAATATGTTAGTCCAATAACGTCTGGCCGGCAAAAACGTCATATAATACATAGACGGTTCGCTCATCGTCAACATATATTCCATCTTATTCCAAGACATCTTCATATAATTGGTATTGCGCCAATTGTCCGGCAGACGGTCCGCTGTTTTAAACTGCCCCAATTC
Source organism: Lachnospiraceae bacterium (assembly GCA_045546775.1). GTDB lineage: Bacteria > Bacillota > Clostridia > Lachnospirales > Lachnospiraceae > RGIG3002. Next base: position 138,911 of record JAZQDM010000063.1, on the reverse strand, counting down.
TCCGGTCAAAAGTTCAAACGAAAGTTCCAAATACACTTCTTTAATATCGTGCTTTTTGTCCGCCTCTTTCAACAAGTAGTACGACCCGTTAAGCGGTTGCGCCGGCGTTGCCATATTAAACGCACTTGTGCCGGCTTCCTTGGAAACAATTGCCGGATTCACACCGCAATACACATGCGAAGACCCAAGAAACAGCGTATCAATATTTTCTTCTTTTGCATAAAAATCATGAAACAATACACGGGACCACTCATTTGTATCGTTGTTCAATGCAAACTCCAAAACCTTTCCAATGCCCAAAAATACAAACACAAACAAAACCGCTCCAAGAAGCCGTTTTGCCATCTTTTTAAAATTGGAAGTAAATAAATTGACTTGCTTCATAATCCACTCCGTACACTCCGAAAAATACTACCATGCAAAGTAAAAACATATACACTGCATACCGCACAAATACATTTTTTGTCTCCACGATTTCAAACACATGAATGCCCTTGTATTTCAAATAATCCACAAAAAGCAACACCGCAATTGCAAAGAGCAAAAACAGAAAATGCCACTGGTTTAATCCCAAACGGAACAAATCACCATTTGCAACAATTTCCCAATTATCCGTTCGCAGTACACTTCCCATCATAGCAAACGTATCTTTCACGCTTGCCGCGCGGAAAATGAGTAACGATACGGAAAAAATAAAGAACGTAATACAAGTTCTATATGTATTCACAAAAAAGTTTGTCTTGATTTTGCCGGTAATTTTGCGCAAGTAAAATCCGCCAACCTGAAAAAGCCCGTTTACGCCGCCCCACAAAACATAATTCCAGGACGCACCGTGCCACAAACCGCTGACTACAAGCACAAACAACAAATTTAACTGCTTGCGCAATTCACCTTTCCTGCTTCCTCCAAGCGGAAAATACAAATAATCCCGGAACCACCCGGACAAAGAAATGTGCCAGCGTTTCCAAAAATCAGCTGTATTTTTGGCAAAAAAGGGCGCATTGAAGTTGTCCATCAAACGGAAGCCCATCACCAGAGCCGCACCCATGGCAATCACCGAATATCCGGCAAAATCACAATAAATTTGAGCCGAAAACAAAAGCACAGCCACAACAATATAAAGGCCGCCGTACGTCACATAATCTGCAAATACTGCATTGACAAAAATGGCCGCACGGTCTGCGATGACAAGCTTCAAAAAATAGCCCCACAGCATAATCAGCAAACCTTTTCGCATTCGTTCGTACGAAAACATATGATGTTCATTCAACTGTTTTAACAAGTTTTTGGAACGTTCAATCGGCCCTGCCACAAGCTGCGGAAAGAACGACACAAACAATGCATATTTCAAAAAGTTTTTCTCTGCGTAAATATCTTTCCGGTACACATCGATTGTATAGCCCAGCGCCTGAAAGGTATAAAAAGAAATACCAACCGGCAGCAACACATCAAACGCCGGACGAATCGGTTCCTTTGCAAACCATCCAAGTACCGCATTGATATTGTCCACCGCAAAATCAAAATATTTAAAGAGAAACAGCACCGACAAATTTGCCACAATCGTCAGCACCAAAAAAGTCTTTTTTGCCTCATATTTTTCTATCGCAAGAGCTCCTGCATACGTCACGCCCGTAGAGAACAAAAGCAACAGCACATACGTAGGATTCCAGCACATATAAAAATAATAACTTGCAACCAGTAACCATACGTAGCGCACTTTTTGCGGTATCAAAAAGTATACAAGCGTCACAAGCGGAAAAAAGATTAAAAACTGAAATGAATTAAAAAGCATAACTACTCTTTCTGCTACTTACATAGCTTCTTCTGTCTTTCTTTATTTGCCGAGAAAAATCCGCAAATACGGTGTTACACTGTGGTAAACCGCCGGCAAAAAACCATAATTTTTTCGTATAAAATAATACCAGTCACTCTTCGGAAGCCCTTTGGGGGATTCTTTCTTTTTTAGACGTTCCTTGCGTGACAAAGCGGTATCTCTCCAGGAACCGGTAACATCATTATCCTCGCATGTCCCCACATGATTCTCCGAATTGTAGATGGCGATTCCCGACCGTCTTATATGCATCCCATAATCGTAATCACTCATGCTGTGTCTGTATTTGGAATCCACATTGCCCACTTGAAAAAAGACTTCTTCCGGCAGTAACACACAGTTGGCATTAAACGTGTCGCACATCACATATTCCGTCGACGGCTCAATAAGTGCAAACTTCGCGAACTTCTTTGACAACAGACGCACACCGCCATAGCTGGTACTTCCTGCTTTATCCGCAGTCGCACCGACAATGACACTATTTTTTTTCGGTGCCTGTTTCTGCCTCTTTACCAGTGCCTCAATGGCTCCCGGCGCAAACTTTACATCATCGTTAGCAAGCATATAATAATCTGTCTTTTCTTCACTTTGCAACGCATGTCCAAGTGCTTTTTCCATGCCGCCGTTCCAAAAAAGCTGTCCGTCCCCCCGCAGCAGTGTAATGTGATACGGCAGTTTTTGCAATGCTTCATATGTGCCGTCACTGCTGTTGTCATCGGTAATAATAAAGTGGAAAGAAATATTGGGATTTCCTTCCACCAAAGATTCCACACAGGGAACCGTATACTTGATTCGGTTAAAACATGTCATAAAAACAGTTATTGTATGTTTCACGCTAGCCTCCATTACATCTGACGGATTACTTTTGCAGGGTTGCCCGCAATCACGCTGCCTGCCGGAAACGTTCCGGACACTACTGCTCCTGCACCGACTACACAACCGTCGCCAAGTTGTGTGCCCTTTAAAATAAGCGCATTGCAGCCAATAAAACAGTCCTTCCCGATTTTTACCGGTTTGGTGCCGATTTTCTCTTTTACATCCGCATTCCTTGCCTCAATTTCAAGCGGATGGAAATCGTTATCCAAAATTTTTGTATTGCCTCCGATACACGTATTATCGCCGATAATAATTTCTTTTCTCGCATAAATAGTGGCACCGCTAATCCCCACATTGTTGCCGATTTTCACGCAGGCGTCCGCCGTACGTGTGACAATAATTGTTCTCTGATAAAGTCCTACCAAATTGGACAGAAAGGAACTTTTGATTACTACATCCTCCCCAATTTCCATCGTGGCACCCTTTTTATTAAAGATAACCGGAACTCCTTTTAACAGGAGTCCCTTTTTGTATTTCACTTTCATGATTTTTAAAAACAGCTTATAAAATCCTGCACTCATTGTGCCTCCATCTGCATTTCATAATATAAAAGAAGTTCTGCCGCAATGTGGTCGCCCAAAATCCGGTAACCTGCATCATTCGGATGAATACCATCCGGCATAAAGTTAGCAGTCGTAAACGGATCTGCGGTACTCATAAGCCCGCTTGCATAAATGTCGATAATATTGAACCCATAACGCGGAGCCAATGTTCTTTGCACATTCATATAATCATTGAAACTTGGCGTTCCGTTGTAATCCGTGTAAGTGGAACCGTCTGTTCCCAAAAGCTCAAACAATGTTACAAAGAAATAATCTTTGTCCGGATTATTTCTTGCTGCTGAATCCATAAAATGCTGGATGGCCCCACAGTAACCGGCTGTACTTCCACTGTCAATGGAACCAAAACGTTTTGCCTGACTGTAGTAAAGGTAGTCATTGACACCAATCAAAACAACAACAATATCCGCATCCATATAAATCAAATTGTCGATGCTTTTTTGAATCGAAAGTGCAGGATCACCATAATCTGCAACGGTTCTTCCTGCAAGACCGTGATTCAGCACCAAATTGAAATCAAGCGCCTCATCAACATAGTTTACATAACTAATTTTCTTGCCGTCTGCGCCGATATTACCGCCTACCCCTTCTGTAATACTGTCACCGATAAACACGATATTCATATCTTCGAAAGAATAGTATGCATTCTCAATAATCTTGCGGTCTAATTCATTAATTTTTACCGTTTTTTCATAAGATGCCGGCCATTTATAAACTTCATTTCTCTCTGTTACATAAGCTTGCTGCAATGCTTTTCTCACTGCAATTTCCTCTTCCGTCAAGCTTGAAATATCTTTTGGTTCCGTCTCTGTTTGTACCAAACTTTCTGCTTCTGTAGAAACTTCCTCCGTTGTTTCCTCTGTCGTCATATCCTGAGTCGTTTCCTGTGCCGTTTCTTCTACGGCAGCACTTTCTGCCAAAGCAGCCTTATATGCTTTGTACTCCTGAAACTCATCATAATTCTCGCGATACTCCTGATAATCACTAAAAAAACCGCAACCTACTGACATCACCGCCAATGCTACCGATAACATCAAACAAACAACTTTCTTTTTCATAATCTCACCCTTTCGTTCCAAAAAACCCTTTTCCATAAATATGTTTTTGTATAATTTCAATATTTTCCCATCTTGCGTATATCTCACATTATCATAACACCAAAAATGGTTAATGTAAATTGAAAACACCCATTTTTCTTGACATAACATTGTCCGCACTTTATATTATAAAGGTACTGTAAAAAACCGAACGGCCTTTTTATTTTTGAGGCTGAATCGGATGCAAAAGAAAAGGAAATTGATGTGAAAAAGACAATTATTGTCATGCCAGTGGCAAACGAAGAAGAAACGATGCAGAGCATTATTGATGAGATTCTTGCTCTGCCTTATGATAATTTATATCTTTATCCCGTCATTGACGATTATTCCAAAGACCGCACGGAAGAAATTATCCGAAACGCAGAAAAAGCAACCGACCGCGTAAAACTGATTTTTCATGAAAAATCAACCGGTGTAATCAGTTGCTATTTGGAAGGATTCCGCCATGCGTTGAAGGACGGCGCAGAATTTGTCATTGAGATGGACGGCGGCGGCAGTCATCTGCCAAAAGAAATCCCTCAGTTTATCGAAAAACTGCAGGAAGGCTACGATTGCGTATGGGGTTCCCGTTTTATCAAAGACGGGGATGTCAGCAACCTTCCCCTTTACCGTCGTATTTTAAGTTCCGGCGGCACGACGCTTTCCAACCTTGTACTGGGCACAAAGCTGGCTGATATGACGAGTGGTTTTGAAGCATTCCGACGGGATATACTGGAATCTATGAACTTGGACCGCTTTTTATCTACGGGACATATGTATCAAACGGAAATGCGTTTTTACTGCCGTAATTTGCATACGATTGAAGTTCCGATTCATTATATTGGCGGCTCATCCAGCTTAAAACTCAAATCCGTTACGGAAGCACTCCGCATTTTATTCCAGTTAAAGAAACATGAAAAAGTAATATTTAACCAATAATTTACAAAGGAGTATCACACCATGAACAAAAAGTTTGCAAAAGACGTATACCGCGTTTATGGAAGAAAAGAAACGTTAAAAGAACGTATTCTTCGCCCACCTGAGATGAAATATTTAAGACTGTTCCGCATTTGTCAGACAGTAAAATTTCCACCTCTGCTGCTTTATTACAGATTGCGTTTGCGCAGCTATTCCTATAAAACAAAAATCCAGATCCCGCATAACTATAACATCGGCGAAGGATTGTTTATCGGGCACTTAGGACGTATTCTCATTCACGAGCGCGCACATATCGGAAGCAACTGTAACATTGCAACCGGTCTGTTAATCGGTCAGCAAAACCGCGGATCCAGAAGAGGCGTTCCTTACATCGGAAACAACGTATGGATTGGTGCCAATACCGCCATTGTAGGAAAAGTTACAATCGGCGATGACGTTATGATTGCACCGCTTTCCTATATCAATTTTGACGTGCCTTCACACTCCATTGTATTGGGCAATCCGGGACGTATTATCCCTAAAGAAAATGCGACGGAAGGCTACATCAACAATGTCATCATTCCAAGTCCGGAACAGCACGAACATCCATGCAACCAAGATTTGGACTAAGGTACGATAAAATATTGTTTTTCATAAAAAATAACAAAACTGCCGGTATTCCCGGCAGTTTTTAGTTTATCTCACCAAACCGGAAAACCGCTTCATTGCCTACTTTATCCACATAATGCATAACAATAACTGCATCCGGTTTATATTCTTCCACAAATTCTTTTGTCAATTGTTGCGGCGAATAGGCATCCATGGTATACACCGAATCCACCGCCAAAAGCAAGTACGGATTGACCGCTCTTGCCATGGAATCACACACCACGATAATCCGTGTATCATTGTCCGCTTGCAAGTTGCGATACCACTCGCCATAATGGGAGAATTTTAATACAGTATCGTAGGTGTAGCGGGATTCGTAATTTTTCTCAGCCAACGGACCATAGTCAATCAGCATCTGCTCAAACGTTCCGGTTTCTCCGGCCGCATTTTGTATGCTTGTACCAAAATTCGGTACAATTAACTCAAAATCATCAATTCCGGCATAATACACACCGGTCCGCTGACCGTTTGAACCAAGATGCCATTCCTCATAGTTTTGAATGGTATAATCTTCTATATCCGTAAAACGCATATCTACAGCAACACCAAGCTCTTGCAACGCATCCAATACCTTTGTATGGGCATAAAAACCGCCGCGGGTATTCCAATGGTGATCCGTCCGGTACCACATGTCATACGGATTGATACCGTCTTTCTGCATCTCTTCCCGTATATCAACATACGGTACTCCTTGTAAAGCGAGATGTTCCACAAAAATATCCATATTCTGATTTCCAAAATCTTCTACACCTACCGGCAAACAGGAATCGTATTTTGCAACGGAATAAGGCGTCATCACATAAAGCACCGGAATTCCTTTTTTTGCGAGCTGCTCGTACAATTGTGCCGTTTTATTTGCGTTAGCGGCAAGCATTTCTTCCGAAACTTCTGCAACCGGCGTTGTCAAATACCCATTCTCCATTTTTATAACGCGGTTCATCTCCGCCTGCCCCAAAAAATTGCGCATCGCTCCATTAAAATTGACAAACTGCATTTTTCCCGGAAAATTCGCAATATAATCCGTTTCAAATGCTGTGCCCGCCTCCGCAGTCCATTCGTTGTAGCTGACTTTATCAAACAAATAGAATGCCGCTATATTTTTGAAACTCAGCACGGAAAAGATTCCGATTACCGCAAGAAACAAAATCGCAAGCATCTTTTCTCTGGTCAGTTTATTTTCTGTTTTTTTCTTCATTGTTCTCCATCTTTCCAAATTGCAACACTAAAAGTTAAAATATATAAACGGATTGTGTGCTCCCAATATCAAATACGATACCGACCACAAAAGTACAAATAAATAGCCCACCGGCACGACAAAATCTTTCACCCGCTTTATCTTTTCGTTGCGGTCTGTCTTTTCTCCGCACCAACGTGCCAACGGCGTTGCAAAAAGCAGCGCTGCTACAAAAAACGCACCACTTTCACGCACTATTTTGCCCACTGCCGCATCCAAAACAAACGAATTCCCACACAGCCCAAGCATGGACGCACAATATTCCAACGCAAAACTCAAATCCGGAGAATTAAAAATAACCCAGCCAAAATTCACGCAAAACAGTGTTACAATCTGCCAGCCTATCGTAAATAGTTTATTTTTCCGCTGTTCCGGTTTCAGCAAAAACTTTTCCAACACAAGAAGCACAAAATAAGCAAGTCCCCACACGATAAACGTATAATTCGCTCCATGCCACAATCCGGTCAAAAACCAAACTGCCAGCAAATTGATCATATGGCGCAACTTGCCGACTTTGGAACCGCCAAGCGGAATATACACATAATCGCGAAACCATTGTCCCAAAGAAATATGCCATCTTCGCCAAAATTCTGTAGCACTTTTTGAGATGTACGGATAATTGAAGTTCTCTTCAAATGCAAAACCGAACATTTTTCCCAAACCAATTGCCATATCGGAATATCCCGAAAAATCATAATAAATCTGCATAGAATAGCAAATGCTGCCCAACCACAAATACAGCGCATTGCTTCCTGAAAATCCGGTCACGGAAAACACTTCCTCAACTACAAGTGCCATGTTGTTTGCCAGCAAAACCTTTTTTCCTACACCCAATATAAATCGGCGTACACCTTCTCCAAATTTTTCTAAATCAACCATCCGCTTTTCAATTTGTTGTGCAATTGTACTGTAACGCACAATAGGTCCGGCAACCAATTGCGGAAAAAAAGAAACGTAAAGTGCAAGATAACATACATTCGTCTGCACCTGCACTTTTCCACGGTATACATCAATCACATAAGACATCGCCTGAAAAGTAAAAAAGGAAATGCCTATCGGCAACGCAATGCCAAACGGCGAAAAGGCGGTGCCAAACAACCGATTTACAATCAATACGGAAAAATCCAGATATTTGAAAAGAAACAGAATGCTCAAATTGCCAAAAACCGCCAAACCAAGCCACATTTTTTGTTTCTGCCTTTCGTTGGAACGCACAATCTGCAATGCACTCCAATAATTTAATCCAATCGACAAAAGCATGACAAACACAAATTTCGGCTCACCATAGGCATAAAAAATCAGACTTGCTATAAGTAAAATATAATTTCTGTAACGTTCTTTTGCTCCAAAATACATCAAAAACACGATGGGCAAAAATAAAAACATAAAAATTGCGCTTGAAAAAACCATTTTTGTTCGAACTCCTTCGTACATATTGTAACATTTTACGTATAAACTGCAAGTTTTATCGATTTTTGTCCCTTTTTTGCACTTTATACGTAAAATCATGCACAATATGAACATTTTTTCAGAGTTAGGTCTTTTTTGTATTATAGTTATTACATGTAGAGGAGAATTGGCTTATGAAGAGATTATCCAATTATATCAATTCCATTTCAGAACTAAATGATACAGAAAAAGCAAAACTGAATTATATCTTGTCATGTTTGGTGTGCGAAGGAAGCAAACTTTTGCTTTTTTTCCTATATTTTGGGAGCATCCACAAATTTCCGGGAATCTTGTATTCCCTAATGCTCCTGTTACCATTGCGGATGATATCGGGCGGTCTGCATTTTAAACACTACACATCCTGTCTCATTTTTTCTTTTATGTACTTATATTTGGTAAATCTCGTACTGATGCTGTTCAAATTATCATTTGGCACTTCCGTACTTATCTTGTTTCTGTGTGTAGTGATTAATTGCAAGATCGGTCCGATACGTTCGCCTAACAGACCACGTATCACTTTGGAGCAACACAAAAAAGGACAGTTATACATACTGTTCGCAACAACATATGAGCTTTTGCTCACTGCCCTTTTTTTCGACACGCATCTCTCTACAATTGGCTTTTGGACTATTGTTTTGCACACTGTGCAATTAATAATAGCAAAACTGATTCAGAAAAGAGGTGATAGGTATGCGACAACGTCTTAAAAAATTCATGCTATCCTGCACATTAGGTATTCTGGGCTATGTTACCGTCTGGGATCTCATTATGCAGAGTAACAGCTTGTTGCTTTTTGGCGAACCGGAATATCCTTTTAAAGAATAAGTTTCGGAAGCTGCAGCAAAAAAGCCCTAAGAGCAATGAAAAACATTGCTTTTAGGGCCTGCATGCAACTATTCTGCTTTTAAGATAAGTTGAAAGGACATAAAATTTTGTCCTTCGTATGTGCAGTTTTCCACCAAACACTCTATCCGGTTGCGCATACACAGTTCTTTTAACCGGAAAAGACCGACACCACGATTTTTTCCTTTCGTACTGTAGTCTTTTTGAAAGAATTTTTCCATTTCCTTATGGGTATATTTTCTGCTCGTATTTGCCACTTCCGCAACAATTGTCCCATCTTCTTTTTGCGACAATTGCACAAACATCCTTTTCACAGGTTCCTCCTGCAGCGCTTCTATTGCATTGTCAAATAGTATCCCGAACAGTTCCACCAATTCATAAATCGGTATCCGCTTTGTCACATCAACCGCCCCGACCTTGTAATCGATGTGTATGTCCTGCGCCTGTGCCGCTGTCATTTTGGAATACAAAAAGCCGACCAAAACCGGCTCTTTATTCAAACGGAGCAATTTATGAAAATGATTTTCCTTCATGACCTTCTCGCAATATTCGTTCTGCGCCTTCACAAGTTCCTCTCTGTCCTTGATTGTATACTGCATACACTTTATTGCATGCAAATGATTATCAAATTCATGTTGCTTTGTCCGAATTGCCGAAATTGCTTCTTCAAATGCCTGGTTGTATATTTCATACATTTTTAGTTCCTGCATTTTGTGCTTTTTCTCTTTCTCCGCATACCCCCACAACAGACAAACAAGGAAAAGACTGGCTATTTCCAACAAAAACTGTACAAACAACTCCTTGCTCACATAGGCACGCTCCGTGAACAGACTGCCCAACCGGACGATAACAAACAAAGCAACAACCACCGTTTTGTGCTTGCTAAACTGTATCAGAATGGTCTGTCCCCATTTTTCATTCCACAAAACAATACAAACAAGTATCACGGCATTTGCCGCAATGCCACGCCCTTGGCTTGGAAGCAACTCCTCTCCCACATACGAAAACAAATACATTTGCAAAAGCTGCAACGATATAATAACGAGCATCGATACGCCAAACACCGTGCATGCTTTGAACCATGTATTCACTACATACAACCTTGTATAAAATAAAAATCCTATCATCAAAATCGGTTTGATGAGCGCCGGCAAAACACCTCGATTGCAAAGTAGCACAAACAGACACTCCACCAAAATGTATACAAGCAAAATCCACCAATTATTAACTTTTTTCTTTGCCAATTTGTGAATACATAATATAAAGCATACGTATTCCATCACTATTTGTAAAATTTCAATTATCATTTTTAAGCTCTGCAAAAAAACTTTCTTTAAATCTTCGACTGATTGGAAATGATTGTCCCGTTTTCATCGTCACACACTTGTTGGAACGGTCCACGCTCGCTATATAATGCCGATTTACAATAACATTTTGATTACACTGTAAAAATTTATTATGATTCAGCAGGCGTTTTAACGCACAACATGTTTTATAGGGAATGTCTATTTCTTCTTCCTCAAGATGAACAATCATATCCCGTCCGACACCTTCCATAAAAATGACTGTTTCTGTATAAAAAGAATACAAAACTCCATCCTTACGATAATAAATATACTTATCTTCCGGTTCATTTCTCGTCGGAAATCCCAACGCGACTTCCAGTGTCTTTTTCAATTTTTCCGGATCATACGGTTTTTCAATGTAGTCATAACAATGTATATTTTTAAAGGCATACAGTTGTTGATCCACCAAGGATGTAATAAAAATAATCGGTGTAAACCGATAATGTTTCACCTGTCTTATACTATCCGCAAAAATCACTCCTGCAACGTCATTGTGTTCCTCCGGAGACAACATAATATCAATCAAAAATAGGTCCACTTTACTCTCCATACAATGTCGGTACGCCTCCGACACATCCGAAGCACAAAAAACAGCACCGATAGATTGACAGCTTTCCACTATTTCTACCAGTGCATTCATACTTACTATATTATCTTCCAAAATCAAAACATTTTTCTTCATAGGCATTCTAAACAAACTTATCTCGTATCTGCAATAATTCCTTTAATTGTTTCTCACGTTCTTTTTTATATCCGCACTCCTTGCTGACAACAGTCAGATAAAAGAGTCTTTCGTTCATAAAAAAGGTCGGTCTGCAGTCCGTTTCTTTATAAATGTTTGCCAAAAGCTCTGCGTCCAATTGACGCTCGCCTTTTTCGATTGCACAATATTTCTTAATGTTTACTCCTGCAATTTCTGCCATACGTACTTGTGATATGTCGCAAACCCGTCTCAACTTTTCCAGCGGTGTTAAAGCATCCTCCACATTCACATACGCATTTAACAACTTCCAACCGATTCCCGCCGTTTTTTTGTCATTTTGATTCCAGCGCCAAATGGCCCATTCACACAATTTCATCCCACTGATAAACTGTTCCCTGTCTGCCTCCGCAAATTCCTCCCTCAAAAAGGGAAGAATTTTGTCAGATTTTAAACCGATAACAATATCGTCAATGTCCCAGCCGAACCCATACAATTTTTCCAATACACCAAAAGAAAGCTTGATTTTTCCAAGCTCGATTTTGCTGTACTGACTCTGCGTAATATCCAACTGGCTTGCGAGTTTTTCCTGCGGTATATGATATTTTTTCCTGTAGGCTTCCAGCCTTCGCACAATCGAACTATACTGCATGTGTCACTGTTTCCCCGTAACTGCTTTTCATATAGTTTGATTGTACGAAAGAATTATATTCCTACTTTATACCTATTTTTGACTATTTTGGACTTTTGCGTGCTTTCCATACGCTACTTTGTATTCAAATAATCCAGGATAATCTGTTCCTCGCAGAACTTGTATTTCACACCTTTGATGTCCTGATAATCTTCGTGACCCTTGCCAATCAATGCCACAATATCACCTTTTTTCGCTGTATCAATCAAATGTTCAATGGCTTCCTGACGGTCAATGATAATTTCATATTTACCATGGTAAACATCCAAACCGCAAATGATGTCATTGTTGATATCTTCCACTTCTTCAAAGCGCGGATTATCTGTCGTAAGAATGGTCAAATCCGCATATTTCCCTGCAATTTTTCCCATATCGTAACGGCGCTGTTTTGGTTTGTTTCCGCCACCGCCAAAAAGACAAATCAAACGCTTCGGCTCATAAGATTTCAACATATGTAACAAACTTTCCATGCTAAGCTCATTGTGTGCATAATCAATAATGAATGTGGCAAAATGAGCTGTTTCGCGGATAAGCTGGGTACGTCCTTTGACGGATACTTTCCGCAATGCAGCACCGATACTCTCTGCCGGCACGCCACACAAATGGGCAATTGCCACAGCAACCAGCGCATTTTCCGCATTAAAAATTCCCGGCATGGAAACGGTAATTTTGCTCTGCAAAATACCCGTCGTATCAAACGTAATTCCAAGAATTTCATCATCCCAAAGATTGGAGATGTTGATTGCCTGCAAATCTGCATCCGCTTTGCAGGAAACGGTAATCGGATTTTTTGCTACTTCCTTAAATTCCTCACTATATTCGTTATCCATATTGATAATTGGCTGTTTTGTCTGGGCAAACAAAAGCTTTTTACACTCTTTGTATTCCTCAAAGTCTGCATGTTCGCCTTCGCTGATATGGTCCACAGACAAATTGAGGAAAACGCCATAATCAAATTGGATGCCTGCCGTGCGTTTTTGTTTCAGCCCTTGAGATGAAACTTCCATCACAATGTAACTGCAGCCTTTTTCTTTCATATAAGAAAAGATAGAATGCAGTTCATACGATTCCGGCGTTGTGTTTTTTGTCGGAATTTTTTCATCGCCCAGATATGCACCGAGTGTTCCGATCATGCCCACGGTATGTCCGGCTTCCTCAAAGATTTTTTTGACCATATGGGCAGTGGTCGTTTTCCCTTTTGTTCCGGTAAGGCCAATCATTGTCATCTGCTCTGCCGGGTTTCCAAACCATTGTGCCGAAATATAAGCTAACGCTTCTCTGGAATCCTGCACTTTGATAAAGGTAGTATCGTATTGGTCACACTGGTCTGTATCCTCCACAACGATAGCTGCCGCTCCTGCTTCCACTGCTTTGCCGATATAGGCATGTCCATCTGCCTGAAATCCTTTCAAACAAACAAAAAGAGAACCTTTTTCTACTTTTCTGGAATCATACACAACTGCAGTAATGTCCTCTTCCAGCGTTCCTTTCACCAATTCATATTTTATATTTACTAACAATTCATTCAGTTTCATGTATGTACTCTCCTTGGAATTCATTCCTTAAACTTCGTAGTTGTATTCTCCTTCAAAAACAACATGTGACGGGCCTGTCATATGAATCACATCCTCTGCATCCCATTCCACATAAAGTACACCGCCCGGTTGTTCTACTTCCACAACCCGCGCGCCCTTGCCGAGTATGTTTGCAAACACGACCGCGCTGCAACATCCTGTTCCGCAGCCGAGTGTTTCGCCAGTTCCACGCTCCCACTCACGGATTTTTATGTGGGTTTCGTCTACCATCTGCGCAAAGGTCACATTCGTACGGCGCGGAAATTTCTCGTGATATTCAAATGCCGGACCGTATTTGTACACGTCAAATGTATCCACATCGTCCACAAAAATAACCGTATGCGGATTTCCCCAGGAAAGGGAAGATGCATGAAATTCTTTGCCAAGCACTTCTATTTTTTCATCCAAAAATGTTTCCTTATCGGTAGCCACCGGTACTTGTTCCGCCTCGAATATGGGCTTTCCGATTTTTGCATGGATATTCACTACCTCGCCGTTTTCCACAAAAAGCTGAATCTGCTTGATGCCGCCCAGCGTCTCAATCTCAAACTCCGTCTTGTCTGTAAGACCATGAAAATATGCAAACTTTGCAGTGCTGCGAAGTGCATTTCCGCACATCTCCGCCTCCGTGCCGTCCGGATTAAAAATGCGCATTCTAAAATCCGCCTTTTCGGAAGGACAAATCATAACAAGTCCATCTGCCCCCACACCAAAATGACGGTCGGAAATCATTTTTGACAATTTCCCCGGCTCCACAATATCCTGATGGATGGCATCTACATAAATATAATCGTTTCCATATGCCTGCATTTTTGTAAATCTTACTTTCATACGTTCTCCATTCCTCTGTTGTTCCAAAGTCCGCTACGGGCTTCACACGGTTTATACTAAAAAAATTTTAGTTGCAGAAAGAGCTGTAAAACTCTCCCTGCAACTTTATTAACGTAATGCCTGTTCCAAGTCGGCAATAATATCATCCACATTTTCGATACCGATGGAAATACGGATGAATCTTTCATTGATTCCTAATTTTTCACGGATATCAGCCGGAATGGACTCATGTGTCTGCGTAAGCGGATACGTAATTAATGTCTCTGTTCCGCCAAGACTTTCTGCAAACAAAATCATTTTTACTTCCGACAACAGTTTGATCGCTGTTTCCGGGCTGTCCAACTCAAATGATACCATACCGCCAAAACCGGTACACTGTTTTTTGCTGATTTCATAACCGATGTGGTCTTCAAATCCGGCATAATAAACTTTCTTCACTTTCGGGTGGTTTCGAAGCCACTCTGCCACCTTTCTTGCATTTTCATCATGCTTCTGCATGCGCAGAGACAATGTCTTAATTCCGCGGAGAAGCAACCATGAATCAAACGGCGGCAACCCGTTTCCTCTGGATTTTAACTGCAAACGGAAATGGTCTGCATACTCTTCTTTCTTTACAACAACAATTCCCGCAATGACATCGTTGTGTCCGCACAAATATTTGGTACCGCTATGCACAACAATGTCGGCACCCAAAAGAAGCGGACGCTGGAAATACGGTGTCAAAAACGTATTGTCTACAACAAAAATAATATTGTGTTCTTTTGTAATCTTAGCCACTTCCTGAATATCCGCAACTTTCATCATCGGATTGGTCGGTGTCTCCATAAACACCATCTTTGTCTCCGGGCGGATTTCTTTTTTCAAGCTGTCTAACTCAAACAAATCCACATACGTAAACTCGCAGCCGAGGGCGCTGAAAATATCTTCTGCAATTCGGAACGTTCCGCCGTAAATATCGTCGGACAAAATCACGTGGTCACCCGGCTTTAACATACCAAATACCGACATATTGGCAGCCTGTCCGCTGGAAAAAGCAAACGCTTCCGTTCCCTCCTCCAAAATTGCCATCGTTCTCTCCAGTTCCTGTCTCGTCGGATTTTGCAATCTTGTATAATCGTATCCTGTCGAAACGCCGAATGCTCTATGGCGGAATGTAGCCGTCTGGAAAATCGGAAAGCTTACCGCTCCCGTAATCGGATCACACCCCATGCCTCCATGCACTACTTTTGAATCAAAATGCAAGTTTTCTTTTTTATCATAATTTTCATAATAATTTTCCTGTCGCATATTACGAAACCATCCTTCCGTCTACTAAAGGCAAATCACCTTTTTCCATTGCCTGTCAAATCGTGTCCCTTTTGCAAACAATTTGTTGCAATTTCACATGTAAACTATATCACAGATGACAAACAATTTCAATGATAGGGTGAAGGTGGAAAATGTTGTTATTCAGCACGTATATGTTTTTATTTTTGTGTGTATGTACACTTTGAAGTTTTTTATATACTTACCCCCAACTGTTCTGAAACACATCAAACGACTTGCGTAGCTCCAAGACAATTTCGTCGTTATCCTCCGGCAATTCTCTCAATGTATTTTGTAAAAAATAGGGACTTGACCTTACGAGCTTATCACCCTATTTCTTCCGGCTCTCTTTCCTTCATAAAGATTATCGTCCGCCTGACAAATTACACTTTGTACACTGGTTCCCTTCTTGCAAAAAGCAACTCCAATTGTTACCGTTACCTTGATGATATCATTTTTATGAACAATTTCCGTACGTTCTACTTTCTTACGTAAATTTTCAAAAATCTCTACCATCTCTGCATCGGAAAGGCGATAATTTTCATAAAATACAAGGAATTCTTCTCCACCCCATCTGCACACATGCATACCATCTTCATTGTCCTGTAATTCTTTTAAAATGTTTGCGATGGCAACGAGTACTTCGTCACCCACATCGTGTCCATAAGTATCGTTTATGTTTTTAAAAAAATCCACATCCAACATGGCGACCAAATTCTGAAAGTGCGAATCCTCCTGACGTCCCAATGCCACTTTCAGCACTTCATGCATTTTTCTGCGATTGAAAATACCGGTCAGCATGTCTACATTAGCCATTTCCAAGAGCTCAGTTTCCAGTCTGCACGCTGTGTTATAGAATATCATCATGTAACCGACAAGAAAGGCAAAACCCAGCACCGAATTCATCAGATAATATCCTCTAACAAGAATTTTGTTCTCGATGACGTAAATGCTAGGATGGATGTACGTCCAAATCCTAAGTATTAAATACGTCATCACAACGCCTATCGTCAAATACACAATATTTCGAGATGCCTTCTTCTCACGATGCAAATAAAAATTCGTAAATATCAATGATGTAGTGATTCCAATACAATATTGCTGGAATCCCCATTCCCATCCGAGGCAAATGACTACCACTACCATAAACAAAAACAATCCGCCGAATACCGTTGCTATGTATACATTTTTGTTACCTCGTTTCAACATGTATCCGGCAAAAAGAAGAGAACCGGACAAAAATACACTGAAATATAACAGAAACTTTGCATCATAACACCAGAAAACAATTCCGTGTACGATAATAAAAAACAGAAAAATATAGTTTACTCGGTTAGTAGCTTGTAGTATATTTTTCTTTACCTTTTGTGGTACTGCCTTTCTTTTTTCTCCCATACACTTCCCCGTCCTTCTGTACTTCCAAACCGCAGCGACTTATCCGGTACTATTGTACCATACTTTCTGTATGGGCGCTATGCTTTTTGGCAATCTTATGTGATTTCATTCAAGTACATTCCCGGACTCTTCTCAAATAGGTTTAGAAAATGTCTGACGCCAAAATTCTTTGGTTCTATTTAAAAATAATTTGTAATAGGTATTGTTTTTTCGTCCACTTATGTTACAATCTATTTAAAATATTTTTTTAATAGTTGGGAGGGATTTTTTGGCTGTCAGCAAAATCTTATCAGCGTTAGCAGATGAAACCCGGAGAAATATTCTACTCAAACTACGGGATGGCAAAATAAGTTCCGGAGACTTGGCTGATTTTTTGGACATGACTCCGCAAGCACTATCCTACCATTTGTCAAAACTTAAAAAAGCAGATTTAATTTACGAAACACGCTACAAAAACTTTATTTACTACGAATTGAATTTATCCATTCTGGATGAAGCAATTGTTTGGATTAATCAATTAAAAGGAGTTCAATGATGAAAACGAAAAAAATAATATATTTTATCCTTATGTTTTTACCTTTGCTAATTGTCCTGATAGCATTGCCATTTTTACCCGAAAAAATCCCTGCTCACTATGGTTTTGACAATCAAGTTACACGCTGGGGAAGCAAGTACGAAACTCTCATTTTTCCGATAACCACTATTCTGATGGGATTCTTTTTTCTCGCTATGTCAAAATTCGCTGCAAAGCAAGAAGAAAACGGTAAAAACAATGAAAAAATTGTTGTTATTACAGGAATCGCCGTCCTTATACATTTTAATATTATGAATCTGTTTTACTTATATACTGATTTTAATAAAATCGAAAATTTGTCGGAACTTTCCGTAGATATTTATCAACTTCTTTCCGCGTTTTTAGCCCTGCTCCTGATTATCGTTGGAAACATTATGCCTAAGTTGCGCATGAATTCTATCATTGGTCTACGAACACCTTGGAGCTTAAAAAATGAATCAGTCTGGAAAAAGAGCCACCGATTCGGCGGTATTTCATGCATCATTTGCGGAATTATCATCCTAGTATTATGCATATTTACAAGCAACTTTCTTTGCCTTGTATGCAGCCTGATTACTTTGCTAATTACAGCTACAATAGATGTGATTTATACATACCTCATTTCGACAAAGTATTAAAATCACACCGTCCACGGGCGCCCTATGAAATGCTGTGTTTACAAGGCTTCTATTGCATTTTATAAGGAACTATTGCAGAACGATTCTCTGTAACAGTTCCTTTTTCTCAGCCATTTTGCTATAATGATGGAAGAGGCAGGAGGTGTATTTTATGATGTACAAATCACAGATAATATGTATTATTATTATTTTATTTATTGCGGCATTCTATTTTTATTCAGAAAGAAAAACCGCATCCGCGAAATGGTTTTCGTGGCTTTTGATTACAGCCGTAGTACAGCTTTTGTTTGACATATGTTCTGTGTATACCGTAAATCATCTGGAAACGGTTCCGGCGTCTTTAAACAGACTTGTCCACTTCCTTTATATGTCATTGATGCTGGTGCTTTTTTTAATCGCATACAAATATCTGGAAGCACTGATTGAAGAAGAAAAGGGAGAACCCATTAACCGAATAAAATTTATTATAATTCCTGTCATAATCGCAACCATAAGTCTATGCTTTTTGCCAATCAAATATGTGGAAACCCCTAAAGGAAATTATTCCCACGGCCCTGCGGTTTTCGGGGTATATGCATCTGTTGCCTGTAGTATAGTATTCATTATCAGACTTTTAATTAAGCATGGAAAAGACATTCCGAAAAAAAAGCGACTTGCTGTTGTGGTTGCGATGCTTAGCGAAGCACCGGTTGCCGTCTTTCAAATAATTTTTCCGACATCCTTGATTTCCTGTCTTGGAATTGTATTGTTTATTATCGGTTTATACATGACGGTAGAAAATCCGGATGCAAAGTTGGTAAAACTATTGGAAAAGGAAACAAAACGCGCAGACGTTGCCAATCAGGCAAAAACCAACTTTCTTGCCAATATGTCGCACGAAATCAGAACACCTATCAATGCGGTACTGGGCATGAATGAAATGATTCTCCGGGAAAGCAACGAGCGCAATGTCAAAGAATATGCAAAGGACGTACAAGGCGCAGCCAAATCGCTTTTGAGTATTATAAATGATATTTTGGACATCACAAAAATTGAAGCCGGAAAGTTGACGATTATATCGGCGGAATACAGCTTTTCCCATATGGTCCATGATGTGATTAATATGATATCCTTTAAGGCGAGGGCGAAAGAACTCGATTTTAAAGTAATTATTGACGAGAACATTCCAAGCGCATTAAAAGGGGATGATATCCGCATCCGACAGATTCTTGTGAATCTGTTAAATAATGCGGTAAAGTATACGCACGAAGGTGAGATTACTTTAGAAATCAAGTTATTGCCATGCGAACAAGAAAATACCGCACGTATTTCCTTTTTAGTAAAGGATACCGGTATCGGCATTAAAGAAGAAGATATCCAGAAACTGTATCTTCCCTTTGAAAGAATTGAAGAAAAAAGAAACCGCAATATTGAAGGCACAGGCCTTGGTATGAATATCACCATGCAGTTGCTTTCCCTCCTTGGAAGTGAGCTTAAGGTGGAAAGTGAATATGGTGTAGGCTCTGAGTTTTCTTTTGTATTAAGCCAGGAAATTGTTCGTCCGGCGCCTATCGGGAAGCTGGAAGAACAGTTTAAAGTTCAAAACAATGAGTACGACTATCAGACTTACTTTGAAGCACCGGACGCTAAAATACTGGTGGTAGATGATAACGAAATAAACCGCAAAGTATTCTGCAGCCTGTTAAAAGATACAAAAATGCAGATAGAAGAAGCTGCCAGTGGAAAAGAATGTATCGAAAAGGTGAAAAAAGCAGCGTTTCATATTATTTTTATGGATCATATGATGCCGGAAATGGACGGAATTGAGACATTAAAAGTAATGAAAAATATGGAAGATTATCCAAGCAAGGACACTCCGGTTGTCATACTGACTGCCAATGCAATCGTTGGTGCAAAGGAACAGTACTTAAAGGAAGGCTTTCAAGCATTTTTGTCCAAACCGATTGATTTGCAGGAACTGGAAACAGTCATCAAGGAACTGTTGGACAAAGCACTGATTCATCCTGTCAAGAGAGCGGCGTTGCACGAAGAAAAAAGCGGCATAAACACATCCGAATTGCCGATGATAGACGGACTGGACTGGAGCTATGCAGCGATGCATTTTACAAATGAAGATGCGATGCTTAAGACCGTGAAGCTTTTTACTGCTTCCCTGGAGTATGATGCAAAAGAGTTGGATGCTCTTTTGCTTGAAATCGAACAGCCTGAAGGAAGAAAAAAATACTGCACTAAAGTTCACAGCATGAAGAGTTCGGCAGCGCTTATCGGCATTGTTCCGCTAGCCGGAATGGCAAAAGTATTGGAGGATGCCGCAAGAAATAACGAGTGCAACGTGATCACACAGATGACACCGGTTTTCTTAAAAAAATGGCGGGAATACAAGGAGCATTTGAAAGATTTTGTTGCGGCCGAAAGGGAAACGAAGAATGCTGCCGATTCTTTGGATCTGGTGGAAGAAATACTTCACAACATCCAAGCCGCCGCCAAAGATATGGACATTGATGCTTTGGACAAAGCACTGGTCCAACTGGAACAATACAAGTTTGAAGGCGAGCAGGCTACACGTTTCGAGCAGATAAAAGAAGCCATTATAAATCTGGATATGACGTTCTTGGAAAGTATTTTATAAATAATGGGTTAAAGACTGAGCGCAGTCCTGGCCCGCCTCTTATTGACTCGCTTTGCTCCTCAATAAGCAGCGTGCCATGCCTTCAAATAGCCTGTGAAAATAAGAAACAGTCGGCCGAGTACGCAAGCGTCCTCTCCGACTGTTCCTTATTTTCACAGACTGCTCTCAGTCCATGTTTGCACTTTATTCGAACTCAATCGTCGCCACAGGTTTCTTTGTCAACTCGTAGCAAACTCTGTTTACAGACGGTACTTCTGCTGTGATTCTGTCTGTAATCTTTTCTAAGATATCGTAGTCGATTCTCTCGATAGTTGCTGTCATGGCGTCTACAGTGTTTACCGCACGGATAACTACCATGTAGCCCATGCTTCTTGCGTTGTCTCTTACGCCAACTGCTTTGAAGTCCGGTACAACAGTGAAATACTGCCATACTTTTTTGTCCAGGCCTGCTTTTGCGAATTCTTCGCGAAGAATTGCATCGGATTCACGAAGTGCTTCCAAACGGTCACGTGTGATAGCGCCGAGGCAACGTACGCCAAGTCCCGGACCCGGGAACGGCTGACGATATACCATCTCTGCCGGAAGGCCTAATTCCACGCCACATGCACGTACTTCGTCTTTGAAAAGCTGTGCCAACGGCTCAACCAATTCAAACTGTAAGTCTTCCGGAAGTCCTCCTACGTTGTGGTGTGATTTTACGCATTTTGCAGTTTTTGTTCCGCTTTCGATAATGTCCGGATAAATGGTTCCCTGACCAAGGAAATCAATTCCTTCCAATTTTCTTGCTTCTTCTTCAAATACGCGGATAAATTCTCCACCGATAATTTTTCTCTTCTGTTCCGGGTCTGCAACATTTTCCAATTTGCCGAGGAATCTGTCTGTTGCATCTACATAAATAAGGTTAGCATTCAACTGATTTTTGAATACTTCTACTACGTTTTCGGATTCGTTTTTACGCATAAGTCCATGATTTACATGTACACATACAAGCTGCTGTCCGATTGCTTTCAATAATAAAGCAGCCACTACGGAAGAGTCTACACCGCCGGACAAAGCCAAAAGAACTTTGCGGTCGCCAACCTGCTTGCGCACCAATTCTACCTGGTCAGCAATGAAATTTTTCATATTCCAGTTTGCTTCTGCTTTACATTCATCAAAAATAAATTTCTTTAATGTATCTTCATCCGGAAGTACATCATATTTTACAGCGCATTCCGATGTCGGATAATCGATGGAAATCATCGGCATACCACATCCGTAAAGTTCCTTGTGTACCTCTACTGCTGCGCCGTCAACCACTCTGTTTTCGCCGCCGTTTAAAATAATACCCTTCACATTGTCAAGAGCTTTTAATTCTTCCACTGTAATGTCATGAGGATGAATCTCACTGTATACTCCCAAATCACGAATCTGACGTGCGAGCACTGTGTTTTCTGTACTACCGAGATCTAAAATTACAATCATATCCTGTTTCATCGTTTGCGTCTCCCTTCGTTGCACTGCAACTTGTTTTTCGATGTACGTATTATATTACATTTAAAAACAATGCGCAATCAATATTTCATCCAAATTTACCTAGGAAATACTTGTATAATCTGACATTTTTCGCTAATATATTTCATATGGACATTGATAAAAGATTGGAGGAGGTTTACAATGCCAAAAACAACAGCAGATATTATGCAGCTTATCAAGGAACAGGACATCAAAATGGTCGATTTCAAAATCGTTGACATCAATGGTCAGTTCCGCCATGTAACGATTCCGGCATCTCAGTTTACGGAAGATACGATGAAAAACGGAATCGGTTTTGATGCTTCCAATTACGGCTACGCCGTTGTAGAAAAAAGTGATATGGTTTTCATTCCGGACTTAGACACCGCTATCATTGACCCTTACTGTGCCGTGCCTACGTTATCCATTACCGGAAATGCTATGGTGATCGATTATCCGGAAAACCGTCCGTTAGACCAGTACCCGCGCAACATCGTACTTGCAGCAGAGCAGTACATGAAAGACTTGGGAATCGCAGACACGATGCTCATCTTACCGGAATTTGAGTTCCACATGTTTGACGATGCACGTTGGTCCGTTCAGCCAAGAGCAATCGGTATGTCCGTAGATGCAGAGCAGGCTTACTGGAACAGCGACGCACAAGGACAAGGTTGTGTCGTTCCGCACCAGAAACATTACCACGTTGCAAAACCGTTCGATATGACTTACGAATGCCGTTCTGAAATGTGCTTAGAATTAGAAAAAATGGGCGTTGAAATCAAATATCATCATCCGGAAGTTGGCGCAGCAGGCCAGTTTGAAATTGAGCCCATGCTCGGTCAGATGTCCAAAATGGCAGACGCTTCCATGATGATTAAATACGTTATCCACAACACTGCATTAAAATATGGTAAAGTGGCAACCTTTATGCCGAAACCGGTTTACGGTGAAGCCGGAAACGGTATGCACGTACATATGCTTCTCTTAAAAGACGGCGAGCCGGTATTCTCAGACGATGACGGTTACTCACATTTAAGCAAAGAAGCGCACTACTTTATGGGCGGTCTTTTGAAACATATTGCATCCCTCTGTGCCATCACAAACCCCAGTACAAACTCTTTCAAACGTCTTGTGCCGGGCTTTGAAGCACCGGTTACGGTTGGTTATGCAACGTCAAACCGCAGCGCAGTTATCCGTATTCCTGCATACGCAAAATCTCCGAAATTGCGTCGTTTTGAAATCCGTAACCCTGATGCAACTTGCAATCCGTACCTTTGCTACGCAGCATTGTTGATGGCAGGTCTTGACGGAATCAAAAACAAAATCGACCCGCACGAGAACGGTTGGGGTCCGTACGACATGAACCTTTATTCTTTATCTGATGAAGAAAAAGCAAAACTCACTTCTCTTCCGACCCGTTTGGAAGATGCGCTTGATGCATTGGAAGCAGACCATGATTATTTGACAGCCGGCGGCGTGTTCCCGGAACATTTAATCAAAAACTTTATCGCTCTTAAGAGAAAAGAATGCTTACAGATGAATGCCATTCCGCATCCGGCAGAGTTTGATAAATATTTTAACATTTAACACATTGCGTCGCATTAGCACGCTAAATCAAAGGGAATCCGCCTTCGGATTCCCTTTTTCCATGCAAAAAATAATATTTTTTTATTGTTTTTATATATTTTTCTTGCATCATGGCTCACTTCCATGTAAAATAATGATGCATTTTGTGATTAGAACAAAACACTATACTAAATAAAAAGAAGGTTAAAAAATGGAAAGAAAAGTTGGTACAGTATCAAGAGGTATCCGTTGCCCGATCATCCGTGAAGGCGACAACTTAGTTGACATTGCTGTTACAAGCGTGATTGAAGCTGCCGAAAGCGAAGGATTTTCCTTCCGCGACAGAGACATCATCGCACTCACAGAATCAATCGTAGCGCGTGCGCAGGGAAATTACGCATCTGTTCAGGATATTGCAGATGATGTAAGAGCCAAATTAGGTGGCGGCACAATCGGTGTTATTTTCCCGATTCTTTCAAGAAACCGTTTTGCTATTTGCTTGAAAGGTATCGCAATGGGCGCCAAAAAGGTTGTTCTTATGTTGAGCTACCCCAGCGATGAAGTTGGTAATGCATTGCTTACATATGACCAGTTGGACGAAGCAGGCATCAATCCTTATAGCGATGTTTTGACACTTGAAAAATATCGCGAATTGTTCGGTGAAAACGTTCACGAATTTACAGGCGTTGACTACGTTCAGTACTATTCCGACATTATTACTGAAGCAGGTGCTGAAGTAGAAATCATTTTTGCAAATCAGGCAAAAACCATTTTAAATTATACAGACTGTGTATTGACATGCGACATTCACACACGTCAAAGAACAAAACGTCTCTTAAAAGAAGCAGGCGCAAAAGCAGTTTGCGGCATGGATGATATTTTGACATCTTCCATCAATGGCAGCGGCTACAACGCAAAATACGGCTTGCTCGGTTCAAACAAATCTACAGAGAACATGATTAAACTGTTCCCGAGAGAATGTCAGGACTTAGTAGAAGATATTCAGTCTGAGATGTTAAAAGCAACAGGCAAACATGTGGAAGTTATGGTATACGGTGACGGTGCTTTCAAAGATCCGCAAGGAAAAATCTGGGAACTTGCCGATCCGGTTGTTTCACCGGCATTTACATCCGGCCTTGTTGGAACTCCGAACGAGTTAAAATTAAAATACCTTGCCGACAACGATTTCAAAGATTTGAGCGGTGCCGAATTGAAAGAAGCTATTGAAAAGAGTATTAAAGAAAAATCTTCCAACCTTGTTGGAAACATGGCATCCCAGGGTACTACTCCGAGACAGCTCACAGACTTAATCGGTTCTTTATGCGATTTGACAAGTGGTTCCGGAGATAAAGGTACACCGATTATCTTTATTCAGGGATACTTTGATAACTTTACAGATTAATTTCAATTGATGTGAAAAAACAAATGCCCTTAAGTTTTAGATGTTTGGTCTAATATTAAGGGCATTTTTTTATTAATTATTTTTACAAAGGAGAGACAAAATGAGTAGTACAGTTATTGGACTTTTAATTGTCATCGTCGCTTATCTTATAATGATGGTTATGATTGGTATTTCCTTTTCATCCAAAAACAAAAATGTAAGCGACTTCTATCTGGGCGGACGTAAACTTGGTCCTATCGTAACTGCAATGAGTGCGGAAGCTTCCGACATGAGCAGCTGGCTTTTGATGGGTCTTCCCGGCGTTGCTTACCTTTCCGGTTGCGCAGAAGCAGGCTGGACAGCGATCGGTCTTGCCATCGGTACGTATTTAAACTGGCTTATCGTAGCAAAAAGACTGCGCCGTTATTCTGCAAAGGCAAACAATTCCATCACTTTGCCGGACTTTTTCTCTAACCGTTACAGAGACAAAAGTCACGCATTGCTTGCGATTTCTGCAATTTTTATTGTAATCTTTTTCGTACCTTACACCGCTTCCGGCTTTGCGGCTTGCGGAAAATTATTCTCCACTTTATTTGACATTCCGTATGTACCGGCCATGATTGTAAGTGCAATCATTATCGTTGCTTACACTGCACTTGGCGGATTCCTTGCTGCAAGTACAACGGACTTAATCCAGAGTATTGTTATGACGATTGCTCTCGGCATCGTTGTTGTATTCGGTATCAGTGTCGCAGGTGGATTCGATGCGGTTATCGGCAATGCAAAAGAATTAAGCGGTTATTTAACTTTATTCGCTTCTCATGACCCGGCTACCGGAGCTTCTTCTCCGTACAGTGCATTGACAATTGCATCTACATTGGCATGGGGACTCGGATATTTTGGTATGCCGCACATTTTACTCCGTTTCATGGGTATTGAAGACGAAAACAAATTGAAACTTTCCAGAAGAATCGCCTCTGTATGGGTTGTGATTTCCATGGCAATTGCAATTTTCATCGGTATTATCGGTTATTCCATGTCAAAAGTAGGAGCCATTGAAGTATTGGAAGGTTCTTCACAGGCAGAAACATTGATTATCAAAACTGCTATGCTTTTAAGTGAAAATGGTGTGTTGGCAATCATTTTTGCCGGACTTATCCTGGCAGGAATTTTGGCATGTACAATGTCTACTTCCGACTCACAGCTTTTGGCTGCCTCTTCCAGTGTATCCGAAAACTTGTTGCGCGACTGCCTTGGTATTAAGCTTTCTCAGAAAGCATCCATGCTTTCCGCAAGAATCACTGTTGTACTTATTTCTGTAGTTGGTGTGATTATTGCATGGAACCCGAACAGCTCCGTATTTAATATCGTTTCCTTTGCCTGGGCAGGATTCGGTGCCGTATTCGGACCGGTTATGTTGTTCGCATTGTTCTGGAAACGCTCTAACCGCAATGGCGCCCTTGCAGGTATGATTGTTGGTGGTGTGATGGTATTCGTATGGAAATACTTAATCGCCCCGCTCGGTGGCATTTGGGCAATTTATGAATTGCTTCCGGCATTCATTTTGGCAAGTATCGCAAACATCGTTGTCAGCTTGCTTACTGCTCCGCCATCCAAAGAAATTATTGAAGAATTTGAAAGTGTATAAAAAAATACCCGTTTGTATATGCAGGAACATTCCCTCGCATATAACAAGCGGGCATTTTTTATTTACATTTCTCTTTGACTGCTCTTGTGTTTCTTGTCAACAATACCCCATATATGCTATAATAATCGTCTGATTTACACTCATAATATTACAGATAAAAACGCAAAAAACAGAACATTATTTTACCATATTCGGGGGTTTTTATGGCTTTTAATTCTTATATTTTTATTTTATGTTTATTACCTGTCACGATTTTGTTGTATTACTTACTGAATCGCTTTGAAAAATATCCGTTTTCCAAGCTTATGCTTATCATCGCTTCTTTCATCTTTGTAGCGCATGCAAGCTGGTTTTCTGTTGGATTTTTAGTATGCAGCATGGCACTGACATACGCTTGCGTCTTAGGACAGCGCAAATTCACTGAGAAAACAACACTTGCAAAACTTTTTACCGGCATCGGTATTGCCGGCAATATTTTGATACTCGGTTATTTTAAGTACACCTATTTTATCGTTGGCAATTTAAACCAATATTGCAATGCAGGCATTACTTTAAAAGAAATTATCGTACCGCTTGGAATCAGTTTTATCACGTTCCAACAGATTGCTTTTCTGATGGACTGCTACCGCAAAACGATTGAAAAGCCGGTTTTGCTGGATTATGTATTTTACATCACATTTTTCCCGAAATTTGTACAAGGTCCCATTACAAAATACAACGACCTTGTTGGCAGCATAAACGACAGCATCTCAAAAAAATTCAATCCGGATAATTTGTCGGAAGGGCTTTGGCATTTTGCAAACGGTCTGGCTCGCAAAGTACTTCTTGCGGACGTACTCGCAAAAGCAGTTTCCTGGGGCTACGGCACTTCCCTCGGACATATGACCGCGATGGATGCGCTCCTCGTTTCCCTCTGCTTTACATTCCAAATTTATTTTGATTTCAGCGGCTACAGCCACATGGCAATCGGTGTTGCAAAAATGTTAAACTTGCGTTTAGCAGACAACTTTGATACACCGTATGCCTCAAAATCCATCTTGGAATTTTGGAAAAAATGGCATATTTCTTTGACTGACTTTTTCCGCGAATACTTATATTTTCCTTTGGGAGGCAGCCGCAAAGGAAAAATCCGCACTTACCTCAATACAATGTTTATTTATCTGGTAAGCGGTTTGTGGCATGGGGCTGCCTGGACTTATGTTGTATGGGGCGGTTTACATGGACTTGCCTGCTGTTTAAACCGCATATTCCGCAAACAATGGGAAAAATGTAATGATATACTGCGCTGGATTTTGACATTCGGCTTTGTAAACATTACATGGATTTTCTTCCGTGCCTTGTCCGTACCACAGGCATTCGAATATATACAAAAAATGTTCCGCATGGAAAATACAATGATAAACGATGGATTGATTGCTTGTTTCCGCATCCCGGAAATCACTTTTCTTGCCGGAAAATTCCCCGCAATTGCCACATTCATCACAACACATCGCGGCATCGAAGTAATTGCATTTTTGGCACTTTCACTTTTCCTTTCCTTAAACGGAAAAGACAAATACAATGGCACATTTAAACCATCGTTTGGTAAGAGCATTCTTACTATACTCTTCCTGACATGGTCCGTTGTCTCATTATCCACCGTTGTACAGTTCGTTTACGGAAGTTTTTAGTTGGAGGGCTCTTATGAAAAGCATAACTTATTTAAAAATTTCAATTATAGGCACTTTGCTGGCACTTGCCTGCTTTGCCGGAATTACCATATATGTGGACCCGCTTTTTCATTACCATGCGCCGTTGGAACGCTTTCAGTATCCGCTTTATGACGAACGGTACATGAATGACGGCATTACGAGAAATTTTGATTACAATGCCATCATCACAGGCTCATCCATGACCGAAAATTTTAAAACCTCCTTATTTGATGACGCTTTTGGCACAAATGCAATCAAAGTGCCGTTTTCCGGCGGAAGCTATAAAGAAATTAATGATATGTTAGTAAAAGCATTTGACCGCAACGACAATATTGCGTATGTTATGCGCAGTTTGGATTCGACGATGCTGATTGCCGACAAGGATGCTATGGACTACACGGATTACCCGTCTTACTTGTACGATGACAATCTTTTTAATGATGTGAGTTATGTATTGAACAAAGATGTGTTATTTACCTTCACGGATTATGTTTTTACGTACAACAAGCTGGGAGGCATCACGACTTCTTTTGACACCTACAAAAACTGGTCCGGCAATTATTTGTATGACGGCGAGAAACTCCGCACTGAGTACCAAAGACGCGAACTCAGTGACACCATATACGAATTTACGCAGGAAGATTTGGACATGCTCACTGCAAATTTGGAGCAAAATGTATTAACCCTTGTACGGGAAAATCCGGATACCCAATTTTATTTATTCATCCCACCATATAGTATATTGGCATGGGATGACTGGAATCGGCTGGGACATCTTGACCGCGTACTGGATGCGCATGAAAAATCTATTGAGATACTTTTAGAATATGACAATGTGCATTTGTACTCGTATTTTGACAATCCTGCTATCATATGCAATTTAAATTTGTACATCGACAGCCTTCATTATGACCAACAGGTAAGCGACTACATTATTCACAGTATGGCTGCCGAAGAAGGGCTTCTTACAAAAGATAACTACAAACAGTATATGGCTACTATCCGAGAGTTTTATCAAAATTTTGACTATGATACTTTTATGAGTACCGGACAATACTAAAAACAGAATGTCACATAAAGGGAATTTGTACTATGCAATACGTTATATCGTTTTTGGAAGGAATTATAACATTTATTTCTCCCTGTCTGCTGCCTATGCTGCCAATTTATATTTCCTATTTTGCCGGTGGCGGGCAACGCTCTGCAAAAAGAACATTTTTCTGCGCGCTCGGCTTCGTCTTCGGATTTAGCATTGTCTTTATGGCAATGGGCGCTTTGGCCGGTACCGTGGGAAGCTTTTTGTTAAAATACGAGACTGCTGTAAATATCGTGTGCGGTATTGTTGTTATCTTTTTTGGTCTGAATTACCTGGGTGTGTGGAAACTAAATCTTTTTCGTGGTAACCGTAAAACCGTAAGCGTAGACCATATGAATTTTTTCTCAGCCGCCTTGTTTGGCATGGTGTTTTCCATCGGATGGACGCCTTGCGTTGGCACCTTTCTTGGTTCTGCGCTGATGCTTGCCTCGCAACAGGGAAAGACTTTAACCGGCATATGTATGCTTCTGTGCTACTCCCTTGGACTTGGAATTCCGTTCCTCATCAGTGCCTTACTGATTGACCATTTAAAAGCTACCTTTGACCGTATCAAACAACATTATAAAACAATTAATATCGTAAGCGGTATTTTGCTTGTTGTAATCGGCATTATGATGGCAACCGGCGTTCTGGGGCACCTTTTAACACTTTTGAACTAATCCATGCACAAGCCCTACTGATAGCTTAATACCATTTATAAGGAGAATCCTATATGAAAAAGAATAAAACACTCATTGTTTTGCTTATCACTTTTGTTTGTCTTATCGTTGGTGCATCTTTGTTATATAAGCAATTAAGTTCTCACTTTGTTCCGGATCAATTATCCGTACAACAACCGCCTGAAACGCAAACAACAGCTGTGCCCGAAACGGTTACAGAAACGGAAGAGAGCACTTATACCGAATCCGCTTCAAATGAAGAACTTACGCTTGCGCCTGATTTTACCATGTATGATGCAAATGGCAACGTCGTACATCTTTCTGATTTTCTCGGCAAACCTGTTGTTTTAAATTTCTGGGCAAGCTGGTGCGGGCCTTGTAAAAGTGAAATGCCGGATTTTGATGCTGCCTACGAAAATTTGGGGCAGGATATTCATTTTCTCATGGTTAATATGACCGACGGAACAACCGAAACGAAGGAAAGTGCCTCTGCTTTTATCTCACAACAAGGCTATTCTTTTCCGGTATATTTTGACTCCGATTCCAATGCGGCTATGACTTATGGTGTGTATGCTATTCCGATGACTTTTTTTCTGGATTCGGAAGGACACCTCATTGCATATGCAAGCGGCGCGATTGACGCTGAAACATTGCAGCGCGGCATTGATATAATTTACCAATAACCTCCATATTCCACGTTGATTTTTACTTTCTGTTAGGCTACAATGAAAGTAAATAGTGGTTGTTTTATGTGAAAGGAGGCTCTTGGTATGGCTATCAGTAATGTAACCTTAAACAGAGAAATTTCCAATTATGCAAACCCTTCCCTATCCAAAACGAATACGGAAAGTAAACAGATTCAAAGTCAAATCGCACTGAAACAGCAACGTTTAAATCAACTATCGTCCGACCAACAAATGAGTGCGCAGGAAAAAGACAAAGAACGGCTGGAACTCCAACAACAGATTGCTGAGTTGAACCGCAAATTACAGTTATTGCGCGAAGAACAAAAAGAAGAAACTTCGGAGGCAAAAAAAGAGGAACTGCTCGCTAAACAGGCCGATGAAAAAAACAGCCAAGAAGACGACGATACCAATGCCGAAACGACGCCCGTTACGGAACCGTCTGATGCTCCTTTCCAAAACATGAAAGGCATACTGGCTGCTGACTTTTTGATGCAAAAGGAAAAAATACAGGAACGGGTCACCCAAATACAGGACGGTACCGAAAATGTATTGGAAGCT
Organism: Lachnospiraceae bacterium; assembly: GCA_045546775.1. Classification (GTDB taxonomy): domain Bacteria; phylum Bacillota; class Clostridia; order Lachnospirales; family Lachnospiraceae; genus RGIG3002. Next base: position 107,014 of record JAZQDM010000063.1, on the reverse strand, counting down.
GAAATCAAATTGGACCAACTGCACGGCACGGAAACTGGTGCCAAAAAAGAACAGCTGGAAGAATTAAGAAAAAAGGAAACAATCCAAATCGAAGTTCCCCGGCAAGAAAATCCTCCGCACGTTGGTATCAATACCGGAGCAAAAATTATCATCCGGGAGTAATTTTTCACCATACTCATACAATAGTTGCTATGAAACATTTTCTATAAGACAATAAGCGGGGAGCATTCAAACGAATGCTCCCCTTAATGATTGCTAAAAACCTATTATCCTTATTCCATTTCTAATGTAAAGGATTGTTGAAAATCATCATGGTCAAATAACGCTAACGCATCTTCGAGCGGTTCAAATCCTCCTCGAATATACAATTCAAGATAATTATCCTCATTCAATGAAATAAATACATGCAACGCTTCTGTTATAATTGCTTCCTCATCTTGCGATAAGTACTCATACTGTTCTGTGTAGTAAAAGCACGCATTTCCCCATAATGTTTCCTCTCCCACTTCCACAGATTCCTGTTCCAGTTCCTGCATTTTTTCCTGTAAAGAACCTTCTATTGCAAAATAGTCTATGTTAATATCAATTTGATTTTCTTCGTCGTCATAATAAGTAGACCATATAGCCTCTCCGGACGGATGTCCGCTTTCAGGACCATTGATATAGATTTTAATACCATTGTGTGTTACCGTTCCGCCGTTCCACGCTCCTGTGTCCATGCCACCATCTATATCTTCCTTTTTTTGACAACCGGTAAAAACTCCAATCATACATATTGCGCACAATAACATTGCACTCTTTTTTCTAAATATACTCATATTCTTTGCCCCCTAATGTTTCTTTTCAAACAATGCCGGTCCTTTCGAACCGGCATGCTTTATTTTACAACTTACTCACTAAATAAAGACCCAAAATCATTCAAATCTTCTTCGCAGTCCTTGCACATGTTGAGTTTTTCTCCCAAAAACTCTACTTTTGAGCATTTCTTATTTTCCATACAGAAATCACACTGTACTTTTCCGCAACCTGTAAGGCCGAAAACAAGCATGATACTAAGGCTCATTACAGTTACTACTCTTGCAATTTTTTTCTTCACGGTATCCACCTCCTTTAGTATAGTATAATTTCAAAAAAGACTTTAGCTTATCATTTCATCCGCGTCTTTCTTTAGCTGTTCCATAATCTCTGTAACCTTTGCAACACTTTCCAAGTTCATGTTGCAGTTTTCCAATGTTTCATTTGCATTTGAGGTAACTTCTGCCATACTGTTACCTCCGTTTTTATTATTCACCGGTCATAAGCCCATACTGCGCTGCTTGTTCTTTTAAAAATTGAATAAATATGTCTTTGTTTTCCGCGGTAACTTTAACCCCAAATCCTTGTGACAGAAGACGCTCATCTCCCCATCCGCCATACACGACACTCATCATCACTTTCGTTGTCCATGCCGTAAAGTGGCTCGTTTCATAATAGCACTTATCATTCATTGTAATATCTGATAAACCGCTGAAATTGTAGTATTCCGTCACATCTGCAAGGGCTTCCAAAAAGTCAATATATCCATTTTGCACGCCCAATGCATATGTCTTGCAATACAATGGATTTGTCACGATACGAAGATTAATATCATGCTCTTCACAGAGGGCAACGATTGCCTCAATATCCGCAATGGTCTCCTCCAAACGCAAAGAATAATATTCGCACCAAAAACCGGTTGCATTCGTTCCGTCAAAATTAGACTCATAAGACAATCCTTCCGAACCACTCTCACGGAATCGGCTCGTAAAGTTAGGGTCTCCGCCTTCATAGGCACGCATAACTTCCAACGATTCCAACACGGTAATCAAATCACAATATTTCGCATAAAACTTTATATGTTCGATTACGCCACCGTCCGGGTAAGGCACCCGGTAAAGCATATTTTCATGTGCCGCAGGGTCTACAAAGCAACTGATATCATCCACCATAATGAGCACATTCTTAGGCACAAATCCACCTTCTATAAGTGTCTCCAACAAATGCAAATGCTCCGCCGGAACCGCTTCCGAAGAACAAAGATTGTAATATTTTCCATCCGTAAGCTCTTCTGTATTAATAAATCCGGCTCGGGAAGAACCAAAAATAAGCGAGTCAAATTTGTCTTGATTATGCAACAAATATTTTGTTTTTATGAAGTTCTTATTTGCTTCAATTCCATTGTCAACCGGATACTCGTAATGAAACACGTTGTACGGATCAATCACAACACTAATCGTCACAATGCACCCGATGACAAAGAAGGCAAGCACGGCTAACTTTATCAAATATTTTTTCATACACACCTCTAAAAATTGAAATAAATAAACTCTTGTGTCGTATCACCATGCATACAGGAAGCTACCACTATCACACCTGCCACAAAATACACAATCCAGCGGAAAACAACCGGACTTTTTCCAAACACCAAAAGCATGTCTCTTTTGCGGTTAATAAAATCAAACACCATCACACAGCCAATCATAGCCGCTATAAGAAGCAACGTCCCGCCACTCATTGTCATCTTCATAAGAGCAGAAGAAAGTGACAGATTGGTAAACATATTTTTCACAATATAAAACGCTTCCGAAATGGAGTTTGCCCGGAAAAACATCCAAGCAAAGCTGACAACACAAAACGTAACGATAGTAGCTGCCACACTTCCGGCTATGCCTGTCGCCTTCTTGCCGTCCTTGTCTCCGGCCACCTTGCCAAACACTTTCGCCCATGTTTCTTTTAAAACACGCTCCATAACCTGCGCTGCACCATGAATTCCGCCCCATAGTACAAAAGTCCAGCTGGCACCATGCCACAACCCGCTTACCAAAAATGTAATCATCAAATTGATATAGGTACGAAGCTTGGAAACACGGTTGCCGCCAAGCGGAATATACACGTAATCTTTGAACCAGGTAGACAAAGAAATGTGCCATCTGCCCCAAAAATCCCGAATTGACGTAGCAAAATACGGACTCTTAAAATTGGTCATAAGCTCAAATCCGAGCATCCTTGCTACACCAATGGCCATATCCGAATAACCGGAAAAATCAAAATAAATTTGGAATGTATACAATAAAATAACGAGTATAAAGCACATGCCTGTATAGCTCAACACATCATTAAAAACCAAATCTACGTATCTTGCCAGAAAATCGGCAAACGCCACCTTTTTTAACAAGCCCCAAAGTAACTGTCTGGAACCATACACTACATTGCCGTAATCAAACGTTTTTTCCTTATCAATCTGCGGAATAAAATGATCTGCACGCTCAATCGGACCGGATGATATATTCGGGAAAAACGATACAAAAATCGCATATTTCCCGAAATGTTTCTCCGCTTTTGTTTTGCCACGGTAAACATCCACCAGATAACCAACCATCTGAAACGTATAAAACGAGATACCTATCGGTGCCAACAGATTTAACGTTGTCTCTTCCATCGGCATGGAAAATTTTTCCAGCACTTTTTGCACGGTATAAAGCACGAAATTCAAGTACTTAAACACAAACAGTACAAGTAATGTAGCGCCCGCGCCCGCTGCCAAAATCCACTTTTTCCTCTTCGCTTCGCTGCTTTTTTCCATAGCAATTGCCACAAAATAGGATGCCGTCATTGTCACGCCAAGAACAAGCAAATATTTTATGTCGAAAGAAAGATAAAAATAGGTGTTTGCCAACAGCAACACAATCCACCGAAACTTATGCGGCAGCAACCAATACACCAAAAAAACGATTGTCATAAATACTGCAAAACTAAGTGTACTAAATAACATAAAATCCTGTATGTCGTATTTTTACTAAAATACTGTCATACTCTCCTTTCCAAGTATCAGGAACGCTTACCATACTACTCCGTCAAAACTGAAATCAAAACTCATCTCCAGTTCCTGCATCTCTGTGAGACCTTCTTGTCTTTCATTATACGCGTTTTCCTGCTTCTCCTGCAACTCTTCTTTTAATTCCTGTTCTTTTTCATCCTCCGGCGTATCCGGCTCATCCGGCTTATCCTCATCGTCCGGTTTATCCTCTTCTTTTTCCGTCATCTGCTCCAGACGCTCGATCTCGTCTTCTATTTCTTGTTTTAGTGTTTCTGCCGTTTCGCTGTGTCCGTCCCCATCTTCTGTGGCACAATCATCTTCCAGCAAAACATCTCTCGCACTCTCCAGAAGTATAATGGAATTCTCCACATTTTCCGGCATATCATATGACTCATCTAATGTAGCAAGCATGGCCAACGCCATATTGATTCGTATCGAGCATTCTTTTTTCTTTGGCGGATTTGCCAAAAGAGCCTCCCGATACGCATCTACTGCTTCTACATAGTCCCCACGCTGATACAGCAGATTTCCCTCATTATAAGGTGCAACGTAGGGCTGATAACAGTTAAAAAACAATATCGGCTCCTCTGTTACACTATAATTTTGCCGGTCATACTGATATAACACCACTGCATTATAAATAAAATCAAATGATAATTTTGTACAGACGATGAGCAAAAGAATACCGATTCCTACAACTAATCTCTTTTTCACCTTTTCTCGTCCTCTCCCTACACTTTCCTTTTGTAATAAACAAAATCAAATATTAACAACACAACAAACGGAATCAAAAAGAAATAATAAATATCCGTTGCCCCTTTCGTCGGATCTGTTGTTGCCTCTACTGTCTCATCTTTCATGGCATTTTGAATATCCGAAAGCACATCGTTTATTGCAGACTGCTTTTCCATATGGACGTATTCCACTTCCATGTACTCCGCAATATCCTTCAAGTTATCTTCGTCAATTTTGGAAATGCCTTTTACGTATCCTTCGTCATAATCATAATATTCCAGATACTCTTCTTCCGCTCCCATATAAGGAGCCACTTTCATCGGTCCGCCTTCCTCTGTTCCGTAACCAAGCACTGCACCATGCTCAATGTACTGCGCAATATCTTCGGACAGTTCAAGCGTTTCTCCTTCTTTTGTGATTTCACCGTCACTAATAAAAAATACAACCTGATACGTATCCCTTTCCGTATCCAGTGTCTCTTTCATATAAGAGAGTGCCGCATTGATAGACGTACCTCTTGCATACAACTCCTTCTGTCCATTCAGCGATGCAAACGCCTGCATTGTAATATCTGCATCCGACGTATAAGGCGTCAACCGCTGTACATCGTTACTGAACGAAACAACAGAAAAAGACGCTCCGGAAAGTTCTTGCATAATATATTCGCAATCTTTTTTGACCGCATCCATTCTCCGGTTGTCACCGTCATAGTCCTCCGCAAGCATACTGATGGTATTGTCTACCACAAACAAAACATCCACGTTTGCTTTTACCGCAGTATGCTCTCCATCCGGTATCATAATTCGTAAGTTTACTACAAACAGAAGCACAACCATCAAAATCTGTCTTACATAATTGAATGCGCCTTTTCTTTTTAAAATCAAAAGAAGGACACACACAATCCCCATCAACCAAACGGGGATAATCGGATTTATAATCATAACTTAACCTTTCTGCTACATACAAAATAAATACCTATAAGCACAACAAATAAAACAAAGAGTGCTTCGGGTTTGTCCGTCACAAACGTCTCTGTTTTTGTCAGCACGGATTTCTCCGTCTTTTCGATGTCAGCTACTAACTGCTCCGCTGCGCCATCATCGGAAGCCAAATAAAACTTTCCTCCGGTACTTTCCACAGCACTTTTAAAATTGTGCATATCTACCACTTCTTCCGGTGCCATTGCAAATACCCGCACATTATGCTTTGCACAGAGCGCAGTGGCCTCATCCAGCGTTACAAGTGGTTCTCCGTTTAAATCATTATCTGTCGTAAAAATAATAAGCTTTGTGCGTCCGTCGTTACTTTCCAAATTCGGAAAATTGTAAAGACAGGATGCTAAACCGTCCCCGATAAATGAGCTACCGTAGTCCGAAAGCGTTCCTTCATGCTTGTAATAATATGCAGAATAATCCAAATCGTCATAATCGTAATTATACGACTCCATCTCCATATTTTCTTTGAAAGATGCCTCCAGTTTATCCAACGTATCAAGCACATAATCATAGTCAGAAGTAAGCGGAACAAGAAGCACTGCCTGTCCGTTAAAAATCGTAATACCGAACCTCTCGCCGTCAAGCTCCTCAATAACGCTTCTCAGCTTATCCAAAATCTCCATATTCAATTTGTCTACGGAATTGGATACATCCATACATAAAAAGATATCCCTGTTGTGAATATCATAATGCACGGTCTCCACTTCCGCCGGCCTTGCCAACATGGCAAAACAAACAGCGATGGCCGCTAACAGGCTTGCAAGCGCCACCGAACTGTAAACTTTATATTGTTTGAGCAATTTTTTGTAATACGGAGTCTCCTCCACAAAATTCACATTGGCAACTTTTTTGCCACGCTTGTAATCGTCTTTTTTCTTAAAACGCAACAGCGGCAAAAAGATGACAACCGGAATAGCTACAAAAATCACCCAAGGAAATACTAATTCCATTGTTCCATTACCTTTCTGGCTTTTCCAATCGTCTGGACGAAATCCGCCTCATTTTCTGTGGCAAACTCCGGCACATAACACTCCGCAATCAAATAATACAAATTGGGCATATTAACCTGTCTGATTTCATCCAATGTATAGTTTTGCACGCGTATGCCTGTTGCATCATACACAAAATGGCGCACCACTTTGCTCAGCTCCTGGTATGCCGCTCTCTCAGAAATTTGTTTTTCCTGATAAGCATATTCAAGCTGCAGTAGCATCTGCGCGTATTTTTGCTTGATTACGGCAATACTTTCCTTTTGTATCGTTTTTACAACCGGCGGTTTTTTCGGCTTTTTGTGTTTGATAAGTACATACAAAATAACCGCCACGCACAAAACCAGTATCCCTATCGGGCCAATCGGTAAATAAGAAAACATATCCTGTAATTCAACGGTTGTTTGCATATTTGTGCCTTTCTAACAATTCAATTACTTTATCTACAATTTGTTCTTCGTTGTCAATTTCTACAGTCACGACTTTATGACGAATCAGCTTTCTTTCATTTTCTTCCAAAATCTGCTGCTTCGTCTCTTTCTCCAACTGATTTAATTTCTTGTTTTGGGATATAAATTCCGGCACATACACATCTTTCTCAATGTCGTATGCTCTTCCGTCCGTCACATCCGCATCACTGATATCTATAAAAAGCACATCGTGCTGGTATGTCAGCTTTTTGAGCGTATTGTCACTGATGCTTCTGATGCCTGCCGCATCGGTAACGACAACCAAAATCATCCTGCGCTTTATATTTTTAATTAGGTACTGGAAGCATTTTTCCAAGTCGCCCTCTTCCTTCTTGTATTTCGCCTTGTCATATTCCGTAAGAATCTGTTCCAGATTGTTCATGCCGGCTTTTAGCGGAAACAAACGTACCATTCCGTCTTGATTGAAAATGGCGCCTACGTTGTCGCCGTTTTTGCTCGCAAGATAAGCAACCGTGCCACCTGCATTCAAGGCAACTTCCTTTTTTTCCTGCATGCTTTTTGTATGGGCATGCATCTTTTCGCCGGAATCCAACACAAGCATAAGATTATGCTTTTTCTCCGCAATATAACGTTTTACGAGAAGTTTGGCGCTTCGGGACGAAGCTTTCCAGTCAATGTCGCGTATATTGTCGCCCGGAATGTACTCACGCAGTTCCTCAAAATTCATTCCGTTTCCTTTGTAGATGGAATGGTAGGAACCATCAAATACATTGCTCGTCTTTTTGGCGGCAAAAATACTGACTTTGGCTCTGATTTTTGCAATATAGCTCATCATGGCGTGCGCACTGCTCCTAAAATGGCATCAATGATTTGTTCTTCGGTAATTCCATCTGCAACTGCTGCATAATTGAGTGCAATTCTATGACGCAATACGCTATGTATCAGCGCTTTCACATCATCCGGAATAACATAATTTCTGCCGGACATAAGCGCAACCGCTTTGGAAATTTCCATAAGAGCGATACCGCCACGTGTACTTGCACCTAATGTAATATATTGCGCAAGCTCCGGTCCCACAAATGCCTCCGGATGTCTTGTCGCATTGATAATCGAAATAATGTATTGTTTGATGGACGCATCCATATAAACTCTTTTTACCAGCTTCTGCAAAAAGACTACGTCGGAAAGCTCCACAACTGCGCCCTGTGCCGCAAATGCGTCGTTTTCAATACGATTCAAAATCTCGTACTCTTCTTCCATCGTCGGGTAAGTCAATTTTTCTTTCAACAAAAAACGGTCCAACTGCGCTTCCGACAACAAATATGTTCCTTCCTGTTCAATCGGGTTTTGTGTCGCAATTACCGTAAAAATTTCCGGCATTTCATAAACCTGTCCGGCAATCGTAGTCTGCTGTTCCTGCATGACTTCCAGCATGGCACTCTGCGTTTTGGCGCTGGAGCGGTTAATTTCATCCAGCAGCACAAAGTTGGCATAGACCGGTCCAAGCTTTGTCTCAAAAGTGTTGGTCGTATAATTCAAAATCTGCGTACCGATAATGTCACTCGGAAGCAAGTCCGGCGTACACTGAATTCTGGAAAATGTACCATTCACTGCCTCTGTAATTGTTTTTGCTGCCGTTGTTTTTGCGAGTCCCGGCACAGACTCCAACAAGATATGCGCATTGCACATCATCGTTGCCAAAAGTGCATTTCCAAGTCTGTTCTGCCCTACCATTTTTTTGTAGTAGTGTCCCCTGATTTTTTGCAGAATCTCCTGACTTCTTGCAATTTCTTCTTGGCTGATTATTTGCTGTTCTCCCATGATAAACCTCCTTCATAAATATACACTCAACCATGTTAAAGAATAGCATAAAATGGGGGATTGTGCAATGGGAGGAGCAGGGTGTGCGGACACGTAAAAAAAATTGTTGACTACAACGTAACGTGATACTGTATTCTATTCTCATAGAGACATCTTAGATGTTTGCCGGCAATTTCTATTTTGTTTCTCTACTGTTAAAAGGAGCTGATAAATATGAAAACAATAAGCCAAATCGCACAATTATCCGGTATAAGTGTCCGAACACTGCAATACTACGATGAAATCGGGTTATTGACACCAAGTGAATTCACCCAATCCGGATATCGCTTATACGATGACAAAGCCTTAGAAAAGCTACAGCAAATTTTGTTTTTTAAAGAATTAGGTTTTACTTTAAAGGATATTCATGAAATACTTCAAAATCCTGATTTTGACAGGATTGCTGCTTTCAAAAAACAAAAGGAACTGCTGCTTCTAAAGCGAAATCGAACAGACCGGCTTATACAGCTTCTCAACCGCTTAGAAAAAGGAGAACAATGTATGAGTTTTAAGGAATTTGACTTGTCTGCTTACATTGAGGCATTGGAAAACTTCAAAGAAAGCAGTCTTGATAATATTGTAAAACATTGGGGAAACGTAGAAAACTTCGATTTGTTTGTTCAAAAAGTGAAAGAGAATGAATCTGAAGTAGCAAAACTTGCCATTAAACAATTCGGAAGCATCGAAAATTATACCGAAGCCATGAAATATAATCTGCAACACTTTGAAGAAATCATGAAAGATAAATTAGAACAGATTCCGGAAACCACAACACAAAATGATTTATTTTACAAATTGGCTTCCTGCAAGGAAAAAGAAGTAGCTTCCCCGGAAATACAACAAATCGTTCGGGAAATCATCGCCTTTGCGCACGGAAATACCCCATCTGAATTATTCGAAAATCATAACGATTATTGTCACACCATCATTGACACATATTCTAACAATTATATCAGCAAAGTCATTGATGCAAAATATGGTGCTGGTGCTTGTGATTATATTGTAAAGGCATTTGAGTGGTATTTAAGAGAAAATTTGCCTTTTTGAATATGCACCTAGTGCGCATATTCAAAAAAAGATGCGGCGAAAACGCCGCATCTTACTTATGCATCTTTGAGAACGAGTAATACTTCCAACTCATCCGACGGGTATGTTTCAAGAGCTTCTTTCGCACATTCCAATGCCAAATCCTTAGGATATCCATGATTTCCTGCACTCAACAAAGGAAATGCAATTTTTTTGAATTTTCTTCTCTCTGCCATTTCACACACATTCTGATAAGCATTTACCAATTCTTTTTTTGGCTCTTTCACTCTTTTATGAACCGGACTGAGCACATGAATCACACTCTTATACGGCAATTTAAAGCCGGGTGTCACTTTGCACTCGCCAAGTCTTAAGCATCCCTGGTTCATGCAATAACTTGTAAAATCCTCGCCGGCCGCACGGTGTATTTCTTCATTCACACCACGTGTGCACGACATAAACGCATTTGCGGAATTCACAATCGCATCCACATCTTCATCCAGTTTCAAAAGATCTCCATACACTACCTCATACTTCACAATAACTCCCTACCTTCCACTGTAATACCACCACAAGTTACTTCTACAACATATATAAGCATAACCTGCCCCAAATATTCCGTAAAATCTATATGTTTACATAGTTGCACTACGCCTATTATTATAGCACTTTGCGCGCGGAATTGGAAAGGGGAAAAATTATTTTTGTTTTGGTAATGCGCCAGAGACTGTCGACATATAAATATTTCCTAAAAGCAGGCTACTATTCCAGCTCAATCGTTCCGGGCGGTTTGCTGGTCAAATCGTACATGACCCTATTTACGCCCTTCACTTCATTAATGATCCGACTCATAACCTTCTGAAGTACATCGAACGGGATGTCGGCGGCTTCGGCGGTCATAAAATCGATGGTGTTTACGGCGCGGAGTGCCACCGCATAGTCGTACGTTCTCTCATCACCCATAACGCCTACAGAGCGCATGTTTGTGAGAGCTGCGAAGTATTGTCCTATGGATTGGCTTAAGCCTGCGTTGGCAATTTCTTCGCGATAGATGTAGTCTGCATCCTGCACTATTTTTACTTTTTCGGCAGTCACTTCGCCCACGATACGGACACCAAGTCCCGGACCCGGGAAGGGCTGACGGAACACAAGATATTCCGGAATGCCAAGTTCCAAACCGGCTTTGCGCACTTCATCTTTAAACAAGTCGCGGAGCGGCTCAATAATTTCTTTAAACTCTACACAGGACGGCAAACCGCCTACATTGTGATGGGACTTGATGACTGCGGATTCGCCGCCCAGTCCGCTCTCTACTACGTCCGGATAAATCGTTCCTTGTACGAGGAAGTCCACGGCACCGATTTTCTTTGCTTCTTCTTCAAAAACACGAATAAATTCTTCGCCGATAATTTTACGTTTTTCTTCCGGCTCGGACACACCGGCAAGCTTATCATAAAAACGCTCCTGCGCATTGACACGGATAAAATTCAAATTGTAATTGCCTTCGGGACCAAAAACAGCTTCCACTTCGTCGCCTTCGTTTTTGCGTAAAAGGCCGTGGTCTACAAAGACACAGGTCAGTTGCTCTCCGATGGCTTTGGAAAGAAGTACTGCTGCCACAGAGGAATCTACACCGCCGGAAAGCGCACACAACACTTTTCCGTTTCCGACTTTTTTGCGGATGGATTGGATGGACTCTTCCACAAAAGAATCCATTCTCCAGGAACCGGAACATGCACAGACACCTCGCACAAAATTGTAAAGCATTTTTGTACCTTCCTGGGTGTGAAGTACTTCCGGATGGAACTGAATGGCATACAGATTTTTCGCTCTGTTTTCCGCTGCTGCCACCGGGCAATCTGCGGTATGTGCCGTAATTGCAAAGTCCGGTGCAATGTTTGAAATATAATCAAAGTGGCTCATCCAGCAGATGGTTGTCTCAGACACATCGCCAAATATCGGGGATGACTTGTCCACATAAACCTGCGTTTTGCCATACTCCCGTACCGGTGCTTTTTCTACTTTTCCGCCGAGTACATGCATCATAAGCTGGGCACCATAGCAAAGTCCGAGTACCGGAATCCCAAGCTCAAAAAGCTCCTTTGTATAAGTCGGCGCTCCTTCTTCATAGCAGCTGTTCGGTCCGCCGGTCAGAATAATCCCCTTCGGATTCATTGCCTTAATTTGTGCAATATCTGTTTTGTAGGAATAAATCTCGCAATAAACGTTACATTCCCTAACACGTCTTGCCACAAGCTGGTTGTACTGACCGCCAAAATCAATCACAATTACTTTCTCTTGGAAAAAGCTGTTTTCCATATAGTTTCCTCCTGTTTTTGATGTATAAGATTTTTATTATCCTTTATTATTTTTTGCCATAAACTGTTCCCATTTGTTTCCGCGATAACGCAAAACGTAACATATCGCACGGAAAATCCAGTCTATCGTCATTGCAACCCACACGCCAAACAAGCCCCACGAGAGCCATGAGCTGAGCAAATACGCCGTCCCGATTCGAAAAATCCACATGGAAAAGATAGCAATGACCATCGTCCAAATAACATCTCCCGCCGCTCGCAATGTATTTGGCAAAGTAAAGGACGGTATCCAGAAAAAGATTGCCATCACTGCATGCCAGCGGAGTATTTCCACGGACATGGCAGTGGTCGCTTCGCTCGCCCGGTACATGCTCACAAGCTGTGGCGCAAATACGAAAAAGAACAACGAAAATGCTGTCATACAAACAACCGCTATCTTAACCAGTTTTCGCGTATAATAACGGGCTTGTCCATACTCTCCGGCGCCCACGCAAACCGCTGCCACCGAAAGCAGTGCATAGTTAATGGACACACCCGGCAAAATATTAAAACATGCAAGTGCATTACAAATAGAGTTTGCCGCAATGGCATTTGTTCCAAACGTTGTCACAAGACTGAGCAACAAAATTTTTCCAAGCTGGAACAAACTGTTTTCCAAGCCGTTCGGTACCCCGATATTCAAAATCTTTTTGACAAGCACACCGTTTAATTTCCACGTCACTCGCCCTTTCAAATGAATGGTTCGTTTGCTTTGGAACATCAGCACAAGAATAATAACCATCGCCACCGTTCTGGAAAAACTTGTGGAAATGGCAGCACCGGCAACTCCAATTTTTACTCCGAAAATCAAAATCGCATTTCCGATGACATTTAATCCGTTCATCAAAATCGAAATGCACATAGTCGTTTTGGAATCGCCCATTGCGCGAAACAATGCAGCACAGGCATTATAAATGGCAAGCGGGCAAATCGAAATCGCAGTAAGCACAAGATAGGTCTTGGCGCTTTGCATTACTTCCGCCTCCACTCTTCCAAACATAAGGCGTAGCAGCGGCTCGTGAAAACCGATAAACAAAACGGTCACCACAAGCGAGCTCATCAAACAAAACAAGACTAGCTGCCATGCGGATTTGCCGGCATTTTCTGTATCTTTCTGCCCCAGAAAATGCCCTGCCACCACAGCACCGCCGGTAGCCAGCGCGGCAAAAATATTAATAATCAAAATATTGACCGTATCCACAAGGGAAACACCGGACATTGCCGCTTCCCCTTCCCCCGCAATCATAACCGTATCTGCCAATCCGACCAAAATAGCAAGCAATTGCTCCATAACGAGTGGTAATATTAACTTTTTCAAATCTTTATTGCTGTATAACATCTTTCGTACCCTACTTCTCTTTAGGTTTCCCGCACTATTGTAGTCCTATTTCGTGCTGATGTAAATATTTTTCTTTTGTTGCCATACCACCTCGAATATGACGTTCCGATTTATTGACATCCAGCACTTTTCTCGCTTCTCTTGCAAGAGTCGGATTTACCTGCATCAATCTTTCAGTCACGTCTTTATGTACCGTCGACTTCGAAATCCCAAACTGTTTTGCGGTCTGCCTTACAGTCGCATTATAATCGATGATATAAGTCGCAATGGCCATAGCCCTCTCTTCAATATAATCTTTCAAGGAAAACCCCCTGGGAGCTTTTTTACCATTGTATGATAAATTCCCAAGGGGTATGACTTCTTAAATTATAAAATGTTATAACTCTATGGCCAATATCTCTTCGAACAACTTATCTGCCACTTCAGGTTCTTCAAATATAGGACTATGTGCCGAATTCTCAAACACATAGAATTCTTTTATAGGGGCATCAAGCTGTTCGTAATACTCATATTGCAAATCAAAACAACATGTATAATCATATTTTCCCGCAAAAAAATAAATAGGAATTTGTAAAGAAGAGATTTCGCTAAAAGCATTAAAATGCGTAGAATCCTTTACAACCGGGAATTGTGCAGACAGCCCTTTTCCTCTCCATAAATTTATTCTTTCCTGCCACGTATAAGCTTTACAGCGTAGACTCGGAAAGAAAATTCCGGTAATTACAGAGTCCATATCTCTTGTTGTTCCAACACCCAATTCATGCATAGCTGTGTCACGCAAGGAAGATGAAAAATATTTTGTATACATTTCATCAGATTCTCGAATGGGACAATTTTCAAATTTCTCAACCATTTTGGTATTGCCTAGCTGCTCATATTGCGCTTTCATATAATCATATGCCATATATTCAGACTCTGTCTGATTGCAAGTCTGTGACATTGCAATATACGCATTATAATATTTAGGATATTGTTGTACTGTTTTGATGGCAATGTATGTACCAAATGAATGACCCATAATATATATTTTTTCTTGTCCGAACCTCTCTGACAAATAGTTGGTTATCGCTACTACATCTGATATGTATTTTTCTGAAGTCATTTCTTCTGCTTTGATATCAGAACTGTATGATAATCCGGTTCCCCTATAATCAAAATAACAAACCACAAACTTATCAGAAAGACCGGATGGATACATATATTCCATTAAATATTCCGGAATTCCAGGGCCGCCTCCGCAAACCAACAAGACCGGATTGCTAGTATCCTTTGCCATAATAACCATTCCAAGCTTTCCATCGTCCACTTCTAAATAACACTTTTCAGCTAAGCTATTCTCAATCACCTTTCCGTTTTCATCATAAAATTGCGGTATTTTTCCCTTGCTTGGCGGAAAAACAATTAAAATTAATAATAAAAAAACTAAAACAAACACAGAAAAACCTATTATCATTTTAGGCACTCTCTTTCTTTTCATTATGTATCACCTATTCAACCAATATTTTGTCTAAAACATCTTCCCACTCAAAATCTTTATTTATACCTTGCATCGAAGCAATAGCCGCAAGGCCATGAACCTTTGCCCACATAGCGATAATACCATACTTAATGCGTTCCTCACTGAAACCTTCTTTTTGATAAATCGAATATACTTTTTCCTTATAGTATTGAAAAGGCTCAAATGTATTTGACTCATTACCCATAGATAAATCTATTTTCAAATAAGGTTGCGCAAATAGAAATGAATAGTATTCCGGATATTCAATAAAAAACTGAACATACGCTTTTCCCATGTTTAATATTGCTATCGGTGAATTACTATGTTCTGTATTCTCATAGGCATCTTTCAAACACTTCGACAATTGCTCGGTTACATATTCTTGTATTGCAATTAACAATTCTTCCTTGTTTCTAAAATGACTATAGGGAGCCGCTTCGCTGACATTACACTTCTTCGCCAATCTTCTTAAAGACAGCTTGTTAATCCCATCTTCTTGTATCATATGCAAACCAGACCTTATTAATTGAATTTTCAAATCCCCATGATGATATTTTTTGTCCATACTTAACCTCCAATCTTAACACCGTTAAGTTTAGCATATAATCTACCGTTGTCAAGTCTAATTCATCATATCAATATCTACATATGACTCAAAGTAAACTTCATAGTTTCATGCGCTTTCAGACTCACCGGAAACCTGAAAGTTATCCCTCATCCATATCTATCAATATAGCTCTGCATGGCGAACCATCCGAACCCGCTAAATTCAGCGGGGCAGCATTTAACAAATAAACACCTTCACAAACATCACCTAATCGAATGCCTTCAAGCAAGACGACATTCGCACCCAAAAGTGCAAGATGTACTGCCATTGGTGCTTTTTGTGGTCCGATTGTTTGGGGTTCATTTCCCAAAAGCAAAACATCTGAAGCTGCAAATGTTTTTGCAGCCTCTATAGACACTTCAACGTTTCCTTTAATTAAAATCCTTTTAGCTGCTTCGGGGTTCTGCTCTTTTGCTTTTTCAATTATTTCCGTGGCATCATTTTCAGTGATAATCCCATGACGTTCTGTCACATAAGTCATTCCCACAAATGCATCCAAGCCTATCTCATCAACTGTTTTTCCATCTTTAATAAAATGAAAGGGTGCATCTATGTGTGTACCATTGTGTGCACACATACTAAATGCAGTCAAATTATACACATCGCCTTGCTGCATTGATTTCAGCACTTTTTTCTCTGGGACAGGGTCACCAGGATATACTTCACAGCAAAAAACCTCTTGAGAAATATCATAGAGTTTCATCGCATATTCTCCTTAAAATTCAAATTTACCTACCATCATCAGTTGTTGTCTTTTTTATCATGGCCTGTGATTTTTCTTAATTTCGGAGCAATGAAATAGAGCACGCACGTAACAAGGAAATAGGAAACCATTGTAACCAATATTTTATCAATTTCCACAAATCCATCCATTACAACCGTTATCAATGCATAAATTGCACCAAACACTACTGTTGATAACAAAGATTTGAATATTCCATTCTTCCATAATTTTTCCATAACCTCAATTTCCTCCAACTTTAAATTTGCAAACCTATGGAAGCTTTTTTTACCATCACTTCTTTTGCTTTTCTTTCGCCCGTTTGTCGTTAATGATTTTCATATGTTCTTCTGTAATAAGTTCCACATTGTTTTCCTTCGCCCAGTCCACGCAACCTTTGAGAACAAGCGACAGGAACACACGCGGTACTGCCAAAACGGTCATCAATGCTTCATCCGTAAACTTAACTTTGTCATCTGCCCTGTCCGCTGCATAACGCACGGATTCCAAAGATGCTTGACGCATTTGCAAAAGTTCCGCACGCATTCTTCTCTTTCTATGGAACCAGAAGTTCTTGCTGTCACGATAACCGTAATCCACCGGAAGCGGCGGGAAATCAGAGGCTTTCACACCATTAATGATGGCATCACTATATTTTTTCTTCATCAAAATCTTATCCACGCGAAGGATAAAATGAGCGCCAAATTTGCTTGTGATACCGTTGAAGTCATGATACGGTCCCTCATAACCGTTGAGCTCGCCCGGCATATCCTTATCTGCCCCGTCCAACTGACGCATCCAAGTACATTCAATTGCCTCAATTGCATCGGTCAAAACCATGGGCCTTTTTTCGCCGGTTTCTTCTTCTATCATACTTGTTTCCAATTTAAAATTACATTTTGGCATTTTCTCACTTGGCTTATCACCCGGCCAGGATAATTTCACAGCCTCTTTAAACGTCTTTGGTTTATCATCGATAAAGTTAATTGCACACTTTCCGGTGCGGAGAATATTTTGGGCCGTATTGGAGGAATTACGGCAACAAAGTAACATGGCATAATAGTCCTTACCGGCAACGTAATAAGGCTGCACCAAAGAATACGGTCCCAAGTTTGTTGTACCGTCCTCACAAAGCGTACTAATAATAACAGTAGGCATCGGGAAAAACAGCGAGGTTTGATAGAAATTATCTACCACACGAAGATTTTCAAAACTACTCATAAGCTTCTCTCCTTTTCCTTTTTATTATTTCATTTGTTTCATATCTGTTTTTTGCAATATATCGTTCCATTTCGCTGCGGATTTTTTTAAACTGATCCATGGTTTTTGGGTTGTCCGACCGGAAATTCAGAAGCTTATCCAGATACCCCTGCTCCAAGACAATCTCAAGACTTTTTTGGTACACCAGCTCAAACACCAGAGATATATGTCCTACTACATGATCTACGCTTGTCTGTTTCAAGCTTCGAAGTGTCGCCTGATGTTCCTTCAAGCTCTCCAGCACCGCTTCTGACACCTGGGCGTTGCGAAGTTCCTCTGACGTCACATTGTAAATGTCTTCCAACCGAAAATCCACATTCACTTTCAAAATATCTATTTTATCCGCATCCCGCAAAATCTGACAAAACATTTCCGCGCGTGCATCCAACTCCTCCGGAATACGATAAACATTGTGACAGCGGATTGCCGTTTCTATCAGCTCATCCTCTTCCGTACTGTCCACGTAATCGCGGATTACACCTTGTTCAAACAAAATGTCCGTACCGTACGCTGCATGGTCAATGGACTGTGCATCAATAAATGTGCCGTAATTTTTTAATTGTTCAAATCTGCCGATATCATGAAGCATACCGATAAGCCACGCCAAATCTTTCTCCGCACTATTTAAACCGATGCTCTGTGCAATCTGTTCACTTAAATCCGCCACGCGGTATGTATGCACAATTTTTAACTTTACTTTTTCATCTTTGCTGTTATAGTGTTCCACATAATCCGCAAACACTTTCTGCACTTTTTCCCGATTAACCCGTAACATATTACACCTCAAAAGGAGCCTGACTGCCTCCCGGCAACAGACTCCCTCTTTCTCTTGTTTTCAACGCGCAACAGCGTATTTTAATCCTCTATATCTTCATTGGCGGCCACAGCAGAAACTACGGAAGACACTACCGCAACAATCACTGCAACGATGATTACTAACAAACCGCCTGCCAATACTATAAACATAGCGTTACCACCTTTCTTGTCATACATCTACCTAGCTATTATAACTTGTTTTCGCTCAAATGTCTACAGTACCTGAAAACGATTGTGGAACTTGTCCTCGCCGCAACAATGGCGTTCGCCACCATCTTCATAGATAATATAGTCGCCTTCTCTAATGAAAACAACACCTCTTCGGTTCTGGATAAAGGGACAAACAATCATGCCGTCCTCTCTTGTAATTTTTACAAGCCCTTCGGTCACAACCCAGCCATGGGTAACTACTTTAGACCACGCTTCAAAACCGTCTTCCAAATCTTTGCCGATTTCATATTTGATTGCCTCTACCTCAAAGCTCGCTCTTTTGCATTTGATTCTTTCCATCGAATTCCTCCTTCTCCTGTCATCCGTTATTGTTTTTAATTGTAATGCTTATTTTGCTGAATCAGCTTATCCTGCTGGATTTGCGATATTTTGTCAGTAATATCGGAAATAAATACATAAAACACACCTTCTTCACCGCCAATACATGCCGGTTCCAAGTGTCCGTAGTCATCCAGCCAACGGATTTCTCCATCCTTGCGCGTAATGCGATATTGGATATAATCCATCTTCTTTTCGGAATGCTCTATCTGGTCCTGAATTTCCCACTCAATGCGGTTATAGTCATCGGGATGTACCATTCCTTTAAAAGAACCATGTACAAGTTCCATAAACTCTTCTGTCGTGTCACATCCGAATATTTGCACTACTTTTGGATTGGCATACAAAATCTCTTGTTCTTCGCCGGCAGAATATACAAAGAATCCATCCGACATGCTGGCAAGTGATTCTGCCACACGCTGTCTCTTTTTGTCCTGATTTTGCTTGATGATATCATCAATGCTTCGAATCATCAAAATCGCTGCACGTGGCATGCCATACTGATCTCTCTCACTAACCGTAAAACTGCTTAGACACCACTCTGCGCTGCCGTCTTTTCTTGTGCGTTTATAAGAATACTCCGCTCCATCCTGATAGCGCAAAACTTCTCGCAAATTTTCCAAAGACAAAAAGCGTCGTACATTATCTACATCATACTTTACAATTTTGCCCGTACCATAATGACGATTGATAATCTCTTCGTAATTACCGCGCTCTAACAAATGTTCCTCATCCGGATAAAGCATACGGCAATAATTGTCCTCCAGATGCACATAATACACTTCACGATAGGAATGCATAATGCTGTTTAAAGCACCCTCATAAATCTCTCTGTGCGTTACATCACGCACCATACAAGCCAGATAACCTGTCTGGAACTGATAAAGGGACAACTGCAAATAATGTCCCGACACCGGATTGTAGACCTTTTGGTTAATGCGCTCGCCAAGATAAGCAACACAATATGCCTTATCTAACATCGCATTTCGGCTTTCTGAAAAAATCTGGGAAATCATTTTTCGAATACGATTTTCTCCTTCACCGGAAATCATTTCCAACTCGCGGTTTGCATATACAATTTCATAATCCGTGGCATTCTCATTCTCATCTGCCAAAACTTTGACAAGGCAATATCCAAACGGCATATCACTGTAATAGTACTCCATGATATCCTTTTGTTTTTCCGGCAAGTCAAGCATCGGTTTTGCATCCACTCCGGTCAAAACTTTCGTCTTTTTCGACTTACCGGTCATGTCAATCAGGGAACTGTAATATATTTTGTGCCCATTTTGCTCCCGCAGGAAAAAGGCTCTCATATAAACCCAAAGTACCTTACCGTCTTCGCGCATAAAATGGATGTAACCATCCGCGCCATTTATCGGATTTTCATACGCTTTTTCAAAAATAGAGAACAAAAGCATTCTGTCATCATCACGCACATGACTCCATACTTTGCGGTTTTCCACACCTTCTTCTGTGGGATTTATGCCTGCAAGCATAAAATACTTTTCGTTTACTCTTGTAATCTGAATGCTATTTTCATACAAATCATAAAAAGCAACCGCACCGAGAATATTATTGAGCAATACATCACTAAACTGATTCGTATCCATCAATTCACGAACGTGAATGTCTTCCACCTGACGGCACCAAATTCCATCAAAATCCAAGTTGCGCTCATCCGAAAGCAGCTCTTCAAACTGATTGATTGGAAGCGGTCTGTAATAATAAAATCCTTGTGTATAGCGACATCCAAGACCCATCAAAAACTTTTCCTGTTTCTGCGTTTCCACACCTTCCACAATAATAGGAAGTCCCATATTGCGCGCCATACTAACTACTGATTCCAAAATATCAATACCTTTTTGTTCCTCTGCCTCATTGATATCAAGGAAACGCATATCAAGCTTAATCACGTCCACCGCCACGCTTTTGAGCATATTCAAAGACGAATATCCGCTTCCGAAATCGTCCATCATAACAAGAAAACCATCATTCCTAAGGCGCATAACCGCCTCGACGATTCTCTCGTTGCTCTCTGCATAAGCACTTTCTGTAATCTCAACCTTCAACAATTTGGTTGGTAAATTGTAAGTACGTGTCAACTCCAACAAATAAGTCGGCACATCCATAGAATAAATATCAATGCGCGAAACATTAATGGAAATGGGCACCGGATGATATCCTCTGTCTATCCAGCTTCTAAGCCATTCACATACTTTTCGCCACACATATCTGTCCAAATTTGCAATAAATCCGTTTTTTTCCAAGACAGGAATAAAAACACCGGGCGGAATGAGTCCTTTTGTTCCGTGTTGCCATCTTACAAGCGATTCTGCACCAACAATCTTTCCGGTTGCAATATCACACTGTGGCTGTGCAAAAAAAGTAAACTCTTCTTTTTCAAGACCTTGCTGAATTTCTGCAAGCATCTTCAATTCTTCTTCCACTTTTTGTTCCACAGACGGGTCATACACATGAATCCGCTTTGCATAGTTGCCAATTGCTTTTGGCAACACCATGCTTGCCCTGTCATACATCGTTGCCGGCAAAACACTTGTATCATCCACACAATAAACACCAATTGCCGGAAGATATCCGGTCATACTCCACTTATTGATGTTTTTGATAATATCCCGTTTTAATTTGGAAATCACTTTCATATCATACGGAATAAACAGCCCAAAATTGTCACCACCAACATATCCGGCCTGTCCATTTCGTTCCTGTGCGAGCGTTTCCAGTAAGGAACCTATATTTCCTAACAATATATCTCCTTCGTCCCGCCCATATATTTTATTAAACAGCCTAAAATGCTCCAAATCTATCGCAATCATACAATAGCTGTCCTGAGCAACCTCATCCAACTGTTCTCCTACTCTGTTTAAGAAATCACGTCTGAAGGGAAGACCGGTGATTGGACACACCTCTACCGTTCTCTTTTCCTCTAAGCTCTCAACTCTTCCCATGCGACACCTCCGCATTTTCCGTATTCACATCATAGGTCACGCAATATAATTTTACCCTTTTTTATGCATAAAATCAACATTTTCCACAAAAAAGCGCAGAAAAATACAAATATTTTGGCAAAAAGTAAAAAAAATTCCGAAATATGTTCGAATTTGTACACATTTCGGAATCTACCTAAAAACTAACTATTACAAAAGGCTCTGTGTAAAAAGACTTTTTACATGTTTAATTTCATCCTCAGTTGCTTTTGCCGCCGGCACATAATAAGATTTTTCTCGTGCCATCTGATAAAGCTCTTCCTGAGACATTTCACATGCATTTCTGAACTGTTTTAATGTCTGTTTCAATTCTTTATTTTCTGTCTGTGGAATCATTTCACTGAAACGAACCAATTCTCCGTTGATACTTGCAAGTGTATCATTCACAATTACTTTTTCCTGCATAATAATCGTTATGCTCCTCTCTTCACTTTTATTCTTTCAAAAATTACTGCAAAAATTTCATCAATGTCTGTTTGTTCTCGCGTGCAGTCTGCGCACCTTTCTGGAAAAACTGTTTGATCTGCGGGTCTGTTGCACAGTTCGCGTACTCTTCCATTTTTGCCATAGATGTGTCATAGCCACCAATGAGATGACGAAGGTTTTGTAATTCTAATTCAGAAATATTAGACATATGTGTCCCTCCTTAACTTTTTTTCATAACTAGTATGCGTAAAATTTTCCATCCCTATTCATTCCATTTCATTTTTCTTCACACATTTATTGTCATACACACACTTTTCCTATAAAATGTTTGTATCATTATGCAATAAAATAGAGGATAGTTATTTACGATATATCCGCCCACGGAGGGTCTTATGAAAAAAGTAACCACAAAAAATTTAGTATTTTCCGGCGTTTGTCTCGCACTTTGCTTTCTGCTTCCGTTTTTGTCCGGGCAGATTCCGGCTGTCGGAAACAAACTTTGTCTGATGCATATCCCGGTTTTGCTTTGCGGTTTTTTGTGCGGTTGGCAATATGGGGCGGTGGTAGGTTTTTTTGCCCCTCTGTTACGCTATATTCTTTTTGGTGCACCACCGGTTATTCCAAACGGTATCTGTATGGCTTTTGAACTTGCTGCTTACGGATTTTTTGCCGGATTGCTGTACAAAACACTCAAAAAAACAACCGCTAACCTTTATTTGTCCTTGTTTATATCTATGCTTTTAGGGCGGTTTGTGTGGGGCATTTGTGCGTTTTTCATTTACCCACTTATCCATATGGATTTTACATTTTCTGTTTTTGTTGCAGCCGCATTCACCAATGCGCTACCGGGTATTGTCTGCCACATTTTGCTCATTCCGGCTATCGTACTGGGACTAAAAAATAGTGAAACGAAAGGACGAACTCATGGATAGTTTATTTGACGGCGTAACCTCTTCTATTGGTCTGCCGGATGGCTTTTTACAAAAATTAGAGCAGCTGCTTTCCAAACAGCAACTAACTGTTGTTGCCATTGACGGAAAATGCGGTTCCGGAAAATCCACCCTTGCACAAGCACTGGCGCAAAAATATGATGCAACCGTCCTACATATGGATGATTTTTATCTTCCTCGCAGTCTGCGGACAAAAGCACGATTGGAAACACCGGGCGGTAACGTACATTACGAACGCTTTCTCACAGAAGTAGCAACGCCCCTTATGCAGGCAAAAACTGACGGCACGCCAACTACTTTGCAATATCGTATTTTTGACTGTCATACAATGGACTATTCCGAAACAGTTGCAATTCGTCCAAAATCACTCGTTATTGTAGAAGGTTCCTACTCCATGCGACCGGAGTTGCGCGCTTTGTACGATACTTCTCTTTTTTTAGACATCGACAGCGCTTGCCAAAAAGAAAGACTCCTTTCCCGCGTCGGGAAAGAAGCCCTAATTGCATTTGAAACCCGGTGGATTCCGATGGAAAACCGGTATTTTGAATATTATAAAATCAAAGAAATATGTGAGTTTACAAAATGCGTCGTACCGTAAGAATTTCGCGGTATGTCGCATTTCCTATTTTAATCCCGGTTGCCGGTGTGCTTGCGTGTACAATCTTGCCATTTCCGATATAAATTCCTACATGACCGGAATAACAAATAATATCTCCCGGCTGTGCATTGGCATAAGACACTTCATAGCCCGCACTGCGCTGTGCATAAGACGTACGTGGAAGTTGATAGCCAAAGTCGCTGTAAACACGATAGACAAAACCGGAACAATCTGCGCCGTTTGTCAGGCTTGTGCCACCGCTCACATACGGATTTCCGATGTACTGACATGCATAATTCGCAATCTGAGTACCGGAAACACTTCCGCCGCCGGAAGGAGTTGATGTTGAGCCACCTGTGCTTCCACTATTTGTTCCCGCAGATGAACTGCTACCACCGGATGAACTGCCCCCGGACGAACTATTGCCTCCGGATGTACCGTTATTCTCGTCGCCGGAACTTCCGTTCTCTTCGGCTTTCGCCTGCTCTTCTTCCTTCTTTTTTTCTTCTTCTTTTAATTTATCAATCTTTTCCTGTTCTTCTTTAATTTGTGTCTTGTAAATGGCTGCCTGTTGTTTGGCCTGCGCAATCTGCGCTTCATAATTATCCGATTGCTCTTTCTTTTCCGCCAAGAGCGTGTCCATATATTCCTTTTGCTCTTCCAAATCTGCCTTGTCTGTTTCCAGTCCGGCAATCTCCGCTTCCAAAGCAGCTTTCTCAGTTTCCAACTGAACTTTCAACATCTCCGCTTCTTCCCGGATCAACTGATACTCTTCCAACTTCTTCCGGTCATACGCTTGGAGCTGTTCTATGTAATCCGCTTTGTTGAGCATATCACTGAAACTGCCAGCTTCCATAAGCATCTGTACATAGGCAGTATCACCCTGCTCATACATATATTTGATACGCACTTTCATCGCTTCATACTGCGTCTCTTCCTCCGCCTTGGCGAGCTCATAATCCGCCTGCACTACCGCGATTTCTGCCGTGAGCGTTTCGATGGAAGCATTTTTCTCTTCGATTTGTTCCTCCAACAGTTCAATACTTGTAAACATATTTACAATTTCTGAGTCCAAATCACTGATTTCTTCTTCCAAAATCTGCTGCTCATCTTCCAACTCCACAATCTGGCTATTCACTTCATCCAGCTTGTCCTGATGCTCTTTTTGCTGGTCTTCCAATTCAGAAATGGTGGCGGCACTTACCGGTACCACCACCGCACACATCAAAACAACCGCTATCATAATCTGAAAAAGGCGGCTTATTTTTCTTTTCATGAAAACTCCTAATTATAAATCGCAATTTTTTACAGTTCTCGGGAACGGAACAACGTCTCTGATGTTTGACATACCTGTCAGGTACATAACGCATCTTTCAAATCCAAGTCCGAATCCTGCATGACGCACGGAACCATATCTTCTCAAATCCAAATAGAAATCATAATCTTCTTTGTTAAGACCCATCTCTTCCATTCTCCGTTCAAGAATTTCAAGATTATCTTCTCTCTGGCTACCGCCGATAATCTCACCGATTCCCGGAACGAGACAGTCCATAGCTGCAACTGTCTTGCCGTCTTCATTCAGCTTCATATAAAATGCCTTGATTTCCTTCGGATAATCTGTTACGAATACCGGACGTTTGAATTCCTGTTCTGTGAGGAATCTTTCGTGCTCTGTCTGCAAATCGCAGCCCCAGAATACTTTGTATTCGAATTCGTCATTGTGTTTTTCCAAAATTTCGATTGCTTCTGTGTAAGTCACATGTCCGAAATCAGAATTGAGTACATGATTCAATCTTTCGATTAATCCTTTGTCCACAAACTGATTGAAGAAATTCATTTCTTCCGGCGCATTTTCAAGCACGTAACGGATTACATATTTTAACATGGACTCTGCCAAAATCATGTCGTCTTTCAAATCCGCAAACGCAATTTCCGGCTCAATCATCCAAAACTCTGCCGCATGTCTTGTCGTATTTGAGTTTTCTGCACGGAAAGTCGGTCCGAATGTGTATACATTTTTAAATGCAAATGCATATGTCTCTACGTTCAACTGGCCACTTACGGTAAGGTTTGTCTCTTTGCCGAAGAAATCCTGGCTGTAATCCACTTCACCATCCTCTGTAAGCGGCGGATTTTTCATATCCAAAGTCGTTTCACGGAACATTTCGCCGGCACCTTCGCAGTCACTTCCTGTAATAAGCGGTGTATGAACATACACAAATCCTCTCTCCATAAAGAACGTATGGATTGCATACGCACAAAGAGAACGCACACGGAATACTGCCTGGAATGTATTTGTTCTCGGACGCAAATGTGAAATTGTTCTCAAATATTCAAAACTGTGACGTTTTTTCTGAAGCGGATAATCTGCAGAAGATGCACCTTCCAAAATCACTTCTTCTGCCTGCATTTCAAACGGCTGTTTTGCCTGCGGTGTAGCTACGATTTTACCGCGAACAACAATAGCGCTGCCTACGTTCAACTTGGACACCATATCAAAATTATCTAATGTGTCACTGTACACAATCTGCAATGTTTCAAAAAATGTTCCGTCGTTGACAACGATAAAACCAAATGTTTTTGAATCACGGTTATTTCTTACCCAACCGCCTACCGTTACTTCTTTATCAATATATTTTTCTGTCTCACGATATAAGTCTCTGATATCTGTTAATTCCATTTTTAATCCCTTTCTGTGCTCTTTCTTTCCGTCACATTTTATTCTTTATTTTATCACAAATGTTTTTATTCTATCGTGACAACTGCATTGTCCATCAAATAGTCCGAAACAATTTTAAAAGTCAAATATTCTCTGTATTCTTCTGCCACTCCGGCCGGTAACTCATCCGCGCTTGTATAGCCACAGGACTCTACATACAACTGCAACTCTTCTGCAAATTGTTCCTCGGTAAGATGCAAGTTTTCTTTGTCTGCAATTGCCTGAAATGCAATTGCCTGCTTCGCTGCCTGTTCTGCCATAACGCGCATCTCTGCCTTGAATTCATCGGCCGTAATGCCGTATACCAATGTGGCATAGCTTTCCAAATCCAATCCATACTGTGCAGCTTCGTTTGTATAATTGATAATAATATTGTTGTTATAACGTTCCACCAGTTCTGTCGGAATATCTTTATAAACGCACTCGTCCATGATTTTGACAATAACCGCTTCTTCCAAATAAGCATTGTAATATGTCTCAAATTCTAATCGTGCTTCGTCCTCAAGCATCGTTTTTGTATCCGTCTTATACTGGGCAACCGTAGTTGCTGTCTCATCCAAAAGACTTACATTTTCATCTGTCAAATCAGCAACCGTAGGAGCGATTCCATTTACCGTAACGGTAAAAACCGTTTCTTTTCCTGCCAAATCCGGATTGTTCTGATACGGGTCCGGGAAGGTCAAAGTCAAGTCTACCGTTTCTCCCGGTGTAACACCAATCAAGCCTTCCTCAAATCCCGGAATAAATGTATTGGAGCCAATGGTTAAATGCGTACCTGCTTCGGAATCATCCGTACCGCCTGCAAAAGCTACACCATCCAATTTACCCACATAATTGATATTCACCGTATCGCCTTCCACAATGGCTCTGTCTGTCACAGCAAGCCCCTCTGTGCCGCCATAACCCGACAAAATACTGTTGATATAACCATCTACATCTTCATCTGTAATTTTGGGTCCTGTAAGTGTTACTTCCATCCCCTTGTATTCGTTCAAAGTCACAATATCTGATGCATTATAATCCGAAAGCAGTACCATATCTGTTGTTTCTGTTTCTGTGGTACTTTCTGTTGACTGCACCGTCTCCGCAGACTGCGTTGTCTCTGTCGTTTCTTTCTCTTTACCGCATGCAGTGAGAGCACACATGCAAAGTGTCGCAATCAGCAAGGATAATGCTCTTTTTTTCATAATTTAACCTCCATTCGACCATTTCAAACATAACCACTCATTACTATATCACAAAAAGAAAAATCTGTCATTACAAAACAGGCGACAACAATCGGCTTACTTGCTCTTTGATTCGGATAATGAGTGAGCGGCTTGCATACCTGTCTTTCGTCACTTGACGGCAATTTTTCAAATCTTTTTCAAAATACTCCCGCATAAGACGCGCTTTGTCTTCGTTGTATACGACTGCATTGACTTCAAAGTTTAAGCCAAAACTGCGAATATCCATATTGGCTGTTCCGTAACAAAATACTTTATCATCTACAACGATTCCTTTTGCGTGCAGAAAACCATTTTCGTAGGTGTAACATTTTGCACCGGCCATTACCATATCGCCAATGTACGAATACGTGGCCCAATACACAAACGGATGGTCCGGCTTGCACGGAATCATAATATTTACATCCACACCGGAACGGATGGCAATATTTAATGCAGTAAGCATCGCATCATCCGGAATAAAATACGGCGATTGAATATAAATACTCTTTTTTGCCTTGCCGATAAGACGCACATAATTATCACGGATTACTTTCATCTGCGAGTCCGGGCCGCTGGAAATAATCTGGACATCGCACCCGGGCTGAATGCTGCGCGCTTCCACATTCAAATATTTGCCCGCGGCAAACAAATTTTCTTTTGCAGCATAATTCCAATCCAGCAAAAAGCGGATTCCTAAAGACACAACACTTGTCCCTTCCAAACGAAGATGGGTATCCCGCCAATAGCCGAATTTTTTATCCAAACCAATGTACTCTTTGCCAATATTAAAACCGCCCACATACGCCACCTTGTTGTCTATAACAACAATTTTTCGGTGATTGCGGTAATTGACACGCAATTGAAAATGGCGCAAAATAGCCGGGAAAAATTCTGCCAGCAGAATGCCCTGTTCTTTCAATTCTTTCCAATATTTTGGAGCAACCGAACGACACCCCATACTGTCGAACAAAATACGCACCTCAACGCCTTCTTTTACTTTTTCAAGAAGTGCATCTTTTATGCGGTGAAACAATATATCATTTTTAATAATATAATATTGGATATGAATAAACTTCTCTGCCTTACGGATATCTTCCAAAAGTGCCTCAAACTTCTCATTTCCGTCCACAAAAATATCCAGTTCATTATCATTGGTAAGCACCGCCCCGCCTGCTTCCAAATTGTACAGTACAAGGTCTGAATATTCCGTGATTTCCGGTGCTTCCGCTTCCAGTTCCTCGTTCAGCAGACTATCTTCCTGCAAGCGGATAATATCGT
This sequence comes from Lachnospiraceae bacterium, assembly GCA_045546775.1. Classification (GTDB taxonomy): domain Bacteria; phylum Bacillota; class Clostridia; order Lachnospirales; family Lachnospiraceae; genus RGIG3002. Next base: position 77,809 of record JAZQDM010000063.1, on the reverse strand, counting down.
TTAATTTATCCTCGATTCCTTTTAATTTAAACATTTTCCGCTTATGCATATCGCCACCGATTAACAAATAAAAAACAAAGCCTATAATCGGTATGAAATACAAAAGCAACAGCCATGTCCACACGGCTTGCGGATTTTTTCTCTGAAAAAATACAATCGTAATGGCCAACAGCATGTTAATCGTCATAATATGCGGTGACACCGCCTCCCAAACCGCCCCCAGAAAATCAAAAATTTGTTCCATCAAAAAACCTTCTTCCTTTGATTTACTAAGTAAAATTTGCATCCTCACAAAATTGCTGACATTTCATTTATTATATCCTACTTGCTTAATAAAAAAAAGAATGATACAATAAATTTTACATTAATTTGTTAGGAGGAAGTCTCAATTGAGCACAGGAGCAATTATATTAATAGTTGTATTAGCTATTTTAATTATCGGTATTGTAGTTTTATATTTTGTCGGAAAAAAAGCCCAGAAAAGACAGGCTGAGCAGGAACAACAGATGGAGGCAAACAAACAGACTGTTTCCATGCTTATTATTGACAAAAAGCGTATGAAGTTAAAAGATGCCGGACTTCCGCAGATGGTTCTTGACCAAACACCAAAGATTATGCGTAACTCCAAACTCCCTATTGTAAAGGCAAAAGTCGGACCGCAGATTATGTCTTTGGTATGTGACCAGAAAATTTTTGATTCCGTTCCGGTAAAAAAAGAAGTAAAAGCTGTTGTAAGCGGCATTTACATTATCGGTGTCAAAGGACTTCACGGAAAATCCACTCCGGTTCCGGAAAAGAAAAAAGGATTTTTCAAACGCAACTTGGAAAAACTTCAAGAAAAAGCCGGTGCAAAACCGCTAAAATAAAAAAACTGCCTTGGGCAGTTTTTTTATTTTGTGTAAGAGGAGTTTAAGAAAGTTCTACTCCGTTTTCCGCCGAGCGGATATTCATCTGGATTCTGCAGTCTGCAAGGTGTTCGTAATTCACTTCCAGTGCATATTCCACGTCAACGTGTATCTGCTCATCCTCTTCTTTACAAGTCACCTTTTTGGCATCGATACCAATCAAAAGATTCCCGTAAGGTGTAGAGTAATTTGTCATACTTTTTTTGTTTTCTTCAAACACCATATGTACATTCACGAGCCCTCTCTTTGTCAAATCAAGGGAATGTTCTTTGAATTTAATAATATTTTTTGTGTTTTCCGAAAAGCCTTCCGTCACTTCATCATAAATCACATAATGACTATTGTTTTTATTGTAATACTGGGCAAAATTGATTGTCTCCACTTTGTTTTCATCCTGACCCTCTTCAAACTGGAGTCCTCGAATCGCCAACAAAACATCCTTTGTCATTTCCCCTAAAACCTCCGCAATGTGCAATTAATATTCTTCAATGTTGATTGTTTTGGCAGAAAGAATGCCATACTTCAAAATAGAATTGGCAAATCTTTTAAACTTCTCCGCACCATCGCTCACAAAAAAACGGTACTTATTCTCGCCCAGGCCTGCCTCTTTCTCGTTTAGCAAACCTTCTGCCGCCAAAAGCTCTTTTAATTCCCGTGCCGTTTCATAGGCCGGGTTTACAAGCGTCACATTTTCTCCCATGATTCTTCCTACTGTAGAACGAATCAGCGGATAATGGGTGCACCCCAAAATAAGCGTATCAATATCGATATCAATCAATTCGCTCAAATAACGCATCGCTATTTCATCCGTTACCGGATCAATCAACAGCCCTTCTTCCACAAGGGGAACAAAAAGCGGGCATGCTTTTCCGACCACATCCACGTCGCTTCGGATATCTTTTATGTAAGTGGAATAAATACGGCTGTTTACCGTTCCTTCCGTACCAATCACACCGATTTTTCCGTTGCGCGTCGCTTCTGCCGCCACTTTCGCGCCGGGTTTTACTACCCCAATAATCGGAATATCGATTTCCTTTTCTATTTCATCAAGCGCATACGCACTTGCCGTATTGCAGGCAACAACAATTGCTTTCACCTGCTGCGTCTGCAAAAAACGGACAATCTGCTTGGAATATTTCGTTACAATATCTTTGGATTTGCTGCCGTAAGGCACTCTCGCAGTATCTCCAAAATATACAATTTTTTCATTGGGAATCTGTCGAATAATTTCCCGCACTACCGTAAGACCACCTACGCCTGAATCAAACACACCGATGGGCGCGTCATTCAGATTTTGTCTTTCCATTGTCATTGCATCCATTTCCTTACTATTTTACTTCTAAACACGATGTTTTCCGGCTCTGTCTCAAGAAGACTGCACCAACCTTGTTGCGACTTGACAGGACTCACTTTTTCTTCTTTACCGTCTTTTGCATCTGCATCATCCTCTGCATCCACCTCATCCTCCTCTGTCACGTCTACCATTTCAAACGTTCCTTCCATGAGAGAAAATTCCGGATACACAAAGCCCCACCACATATATCCTACAAATATAAGCAACCCAATTGAACTAATATTTCTTTTCATTTACCTACTCCTTCACTGTGTCTTTTTAAGGAGTATTGGAAAAAAAAGGAATTTTATTCAACAGCAGGGCAATTTATTTTTTTGTCTTTTTTGCTTTTTCCTGCTTTTCCAAATGAATCTGCTTCATAATGGATTTTTCCTGGTTGTCGATATGCAGTTTGGCTGTCGCAGCTGCAGTATCTTTATCTTTTTTCAAAATACTTTCGTATATAATTCTATGTTCTTCTATCAGTGTCGCATGACCGCTTTCGTCTTTGATATACTCAAAACGATACCGGTACATTTGCTCGGAAAGGTTGTTTAGTAGCTGAATCAAACGCTGGTTTCCGGTCGCTTTCACAATAATATCGTGCAACGCCACATCTGCCTTTGCAATAATCCGTGCGTCTTTTGTCTTTACTGCTTCCTCAAATTTCAGACATGCCATGCGAAGTTCGTTTAACTCCTCCTCGCTGATACGGTCGCTGGCAAGTTCCACCGACAACGCATCCAACGTTCTACGCACTTCCAACACATCTTTCAGACTCTTCTCCGTAATCTCCGCAACAACCGCTCCCCTGCGCGGAATCATCGTCACAAGACCTTCCAGTTCCAATTTGCGGATTGCCTCGCGGATCGGCGTACGGCTTACGCCGAGTTTATTTGCAAGATGAATTTCCATCAAACGCTCGCCCGGTTTTAATTCTCCGGTCAAAATCGCCTGTCTGAGTGTGTTAAACACGACATCACGAAGTGGTAAAAATTCATCACTTTTCATCTGAAGGTTATCTGTCATATATTACTTTGCCTCCCCTATTTTTCCCTGTATTTCCGTCACAAAAATCTGCTTTGCCAGATCTGTTTTTTTCAAAATATCTGCGGCTTTTTGCGCCATCTTTTCGTCCTTATAAATACCAAATACCGTCGGTCCGCTTCCGCTCATCATTGCATTTTCGGCACCGTTTTGTTTCATAAAATCAGTAATCTCCCCTATAATCGGGTATTTTTTTACCGTCACACTTTCCAACACATTTTCCATGCGGGATACGATACCACTCAAATCTCCGTTTTGAATCGCCTGCGCCATACCGTCCACATCCGGATGACGCTCCAATTCTTGCAAACGCAAATTTTCGTACACATATTTTGTGGAAACACTGATATCCGGCTTTGCAACAAGCAAATAAAAATGCGGAATGCCCTCTATCGGTGTCAATATTTCGCCGATGCCTTCCGAAAGCTGCGTACCGCCCTCAATACAATACGGTACGTCTGCGCCGATTTTTACTGCCATTTCCTTCATCTCATCTATCGTCATTCCAAGACCAAACAGTTCATTCATACCACGAAAAACGGCTGCTGCATCGGTGCTGCCGCCTGCCATCCCTGCTGCCATCGGAATATTCTTTTTCAAATGAATCTGCACGCCCTCTGTCATTTGTCGCGCATCCATCACTGCTTTAGCAGCCTTGTAAACAAGATTGTTTTCATCGCCTTCCAACACTTCCGAAAATCCTTCTCCCATATCCACTGTCACGCGGATTCCCGACTGCACTTTTTTCATCACAAGCTCATCATGCAAACCGATTGTCTGCATAATCATTTTTACGTCATGGTAACCATCCGGTCTGCGTCGCACAACATCCAAAGAAAGATTTACTTTTGCAAAAGCCTGCAAGGTAAGTTGTTCCATAGAGTACCCCCTATCAATCTTGTATACAATATTGTAGTTTATTATATACAAAGCCCGGACTTTCGTCAATAATCGTGCATCCGGTTTCCCCAAAATCAAGCTCTATAAAACAAAAAAATTTTTTAAAAAAGACAAAATATCGCTAATCCTTTGGACTAAACATGCCGATAAGTCTATTAAGAAAGGGATGATTGTCCCTGCACAGTCGTATTTTTATGTACTTACCAAGGATGGTAGAAAGGAGTATCGATATGGGTATGAATGTAAACGGAGTTACAGGAACCGATGCTGCAAGTGCTTATTCTGCATATACATCAACAGCAAAGGCAACGGAAGCTGCTGAGGCTACTGCAACAAAACCGGAAGACAAAGGTGTTATTTATGAACCTTCTTCCAAAGAAACAGACACAACAAAGAAAACTTACACACCGGACACAAATTTGATTAACAAATTGAAAGCGGAAGCTGACGCGAGAACTGCACAGTTTAGAGCATTGGTTGAGCAGTTAATCAGCAAACAGGCTACAAAGAACGGAGAAGCAACCGACATTTGGTCTTTCCTTCGCGAAGGCAACTTTACCGTTGACCCGGCTACAAAAGCGCAAGCACAGGCTGACATCGCGGAAGACGGCTACTGGGGCGTTGAAAAGACTTCTGACCGAATCGTAGAATTCGCTACAGCTCTCACAGGCGGTGACCCGGACAAGATTGAAGAAATGCGCGCAGCATTCGAGAAAGGTTACAAACAAGCTGAAGAGACATGGGGCGGTGAGCTTCCTGAAATCAGTAAACAGACTTTCGATGCTGTTATGAAAAAATTTGACGACTTGGCTGCAGCTGCAAACGGCACAGTAACAACAGATTCTAACTAAAAAATTTCGCTCCGCGTATCCCGCGGAGCGTGTTTCATTTTCCCACAACCTTCTTAAGACATTGCACCATGTCCCTGTTTTACAAGGAGCAGTTTATCTCCTGTACGCACAATCTCTCCCGACAAATTGTTGAATTCCACAATTTGGGAAACCGGCACATAATATCGTTTTGCAATATCCCAAAGTTTGTCGCCTTCGCCTACTATGTAACCTACGATACCCGGAATATTCGCTCTTTTTTCTGCATCTACTTCACGCATCTGCACATCGCAAATTTGCTGCTGCGTCTCATTTTCAAACACAAGCGTAGTAAAATGCACTACCGCCTTTGCCTCCAGTTCCCCGTTTCCGCCAAGCGTTGTCATCACTGCCGAAAGCATCGGTTGCACGTCAAACTGATATTTTGTAAGCAGCATATTTTCCCACATATTATTATCATTCAAGCTAACGTTATCCCCCAAAGGAATCTCATGGGTAAAAGGCAAAAATCCCTGCACACCAACGTACGGCTTTTCACTTTCACCGGTAGCAAGCAGCACTTGCAAATGCACGGCTCCGTCTGCCACAATCGTTTTATTTTCCAGACGCACATCGTCCATCTGCACGCCGGCACACGTATGCATAATTTGCAAAATACCATCCGTCACATGGGGTGTTTCCAGCTGTCCTGTCACTTTCATTTTGTCATTGCTGCAAAGAACTAATTTTTTGTAATAGGCGTCTTTTTTTACCGGCTCCACCTCTTTGTCAATTCCAAAAAAGTCATCCACATACTCCACGTTTCCTTCTTCGTAAAGACAGATATCCATATTGAGAATGACTTCCAATCCTACCACACGCTCTTCCCCGTCAAAATCGGTACGGGTTTCCAACGTTGGCATTCCTTTTTCAAAGCGGATTGCTGGCACAAACGTTTCTTTACAACCGTAACATTCTATCGTTCCCCCAAACGGAACGGAAGTTTCATAAGCGCGGATTTTGCCCTCCTCCCCTTCGCTTTCATACAGTAAAAAAATCTGTGCCGAACCCTGCACGGCAATCTTTTCTTCCAACAGGCGGAATTCCACATTAGTCAGTTGCACATCACTCCACACAAGTTCCATAATATTCGGATAATTTTGCGGAAGCTCAATCTCTTCTTTGATGCGGAAAATGTCCTTTTTCATAATGGCAACCTGGGTCACGTTCTTTTTGCTTTTGTGGCATTCCACAGCTCCATCCGACTCACTGTTTACCAGCATTCCGGTGGCAATTTCTTCATCCCACAATTGGCATACATGAAGTTTAAATGCCGCCACTGCCTGCACACTCAACTTTCTGGAATTAATCAATTCCACATTCAAATCTTCCAATGTGCTCATGACATCCGGCGTATCTGCAGCAGTAGCACCTTCCATGTACACTTGCTCTTCAAACGGAATTTCTCCGTGAATGGTATACATTTCTCCTTGCATCGCCTGCACAAGCAACCTGTAATGCAATTTTCCGCGCAGCATTACATGGTTGTCTGATGCTTTGCATTCCTCCACTGCTACATTTCCTTTGCTCAGCACAATGCTCTGTGCATCCGGCCTGCTATCCGGTATGTTCACGTCATTCTCCAATGTAATCTGTGTCCCTGCAAGACACTTCATCCTGTCCATATGTATGTTCTGCTTCACTAATTCCAAACGAAAAACACCTCCACACGTATTCTACCTAAATATATTACGTGTGAAGGTGATTTATAACTAAAAGTAAATATTTGTCCGCGCGGAAGCAAAACAGCTTTCCCGCTTATTTCACGCAACCGATTAATTCGTTAATATCCGCAACATTTTTATCACGCATAAACTGCTCAATACCGTCTGCAACTTCCACTGTGGTGTACGGATTTACAAAGTTCATGGCACCTACGGAAACTGCGGTTGCACCTGCCATAATAAACTCTAACGCATCCTCTGCATTGGCAATACCGCCCATACCGATAATCGGAATGTTGACTGCCTGCGCACACTGGTAAACCATGCGGACAGCCACCGGTTTGATTGCCGGGCCGGAAAGACCTCCCGTTTTGTTTGCAAGGGCAAAACTGCGTCTGTTAATATCTATTTTCATACCGGTAAGTGTATTAATCAAAGAAATCGCATCACTGCCTGCTGCCTCTGCCGCTTTTGCCATTTCCGTAATGTCTGTTACATTCGGGCTAAGCTTCATAATCACCGGCTGTTTTGCTTTTTTCTTAATCTCAGAAGTAATGTCATAGAGGCAGTCTGCTTTTTGTCCAAACGCAATCGCGCCTTCTTTTACGTTCGGGCAGGATACGTTGATTTCTAACATATCCACGTCCGTATCAGAAAGTTTTTCCACAACTTCCAAGTAATCTTCCACCGTTTTTCCACAAACGTTTACGATAATCTTTGTGTCAAACTTTTTGAGGAAAGGAATGTCTCTCTCCATAAACACATCAATGCCCGGGTTTTGCAAGCCAATGGCATTTAACATACCGCCGTAAGTCTCTGCCACACGGGGTGTCGGGTTGCCCGGCCAAGGCACATTTGCAACGCCTTTTGTCACAACGGCGCCAAGTCTTCCCAAATCTACAAATTCACTGTATTCCATACCGGAACCAAATGTCCCGGAACCGGTCATAACCGGATTTTTAAATTCTACACCTGCAATGGTTACTTTTGTATTCATCAAATATCTACCTCCCGTGCTTCAAAAACCGGACCGTCCGTACAAATTCTTGTGTTATTTACATGCGAATGATGGTCCACTTCTTTTGTTTTGCACACACAGCCAAGGCACGCGCCTACGCCGCAAGCCATGCGCTCTTCCAAAGAAATGTATGCGTCAATTTCCTGCTCCTCGGCATATTTTTTGATGGCACGAAGCATCGGCATGGGGCCACAGGAAAAAATCACATCGGCACGCAAGCCGTTTTCGCGGATGGCGTCCATCACGTTTCCTTTTGTGCCAACACTTCCGTCTTCCGTAGCAATATAAACATCCCCGTATTTTTCCAAATCTTCTTTCAGGAAAAGTTTGCTATCACGGTAGCCCACAATAATTTGGATTTTGTTTGCTTTGCCGGATTGTTTCAGCTCCTTTGCCAGCTCCAGCATAGGTGGAATACCGATTCCGCCGCCCATCAAAAAGACGTCTTTTCCATCCGCTTTTTCTGCCGGGAAGCCGTTTCCGAGCACACCCAAAATCTTTACTTTTTCGCCTGCTTCATAAGCAGAAAATTCTTTCGTTCCTTTGCCTGCAATGCGGTATACAATGCGGAGTGCCCCTGCTTCTTTGTCCACTTCACAAATACTGATCGGACGCGGAAGAAGTGTACTTTCATTTTTTGGATACACTGCAATAAACTGTCCCGGCACTGCATCCTGTGCCAAAGACGTCTCAATCCACATATCAAAAATATCCGGTGCAATTTCTTTTTGCGCTGTCACAATTGCTGTTTCTTTTTTCTTTTGCGCCATATAAACCTCCAAAATTCTATGTCTAAAACGCGCAGCGCGCGCCTTTAAAGACACTGTTATTTATTTTCATCCTGATATACGATGTTTCCGTCACAGATAGTATAACATACTTTGCCCTTCATTGTCTTACCTTTAAACGGTGTGTTTGCAGATTTTGATAAAAAGGTGTCTGCCACCCACGTTTTATCTTTGTCAAACAACACCAAATCTGCCGGTGCACCTTCCTTGATGCTGCCGCACGGCAAATGATAAAGGTCTGCCGGATTGCATGTCATTTTTTCCAATAATTCCATCATGGAGAGGTAGCCTTTGTCCACCAGTTGTTCGATGCCTAAGCTGAGCGCCGTCTCCAAACCGATAATGCCACTGGGTGCCTCGGTAATCGGTTTTGCTTTTTCTTCTACACTGTGGGGCGCATGGTCGGTTGCAATCAAATCAATGGTGCCATCCTGCAAGCCTGCAATAACCGCAAGACGGTCTTCCTCCTCGCGAAGCGGCGGGTTCATTTTTGCCATCGTGCCATGCTCTATCACGGCTTCTTCTGTCAGCGTAAAATGATGCGGTGTTGCTTCCGCATGAATGTTGTTGCCGCGTTTTTTTGCCTGACGCACAAGCTCTACCGCTTCCTTGGAGCTGATGTGCTGTACGTTAATTTCTGCCCCGGTCTCCAATGCCAGCTCCAAATCTCTCTGCACGAGGCTGATTTCTGCCTGTCTCTTGGAACCGCCGATACCAAAATGGTCAGATGCCTTACCGCAGTTCACACCGTTGTTTTCGATGAATGCCGGGTCTTCCTCGTGGAAGCTGATTGGCGTATTGGTCTCTTTCACTTTAAGCATTGCTTCGCGTACAAGTGCTTCGTCCAAAATCGGTACCCCGTCATCCGTAAAGCCTACTGCTCCTTTTGCATACAATTTTGACATATCTGTCAGTTTTTTGCCCTGCATCCCTTCCGTCACTGTGGCGCAAGTTTCCACATGAATGCCGGTTGTTTTGCCTTTTTCCAAAATGTATTGTAACGTGTCCACACTGTCCACTGCCGGCTTCGTATTGGCCATGAGCACCACCGTTGTAAAACCGCCCTTTGCCGCCGCCTTCGCACCGGTTTCGATGTCTTCTTTGTAGGTAAATCCCGGGTCTCTGAAATGCACATGCACGTCCACCAGTCCCGGTGCAACGATCAAGCCTGCAGCGTCGAGAATTTGCGGGGCTCCTTCTACCGGAATGGTGTCTGCGATTTTTGCAATCTTTCCATCCTCGATTCGTATATCTTTTTTCCCTTCTGTTTTGCTTTTCGGGTCAATGACATATCCGTTTTTTATGAGTAACATATTTGCCTCCTGAAATTGTGCCTATCTGCCTGAAAGATACATGCTTTTAAAATATAGTGTTTGGCAGATGTGTTTTTATTATAACATCTATCCTTCCTTTGTGGCAGTGGAATCATAAAATTTGTTGTCACCGTCCCTAATTTTGCATCATAATTTAAGGGACGATATGCGTCACACGAAACATATCGTCCCTTCTACTAACTAAGTCGCATCTTCATTTGCATATCAGATTATTGTCCGGACATGTAATACCAGTGCTCTGTGATTTTTGCATCTGACACGATGTACTCAAAACCATCATCCGGGAAATTAATCCTCGTCGGCTTTGAACCATCTACAGAATAAACTAGTGATACGTGCCCTGTCACAGTTGAAAAAGAGACAAATCCCTCATATACATATACTCTGTCCCAATAATATCCATCCAAAGAAAAAGTGTCGTCTATCCGCCTTGCACTTGCGGTTTCGTCCTCTGTCAGAGCAATTTTTTTCAAATCCGTATCTTGCAAACGACAAGTAATTTCTCCACTTTCTGCTGTCGAATAAGCAACTTTGTCTTCTTCTCGTGTCAAATAATCGTTGTAATATATTTGAGCGATTTTTGTATAATCCTCTTCGTATGTTTCAAAAAGTGTCACTATTCTTTCCGGAGCCGGCAAAGGCCGATTTATATAAATTAGAAATGCTATCGTGATTACTGCAATCAAAAATAGGATTATAATAATTACTTTTTTGCTTTTTCTTTTCATTCGATTGTCCCTCTACGTTTCCGCAACACTACTTGCAACTTCATCTCCCTGTTCCGCGCTACCTGTTTTTGCTGTTACTGCTTGTCTGCTACGCGAAAACACTCATGTCAACTGTGTTACATACCACAATTATTTCGTACGATACGTATCTAACAAAGCATCATATTTACTATCAATCCTGATTCCCATATATTCCACAAGTTCATAATTATTATTTATTAACTGCTCCGAAGCAATAAACAGATAACCATTTTTGCCTTTCACAATCTCGCCAAAATAATCAAAGGAAACCCAACAATTATCATAACAAATATTAATATCCATTCCTCCGGTACCGGCTCTGTCCGTCGTATAAAAATAACTCTCCCGACTTATTGTATCCGGTTCTTGTTGCATATTGCTTAACTCGCTTACCAATTCTAATAATTGTTCATCATTATCAGCCTTTAAGACACCATCATATACAATGATTCCTGTCACTTCTGTTTTCGGTGGTTCATATCCCTCTTTTATGTATAGACAGCCTGAATGTGAATCTATTAAATAGTTACATGCCTTGTCGCCTTTTACACTATATAAGCGAATGCCTTCCGAGGTTATCGCAATCATTTCATCTTTTATGTATTGGTATGGACTATCGGCTTCCACATATACTTGATTATCATATACAATATTCATTCCTTGTCTTCTTGCTTTTCCTATGCCAAGTCCCATAATTGCAACAAAAATACCAGCAATCAGAAAAACAATAGTTGCTACTGCAATTGTTATTTTCTTTTTCATTTCTATGTACTCTCATAATTGTGTTATGCATTGTAGTATGCGGTTTTTAGGGAGACTGCCCTTTTCTACGACAGCCTCCTTAAATGAACTACATTTTACAACTTAGTGCAAATCTTTTCCATATACTGCTTCTATTACTGTTTTAAACGTTTACACATAGTCGTATTTTTTCCTATCGCGACTATGATACTCTGATATTGGAATCGGCAGATTCTTCGACTCCTCCCCTTTGTACAAGCCATGTAATCCGCCTTCTATGTACTTTCCTTTCCACTTGTACACCTCGCAGCTTGTATCCCGCAACTTGCATCTGGGGCTCCCCGCATAAGGCTCGGAATAGCGCAATTTTCTCTCGCCATTCTCGTAAAATGCGATGATGAGGTAGTAGGCATGCTCACCCCTTCCTTGAATCATACAATCGGCACCAATAACATTTCCTGCAAATAGCTCTCCCTTTTGGGCATATATTTTTCGCTTGTATTTTGGTATGAAATAGTATAAAAGCCCTATGGTCATTGCAAAAAACAGACAACATTTGGAAAAAAAGTCTTCACTAACATTTTCCCCCTTAAATATCACACAATACAAGTCTAATAAAATAACAATCCCTCCAAGACTTACACCTAAAAACAAAAGTGTTTTTAAATATATCTCCTCTTCCCTTTTCGTCTTGTATTTTACTTCCTTTTTAGTATGTTCCATATAATACTCCTAACTGATTGACATTATCCTCTGCTTTCTTTTGGCTGTCCGGAGTTTTATATAAAAAGAAATCATCGTCCATAGCCCACTCTCTATCTTTACCCAAATAGCCCAAATAATTTTGTTCACACCAGTTTCTTTCATACCAACCACCTTTTTGCACAAAAAAAGGCTGCAATGAGTCTCACTGCAACCGAACCATCAATATAATAGAGTCCCACACATTCCCCATTACTTAGACTTCCTGCTTTGCGTCCTTACGTTTCCATAAGTTTGCCATCTCTCTTACACACAAGTTTATTTTATCGCGATATTCTGTAAAATGCAACAATATTTTCACAAACAACGCAGTAGTGTAATTATATTGCGCAAAACAGGGCACTATACTTTAATTCCCAAACCTTTCCCACTCTTTACTCAAAATACAATCCCACATACTCTTCCTGAATCTTATCTGAAAGGGCACGCATTTTTGCAATCTCCGCCTCGTAATTATCCGGCGTAAGCTTGTATTCGCCACGGCTCATCCAATCCACAATGGCATAATTGATGGCATCCGAAAAATGCACGGTGTCCATGTAATTATCCAAATCAGTAATGAGCTCTTCCCTATTTTGAAAATAATAAATTTCTACGTTGTCGTAGGCAAGCAACCGCTCCGCTGCCGCCGTTGCTGCATAGAGATTTCGCTCCGTCTCGCCGTTGCGGTACGCATTGTCCCACCAAAGCATGGAGTAAGGCGGATAAATAAAGCGAAACATGGTGTCCGGATTTTCAGCCACCACCGCTTCAATCAGCGCAATATTTGCATCAATATTTTCTTTGTAATCCGCTTCCGGCAGCATCTCTTTTACTTCTTCCGGGCGGGTATAATGACGCAACGTATCTTCCTCGGAAAATGTCTTGTACTGCGCCCAGTTGTAAGACGTTCCCTCGTCATAATCGTCCAAATACGTCATGGCAAACATGTACGGAATGTGTTCAAACACCACATCCTTGTTCCAAATGTATTGCACATCGTCAAAGGGATTGTCGTTGTACAAATACAGCGGCAGGGAATCGTCCGGAAATACCTTGTCCGCATCTGCCGTAAGGGCAAACAAATCCATGCTGTAATACACATTTTTTAAGTCGGTGGAAGCAAGTGCCTCCTCCAAATAATAGACCAAATCCACGGTTGCCGCGGAACTTTTGATGCCTTTTATTGTTGTGCCGCCAAACGCCTCGTCAAACCAGCGGTTGTTGTAATTTTCCGCAACCGACGAGCCAAGCACGATGGCGTCATAGTCAAAATTGTGCACCGTACCGATGCACTGGTACTCCGCTTTTGTCACAACCGCCTTTAAACTTCCTACCGGCTCGTGATAATGAAAAAACGGGTCAACTACAATGACAACTGCCGCCACAAGGGCAAGAAATACCGCCGACTGTATGATGAAATTTTTAATAAATTTTTTCTGTTCCATCCTGTTTTCCTATCCTTAAAAACTGAAATACAAAAACGTACTGACGCCGGACAGCGAAAGCACTGCCCACACAAAAAGCACCGACATGGTATACGTAAATTTACCGCTCCACTTGCAGTTTTCCACGATGTCCCTTGTCCGCTTTCTTGTCAGCGCAAATATTGCAACTGCATTCACAAACAAAAGCATCGCTACATTCACGATACCGAGCAACTGCGGCGCCTTCATGGAAAGCACTTTTGTCACAATATAAATTTCCGAAACGCTCATTGCCTCCGCTACCGCAAACAGTGAGCCGTTATATTCAAACGAAAACATTCTCTGAAAGAACAACAGTCCGTCCGCCATGGAATCGCTTCTGAAAAATACAAAAGCAAAGCACACATACAAAAATGTGATAAGCTGCGCCACCCGTTTTTTGCCCGTTTTGGGCTCATTTTTTTTGCCAAACAAAGTCGAAAACGACACACCGATTCCATGCAAAAAGCCCCAGAATACAAACGTCCAGTTTGCCCCGTGCCAAAGTCCGCTGAGCAAAAAGACTACCATCGTGTTAACCACGGTACGCACCTTTCCTTTGCGGCTTCCGCCAAGCGGAATGTACACGTATGTAGTGAAAAACCGTCCAAGCGTTATGTGCCAGCGACGCCAAAATTCTTTGACCGACGCAGACTTGTAAGGCGCGTTAAAGTTGTCCGGTATTTCGATGCGAAGCATCTTTCCAATACCGACAGCCATGTCACTATAGCCGCTGAAATCAAAATACAGTTCAAACGTATACGCCAGGGCCACCACAAAAGCCGCCACACTATCCAGCGTTGCAATATTGGAAAAACCGTAATTGACTGCCTTTGCAAGGGTGTCCGCAAGAAGCACTTTTTTACTGATACCGATGACAAAATATACGATTCCCTGCGCAAAGCTGTCCGTAGCAAACTTCCGTCTGCCTTTGTCCTGAAACTGCGGAATCAACTCATCATGCAGTCCAATCGGCCCGGAAATCAACTGTGGGAAAAAGGTCACATACGCCGCATAATCAAGCACGCTGTAATGTGGTGCTTTCTCTTTGTAACGGTCCACCAAAAAGGACAACTGCTTAAACGTAAAGAAACTGATGCCAAGGGGCAACCATATATGTTGCATCATAAAATCTGTTCGGAACACCGTATTTAATGTGTCCAAAAAGAAATTGCAATATTTAAAATACCCCAGTGCACCAATGTTCAACACACAGCCGGCAACAAGCACCGCTTTCTTTGCAGACTGTTGTCTCATCTTTGAAAGTACGTAGCTCAGCACATAATTTACCAAACAACTTCCCACAAGAACCGGCACGCACTTTATATTGGCATATCCGTAAAACACAAGCGACATACCCACAAGAAATGCTTGCGCAGCCCTAAATTTTTCAAACTTATTAAACATCCACCAGCCAAGCAGTACAGCCGGCAAAAACAAGAAAATAAAAATATATGAATTAAAAAGCATGTTTTTTCCCTCTCTATCCTTTCTAAGTATACGTTAAAATACGGCGATTCTCAACTAAAATATGGCATTGCGTTCTTTTTGCTTGTCGGCTATAATGTTGTGGTGACAGGAAATCATTTCCTGCCTTAAGTTTGATTAGGAAAGTAGAAGGTAAATGTTATGATTCGTTTTATTTTGGCAATCACGTTCGTCGTACTATTTTTGATTTGCTCCATTCCGATTTTCTTTATCGAATGGCTGATCGGAAAATTCAATATGGATATCAAAAACCGCAGTTCCCTTGCCATCGTCAACTGGGCATTCCGTGTTGTGGCATTTATATCCGGCACAAAAGTTACCGTTATCGGGGAAGAAAACGTGCCGAAGGACCGGGCTGTTTTGTATGTAGCAAACCACCGCAGCTTCTTTGACATTATATTGACTTATGTGCGCGTTCCGAGACCGACCGGTTATGTTTCCAAAATTGAAATAAAAAAAGTGCCGCTGCTGAGCCAGTGGATGAAAAATTTGCACTGCCTTTTCCTTGACCGCGAAAATATGAAAGCGGGCTTAAAGACAATCTGGGCAGCAATCGACAAAGTAAAATCCGGCATTTCCATCTGCATTTTCCCGGAAGGAAGCCGAAGCAAAGAACCGGATGCATTTTTGCCGTTCCACGAGGGCAGTTTTAAAATTGCCGAAAAAGCCAAATGTCCGGTTATCCCGATGAGTATTGTAAACAGCAACGCCGTGCTGGAAGACCACTTCCCGAAAATCAAAAAAGCGCACGTTGTCATCGAATACTGCAAACCTGTAAACATCGAGGAAATGGACAAAGAACAGCGCAGAACCGTTGGCGCCTATGTACGACAAATCATTATGGATACTTATTTTAAAAATAAAGAGTTGTATTTTGGTGAAAAGAACTAATTCAGAGCATGCAGAAACGTGCGCCGTCAGGCGCACATTTTTACATGCTTTTCAATTTTTCATTCCACTTGTCTACATGATTTCTCAAAGAAAAATATTTTGACAACCAAATTCCTACATAAATTCCGGCAAAAATTCCAAAAAAGGACAATACGCCGCCAACGGAATGTTGCATCCAATACATGCTGTATGCGATTGGAAAAGTCGCTATAGAACTAATTAAAAAATGCACGATTGTCTGTTTCAAAAGACTCCAATTCTCCAATTCCCATACGAGGGAAACACCGCCCCAAACTGCCCCATACGCAAACGCACATATCGTTTGTACAAGAACGGCAGTTGTCTCCGTGCTGCATAGCTTCCGCAATTCCGGCACTACCGCATAATAAGTTCCGTCATTTATCGCAAGCGATATCCAAATACTTATAATTTGACAAATAGTGACACCTGCGAGTGCCCCTACAACACATCTTCTTATCAATTCTTTTTTCATAAAATCACCATACCTTTCACGTTAAATCCCCAATATCTGTTTGATTTTTTTCACATATCTTCGGGACACATAGGTCACCGTTTTGTCACACAAAACTACGCAAATCGTTCCGGAGAAACTCAAATCAAAATTTTTTACTTTTTTTAGGTTAATCATCTCCGAGTTGGATATGCGGACAAAATCCCCGCCACCCAGTCTTTCTTCTATTTCGTACAGTCGGTTTCTCACACTGTATTCCCCTTCGCTTGTTACAACGTATACTTTGCCGCCGCTTGCATAAATCCGCAGCACCTCATCCGGCTCAATAATTTTTGCCTTATCCTCCTTGAAACCGGTAAGCACTTTCGGCGCTTCTTCGGACAATTTCCGCACAATACTTTGGACCTCATCCGTCATCTGCGCTGCCGTAATGACAACGGTAGTTTCCTTGCATTCCGGTTCCAATTTAATTTCAATTTGCATAACGTTCCTCCCTTCTTTATATTCAGTATATCCGAATCAAAAAATCCTTCCACTGATTTTACATAAGCGGTTGTTTTTACGCAATATGTGGTCTTTGTTCGGCATACAAACAGTTTTCAGCTTTATAAAAAGCGCGCACAAAAAAGCGAAAGAAAAATCATATGAATTTCTTTCGCTTTTGTTTTGTCTTACTCTAATACATATTTATCACTGTAAAAGATTATAATTTATCGGCTCAACACCTGAATTCTCACTTGAAGCACATGCTTCAAAAGTAAGAATCAGCGTTTGTCCGGCTCCTATTGTTGCATTATACCCTTTGAAGCGATTCCCCAACTACTTCTTAATTAGACGTCTAATTTGGGGAAGTATGAAACTCCATAACAAATATAAAACACACAGATATACAAATAGATTTCCAATATACGAATAAAGAGTAAATCGCCCCTTCGTGATAACCTGTGCAGATAATGTCTTTGTATCAGACTGAAAGTAATCGGTCTGTGCCAGCACACTACCTCTAAAATCTGAAACAATCGACATTCCGTTATTTGTATGTCTGATTATATTACTTCCATTTTCAACCCCGCGCATAATTGCCGTCTTTGTAGCTAACAATGTCATTTCTTTCCAATCCGAAGCCGGAACAATTATTATATCTACGTTATCTCTACCTGCCTGTTGTATTTTAGACACAAATGCCATATCCGAACATATAAACGGCGCAATTCTACCATATTCTGTATCAAAACTTCTTAGTATTCCATCTCCTTTTTGGCACAACTCTCCGATGGAACGTCCATGTTTAAAATACTCTGATATAAGTTCTCCTTGTGGATTAAATGCTACCGTTTTATTTTCCTTTAAGTCCACATAAGGGGTCTTCACCAGTAACGAAACAATCAAATAGATTTCTTCCTGTTTTGCCATATCCGACGCTCGTTGTAGCAGCATATCTTCATCTTGTTTTAAAACCGCTCCATTCAGTTCCGACCAAAAAACAATCTTTGCACCTGCTTGTGCTTCCAACTCGGTTTTTAGAAAAAGTTCATCCGCTACTGATAATAGTTTACTCCTTGCATTTGTAATATTTTCATCAGTAAATGTATTGGTATAAAATGTAGAATATACATCTTCATCATTATTTAACAGCTCTGAAATCGGAACAGTTACTCCAGCGATCCTAACACTTTTATCTGAATTTCCTGCAAAATGAAACATAACAACTCCATAGACAAATACCAAGCCAATTACAGAACCATATACAATTATGTATTTTCTAATGGATTCTTTTTTGCTTTTATTGTTCCAAATCCATATAACCATTGCCGCTGTCCAATATATTAAAAAAATAATTCCGTAAATCCCTGTTACCGTTACAATTTGTAGCAAATATAGATTTTGGTATTGTGTATAAGCGTCAGACAATCCACCCAAAATAGGGTATACCAGATAAATGATATACTCTATCGATACCATTATACTTGCAAAAATAATGGTATCTTGAAATCTCATTTTTGATTTTGACCAGTAGATATATGGTAAAACCTTCAGAAAAGATAGCAGGACTGCTACTATTATACATATCTTTATGTCCATTCCAATGGCTCTCCAAAACTGGACAATAAAACCAATGGCATATATTGAACTAATTATAAGGTAGACTTTTCGAGTACGATTAAGATAAATCATACATAAAAACAAAATCGGATAAATCCACGCAAAAATCGGAATACACCATTCTCCGTTGGACATTATATAAACTAAAAAACTTAATATTATGAAAATTGCAAAAGATTTATTTTCTGAAGAATTTTTCATATTTAACACTCTCCTAAACACTGATTTTTTACTCTATATAGTTCCTCGATATATGGGAGCGTATCTGTACTTCTCTTCATCCTTTTGTCCCCTTATACCCTCATTTTATTATTCCGCTTCCGTAAGCTTTTTCACTACACTTTCAAATCCCATTCCGTGGGATGCCTTAATCAATACAGTATCTTTTGCCTGCAACAAGGTGGGAAGTGCTTCTTCCAGCGCATCCTTCGTTGCAAAATAATGAATCTGTATATCCTTTTGCCAAACCGCATTCTTTTCCATCGCTGCATCGTACATAAATTTCGAATTTTCTCCGGTACAAAGCAACATATCTACGTCATGCTCTACTGCATATTTGCCAACTCGCTCGTGAAGTGCATCGGAGTTTTCACCAAGCTCAAACATATCCCCAAGCACAGCCACTTTTCTTGTAAGGGCGGTGCCAAGAAGGTCGATTGCCGCTTCCATGGACACCGGATTTGCATTGTAGCAATCATCGATAAGTGTATATTTTTCAGCACGGATAATATTGCTTCTTCCGCCTACGGGACGCACCGACTTGATGCCTTCCTGAATCTGCTCAGTGCTCAAACCAAAATAATGTGCAACGCCTGCTGCCGCCAAAGCATTGTACACCATATGTTCGCCGGGAAGCGGGACCGAAACAGAAAAGCACATCTCCTCACCACCAAACAAGCCGTCCGCAATATGAATCGTCGCCTCACTGCCAAACAAGCCATTGTTCACAACGTCCGTCGCATACACCTGGTTTTGTTCTGCCATGCCAAAGCGCACGGGCAACTTCCCATTGCGCTCTTTCACTCTTTCCAGCATATCGTCTGCACCGTTTACAAACACGGTTGCATCTTCCTTTGCAAAATCAAAAATCTCGGTTTTTGCCTTTAAAATCCCCTCGCGTGTTCCAAGGGTCTCCAAATGGCACTGGCCGATGTTCGTCAGCACACACACATCCGGTCTTGCCACTTTGCTCAAGCGGTGCATTTCACCAAACTCGCTGATGCCCATTTCCAGCACGGCAATTTCATGTTCATCGCGGATGCGAAGCACGGTCAGGGGAAGCCCCACCTCGTTATTAAAGTTGCCTTCCGTTTTCAATACATTATATTTTTGCGCCAAAACGCCTGCTATAAATTCTTTTGTGCTTGTTTTTCCCACACTGCCTGTAATACCGACTACCTTTACGGAAAGCTGCATCCGATAATATTCGGCAATATCTTTTAATGCCTGAAAGGAATCTTTTACCAAAATATAAGGTGTCGATTGTTCCTTTGGCGGTTGCTCACAAACAACGGCAAAGGCACCTTTTTCCATGACTTGCGGAATAAAATCGTGGCCATCTACGCGCTCGCCTCTTGTGGCAACAAAAATGTAATCTTTTTCTACTTTTCTGGAATCCAAAACTACGCCCTGGGCGCATTTATTCAAATCCGCACCCGCACTGTGTAACACACCGTCACAACACTGTGCAAGCGCTTCCAACGTCATATTTTTCAATTTACCGGCTCCCGTCTTTTATTTTGCTAATGAAATTTCAATGATTTTTTCACACAACTCTCCATAGGAAAGGCCGATCTGCGCAGCCTCCTGAGGAAGAAGTGACGTAGGTGTCATGCCCGGAAGGGTATTGGCCTCCAGACAATACATTTTGCCTGCCTCATCCATCATAAAATCAATGCGTGCATAGCTTTTTAAGCGAAGCACCTGATATGCTTTTTCTGCATGCATTTGCATTTCTTTTGTTTTTTCCTCACTAATTTCAGCCGGACAAGTCTCTACCGCACTGCCCGCCTGGTATTTGTTTTTGTAATCATAAAATCCGCTAATGGGCGCAATTTCAATAATCGGAAGTGCCTTGCCGTCCAGCAGACCTACCGAAAATTCACGTCCTTTGATATACTGCTCAATGATTACTTCCTCATCGTACACAAAGGCATCTTCTTTTGCTTTCTCGTACTCTTCTTCGTTGTTGGCAATATAAACGCCCACGCTGGAGCCGCCGCAACAAGCCTTTACCACGCAAGGGAAGGGCACTTCGCGTTTGTCTTCCTGCCCTTTTTTCAAGCTGATTCCTTTCGGTGTGGGCACGCCGTGAAGAGCAAACAATTCTTTGGAAAGGCCTTTGTCCATACAGAGCGCAGAGCTCACATAGTCCGTTCCCGTATAACGGATGCCCATCAGGTCAAAGCATGCCTGTACTTTTCCGTTTTCGCCGCTTTCGCCGTGCAATGCCAAAAAGGCAATATCCGCTTTCTGGCAAATCTTGATGACGTTCGGACCAAAGAAAACTTTGTCCCCGTCCGGACGCATTGCTTTGATTTTTTCAATATCCGGATCCTGCTCCGAAATGCCCTTGATTTCTTTTGCCCAGTCTTCGTCCAAGTCAAACACTTCATCCGGATTTCCGTTATAACCTAAAAACACATCCAACAGGACAACCTGATGTCCTCTTTCTTTTAACGCTCTATAAACTCCGGTTCCCGAAATAAGGGAAACGTCTCTTTCTGTACTGATACCGCCTGCCAAAACTGCAATTTTCATATTCTCCTCCATCCTGCATACCAAATGCACTGCTATTATTACAATATGTCATCGTCCGCCATTTCGCTCAACATAAACAAGTATGCTGTCTGCAAAAAGCCACCTTCCATAACGGACTTTTGTCCTTCTTTTTCTTCATAACTGCGCTCGCCCATGTCATCCACATAGCTGATTGCCATCGGATTACGCCCCAGCAAATAATGAATATGATTTTCGATAACCGTTGCATATTCATGATTCGATATGACGTGATTCAAAATCGTAAGCACAACCATATCATGCAAAATCTCGTCATTTTGATTTTGCTCTTCGGTAAGGTCTACCTGATAGTACGACGCCTTTGACTTTTTGGATATTTGCTCCGCCTGCTCGGAAATGGTTTCCATAAACTGGGCACACAATTCTACATTTACCCGCTGTTTTGTGTCGATGTAAGTAACGGCTCCGTACAGGGCTTCCCGCGTATCCAAAGCCCGCGGCTGGGAGGTGCCATACAGTATAATGGAATTGTGATATACATATCCGCCTGAGGCACGATACAGTTCTGCGGAAGCCATAAACAGCATATCCTCATCCACCGCTTCACTGTTTTGCGTCATATGTTTCCACGCCATATCCGCAAGCTGCAGACAGGACGTAGCAAAGGCATTGTCGTATTCTTTGTATGTATAACTAAATTTCGCCATAGCTGCCGCGTAATAGGCTACCATTTCCCAATTGTCTGATGCCAGCACGGTTTCTTTTTCATTCATCAATTGTGTGATATACAAAAAGAGTACATCTACGGAGTCCGGTATTTTGTTCCCGCTCTCACTGATGCCCATATCGTCATCAAAAGCGCCCGGATGCATCTCACAGGCAAGCAAAAGATTCATGACTGCCTCGCAGGCATTTATCATTTCTTTTTCGTTTAAATCGGTATTGCCTTTCATCTGCGTATACAAATGCTGCAAATTTGCGGCAAGCAAATCCCGATAACCGGTCGCGCTAATATAAAAAGTATAGGAATAACCTACGATTTCTGCCCGTATATAATAATTGCCTTCCACGGTTAATTCGGAGAAATCGCCGTATCCAATTTGCTCATTTGTTACCGTATCCGTTCCTCTTGGCTCCACATTGCCTTGAAAAACAACAGCATCCGTTTCCGCATCATAGACACGAAAAACACCCGGTAAATTTTCTCCTCGGAAAATTGCCACTTTTGTGCTGTCCGGTCCGTATCCGGCCTGATTGATTAAAATGCCGGGAACACTCTCCGGAACTGTGTATTCTATTATCGGTTCACTCTCCATACCTTCTGTTATTCCTGACATGGATTGCGCCGGTTTTGCTTTTGTCCCGGAACACCCTGTCAGAAACAGCACAAGGCAGAGCATGCATAGTATGATTTTCTGCTTCACGTATATTACCTTCCTTAAGTCCATAGAGACTTGTCTCGCTAAACTTTAATCTTTTGTATTATAACTCTTTTTTATAAAAACTAAAAGCCCTCTTTCCGATACACAATCTCGCCGTCAATAATGGTGCAAAGCGTCTGTGTAAAAACTTCCATCGGATTCCCCGAAAAGATGGCAATGTCCGCATCTTTTCCGGCCTCTATGCTTCCCATCCGGTCTTCCACTCCGCAGATGACAGCCGCATTTATCGTGATGGCTTTTAGTCCTTCCATCATGGGCAATCCGGCTTTTACTGCCATACCGGCGCACAACGGCAGACTGCCTATAATCGTAACCGGGTGGTCGGTTGTAATGGCAACTGTCACACCCTCTTTTGCCAAAATACCGGCTGTTTTGAATGCCATATTTTGTACTTCAATTTTGTTACGGCTGGCAAAATCCGGACCTACAATTGCCGGGAAACCGCTTTCCAAAACGTACTCTGCCACCAGATGCCCTTCGCTGCAATGATCCAATGTCATGTTTACACCAAACTCTTTTGCAATGCGTATTGCGGTAAAAATGTCATCCACCCGATGTGCATGCGCTTTTAACGGAATTTCTCCGCGCAGTACCGGCAGCCAGCTTTCATACTGAAAATCTTCTTCAAAATCGGCACCGCCCTGTTCTTTTTGCTTTGCGTATTGTTTTGCCGCAAAAAGTTCTTTGCGCAGCATACCGGCAATTGCCATTCTCGTAACCGGCATTTTCCCTTGTCCGCTGAAATTGACTTTTGGATTTTCTCCAAACGCAACTTTCATTGCAGCCGGCGCCTTTACCACCAAATCATCAATGCAGCGTCCTTTTGTTTTGACCAGTGCAAACTGGCCTCCCACAACGTTGGAACTGCCCGGACCAATCATAGCGGCTGTGATGCCTGCCCGGACTGCATCATCAAAAGCGGCATCCATCGGATTGATTCCATCGATGGCCCGCAAATACGGGGTAATGGGCTCCACATTTTCATTGCAGTCGTCGCCTTCCATACCTTTCTTTTCTTCGGTAATTCCCAAATGACAATGGGCTTCTATCAATCCGGGCATAACCCATGCACCGGCGACATCCAGCACCGTTGTCTCTTTGGCTGTTTCATCTATTTGAATATTTCCGACTGCTTGAATTTTTCCTTCTTCCAGCAAAATACATCCATTTTCATGGATGTATCCTGCCATCGTCATTATTTTACCATTTTTAATCAATATACGACTCATAAAGCACCTTCTATTGCAACAAGGAAAGCGGGTTAATCGGGGTTCCGTCTTTTGTCACTTTCACATAAAGATTGCTTCCTTCCACGCTGTAATATTTTGTAGGTGCTCCAACCGTGCCCACAACATCGCCTGCTTTTACATAGCTTCCTTTGCTTACCTGCACGTCGGAAAGTTGTCCGTAAACGAGTTCATATCCGCTGCCCAAATCCATTTTCACTGCTGTTCCGATTTCATCATCTTCAAAGATTTCCAATACTTGTGCATCTGCTGCCGCAACTATTGTCTTGCCCTCTGCTGCAGAAATGATAATGGCAGGGTTATATTTGTACTGTGCTAACGTTGGGAAATATACGGTCTGATCCATACTGTAATTGATCAAAATATCGCCTACCGTAGGCCAAACAAGGCCATCTTCTTCTTGAAACTGCAACGCTTGCCACGTTGTTGTAGAAGCCGATGTACTTTCCCCATCATCTTCTTTTTCATTTTCATCAATTTTTTGTGCATCTTCTTTCGCTGTATCATTCGTCGCATCTTGCGCAGTTTCTTTTTCATTGCTTTCTCCTTCTACTCTGGCTGCCAAATCATCTTTGTCCAATTCGCCTTCTTCCAATACAACTTCAAAATCCAACTCATAAGAAGCGTCCGGATTTTGTACACTGATCGGCTTGTCCGTTTCCTCCAGTGCCACATCCGCCTGATTTTTTGTTGTATCATTCTTTTTTTCTAAGGAACTTAAATCAATGGAATATCCATCGTCATTTTGTTTTGTATTACTCTCTTTTACATACACACCGGTCAACGTCAACGCACCCAAAACGAATACAGAAGCTGCAAACATTACAACACGTTCTTTTCCGGCTTTGCCATATCTTCTATTTCTTCTTTTCATATTTCTATAACTTCTCCTTTCTTTGTCATCTTTAAGTTATAGAAATAGTCTTGCCGAAATTGATTCGCTTATTCAGTTTTTGATATTGCAATATTTGTAAAAAAGTAATTTAGCAAATCAAAAAAATCTTTGCCCTGTTTTGCCATTTCGTTTGCACAATATTGGGAAAAACCAAATCCGCTTCCGATTCCTCTCGTTTCCAGCTCAACATTTTCGCCCAAATAAGTAATCGAAAAATCGGAGGAAGGTAGCGAAAAAGCTTGTCGAAACACCTCTCCGCCAATCCGGTAATTTCCAAAATTTACGTATAAAACATAGCCCGCACTGTCTTGTGTATAAGTTACTTCCAACGCCTGTAGCTGTTCATAGGTAAATTGTGTTTGCAACAATCCGTTTATCTTTGCACAAAATGCGGTTTTATCCTGTAGTTTTTTTGCTAAATATTGTTTGGATGGCAAGTCCT
The DNA here is from genome assembly GCA_045546775.1 of Lachnospiraceae bacterium. GTDB lineage: Bacteria > Bacillota > Clostridia > Lachnospirales > Lachnospiraceae > RGIG3002. Next base: position 52,535 of record JAZQDM010000063.1, on the reverse strand, counting down.
CTTTACAAGTAACTTTGGCTAAATAGCTGTACGAATCCATTTTACATTCGACGGCATCTCTTGTGCTGCCGTTGCTCAACCGAAAAAACGGCACGTATACCGGTTTTCCGTCACTTTCCAAATACATGCCTTCCGTACTTTTTACGGCATTCATCAATTTTTCACAATTTTCCTCGTATGCATCACCCCAGACGGACTTGTAAAAATGCAACAACGGAGCGTTGTCTTCTTCCAGCTCACCGGTCAACAAATTGGTGCGCACTATGACAGCCTGCGCTTTCAGTGCCTCCTGCTCATACGAGATAGGCATACTATATGCCAACAGATGCAACACCTGCCATTCCAGTTCCGAGGAAAAGACCGACTCCTCTCGCGGTTCGTTTTTCTCTCCGTTTATAACAACCAACGCAATATTAAACGGAAGAAATACCAAAATACAAAAAACCATGCAAATCGTGGTCCACCCCGAACTTTGCATGGTTGCGTTTTTTGTTTGCTTTTTCATGCGACATTCCATACAATTCTTTACTTCATTGTATGCGCATGTCCCACATGATATTCTTTTGCTTTCACTATTCCTCAGACTGCCAAGTCCATGTGTTGCACCGTACCTACTCCTCCATTTTCATAAAGAAAAATCCCGGTGCTACGTACCATCGCATTGGTCTGATTTGTCTTTAAGGAATTTAAGGAAAAATCGGTAGCCGTATTGGCGAGACAAATTGCCCCGATTCCTTTTTCGGAAATATGATACAACGCCGCTTTTCCGGTTTCATCTTCCGTCCAAATCATAAGCTTTTTCCAGATATCGTCCGCTTCGTCAATCCAGCCGTTTTTATCGCTGTCATACTGCGCCAAATCAGCAAACCCATCGCCGCTTTTCGTGCCAAACAATTCACTTCCGTCGTTCACGGTTCCATCGTTATTTTTGTCAATGGCAAGGTAACCGCTCTTTCCGGAAAGCTTAGAGATTGTATCGAGCACACCATCCGCATCTATATCAAACAAAAATTTTTGATCCGATACTTCCGGCATGGTTGAGTCAAGATTGATGACAAGAGGGTCACAAAACGATACTACACTCGTCTCATAGCGCTCGTTGTAATATTTTTCAAAACTGCGGCTCATGGCAAACTGCAAATTGAATTCAATTTCTCTTCCGTCCGCTGTAACGACTTTTCCGCTCGTCTGATATGCAGTACGCTCCTTTTCGCTAAAATAACACGTCCGGCTGCTTTCAAGCGCAGTCTGGATTTTTGCCGTGCCTTGCGCTGCCATCTTCAAAATATTTGCCTCTTTTGCATATTGTGTGATGGAGCGTGTTTCCTTTCTTGCAATCCATTCCTCATACGTAAAACTTTGCACATTTTTGCCGGTTCTTATGCGCTCTCTGTTTGCAAAAAGTGCTTCCAGCAAATATTGAATACAGTATTGTTTGATGGTCCGTGCATCCTGCTTTTCTCGTGCTGTAGAGATTTTTTTGACATATACGGTAGTGGTTTCTGTTTTGTAGGAAATCGTCTGTTCCCGGTCTGCACTGTCCGCCAAAACAACGCCGTTTACAACCGTATTTTCGTAATTTTCAACCGAGTACGTCCTGTCTGCGTACATATCCAGATTGGATGAACTTATTCGCACACTTCTGCCTCCTTTGGTGCCCCTTCGTTTTCACATCCGTGTGCCAAACAAAAAGGACGGTAAATCGGGGAAAACTCCTTTTTCCTTTCTTTACCGTCCTTGGCTCTCTCATTTTATTTAAGTAACGCTACTTGTATTACTTATATCGGATGATATGCCTTAAACTTTATACTTATTTTGACACGCCATGCCAAAAACGACACGTCAAATCCGCACTTTACACGCGGTTGTAGTTGATTAAGCAGCCTTTCAAAATAATCTGACGTTCTTCGTCTGTCAATTCACCAAGTCTTAATGTGAATTCTTTGAGTCCGTCTTCGCTTACTTTGTATGCTTTGATTTCTTCTGCTTTTTCTTCTACTGCTTTTTTGATGTTCGGAATGAACAAATAATCTTTGTTTGCAAACGGAAGCTCACCTTCTTCAATCAAGAACGGAAGCATACCCCAGTTAATCAAGTTGGAGCGGTATCTCTTCGTTGCATATTCGTTTGCGATGTTTGCCCAGCCGCCCAATACTTTCTGGCAGGAAGCAGCCTGTTCTCTCGCAGAACCGTCACCCGGTTTTACAGCAAAGATGGTAGAACCGAAGCCTACATTTCCTTTTCCTACTTCCGGATATTCTTTCTTGATTGCTTCCATCACTTCTTTCAATTCCGGTTTTGCTTCTACCGGACAAGTACCGTTCATCACTGCAGTCTGCGCTTTCTGCATATCTTTCGCAAGACCAACGTAGTTCGGGTCTTTTCTGGAAAGTGTAAACTCTGCAAGTCCTAACGGGTTAGAACGGTAAGAGGATGTCTCTCCGGACGGAATCAGTTCGTCTGTTGTTGTAACCGGATCATGAATTTCAGAAACAACACGAAGTACCATGTTTTCCGGAAGTGCGCCCATTGCCGGCCAGTCTTTGATGTTCGGGCCAAAGTGGATATCTACAGACTCGTCTGCAACGCCCTTGGAATCAAATACGCGGTTTGCGTAAATATTTGTATCAAAATGATATTTGTATTTGCCGATTTCTCCGTCAAAATCAGTTGCCGGTGTAAGTACACCTTTGTTTGCTGCTGTTGCTGCGATGGAACGTGCGTCCATAAGGGCAACGGAAGAAATCTGTCCGCTCTGCAATTTAGAACCTTCTCTGTTCGGGAAGTTTCTTGTAGAGTGACGGATACTGAATGCATTGTTAGCCGGTGTATCGCCTGCACCAAAGCAAGGACCGCAGAATGCCGTTTTTAAAATTGCACCTGTTTCCAACAATGTTGCAGCGCAACCGTTTTTCATAAGTTCCATATAAATCGGTGTGGATGCCGGATATACGCTCAATGTAAATTCGTCACAACCGATGTAGCTGCCTTTCATAATATCTGCTGCCGCACAGATGTTTTCAAATCCACCGCCTGCACAACCTGCGATAATACCCTGGTCTACAACAAATTTGCCGTTTCTTACTTTGTTCTTTAATGTGTACTCAACTGCATTGTCAAGGCTTACTGCTGCGCGTTTTTCTACATCATCCAAAATATCCATGAGGTTTGCATTTAACTCTTCGATTGTGTATGTGTTGCTCGGATGGAACGGCATAGCAATCATCGGTCTTACTTTGCTTAAGTCTACTTCGATTACGCCGTCATAGTATGCAACTTCGCCCGGATTAAGTTCTTTGTATTCTTCGCCTCTTGCGTGAATATCATAAAACTCTTTGATTGTATCATCTGTCTTCCAAATAGAAGAAAGACAAGTTGTCTCTGTTGTCATGACATCGATACCGATACGGAAATCTGCACTCAAAGATGCAACACCCGGTCCAACGAATTCCATTACTTTATTTTTTACATAGCCATTGCCGAATACAGCACCGATAATCGCAAGTGCAACGTCCTGCGGACCTACACCTTTTACCGGTTCTCCTTTCAAATAAACAGCAACAACACCCGGCATATTAATGTCGTAAGTCTGATTCAAAAGCTGTTTTACAAGCTCCGGACCACCTTCACCCATTGCCATTGTACCAAGGGCACCGTAACGTGTATGAGAGTCAGAGCCTAAAATCATCTTGCCGCCGCCTGCAAGCATTTCTCTTGCAAACTGATGAATAACTGCCTGATGAGGCGGTACATACACACCACCGTATTTTTTTGCACAAGTAAGACCAAACATGTGGTCATCTTCGTTGATTGTTCCACCTACTGCACAAAGAGAGTTGTGGCAGTTTGTGAGTACATAAGGAATCGGGAATTTCTGAAGTCCTGACGCACGTGCAGTCTGGATAATTCCTACGAATGTAATATCATGGGAAGTCAACTTATCAAATTTGATTTTTAACTTATCCATGTTCCCTGATGTATTATGATTACTCAAAATTCCGTATGCAATCGTTTCCTTTGCTGCGGATTCTTTTGTTACTTCTTTTCCTGTTTTACTTTTAATGGCGCTTACAGCTTCGTTGTTGTCCGGAATCAATTCGGTTCCGTTTACAAGATAAGCTCCGCCGTCATACAACTGAATCATATCTATAACCTTTCCTTTCTCTTTTGCGCAAAATCGGCTTTCACGCATTTTCCTATATTTCTACAAAATATTACTCTGCCAAGTCCTTATTATAATTCAAGCTTTGTTGGTGTGCAAGTTTTATTGTAGAAGCTTACATTTTGCTTGCCGCACTTGCAAAATCGTTTCATTTCGACAATTATTTGATGACATCAAAATTGCTTTCTGCAAGATTTGTTGCATAACTGATGTAAACCACCACGTCCGGCTGCAATGTATCAAGAAGTTCTTTTGTAATGTTATAACCGTTTGTGTACACATTTTTGTAAGATAATATCATGTATGGATTGACCACTTTTCCCATGGAATCCGTCACAATAAGCACAGTGGCATCATTGGCCGCATTCGGACTTTGGAACATACCGCCCAACGTTCTGCTGTATGCCAAATCATACACTGCACGGGTTTTTTCTTTCAACACAGACTGCTCAATAAGAACATCATAAAAATTACCACTCTGTCCGGTGCCCACATTAACCACTGCCGTATCAAACTCCGGTACAAGCACATGGAAATCGTCTATGCCGCCGTATTTGATTCCGGTACGCTGCCCATTGGTGCCAAGATGCCATTGCTCGTACACGTCTGTGCGGTAATTATCGATATTTTTTACTTGGGCATCTATTGCAATCCCATATTCTTTTTCCAAAAAGTCGGCAATTTTGACGTAAGCATAAAAACCGCCTTCGGTAGTCCAGTGATGATCTGTCCGGTAAAAATAATCGTACTGATTGATACCGTCCCGATACATTTCTTCACGCATGTCAATGGTATCCACACCGTTACCAGCAAGCTTCTCCAAAAAAATATCCATATTTTGGTTGCTGTAATCGGTTACACCTGCCGGAAGTTGATTGTCATATTTGCTTACTTTGTATGGCGTCTGCACATACAAAAGCTTGCTTCCGCTTTGCTCCAAATACTGTTGCAATTCCAACATATTATCCGCATTTGCCTGAAGCATTTCCTCGGAAACCTGCGGCTCTAACGCAGTGAGATAACCGTTGTCCATCTTGTATGTTTCATTCAACATCGGCTGTCCGAGCAGCTTTGCCACCAAGCCGTAATACTCTACGTATTTATTTTCATTCCACAACAAGATATTAAAATTTTCCTCAAATTCATTTTCTACAGAATATCCATCCGGAGTTGCCATCACACCGGATGTTTTTACTTCCCAATAATTTTTAAGGCTAAAATATCCCGTAAAAATGATGAATAGGAAAAACGCCACCGCCAGACTATATTCCGGCAATTTTTTAATATTGATTTTTTCCTTATCAAATCGTTTCATAAAAAATACCTGTCCTTAAAAATTAAAATAAATAAACGGATTGTGTGAACCCATAACAAGATTTGCAACACAATACAAAAATATCACTACAAGTCCCAGACACGCTGTGATTTCCCAAACAAGCGCTCCTGCTTTCTTTTTGCTCATAAACTGTTTTAACTTAGGCAAAATCGGTGCCGAAGTGAAGAGCGCAATAAGAAGGAAAACTCCATACTGTCTTATGTAAAACAAGACATCCGCTGTAAAAATAGGATTTCCGTTGCATCCGATCATGGACAAACAGTAGCCCGCTCCGCGGCGCAACGCGCTCATACCGGACGCCGCTGTGGCATTAAACAATACCCACAAAAAATTCACACACAAAAGTGTCCCAACCCGGTACAATATTTTCACCATTTTGTTTTTCATTTTTTCCGGACGCACCACATACTTTTCAAAAATCAAGAGGACGAAATATGCAAGTCCCCACACCAGGAAATTCCATGCAGCTCCGTGCCATATTCCGGTTGTACACCAAACAACAAAAAGGTTAAAAATATGTCTTTTTCCGTTTACTCTGGAACCGCCCAGCGGAATGTACACATAATCTCTAAACCAGGCACTCAAGGAAATGTGCCATCTGCGCCAAAAATCCGTAATGCTCGTGGCAGCGTAAGGATAGTTGAAGTTTTCTTCAAAATGAAAACCAAACATCCTGCCAAGGCCGATTGCCATATCGGAGTATCCCGAAAAATCAAAATAGATTTGAAGCGAGAAGCTAATCGCTCCAAGCCATGCCATCGCTACCGGAAGCGTTCCGTAATTTTCAAATCCAAATGCATACTCTGCCATAATGCTCATATGATTGGCCAATATAATCTTTTTCCCGAGGCCTATCAAGAATCTGCGCACACCATATGCTGCATCTTCCCATGTCTCTTTTCTATGTTCCAGCGCGTATGCCATCGTTTTGTAACGCACAATAGGTCCGGCGATAAGTTGCGGAAAGAAGGAAATATAAAGTGCCATATTAATCGGATTTTTCTGTGCCTTCACTTCTTTTCGGTAAACATCCACCAAATAGGAGATTGCCTGGAATGTGTAGAACGAAATACCAATCGGCAACACAATCGGCAATTTTTCCAAAATATCACCAAACAAACTGTCAATAATAGAAATTGTGAAATTCAAATATTTGCATACAAACAAAATCGAAAGATTCAAAATAACTGCAATTGCCAATATTGCTTTGCATCCTTTTTGCTTTGCCTGCATTTTTTCCATTGCAATCGCAAACAAATAATTCAGTGCAATGGATGTCAGCATCACATAGACAAATTTAGGCTCGCCATACGCATAAAAATAAATACTTGCGACGAGCAAAATGATATTTCTATATTTTTCTTTTGCAAAATAATAAAGCAAAAATACAATCGGTAAAAACAAAAATAAAAATGTCGTGCTTGAAAAAAGCATGGTCTGTCTCTCCTGCATATTCACACCGCATCCGTATCGGTGCTTCTTAAACTCATACGAAAGCAAACAGCACGATAAAACCGTGCTGCCTGCTTTGTATCTCTTTTGTAAAATTATTTCAATACAACTTTATCCAAATGCCAGATTTCATCTACATACTGCTGAATCGTTCTGTCGGAAGTAAACTTGCCTGAGCATGCCACGTTAAGAATTGCACTCTTCGCCCAACCTGCTTCATCCCGGTAAGCTGCTTCCACTTTTTTCTGTGCTTCCGCATAGGACTTAAAGTCTTTTAAGATGAAGTATGTGTCTGCTTTTGAAGTACTTAATGTATTCAACAAAGAGTTGTAAAGCGGACGGAAACGTTCCGGATCTTCCGGCGCATAAGTTCCGTTGATAAGCTGCATCAACACTTTTCGTACGTCCGGGTCGTTGTTGAAAATATCCATCGGATTGTATCCGCCATAGTTTTCAAACTGAATAACTTCATCCGAACTGAGACCGAAAATGAACGCATTTTCTTCTCCAACTTCTTCCACAATTTCTACGTTTGCACCATCCATCGTACCGATTGTCAAAGCACCGTTTAACATGAACTTCATGTTACCTGTACCGGAAGCTTCTTTACTTGCTGTAGAAATCTGTTCTGACACGTCTGCTGCCGCAAAAATCATCTCTGCATTGGAAACACGGTAGTTTTCAATAAATACCACTTTAATTTTTCCGTTGATGGAAGCGTCATTGTTGATTACATCTGCCACAGAGTTAATCAATTTGATTGTAAGCTTCGCATTCATATAACCTGCTGCCGCTTTCGCACCAAAGATGAACGTTCTCGGATAGAATTCCATATCCGGATGTTCTTTTAACTCATTGTATAAGTACATTACATGAAGGATGTTAAGCAACTGACGTTTGTACTCATGCAAACGTTTTACCTGCACGTCAAAAATAGAACGAGGATCTACTTCAATGCCGTTGTGCTCAAAAATGTACTCTGCAAGTCTTACTTTGTTGCGGTATTTGATGTTCATGAATTCCTGCTGTGCTTTTTCATCATCTGCATATACTTTTAATTTATTAATTTTTGGCAAGTCAGTAATCCAATCATCGCCAACATGCTCTGTTACCCATTTTGCAAGAAGCGGATTTCCGTGAAGAAGGAATCTTCTCTGTGTAATACCGTTTGTCTTGTTGTTAAACTTATCCGGCATCATTTCATAGAAATCTCTAAGTTCCTGCTTTTTCAAAATTTCGGTATGTAATCTTGCAACGCCGTTTACGGAATAACCTGCAACAATGGCAAGATGTGCCATTTTCACCTGACCATCATACACGATTGCCATTTTGCGGATTTTTTCCTGGCAAAGTCCCTGATCATGTCCGTATTTTTCCTGAATCTGTGCAATAAAACGACGGTTGATTTCTTCTACAATCTGATATACACGCGGAAGAAGTCTGGAGAAAAGTTCAATGGGCCATTTTTCCAAAGCTTCTGCCATGATGGTATGGTTTGTATAAGCGCAAGTTTTTGTTGTAACTGCCCACGCCTCATCCCACGTAAGGTGATGTTCGTCCATTAAAATACGCATCAATTCTGCAATTGCAACAGTGGGGTGAGTATCGTTTAACTGGAATGTCACTTTTTCATGGAATTTGCGGATATCATCGTGAGAACGCATATATTTCTCAACGGCTTCCTGTACAGATGCAGAAATAAAGAAATACTGCTGTTTCAAACGCAATTCTTTACCAGCGTAATGGTTGTCATTGGGGTAAAGTACTTCTACAATATTTTTGGCAAGGTTTTCCTGCTCAACTGCTTTTTGGTAATCGCCTTTGTCAAAAGAAGATAGCTGGAAGCATTCTACCGGCTGTGCATCCCAAATACGGAGTGTGTTTACAATACCGTTGCCATAACCAACGATTGGCATGTCATACGGGATAGCTCTAACAGACTGATATCCTTCCTGTACAAAATTTTCTCTGCCGTCTTCGCCTTTGTAAACATTTACATAGCCGCCAAATTTTACTTCTTTTGCATACTCCGGTCTGCGAAGCTCGAACGGGTTGCCGTCGGCAAGCCATACATCCGGTACTTCTACCTGATATCCGTCACGGATTTCCTGTTTGAACATACCGTAACGGTAACGGATTCCGCATCCGTATGCGGGATAACCAAGTGTAGCCAAAGAATCAAGAAAACATGCTGCAAGTCTTCCAAGACCGCCGTTACCAAGTGCTGCATCCGGCTCCTGGTCTTCCACTGTATTGATATTTAATCCGAGTTCTTTCAACGCTTTTTTGACTTCATCGTATGCCTGCAAATTAATTAAGTTATTGCCAAGCGCACGTCCCATCAAAAATTCCATGGATAAGTAATAAACCGTCTTCGGATCCTCTTCCTCGTATGCTTTTTGGCTTGCTAACCAGTGATCAATAATGGCATCTTTAATTGCATAAGACACTGCTTGAAAAATCTGCTGGTCTGTAGCCTCTTCCAAAGTTTTGCGGTAAAGAGTTTTCACATTATATAAAACGCTTCTCTTAAAAAGCTCTCTGTCGAACGATAATTTTTTCTTTTTTGTAGCCATAGTATACCTCCTTCGTTCATTACACTATAGTATAGCGGATTCTTGTCTTTTTTCCAAGTGTTTTATTTGCATATATGTGAATCATATTACATTTTTCAGACAATTATCGAAAAAAGAAAGAACCCGGAAAAATCTTCCGGGTTCCATTGTGTTTTAGTATAAGCTCCAAAGTAACTCTTCAAAGCACCAACGACCATCAATTTTGATGAGAACCATTTCTTCTTCTGTTTCTTCTTTCTCGCCGTCCATCTCTGCGATCAACGTAACTTCTACTTCATAGCCGTCTGTAACTTCATCACCATAGTAATCGATGTATTCTTCTAAGTCTTCTTTATCAAGACGTTTGTCGCCTTCAATCTTGTAAGACACTTTGATGTCTTCTGCACCCATGGAACCGAAAATCTCATCCATGATTTCATCTTCATCCATGTCGCCCATCTTCATGTACGTTTCCATCAACTCTTCCATTTCAGGCGGGAACAATTTGAAAAGTTTGTCTACATCCTGATTGTTGATAGCGCCACACAAGTTTTTGAATGCGGATTCGTAAGGTTTGCCGCCGATACCGATGCTCTTAAATACAAAGAAAAGAACTGCTACTGCTGCAACAATTGCAACCAATAATCCAATGATTAACGGTGCTTTGGATTTTTTCTTCGGCTGCGGGTCATACGCATTGTTGTAAACCGGTGCCTGCTGCTGGAATGCATTCTGGTTAAACTGCGGTGCTGCCTGCTGCTGGAACGGTGTTGCTTGCTGCTGGAACGGCTGGAACTGTGTATCCTGTGCCGGTGCCTGTGGCTGGAACGGTGCATCCTGTGCCGGTGCCTGTGGATGGAACGGCTGGAACGGTGCATCCTGTACCGGTGCCTGCTGCTGGAACGGCTGGAACTGTGTATCCTGTGTCGGCTGGAACGGTGCTGTCTCTGCTACCGGTGTCTCTACAACCGGAGTTGCTACCGGTGTTTCCACTACCGGAGTCTCTACTACAGGAGTCTCCACTACAGGAGTCTCTACTACCGGAGTTGCTACCGGTGTTTCTACTGTAGGTGCTACAACTTCTTGTTTTTGTCCGCATCCGGAGCAAAACAATGCATCATCTGATAATTGTGAACCACAATTTGTACAAAACTTCATCTTGAAATTCCTCCTCATGTCTTTCTGTTATGTAAAAACTACTTAATAAATATTATATATACTTAAAACACGCACGTCAAACATTTTACGACAAATATTTAGACTTTTTCTTCGAATTGTTTACTTTTGTCACTATTTGACGTATAATTGGATTATATTTTGAGATTTCGATATTTGGGGAGATAGATATGGATACAAAGAAAAAAGCGATACCCATTTGGCTGGATATCGCGTTTGGAATAGTAATTGTTGTCGTTGCAGTTGTACTGGCACTTTATGTGGTCCCGGAAGAAACAACGTTTCATCCAACAGACTTTTCTTCTGTCCCGTCCTACGTGGAACCGCAGGAATCCGCCTATACTTCGCCGTGGGATACACGCGTGATAAGTGAGGATATTTCTTTATCAGAGTCTGCAGAATAACGATGCATTCTCAATCCATTTGAGGGGGGACACATTTTATGATTTGTAAAGTATGCGGTGCACAATTGAAAGATTCGGCATTTCGTTGTCCGCAATGTAACAGTTTTTTTCCCGGCGAGCGTAACTCCAAAGAGCGCATGCCAAAATCCACTCTATTTTTTATTTTGGAATGTATCATTTTTGCAGCTGTTATCATTGCCTTTTTCACAGTTGGCACAAAGTTGCGCAAAGAGACCGCGCTACACAATTATGCGGAAGCAAGAATTCATCAAGATTGGGATTATATTTATGATTTGCTGGAGCTTTCAGATTCCGGATTGCTGACAAAAGAGTTCTTTTTCGCAATCTTGCCGGAAAGTTACCGGAAACAATACGGCAGTTATGAGCTTACCCATGTTTCATACGATTCAACCGAAATAGAGGCTACATGTACCTTTTACTCCTTGGACGGCTCTCAGCCATCCTATGCAACGTTACTGTTATGCAAACATTCCGATGGCAATTGGGGACTTGCGCCCAATTTTATTGCACTGGCAGATGATGCACTAATTGTTGTTCCTACCGGTTCTACTGTAAAATTAAACGGCATAGATTTATCCACCATTTCCGATGTGGAAATTACACCATTTGCGGATACCGAAATATTTATATTACCTACTATGTTTACCGGCAACTATACCGTGGAAGTTGCAGCTCCCGGTGTCGGCACTCACACAGAACAGGTTTTCATAACAGAAGATACCGTTGTGGAATACAAAAAGCTTGAGCCTGCCAATGCTACCATTGATACATTGGCAGAGCAGTCCCGGGATATTATGGAAATTATTTTTACCGGTCTTGCAGACGACGAATCCTACGAAGTGCTTGTAATACGGAACGAAGAACTTTTTCAAAACACCGAAAACTTCCGTTCCCTGTATAACGAATGGCTTCCCTCGCTTGCAGGCAGCTCACAAGCTGCGTATCAAAACGCGACCATTTCCGATATCCGCTGCAACATGGCTTCTTTCGGTTCGGATGAGGACGACACTCTATACGCGCCTTACATTGAGATGAATTTTGAAGGGACACTTACTTTGGGCGGTGAAGCTTCTTCCATCAATGGAACACTTATCTTTCACTGTATTGAGGATATCTGGACTTTGACAAACATTAGCTTTCGTTAATACATACACTGATTTACATACAAAGGAGGGATAACATGTCATCTACTAAAAAGAAAGGCGTACCGATATGGTTGAATCTTATATTCGGTTTGTTCATTGTCGCTTTGATTGCTTTGCTGGTGCTGTTGTTCGCAAAAACAACCCCGTCCTATAAAGCTTCAAAACCAAACGATTTGACTCCGGATTTTTCTGCTGCAGTAACGGAAACAACATCGCCTTGGAACACGCGGCCAATCGATGCAGAAATTTCCCTATCCAGAACAATCGATAACATAGGCGTTTCGGCAGAAGACTCTTCAGTTGACAATTCTTCCGGTTATCTCTTCGAGGACAGCGACTCCCGTTATCTGGCCGAATACGAATTGTATGATATGTCCGCTTGGGATTTGCGTGTAGCGCGTAACGAAATTTATGCAAGACACGGAAGAATGTTCGAGGATGAAGCTTTGCGTGAGCATTTTGAAGCGCAAACCTGGTATGAGCCGATTTATACAGCGGACGAAATGGATGCTTTTGGGCAAAGCATTTTTAATGATTATGAAATTTACAACTTAGATTTGATTACGCAAGTTGAGACTGCGTTAGGTTACAGGTAAGGAGGGATACTTATGTTTTGTGAAAAATGTGGCACAAAGCTTGATGACGGCTCTTTGTTCTGTGATAATTGCGGGGCAAAAGTTATAACAGCAGCACCTCCGGTTCAACAACAGATACCTGCTTTACGCCGTCCGCCAATCGCAAAGTCTACAAAAATATTTCTTTTTGAATTGTTGCTTTTCGCTGCTTTGATTTTTGCATTTTTTGCTGTTGCAAATTCCAAATTCAGTGCAAACGCAACGGCGCGTACTTACGCAAAAGCAAAAGCTGCCGGTGACTGGGAAACGGTATATTCTTTATTGGATGTATCTTCTTCCGAACTGCTCTCCGAAGACTTGTTTGTCAGCGTGCAATTAAGTGCTGACTACGACGAAATTGACGATTACGAAATTGAGGAAATGTCCTTCGGTTCCACCGAAAACAAATCCCAGTTTTCATGCACGTTTGAAACAGATTACAACGATATGAACGAAGTAATCGAGGTCAGAAAACAATCCGGCAAGAAATGGCTCTTTTTTGATGACTGGAAAATCAACACAGACCATTTGATTGCATCCGAAGTCCAAATCAGTGTTCCGGCAGATGCAACCATCACGTTAAACGGAATTGATTTGTCTGCTGTGAAAAAGATAAAAATTGAAGAACATGATACAACAAATGTATATTTGCTTCCGGACGTATTCCGCGGTACCTACTTGTTGGAAGTTTCTGCTCCGGGACGAGAAACACGGTGTGAAGAAATTGTTGTTGCAAACTATGCATATTATAACTTTACAGACATGACACCTTCTTCGGAGGCCATTGACACTGTAGCAACAAAGTCCCGCGACAATATCGAAACCATTTTCACAGGACTTATGGCCGAGAAATCTTACGAAAATTTTATAACGGAAAACAATGCTATATTCCAAAATACAAATAATTTTTCGTACAGCTATGACAATTGGCTTAACTATTTTAATGGCGAAGGATATTACATATACGACGATATTATGATTGATGATATCGAGTGTACCTTGTCTAATTACGGATTTGATTCCGCCAAAGGTGCACCGTTTTTGAAACTCAATTTGGAAAGCTCCATCGAACTTTCCGGATACGAAACGTATCATGACTGGTGGAACAATACCACCGAATATATTCCCTGTGCTTTCACCGACAGATTCTATGCATCTTTTACTTATGTATTGATCGGCGAAGACTGGGTTGTGACCGAAATTAATTTTTATTAAATTAATTTATAAATTTTAAATTCTTATCTTAAGGGAGGAAAATTAAATATGGCAAACTTTTGTAAATTTTGCGGACAACCATTAACAAATGGCGCATGTACTTGCGCTGCATCTCAGGGCATCCATCAGGATCCGAACGCTCAGGGCGCTATGAACTTCAATCAGGCAGCTCCTCAGCAGGCAGCTCCTCAATATCAGCAGGCTCCTCAGTATCAGCAACAGGCTCCTCAGGGCGGATATGTTCCGAGTGCTACTGCTGAAAAATCAAAACAGATTTTCTCTGCATGTGCAGATTTGGTTGTTGGTATTTTAAAAGCACCCGGCACAGCAATCCAGAACGCAAACGCAAACCAGAACAAAATGGCTGCTCTCATTCTTGGCGGCGTGCATGTTGTACTTTTGTTCTTACTCACATTACTTAGTGATGTAAAATCAGCAGAAACTACTGCAAAATTAGGTTTATTATTTGCTTTGGCTGCACTCATCGGCATTGTAAGTGCTTCTATCTTCGGTCTTATTTTCGGCAAGAAAAACACACCGAACCTTGCATTCCTTGATGTTTTAGCAGATTATTGCGTAGCAACAATTCCGGGAACAATGTTATTCCTTATCTACTTTATTACAGCCTTTATCAACGGTACTTTTGCATTGTGGTTCCTTGCTCTTTGTATTGTTGCATGGCTTATCTTCAGCCAGCAGGTTACAAATGTAGTAACAAAAAATAGTCCTATGGCACTTTGGGCTAACTTAATTGCATCTGCTGTTGGAATCTTTATTATTTATTTTATCGGCAAAGCAATGTTAGAAAGTATTCTTACTTCTTTTATGTACAGTATGTGGTAATTTTCTCAAAGCATGGAGAACTTTGTACACTATGAATAAAATGAAAATATTAAAATTAATGATTTTAAACCTTTTCATTCTCATTGCCCTGACTGGTTGTCAGGGCAATACTTCTGAAAAGGAAAACGAAACAGCTATCGCCTTTGCAGAAACGATAGTAGAATCCACAGAAAGTCCGGATGCTGACGTCCCGGAAACGGAAACTGCTCCGGCAACAGAAACCGTGCCTGAAACGCAGGAAGTTACCGAGCAATATAATATTGTCCCTTTACCGGAACCGCTTTCTGTTTATGCTACTGACAAAGTAAATGTCCGCTTTGCTCCATCCACGGACGGTGAAGCTTTTATGCAAGCCGCACGCGGAACCGTTTTTGAAAAGATTGGGGACTGCGAAGAGTGGAGCGCCATTCAATACGAGGGCAACACTTATTTTGTCCATTCCGATTACTTGCGCGAGAAAAAAGCACCCGGCGACGGAACCGGCTATGTCGTTGCTATTGATGCAGGGCATCAGGCAAGAGGAAACTCCGAGCCCGAACCGGTAGGCCCCGGTGCATCGGAAACAAAGGCAAAAGTAACCGGTGGCACGCGCGGTACAACGAGCGGACTTGCCGAGTACGAACTGAATTTGCAGGTAAGCTTAAAGTTGCGCGATACATTAGAAGCGCGCGGCTATGAAGTGTATATGGTCCGGGAAACAAACGATGTCAACATAAGCAACGCAGAACGCGCGCAAATGGCTTACGATTCCGGTGCTGATATTTTTATCCGCATTCACGCAAACGGCTCTGAAAATCCATCCGTAAACGGTGCCATGACAATCTGTCCGACACCGAACAACCCGTATGTAGCGCATTTGTACACGGATAGCCGAAACCTTTCGGACTGCATTTTGGACGAGATGGTTTTAAGCACAGGATGCAAAAAAGAGCGTGTCTGGGAAACCGACTCGATGAGCGGTATCAACTGGAGTATGATTCCGGTTACTATCGTGGAAATGGGTTATATGACAAACCCGGATGAAGATTTAAAGATGGCTGATGAAAACTATCAGGCTCTCATTGCGGAGGGAATCGCCAATGGGGTCGACGCCTATTTTGAAACAAAATAAGATGCAAGCGTTTCCTATAAAGCAAAAACCGCCTTGGGGCTTTCCCAAGACGGTTTTTTAATGTTTTAGACTATTTTTCTATCTTACACTCTCTCAATGGAAATTGTTACGTTTTCACCGTTTACGTTCCATTCTTTTGCATTTTTGAATGTAGCTGTACTAGACATTTCGTCTGCAAGTACTTTTGTTGCAATTGCATCTTTGTTGTTTTCCAAAATTGCTGCAATCTTATCATTTCCGCTTACGGAAACTTTGATGTGGTCTGTTACCTGAAGGTTCTCATCAGATTCCTTACGCATTGTCTGGATTTTGCTGATAAGCTCCAGCACAAAACCTTCCTCAATCAACTCTTCGGTAAGGTTTGTATCAAGTACAACAGTCACTGTATTATCTGCTTCTGATACGTAGCCTTCCTTCTGTGACATTTCGATAAGCAAATCTTCTTCAGTAAGAGCCACTTCCACGCCATTTACATCAAACTTAAGAGCGCCGTTTGCTTTCAACTCATCCATTGCTGCATTGCCGTCCAAGGAAGCCAATGTTTTCTGGATGCCGCCAAGCTGTTTGCCGTATTTCGGTCCAACAGTACGAAGCTGCGGTTTAAATGTGTAACTTGTGAAGTCTCTTACATCGTCTGTGAAGTTCACCTGTTTTACATTAAGCTCTTCCTCTATAATTGCCTGATAGAATTCATCCAATGCATGAGGCGCTTTGATAAACATGTTTCCGATAGGCTGACGATTCTTGATGTTTGCGGCATTTCTACATGCACGACCCATAACAACAACTTTCAAAACTTCATCCATATCTTCTTCCAGTTTTTTGTCAACGAATGCTTTGTCGGCAACCGGATAATCACACAAATGAATACTTTCCGGAGCATCTTTGTCAATGCTTCTTACAAGGTTCTGGTAGATGTCTTCTGTCATGAACGGAATCATCGGTGCGGCCACTTTACTTACGGTTACAAGCGCTGTGTAAAGTGTCATGTAAGCATTAATCTTATCCTGCTCCATTCCTTTTGCCCAGAAACGTTCACGGCTTCTTCTTACATACCAGTTACTCATGTCGTCTACGAAGCTTTCCAAAGCTCTTGCAGCCTCCGGAATGCGGTAGTTACCCAAATCGTTGTCCACTTCTTCAATCAATGTATTTAACTTGGACAAAAGCCATTTATCCATAACGGTCAATTTGTCGTATTCTAAGCTGTATTTGCTTGCATCGAAATTATCGATATTTGCATAAAGTACAAAGAACGCATAGGTATTCCAAAGAGTACCCATGAACTTACGCTGACCTTCCTGTACTGCTTTTCCGTGGAAACGGTTCGGCAACCACGGTGCGGAGTTGATATAGAAATACCAGCGGATTGCGTCTGCTCCGTAAGTTGCAAGTGCATCAAACGGGTCTACTGCATTTCCTTTGGACTTACTCATCTTCTGGCCGTTTTCATCCTGTACGTGTCCCAAAACGATTACGTTTTCGTAAGGCGCTTTGTTGAACAACAACGTAGATTCTGCAAGTAAGGAATAGAACCATCCTCTTGTCTGGTCTACCGCTTCAGAAATAAACTGAGCCGGGAACTGCTGCTCGAACAAATCTTTGTTTTCAAACGGATAATGATGCTGTGCAAAAGGCATTGCTCCGGAGTCAAACCAGCAGTCGATAACTTCCGGTACACGGTGCATTGTCTTACCACATTTTTCACACGGGAATGTCACTTCATCAATGTAAGGTCTGTGAAGCTCTACCGATTTTGCATCCGGATTTCCGCTCAAATCTGCTAATTCCTGACGGCTTCCGATGGAATGCATATGTCCGCATTCGCACTCCCATACGTTAAGCGGTGTACCCCAGTAACGGTTACGGGAAATACCCCAGTCCTGAATATTTTCAAGCCAGTCACCAAAACGACCTTTTCCGATAGATTCCGGAATCCAGTTGATGGTGTTGTTGTTTTTAATCAAGTCTTCTTTTACCGCTGTCATCTTGATAAACCAAGATTCTCTTGCGTAGTAAATAAGCGGTGTGTCACATCTCCAGCAATGCGGATAGCTGTGCTCAAACTTCGGTGCATCGTAGAGAAGACCGTTTTTCTCCAAATCTGTCAAAACCATCGGGTCGGCTTTTTTACAAAATACACCTTCATACGGTGTTTCTTTTGTCATCTCACCTTTTCCGTCAACAAGCTGCACGAACGGCAAATCGTATTTGCGTCCAACGTTCGCATCGTCCTCACCGAATGCCGGTGCAATGTGAACAACACCGGTACCGTCTGTCAATGTAACGTAATTGTCGCATGTTACATAAAATGCCTTTTTGTGCTGTTTTTCGCAAGTTGCAACCGCATAGTTAAACAACGGCTCGTACTCTTTGTATTCCAAATCCTTACCTTTGTAAGTCTCTAATACTTCGTAAGCTTTTACGGCTGCTTCGCCTGTTTCTTTGTTTTCTTCTTTTGCAAGCTTGCCAAGAACAGTATCAAGCAAAGCTTCTGCCATATAATATGTGTAACCGTCTGCTGCTTTTACTTTTGCATAAGTTTCGTCCGGATTCACGCAGAGAGCCACGTTGGACGGCAATGTCCAAGGTGTTGTTGTCCATGCCAAAATATACGCATCTTCGCCTTTTACTTTGAATCTTGCCACTGCAGAACGCTCTTTTACATCTTTGTAGCCCTGTGCCACTTCGTGAGATGAAAGCGGAGTTCCGCAACGCGGGCAGTACGGAACGATTTTGAAGCCTTTGTACAAAAGGCCTTTGTTCCAGATTTCTTTCAACGCCCACCACTCGGACTCAATATAATCGTCATGGTATGTAACATACGGGTCGTCCATGTCTGCCCAGAAACCAACGGTGCCGGAGAAATCCTCCCACATTCCTTTGTATTTCCAAACACTTTCTTTACATTTTGTAATAAACGGATCAAGACCATATTCTTCAATCTGCTCTTTTCCGTCCAGACCAAGAAGCTTTTCAACTTCCAACTCTACCGGAAGGCCGTGTGTGTCCCAGCCTGCTTTACGCGGAACCATGTAGCCTTTCATGGTGCGGTATCTCGGAATCATATCCTTGATAACACGTGTCAAAACGTGACCGATATGCGGCTTGCCGTTTGCAGTCGGCGGTCCGTCATAAAAAGTATAAGTAGGGCCTTCTTTTCTGCTGTCCATACTTTTTTTGAAAATGTCATTGGCATTCCAAAAATCCAATGTCTGTTTTTCGCGTTCAACAAAATTGAGATTTGTAGATACTTTTTCGTACATCTTTTTCTTCCTTTCTTTCCTCTTACCGCCCTCTCGACGGTTTGCGAAAATGCTTCGCAGTTTCTATTATGCTCGCGCAAATAATCTTATAAATTATAAAAACCCCGTCCTGTAAAAGGACGAGGTCTAAAAATCCCGTTATACCACCTGTTACAATCATACTCCCCGGATACTACTGTCTGCCACTTACGCAAACTGCAAATGCGGTTTTATATGTGTTCCTTTAACGGGGGAATACCGT
This sequence comes from Lachnospiraceae bacterium, assembly GCA_045546775.1. Classification (GTDB taxonomy): domain Bacteria; phylum Bacillota; class Clostridia; order Lachnospirales; family Lachnospiraceae; genus RGIG3002. The sequence goes on along the minus strand of JAZQDM010000063.1, from coordinate 32,994 downwards.
CAGCCCCTACTTCTTTGCAAATGCAATCGGTTCGGGTCTGCAACTCAGAAGTGATATTCAACAGTGCTTACTTGTACCGGACTCTCACCATCTCCGGCTCGCTGAAACTTCGGCTGCTGCCTACTGTCTTCGTCAACGTCTTTGCGCGTCTGTGTATTATTATAAAACGCAGGATGGGGAAATGTCAATTACTTAGTTTTATTGAGTTTTGCAATTATTTAACGTATAATAGTTTTGTAGGATTAAAACCTAATCATTAGGGAGGGATTTATTTATGGGAAATCAAAATTTGACCTTGCTCACGGACTTATACCAGTTGACGATGATGCAGGGATACTTCAAAAACAAAGACAAAAACGAAACTGTTATTTTTGATGCCTTTTATCGCAAAAATCCGTGCGACGGCGGCTATGCAGTTATGGCGGGATTAGAACAGCTGATTGAATATATTCAAAATCTTCGATTTGAAACCGAAGATATCGACTACTTAAGAAGCTTAAAGATTTTTGACGAAGACTTTCTTGACTATTTGAACGATTTCAAATTTTCCGGTGACATTTATGCCATCCCGGAAGGAACGGTGATGTTTCCGCGGGAGCCGATGGTAAAAGTCATTGCACCGATTATGGAAGCACAGCTTATCGAGACGGCGCTTTTAAATATTATCAACCACCAGAGCCTCCTTGCCACAAAAGCTTCCAGAGTGTGCTTTTCGGCAAAAGGCGATACGGTGCTTGAATTTGGCCTTCGTCGTGCACAGGGACCGGATGCCGGTGTATACGGTGCACGCGCTGCTATTATCGGCGGTTGTACCGCAACTTCAAACGTGCTTTGCGGAAAACTTTTTGATGTTCCGGTACGCGGCACACATGCACACAGCTGGATTATGAGTTTCCCGGACGAATATACCGCATTTAAGACATACGCGAATCTGTATCCGTCTTCCTGTATTTTGCTTGTGGATACGTATGACACATTAAAATCGGGCGTGCCAAATGCCATCCGCGTATTTAGCGAAATGCGTGACGCCGGCATTCAACTTGCCAATTACGGAATTCGTTTGGACAGCGGTGACCTTGCATACCTTTCCAAAAAAGCGCGCAAAATGTTGGACGAAGCCGGTTTTACTGACGCCGTAATTTCTGCGTCCAACGATTTGGATGAGTTTTTGATTGACAGCTTAAAAACACAGGGTGCAAAAATCACATCCTGGGGTGTAGGCACCAACTTGATTACATCAAAAGACTGTCCGGCCTTCGGCGGTGTTTACAAACTTGCCGCCATCCGCGACAAAGACGGCACTTTCATCCCAAAAATCAAATTGTCCGAGAACTCCGAAAAAGTCACAAACCCGGGCAACAAAACGATTTATCGTGTTTATGACAAGGAAACCGGAAAAATCAAAGCCGACTTGATTTGTCTTGCCGACGAACAATTCGACTCTTCCAAACCGCTTTTGTTGTTTGACCCGATTGAGCCGTGGAAAAAAACAAAACTGCAAGGCGACAGCTATACATTGCGCGAACTTCTTGTTCCGGTATTCAAAGACGGCCAGTGCGTATATGACTGCCCAAAAACTTTGGAAATCCGCGACTACTGCCAGAAAGAGCTGGATACGCTGTGGGAAGAAATCAGACGTCTTGTAAACCCTCACGAAGTATATGTGGACTTATCCGAAAAACTGTATTCTACAAAAATCGAACTACTGAATCAGCTTGGCGAAAAATAGACGCAAAAACGCACCGGAAATTCCGGTGCGCTTTTTTATTGTTCCATCTGTCTGCCCAAAAAACCTGACGCAGACAAAATCAATTTCTGTTCCACTTCACCCATTTTGGATTTGTTATCATTTTCCAACAAAACGACTGAGCCGATGACATCGCCCTCGCAAATAATCGGGCTGATTGCCTGATGCACATAATCCTCATTGCCCTCCTGAAAAAGCGAAATAAAATTACGGTCACCTTTGGACGCAACCATCGTTTCACGGTTGTTCATTTTTTCTTCCAGCTCCTTGCTAAGTCCCTTGCCAAGCATCTGACGATAACCACCGGAAACTGCAATAATCTGATCTCTGTCCGTAATCATTGCCACATGGCCGGACACCTGTGCAAGACTTTCTGCATACTGTTTTGCAAAAGTCCCGATTTCACCAATGGGTGAATATTTCTTTAAAATAATTTCGCCTTCCCGGTCCGTAAAAATTTCAAGCGGGTCACTTTCTCTGATGCGAAGTGTCCTGCGGATTTCTTTTGGAATAACAATACGCCCCAAATCATCGATGCGTCTCACAATACCTGTTGCTTTCATAAAGCCTCCTATTCTAACAGAAGTCTTAAAAACCTCCATTTACATTTTACTTGGTTAGACCTAGTATTTGTAAATGAAGGCATTTTATACCTATTTGAATGAAGGTGTCACAAGCAGATTTTTGACACTTTAAATCTATTTATCAACCGCCAAAATATAGCCACAGGTTATTGCAAACGGCAACAAAAAACCAAAAACAACCGGATACCATACGTTGGCAAGTGTAATTTCCCGCACAAATATAGCTGCAGAAGCAAGTTGTAAAATGAGAAAAACTCCACCGACTTTTGATGCAAAACAAAGCAACTTTTTAAATCGGTATTTTAAAAGTATCTCCTTTGATATGGGCACGTATTTGAGTTTCCCGTACAAAGACTTTGCGATTCCTTTTTCGCGATATTGGGTATAAGGTGCCATATAAAGGAAAAAGCCCAACACGCACGAGAAGCTCCACAAGGAACTTGTCTTTAGCTCTTGCATTCCCTGATACGGTATCATAAACATAATCCCTACTATCCCTAGCAACAATACCATGGCTAAATTTGTCCCCACCTTCACATCGGCACCTTCTGTTTCAAAATAATTTTTGTGAAATGCCTGCAAGGTTTGTTCCTGCTTTTTGTAATACTCATGTTTTCCAAAATTCCTTGTATTCCCTGTCATACCAATTCTCCTTTATACTTTGCAATCACTTCGGGGCTTTCGCCAAAATCAATCAATGTGCCGTTTTCTAATATACCTACATAATCTGTCTTTTCGGTAAGCTCCGACTCGATATGGCTTGTCATCAAAACAGAAGCCGACTCATCCTCAATCACTTTGTGCAATATTTTGTGGAAATCGGTGCGAAAGACCGGATCCATCCCAACCGTCACTTCGTCAAGCAAATAGAGCGCCGGCTTATGCGCCATGGCAAAAGCCATTTGAAATTTTAATTTTTCCCCACGCGACATTGTGTCATACACGCGATTACACGGCACACCCATTTCCCGCATGGCATCCTCAAAAACAGTCATGTCAAAATTTTCATAAAACATACCAAGTTTTTGCGCATTTTGTTTTCCGGTACAATCTTGTAAAAATACGTTTTCTTCGGACACAAAACCGATTTTGTTTTTCATATACGCATGATTGTTGCGGATATCTTCTCCACCAATGCGTATCGTTCCTTTATATTGTACTTTTTCATTCATAATATAATCGATAAGTGTCGTTTTTCCGGCACCATTCACACCCATAAGTCCCATAATATAGCCTGGCTGCAACAAAAAATTCACATCGGTTAGTCTAAATTTTTTTGGTTTTCCGGTGACATTTTCAAATTCCAAAACCGGATGATTCACTTGCTGTTTTTCCATACCGTCTTACCTTTCCAATTCCTACTTTTACATTTTTTACAAATTTTGCTTCTATCATGCATTTTCCGGCGAGACTACAGATTGTACAGTGTTTCCACCATTTCTTTTACTTCCTCCAGTGAAAGTCCTACCTGCTTTGCCTCACCAATCACTTCACTCATGCGCTTTTCCAACATCATCAATTGCTTTTCCAAAAGATAATCGGTGTTGTATTCGCACACATAAAAACCTTTTCCGGCAACGGAACGAACCATGCCTTCTTTTTCCAGTTCTTCATATGCTCTCTTTGTCGTGATGACACTGACATTCAAACTTCCTGCCAACGCGCGGATGGAAGGCAGCGCTTCACCGGCGGACAATTCTCCTGTCACGATTGCATTTTTCAATTGATTGACAATCTGCTCATAGATTGCTAACGTTCCTTGCGGCTGAATTACTATTTTCATAATCGATTGCCCTCTCTACGCATTGTTTAAAAAAACTCATATAATAAACAGTCAACGGCAGTTCTACAATAACCATCACTCCCAACAGAATGTAACTCATCAAACGAATCTCGTTTGGTTCATATTTTGTAACACAGTAAGAAGCAAGTACCCATAAAGTCACGAGGATCAAACCTAGCGCCGTGCCTCTTGCTCCCCGCATTTTTGTAAACGGAGCAACTCCGGTTTCCGTTGGCTGTACTTTTGAACTCATGCCACACATGAGCATGGAAAGCAAAATGCCATTTCCCAAAAGCACCACACCCATTCTTACATCAAAATAACCGTTTAACACGAATACGACCGTTGTCAATACAAAAATCACCGACGAAAGTCCGATACGAAACATGGCGGCCTTACTCACATACGCCCTACGCATTTGCTTGCTGAGGGGACACAAAAACAATTGTTTCGGCAAGTCCATCTTGTGCAACGCTCCTGATAATAACACGAAAAGAACGACTATATAAAAACTCAAAATGACCATCCAATTTCCGGAAGCCAAATCATCTTCCAGTAAAATGAGCCAATAGATAGGCCAAACCCACACACCGGTTTTTAGGATTTCTTTGATATTCTCCCAGCGACATGCAGTGAAATAATCGCGAATAATCCACTTTGCCATTGTCATCGCTCCTTCCTTTTTGTCACAAAATACATCAGCTCCTCCAGCGTGGGCACCGTTACCGTGAGACTATTGTCATATTGATATCTGGCTTTGTGATGCACAAGCGCCTTACACCCAAACTCGCCGCTCTCCATGTGTATCACGCGTTCTTTACGCAGCAGTTTTAACTTGTATTCTTCCCCAATTAGCAGTCTGTAATTGTCCCTGAGGCTTTCAATGTCTCCAAAAAATACGGTTTCCCCTTTCTCCAAATACAAAATATAATCCGCTATTTTGTCCAAATCTTCCGTCAGATGGGTGGAAAGAATCACGCTCCGCGTTCCGTCTGCAATAAATTCCTTTAGTACTGCAAAAAATTCTTTGCGGAAGGAGACGTCCAAATTGCCGGTGGGCTCATCCAGTATGAGCAGCTTCGCATTGTGCGACAGCGCAAATGCAAACTGAAACTTAATTTTTTCCCCCTTCGATAAACGTTTATACTTTTGCTCCGGCTTTAACCGGAATCTCTCTAAATATTGTTTCAGCACTTCCTCATCGTATTCCTCAAAAAAACGTCCGAATTCTCTTCCGTTTTGTAAAAGTGTCTCTCCCTTCACAAATAGCTCTTCCAGCAAAACGGTTCCTATCATGTTACGAATGCGTACTTCTTCTGTATCATAATCCATTCCATCTATCAAAACCGTTCCTTCTGCTGCCTTATACAGCCCCAAAATCAAATGAATCAAGGAAGTTTTTCCCGCTCCGTTTGGCCCGATTAGCCCCATAATATATCCTTTTGGCAATGCAAAGGAAATATCGTTTATCTTAAATTTTCCAAGTGTTCTTGTTACATTTTGTACTTCCAGCAACATAACACTCCTCCCCTCGTAAAAAAAAGTTTTTCGCACCTTTTCATCTCTGTTTATAAACTGTATATATTTATATATACGCTATATGCACAGCTTTGTCAATATACTTTTCCTGTTTTTTCCTTTTTCATCTGCATCAAATTCAAAAAACCCCTATTTCCAAAAGCCATTTACTGTCGCTCTTTGAAAATAGAGGTTTTTATCATTATTCTGTTATCTCAAAAAATTCTTCAATTACATCAAAGGAAAGTTCACGGTCACCTTCTCTTTCTGTCGCTTCCACCCAAAGAACGGTGTCTGTGTCAAATTCTGCAATAGCAAATATCTGTGTCATACGATATATCTCGCCCCTATAAGACTCTACATCGTATGATACGGTCATATAATAAACCTTTTTGCCATCCACTTTTGTTGTCTCTATATCGGAAACTTCCATATTTTCCGCATCATCAAATATCGACCATTCGCTTTCGCTTTCCAGCCATTCTTCCATTGTGTCAAATCCGTAATTTTCCTGTACGGCTATTGTAACGTCTATCTCTTCATCCTTAGAAATAAATGACTGGATGTCCGTAATCAAATAATCGTCACCCATATCAAGCCAGAGCATCTCTTCCGGCACAGAAACAGTAATCGTTCTTTCTTCTTCATCATACAAGGAATCAAAAATCAGATCCACGCTGTCTACATCTTTTTGATATTCATTTATATCAAATTCGTCCACATCCGGTTCATTTCCTTCCGGTTCGTCCCTTTCCGGTTCCTCTCTGTTACCGGATCCGTTATCTTCTTCACCATCAAAAAATGTTACAAGGTCGGACAACAACTCTTCATCGCTGATGTCTTCCATACGCATAGCTAAGGCAACAAAGGATGTATTTTTATCCGCCGGCGTATAAACCAGTACCATGTCCGATCCGTTGTAATAGTGGAAATACAAAAATTCACGTTCCGCCACCTCGGTCAATTCCACATCCTGTGTAATTTCAAAGCCGCTTTCTTCAATCACCAGTTCAAATTCATCTGAAGTTTCTATAATATCTTCAAATGTTTTGTCGAAAGTTGATACAATCATTTGATAATCCGCATCTGCATCTTCAAACACGATACCAAGCTCCGTTACCATCACTTTCATATCTTCCGGCACGGTGATGTCAAATGCAACCGGAGAGATATCGCCTTTCATAAGAAGCTCCTGATCTCCAAGTCCTTCCGCCACCTCTTTTTCGTTGTCCACTTCTTCATCCGCATCTTTCGCGGATTTTTCTCTGTTCTCGTCCTCTTTGTCAGCCTCCGTTTCCGTTCTGGCGCTTGACTCCTCTGCCTTTTGGCAGCCTGTCGCACCAAACACAAGACAAAAAGCACACATTAATAAAACAAGTTTTTTCTTCATAAATATTTCCCCACTCTCTTTCTATTTACATATACATTTCAAAGCATCCGTCTAATAACTATAGTTGATTTGATGCTTCTGTTCTTGTTATGTTCTTTTTAATATTATCATATTAATAATAAGTGTCAAGTGTTTTTTGAAAAATTTTTATTTGTAACAAAACTTTTTATATATCGGTGCAACATGTTACTTACTCAAAATAAAAAACAGGTTTGCAAACCAACTCACAAACCTGTCTCTCTTTATAAATATTGTTGTTCAAATTCTTCCACCGGAATCGGCTGTGAGAAATAATATCCCTGAAAGATATTACATCCCATATCATCTAAATTGTTCAACTGCTCTTCGTGCTCCACACCTTCTACAATAACCCGCATTCCGAGTTTATCCGAAAGCTTTACCACATTTTTGATGATAGCTTCACTGCGGTCCGCATGCGCTGATTTTCTGATAAATTCCATATCCAATTTCAGAACATCTGCACAGATATCTTTTAACGTATTTAAAGAAGAATAGCCTGTACCAAAATCGTCAATCTCGATTTCAAACCCAAGCGCCTGCAATTTTGCAAACAAACTCCACTTGCTCTCCATATCTTCCATCATAACCGTTTCGGTAATCTCTAATTTCAGATTGCGCGGGCTGATTTCATATTCTGCCACAAGTTCTGTAATAACTGTGTATATATCCAAATACTCAAAATCTTTTGCAGAAAGATTTATGGATACGTACAAGTCATCGCGCCCCATATCTTTCCATTTTTTTAGCGTTTTTGCAACTTCACGCCACACAAACAAATCCAATTCACTCACAAAACCGGTCTGCTCATAAACCGGCAAAAATTTGCCCGGAGCCAAAAGTCCTCTTCTTGGATGATTCCAACGAACCAATGCCTCTGCACCAATGACTTTGCCATCCTTGTGCGTCTGTGGCTGATAATATACAACAAACTGATTGTTTGCAAGCGCATAACTAAACTCACCGATGAGTTTCCGCTCTTCTGTAATTTTTTCAAGCATGCTGTCCTGATACAATACAAAATCGATCTCATACGCTTCGCGTATACTGTCAATGGCAATACGCACTTTCTCATACATGTCAGTAACCGGCTCATTCCGATCCGTAATTTTGTATGCTCCAACATGGATATTCATTCGGTAGTTGTCATCTGAGAACATTTTTTGTAACTCGCCATTATATCTTTTGGCTGCTTTTTCACTAAAATATTCCGCCGGAAGAAGCATTCCGAATACGTCACCTTCCAAGCGTCCGTACACAGCAAGACTGTCTTTGATTTCAATCATCAAATCAGCGTGCGCCTTCAGTACTTCGTCCCCTCTGTCTCTACCATATAATTCATTATAAATTTTGAATTCAGCAATATCCGTGCAAAGCAGATAATAGTCCTGATCCGGTGTACTGTCCAACACTTCCCGCACACGTTGCATAAAATAATCTCTGCGGTATAATCCGGTCAAATCATCATAAATAAAACGGTACTGATATTCCTTCATAGTTGACAGGGAAACTCTGGAAAAGAGTGCTCCCAACAAGATAATTCCCAGACAAAGCAAGGAGTTCATCAGTTCCAACCTTGATAAAACCATTTTTACTTCAGGTCCTATACTCATCCATGGTGTCTTATCCATCGTAAATATAGCCAAAAGCGTATACGCTGTCATTTCAGCTGCTGCAACAAGCACCGTAGCGTATCGCTTTTTAAACGGAATATAATACACAAGCACCATCATCGCCACAAAATATTGGGAAAAACCATACTCCCACCCCAACAGCAGCGTATGCGAAATAGCAAACACAGCAACTTCCAAATGCATGAGAATAAAAACTACTTTGTAGTATTCCCGCTCCACCAAATAAACCATAACAATATAAAACATAATAAGCGCTATATTGTACGGTACAATTTCATACAGTCCAACTGCATGAAAAAGCATCGCTAAAACAAGATGCACCGCAACTGCTGCATAAATAATCACTCTGTATGCATCTTTCATAAACTTCATTTCGCGACGATTAAACATTCGTAATGCCTCCCTTTAGAAACGCACCCCTTACAAATACACTTAGCTTCAAGCATTTTCGAGTAAATCACTATCCATATCCCCAATGTATATTATAACGTTTTACCTTACAAAATAAAACATTTTTTACGGTTTTTGTCAATATTTTTTATTATTTTACCTGTTTTTCCTCATATTCTTGTATGTACTGTTCCATGATGGTGGCCGCTACCCCCACCAGCTCCACGCAGGGACGTTTCTTGTAGTAATTGTCTGTTCTTTTTTCCGGAACCGGTGTATCTTTTCCCGCTCCAAGACCAAGAAGTTCCCTGCACACTATAGAACCGTTGCGTGCTTCATACTCTCTTGCAAGTTGTTGGATTCTCTCATAATGTTCTTTCTTGCCTTCAAAATCTTTTGCATCCTCGTATCCATACAGGACGCCTGCAACCATAAACATGCCGGAAACCGCTCCGCATACTTCACGCAAACGCCCCATGCCGCCGCCAAAAGATGAACTTAACCTAAGTGCAGTTTGACGGTCAATGTTATATTTATCTTCAAACGCAAGAAATACTGCCTGTGAACAATTGTATCCTTCCTTAAACAGATTCATTGCTTTCTCTGCATAGCTGCTTTTTTCCAAATTAATTTCCATACATGTATTCCTCACTTTCATACTAAATTATATTTTAACGCCATCTTAACATAGATTCATTGAATATTGAAGTCAAAAAAGCTATAATGCAAAAAAAGGCATGAAAGGAATTATTAACACTTTTTATGAGGACTTTTCTCGATAAATTAAAAATAATTTTGCACAGACACCCAATAATTAAGAACTTAACTATTACTATTTTTTTTGAAATTATTGCTATTTTGTGTTCTTCTGTATTCTTTCAAGTTTCTACAGATAACTCTGTAAAAATAGCACTTATTCAAGTGGTAGCCCTCATTTTGATTGCCCGTTTTACAAATGGTTATTTTTGCGGAATACTTTCTTCTTTGATAGGCGTTATTTTTATTAACTACTGGTTTACCTATCCGTATTCCGCATTAAATTTTACTCTGAGTGGTTATCCGCTCACTTTTCTTTGCATGCTTGCTGTTTCCATCAGTGTAAGCACCATGACAACACATTTAAAAAAGCAGGCTGTTCTTTTAGCAGAACATGAAAAACAATTAATGGAGGCCGAAAAAGAAAAAATGCGCGCCAATCTTTTACGCGCTGTCTCCCATGACTTGCGAACACCCCTTACCGGCATTATCGGTAACAGCTCCGCCTACATTGAAAACAAAGATATCTTAAACGAATTCGAAAAATTAGAAATTGTACAACGTATACACGATGACTCAAACTGGTTACTCAATATGGTAGAAAATCTTCTCTCTGTTACACGAATCCGCACCAACACGATGAGGGTTAAAACCGAATCGGAAGCCGTGGAAGAAGTTGTTGGCGAAGCTCTTTCTCGTTTCCGCAAAAGACTTCCCGAAGTTGCTGTGCAAGTAGCTATTCCGGATGACTACATACTTCTACCAATGGATGCCATGCTGATTGAGCAGGTTATTATCAACCTCTTACAAAATGCCGCAGTACATGCAAACAGCGAACTTCCTATCGAATTTACTGTAACAGACCATCCAAAACACGTTGCTTTTTCTGTGAAAGATTTTGGAACAGGAATTTCTGAAGAAAAGATTGCCACTATTTTTGACGGCTCAGACTTTAGACCAAGCGAAGTGCAGGATTCCCATAAAGGAATGGGGATTGGACTATCCATATGCAAAACAATTATTGTAGCACACAACGGCACAATAGAAGCAAAAAACCATGACCGTGGCGCCGAATTTATATTTACATTACCGAAGGAGGAACCGGATTATGAATCCTAAGATTTCAATTGTTTTAATAGAAGATGAAGACAATATTTGTAATTTTGTGGCCACATCACTCAAAACTCCTGATTACAAATTGACCGTTGCAAATACAGGAAGCGAGGGCCTTGGCATTATTACCTCACAATGCCCTGATATTATTTTATTAGACTTAGGACTCCCTGACATGGATGGGATGGACATCATCAAACAAGTGCGCACTTGGTCCAGTGTTCCGATTATTGTAATTTCTGCCAGAACACAAGAGCACGAAAAAGTAGATGCTCTTGATGCCGGTGCAGACGACTATATTACAAAGCCATTCGGCGGTTCAGAACTGATGGCACGCATACGCACATCCATTCGTCACAGCAACCGTCTTTCAAAAGACAGTTCTCTCTATGCAAGACCATATCAATCCAAAGGACTTGTTTTAGACTTTGAGAAAAGAATTGTATCAGTAAATGGAACAGAAATCCATTTAACTCAGATAGAATACAAATTACTCTCTCTTCTTGCAAAAAATTCCGGCAAAGTACTCACCTACTCCTATATTATCGGAGAAATATGGGGGCCTTATGCGGACGATAGCAACAACCAGATTCTTCGCGTAAACATGGCAAACATCCGAAGAAAAATTGAAGAGAATCCGGCAGAACCGGTATATGTATTTACTGAAATAGGAATCGGCTATCGCATGCTTGAGGATGAAATGTAATCAACATAATCCTCCTCACATGCAAATAGCATATATTTATTATCTACATATCCCATATAACCACTTTCAATATAATATCCACGCATAAAAATTACCTTCCTTTCAGAACTATGTTTTTGTTCTGATTAGAAGGTAACATTTTTTCTGTCCAAAAAAACGGACTATTCACATAATACTTCTTCCATATTTTCCAAAAGAGTCTCCGTCAATTCGAGCAACTTTTCTGCGTCTTTTTCTACCACTCCGAATTTTTTGTAACGGTAAACAAAACACGGATCCCCTTTTGCCATAAAACTTAATTTTCCTTTGTGCTGTTGCAAAAGTTGCGGAATTTTTTCTATCCGGATATTGGCTTGCGGGCGGAATATGAACTTAATTTCTTCCCTTCGCCCCTTCACTTCCGACAAATAAATTTTGTGTGCCTTTACACGAATCAATGCAATGCGCAGCAAATTATCCACCGATTTTGGTATTTCGCCAAAACGGTCCAAAAGTTCTTCCTTCATATCCTGACTTTCCGCATCATTTTCAATTCCGGCAATTCTTTTATAAATATCCAGTTTTTGCACTTCGTTTACGATATAGGTTGGCGGAATATAGGCATCTACATCCAAGTCAATTGTCGTGGTGAAATCTTCGATTGTTGTAATGCCTTTCATACTTTTTACGGCCTCATTCAGCATTTTACAATACAGATCATATCCTACCGCTTCCATGTGACCATGTTGTTTTTGGCCAAGAAGATTACCGGCACCTCGTATTTCCAAATCACGCATCGCAATTTTAAATCCGCTGCCCAAATCCGTAAATTCGCGGATTGCCTGCAAACGCTTCTCTGCAACTTCCTTTAACATCTTATCCCGTTTATACATCAAAAATGCATACGCATTCCGGTTAGAACGCCCGACACGCCCTCTAAGCTGGTAAAGCTGCGACAGTCCCATATTGTCGGAATCGTGGATAATCATAGTGTTTGCATTGGAAATATCCAATCCGGTCTCGATAATGGTAGTGGATACAAGCACATCGATTTCTCCGTTGATAAAATCGTACATGATGCGTTCCAGCTCCTGTTCTTTCATCTGCCCGTGCGCAAACGCCACATTGGCTTCCGGCACAAGTGCCTGCACTCTTGCCGCCACATCCGCAATATTGTTGACACGGTTGTAAACATAATACACCTGTCCGTTTCTGGCAAGTTCTCTGGAAACGGCCTCTCGTACCATTTCCTCGTTGTATTCCATTACATATGTCTGTATCGGCATTCGGTCGTTTGGTGCTTCCTCCAGCACACTCATATCACGGATACCTACAAGACTCATATGGAGCGTTCGCGGAATCGGTGTTGCCGTCAACGTAAGCACATCCACATCATCTTTCATTTTTTTGATTTTTTCTTTATGAGTCACTCCAAACCGCTGTTCTTCATCAATGATCAGAAGTCCCAAATCTTTAAACTCCACATCCTTGGACAACACACGGTGTGTGCCGATAACAATGTCAACAAATCCCTTCTTCAAGTCCTGAATAGTCTTTTTTTGTTCGCTTGCAGTGCGGAATCTGGAAAGCAAATCCACGCGTACCGGAAACTCCTTCATACGTTGCACAAATGTATTGTAATGCTGTTGGGCAAGAATCGTTGTAGGCACAAGAAAGACAACCTGTTTCCCTTCCTGAATTGCCTTAAAGGCAGCACGAATGGCAATTTCCGTCTTGCCGTATCCCACATCACCACAAATAAGCCGGTCCATAATCTTGCTGCTTTCCATATCTTTCTTTGTGGCTTCAATGGCACTCATCTGGTCGTCTGTTTCCTCAAACGGAAACATCTCTTCAAACTCTTTTTGCCAAACGGTATCTTTGCCAAACCGGAAACCCTCTTTTTGTTGTCTTACTGCGTAGAGCTCCACCAAATCTTTGGCCACTTCGTTTACCGCTCCACGCACCTTTGTCTTTGTTTTGTTCCATTCCTGAGTTCCCAGCTTGTTTAGTTTGGGCCGCTTTGCATCTGCAGACGCATATTTTTGTATGACATCAAGTCCGGTTGCAAGAATATACAAATTACCGCCGTCCCGGTATTCGATTTTTAAATAATCTTTGACTACTTTTTCCACTTCCACTTTTTCGATACCTTTGTAAATACCGAGTCCATGGTTTTCGTGCACCACATAGTCCCCGACTTTCAATTCCGAAAAGTCATTAATTTTCTGTCCTTCGTAAACTTTCTTTTTCTTCTTCTTTTTCTTTTCCGTTCCGAAAATATCGCTCTCGGCAATGACTACAAATTTGAGCATGGGATATTCAAATCCCTTTAACACCCTACCGTAAAACGTCATAATTTCGCCGGGCAAAATCTCCCTATCCGGATTTTCCGTATAAAAAGCAGTCAATTCCTGCTGCCGCAAATCATCCGCAAGTCGTTTGGCTCTCGTTCTGGAACCGGACAACAACAAAACCCGATATCCGCTCTTTTTGTATCGTTTCAAATCCTTCACAAGCTCTTCAAAACTACTGTTATAAGAAGACATACTTCTGGCATCGACACTAAATTTTTTATCTGCTTTCACAATCGGATTTTTCATATCCAACATGGCAACACTGATTACGTTGCTTTTTTGCATCTTTGCCGCCACTTTGTCTACCGCATGCAAAAGAGTCGTCTGACCGGGCAAAACATACCCCTTTTCCAGACGATGCATCATACTATCTTTAAACTCTTCTTCCACTGCCTGTGCATGTTCCCGCACTCTTGCCGGCTCATCCACGAAAACAATACAATTACGTTTTTGTAAAATATCCAAAAAGGTAGCTGTTTCTTCAAAGAAATAGTGAATATAACTTTCCAGATTTACTAACGCTTTGAATTCAAACACTTGCTCTTTTAATTCTTTTACCTGCGTATGAATCCGGGCAGCCTCCTCGGTTTTGAACTGCTCGCGCAATGTTTTTTCACACGTTGCAGCTTCCTTTTCAATTTTTTTCATCCCTGCCTGCAGCTGTTCCTGCGTCAAAATCAATTCCGTAGCCGGATAAATATGAATCGATTCCAATTTTTCAATAGACCGCTGGCTTAATATATCAAAACTACGAATGGAATCCACTTCCTCGCCCCAAAGCTCGATACGATACGGATTTTCCTCCGTCAAGTCAAAAACATCCACAATTCCGCCACGTATGGAAAATTGTCCCGGTGCTTCCACTTGATAGTTTTTCTCATAACCCATTTCCACAAGTTTTTTGGCAAGCTGACGTTCATCCACTTCTTTGCCCCTGCTAATGGCTATCACATTTTCTTCCATAACCGAAAGCGGCACTTGCGGCGCCATAAGTGCAGAAAAAGTAGTGATAATAGTCGTGGGCCTATTTTCCATAACACGACGAAGACACTTGATACGTTCCGTGACAAGCTGATTCCCATGCACGTCCGCCTGATAAAAAATCAAATCCTTTGCCGGATAAACACGCACATTTTTATCATAAAACTTATAATCTTCATACAGCTCTTTTGCCTTTAATTCACTAAAAGTAACGATGACTTTGTATTTAAAACCATCGCTTAATCCGTTCACAATATGTAGTTTTTGAGAATCTACACACCCGGTCAACAAAAGACTACCTGTTCCTTTTTTCAGACTGTCTTTTATATCCGTGTAGGCTCCTAATTCCTGCAAAGGGGCGGTTAACGCACGCATAATGTAACCTCCGTTTTACGCCTTATCGTTTTTCTTATTGTATGCATTCATGGCAGCGTCCACATCGCCTGCCAGCATCATACGCACTGCCTCGGCTGCCTTGTCTGCACTCTCGTCCATAATTTTGCGTTCCGCACTGCTAAAATGTCCCAGTACATAATCTGCCAAATCGTACCCTTTCGGCTTTTCGCCAACTCCCATCTTGATGCGCATAAACGTATCATGCCCCAAATGGGACAAAATACTTTTTATACCGTTGTGTCCACCTGCACTACCTTTTTTCCGAATACGCAGTTGGCCTACATCCAAGCTAATATCATCATAAATGACAATCAATTCTTCCTGTTCGTCTATTTTATAATAATCCACGACCGCCCGTACACTTTCGCCACTTAAATTCATATATGTAAGCGGTTTTACCAATAGAACCTTTTGTCCGTCAATAATTCCCTTCCCGACAAGTGCTTTGTGCTTTTTTTCGAGCACATCAATGTTATATTTATCTGCAATTGCATCAATCACATCAAATCCAATATTGTGTCTTGTATTTTTATATTCCTTTGTCGGATTTCCTAAACCTACGATTACAAACATCTTTCTCACACTCCTATTTGTTTCGCTTCCATCGTACCAACAAAAAAGAGGGATGTCAATTGACATCCCTCTGCCCCAAACTACATTTTATTCTGTTTCATCCGGCTCTAAAAGTGCTTTTTCATAGCTGTTAAGAACAATGTTTTGAATCGTTTCTCTTGTCGATGAATTAATCGGATGAGCAATATCCCTATACTCACCATCTGTTGATTTCTTACTCGGCATTGCAATGAAAAGTCCCTTTTCACCTTCAATTACCTTAATATCATGAACAACAAATTCATCATCAATGGTAATGGAAACGATTGCCTTCATTTTTCCTTCTTTTGTAATTTTTCGCACTCTTACGTCTGTAATGTTCATTTGTGTGTCCCCCTTGGATCCTGCCATACATTTTTGCTATACTTTAAAGTCTTCTATTAGAGTTCATATCGCTCATTTCGCTCTACCACAATCTTGATGCCATCCTCACCTTTGTGATAAGAATTAGCCGGAAGCGTAGCACGACTTTCCACAATACAATTCTCAATATGTGTATTATCCCCAATATAAACGTCATTCAAAATAATAGAATTTTTAATCACGCAATTGCTTCCGATGAAAGCTTCCCTGAATATGATAGAATTTTCTACCGTTCCATTAATAATACATCCGCTTGAGATAAGAGAATTTTTCACATTGGAACCCGGATTGTATTTTGCCGGCGGTAAGTCTTCTACTTTGGAATACACATCCGGATACTGTTTGAAGAAGTAATCTCTGATTTCAGGTTTTAAGAAATCCATATTGGTTGAGAAATAATCTTCAATAGTAGCAATGTTACGCCAGTAATTTTTAATTTTGTAACCGTAAATGCGCTTCATATTTTTGTAACGTACCAAAATATCATTTACGAAATCAAATCTGCCTTCTTCCGCGCATCTTTCCACCATCTCAATAAGCTGGCGTCTTCTTACGACATAAATACCACAAGAAATCGTATTGGATTTTGCAACAATGGCTTTTTCCTCAAACTCTTCGATGCGGCTATCCTCATTCATCTTAACCGTACCATAACGCTCAATATTGGCGTCCTTTGGCATTTCCTTGCACACAACGGTAATGTCTGCCTTTTTATCAATATGGAATTCCAACACGTCGTTGAAATCCAATTTGTAAACGCAATCGCCGGATGCAATAACTACATACGGTTCATGGCTGTTTTTCAAGAAATCCAAATTTTGATATAACGCATCTGCCGTGCCGCGGTACCAAAAACTTCCCTCGGAAGTAACTGTCGGTGCAAACACAAACAAACCGCCCTGCTTTCTACCAAAATCCCACCATTTGGAGGAACTTAAATGTTCATTCAAACTTCTGGCATTGTACTGCGTAAATACGCCAACTTTCTGAATATGAGAATTGGACATATTACTGAGTGCAAAGTCGATGCTTCTGTAAGTTCCTGCAATAGGCATCGCACCAATCGCACGTTTCTGAGAAAGCTCTTTCATTCTATGATTGTTACCACCTGCTAAAATAATACCTATCGCTCTCATTATTCATCACCTGCCTTAATTAATGCTTTACCACTCATGAGATATAAATCCGGATAATCCTCTACGTTGGTACAGCCGGAAATCACTGTATTTTTACCGATTCGAACATTGGACGGAATCTCACTGCCTTCTCCAATCGTTACCAGTCCGTCTGTGTAAATATGCGGTGCAACTTCGTTTGGTGTAAGCTCGCCTTCACCGGCAACGATATTGTCCGCCAATACAACATTTTCAGCAATAATTGCTTTGTTTATGCGGCATCCTGTACCAATCCGGGTATGATTCATAATAATGGAGTCGCGCACTACCGTTCCCGCACCGATTGTAACACCACAACCGATTACGGAATTGTATACTTCACCATATATTTCTGTTCCCGCACCAATAATGCTTCTCTCAATTTTACTGTCGCCGGACAAATACTGTGGCGGAAGAATATCGCTCTTTGTATAAATTTTCCAATATTCTTCATACAAATTGAACTCCGGTACGATATCGATCAGTTCCATGTTGGCTTCCCAATAAGAATTGAGTGTTCCAACGTCTTTCCAATATCCGTTAAATTCGTATGCATAAATCGGTTTGCCGGATTCATGACAATACGGAATAACATGTTTACCAAAGTCAAGGTTTTCCTGCTCTTTTTTCGCAATCAAAGCATCCCGGAGTACTTTCCATGAGAAGATATAAATACCCATAGATGCAAGGTTACTTCTCGGTTTCGGCGGTTTCTCCTCAAATTCTGTAATTCGTTTGTTTTCATCCGCAATTACAACACCAAAACGGCTTGCTTCCTCAATCGGTACCGGCATAACCGCAATGGTTACATCTGCGCCGTTTGCCTTGTGGAAATCAAGCATTACTTCGTAATCCATCTTATAAATATGGTCACCTGATAAAATCAGTACATAATCCGGATTGTAAGATTCAATATACGCCATATTCTGATAAATAGCGTTGGCCGTACCGGCATACCACTCACCACCCGTACTCTTCTCATACGGCGGTAACACGGTAACACCACCTATATTTCGGTCCAAATCCCACGGAATACCAATTCCTATATGTGTATTCAATCTAAGCGGCTGATACTGTGTCAAAACACCAACCGTATCAATACCGGAATTGATACAGTTACTAAGCGGAAAGTCAATGATTCTGTACTTTCCTCCGAAAGACACTGCCGGCTTAGCAACTTTTGATGTCAAAATACCAAGTCTGCTTCCTTGTCCACCCGCTAACAACATGGCAATCATTTCTTTTTTAATCATGTCATCACCTCATTCTGTCGACTTATTTTATGGTACACTTACACAAAGTATAAGTAATTGTATTTAGTATATCACACCACATTCAGAAAGTGAATATTTTTGACAAAAATTTTCTTTATATTGGACGAAATTTGTTGATTTTTTCCATTTAATTTCTAAATTTTGACATAATATATGTTCAATTCTTGATTTTTATTGTTTATTTCTGCATTATGCCGATGCTCCGACTTCCTATTCCGTCATTTTCCATTTGTTACACTTTCTATAATTTCCTGTTTGTTTTTTCGCTCCATAGTGCGTATAATACAAAGAAGAAGAATATTGAACAAAGGTAGGTCAGAAAATGTATCAGATAGATTTCCGAAAACCCATACACATATATTTCATTGGAATCGGCGGCATCAGTATGAGCGGTCTTGCCCAGGTATTGCTTGCGGAAAACTTTAAAGTTTCCGGTTCCGACGCACACAGCAGCGCCTTGACCGATACCCTCATGCAGCAAGGTGCGCACATTTTTATCGGTCAAAAATACGAAAACATTACTTCCGATATTGATTTGGTCGTATATACAAGTGCTATCCGCGAAGATAATCCGGAATTTGTTGCAACAAAAGAATTACATATACCGACCCTCTCACGGGCAGAGCTTCTCGGCCAGATGATGAAAAATTACAAAATGCCCATTGCCATCAGCGGCACGCACGGCAAAACAACAACAACATCCATGGTTTCCGAAATATTGTTGCAGGCAAACGCAGACCCCACCTTGTCCATCGGCGGCATTTTAAAATCGCTCGAAGGTAACATCCGTGTTGGAAATTCCGAATATTTTGTCACGGAAGCTTGCGAATATACAAACAGCTTTTTAAGCTTTTTCCCCAAAATCGGAATCATACTCAACATCGAAGAAGACCATTTAGATTTCTTTAAAGATATTCATGACATCCGCAATTCTTTCCGTAAGTTTGCAGAACTTTTACCGGAAGACGGCACGCTTATCATAAATGGCGATATCGATAATTACAAAGAAATTACAAACGGGCTTTCTTGTCGTGTTGTGACATACGGTTTTTCCAAAGATTGCGATTATTATGCCGAAAACATACACTTCGACGAAATGGGACACCCTTCCTTTGTATTAAAAAATAAGGAACTTTCCTTTTCCCTGTCCGTACCCGGCATGCACAACATCTCCAATGCACTTGCCGCAATTGCACTGTCCGACGTGCTTGCATTGAACGATGATGACGTAGCAACCGCACTGAAAAATTTCCACGGCACAGACCGTCGTTTCGAATACAAAGGCACATTAAACGGCGTCACGATTATTGACGATTATGCGCATCATCCAACCGAAATTACCGCTACACTCACTGCAGCAAAAAACTATCCGCACAAATCAGTTTGGTGCGTATTCCAACCGCATACCTATACCCGGACCAAGGCTTTTCTTGATGATTTCGCAAAAGCTTTGACTCTGGCTGACCATGTAGTTTTGGCAGATATTTATGCTGCACGGGAAACTGACACATTAGGAATCAGTTCCCAAACATTGCAGGAAGAGATTCAAAAACTGGGACATGAATGCCACTATTTCTCCAGCTTTGAAGAAATTGAAAAATTTTTACTAAAAAAATGTATCAACGGAGATTTGTTGATAACTATGGGTGCCGGAGATGTGCTTAAAATCGGCGAAAACCTTTTAAAAAAATAATTGTCCACACTATCCACAAAAATTGACCTTTGTTTACGTGTCATTTTTTGTGGATATTTTTTTGTTCTATGTGGATAATTTTGACAAAATTGCAGGAACGCTTAACACGCCAAATTCCAAATGGTTTGACGTTTTTTTGCTTTTTGGATCGCGCATTATCCACACTATCCACATTATCCACAGAACCCTGAAACGCCCGTGTTTTCTAGGTTTTTCGGACATTTGCCTATTCCTTTTTTGAAATCTCTATGCTATAATGCAATTGCTTTGTTAGGGGCAGTTTAAGATTGAGAAAGTGGGATATTGAGTTTCATGAGCAAATTAACAATTTACAAAAACAATTATATGGATGCAACGATTGTGTCGAATCATTTTATCGATAATTACATGAACGATGCTAACGCTGCACAATTAAAAATATATCTTTATTTACTTCGCGTAATGAACTCAAATATTGCAACAAGTATTTCCGATATGGCAGATTTGTTTAATTATCCTGAGAAGGACGTAATTCGTGCGCTCACATACTGGGAAAAACGCGATTTACTCTCTTTGGAATATGACGGTTCCAAAAACATCATCGGCATTCGCATCGAAGAACCTACGGACAAGCAAGGGGCAGAAATCGTACCGTTAGCTCCCGTCGTTTCTATCTTATCAAAAAATGTGCCGGAACAATCCACAACCGAAACGCTCTCTGTGCAGGAATCCCCTGTTTACAAAAAACCGGCTTACAGCCTGGATGAACTGAAGGCGTTTAAAGCCCAGGCATCCACGCAGCAGTTGCTTTTCATTGTGGAACAATACTTGCAAAAACCACTCAGTGCTTCCAACATTAATACCATTTTATTTTTCTCGGACAAGCTGAACTTTTCCGATGATTTAATTGATTATCTCGTGCAGTACTGCGTAGACCGCGGCAAGAAAGATTTCCGCTACATGGAAAAAGTCGCACTCAGTTGGGCCGAAAACGGCGTCACAACTCCGCAAGAAGCAGAAAAATACATACATAAATATGATAAAATCACCTATGCTATTATGAACGCACTGGGCAAGGCCAACTCGCCTACACCAAAGGAAGTAGAATTTATTAACCGTTGGCGCAACGATTACGGCTTTGAGGCAGATGTCATTTTTGAAGCTTGTGAACGCACCGTACTGGCAACCGAAAAACATCGTTTTGAATATGCAGACAAAATTCTTTCCAGTTGGAAAAACGCAAAAGTTCATCACAAAAACGACATCCAAAAAATAGACGAACTTTACCAGAAGAAGAAAAATACTGCTACTTTTGCAAAACAGACGCCAAACAACAAATTTAACCAATTTAAACAGCACGATTACGATTTTGATGCAATTGAACAGGCACTTTTGAGCAAATAATCAAATTATGCAGGGAGGACAAGACATTGTCACTTACCAATTCACAATACGAAACCATTGTCCGAAATTATGAGGAACGCCAGACAAAAAACCGACACATATTAGAAGCACGAAAAAAGGAAGTGTATGATAAGGTGGATGGCTACGAAGCACTGGAGTCCTCTGTCAGTTCTGTTTCGGTAGAATGCGGCAAACGGATGCTTTCCGGCGATGACACCGCACTTGCAGATTTAAAAAGAACATTACAGAACTTGCGTGAAGCAAAAGAAAAACTGCTTACATCTTCCGGTTTCCCGGCAGACTACTTAGAGCCGATTTACGACTGCGTTGACTGCAAAGATACCGGTTATATCGACGGCGAAAAATGTCACTGTTTTAAGCAACAGATGATTTCTCTTTTGTACGAACAGTCCAATATACACGAAATGCTTAAAACAGAAAATTTCTCTGCGCTTTCCTATGATTATTACAGCGGCGATGACCTGATTGCGTTTGAAAAAGCAGTGGCAACATGTAACAACTTTATAACAAGTTTTGATAACGAATACCGCAATTTATTTTTTTATGGCACAGTTGGCTGCGGCAAATCCTTTTTGTCAAATTGCGTAGCGAAGGAACTGATTGAAACCGGGCATTCTATCCTCTATTTCAGTTCTATCGGACTTTTTGAATTCCTTTCCCGGTATTCTTTTGACTACAAAAATAAAGAAAGCCTTTACAATGCCTTTGAAGACTTATATAATTGTGACTTGGTGATTATTGACGATTTAGGTACAGAAGTAACAAATTCCTTTGTCACCTCACAACTTTTTTCCTGCTTGAACGAGAGACATATTCGGAAAAAATCTACGATTATTTCAACGAATCTTTCCCTCGGTGAATTGCGTGAACGCTACTCAGACCGTATCTTCTCGCGTATTACAAGCAACTACGACATATGCAAATTGTCCGGCAAAGATATCCGTCTGCAAAAGGCAGTACGCGATAAATAGCGGACGTCTATTCGCATCTTTTACCGAAAAGAAAGAATGCTTTTACGAAGCTGTTCTTTTATATTATAATAAATTCATCTACTAATGATTTAATACATCGTCAAACAGAAAGAGAGGGCCTTTTCATGGCAATTCGTGAAGAGAAAAGAAACTTAGAAACAATTCCTGTTGGTTCCTTAGGTATGATTCCTTTGGAAGGATGCAGAACTTTAGGCGAGAAGGTAGATTATTACCTTGTCAAATGGAGAACAGAAAGAGAAAGCGAACACAAAGACAGTCTTGCTTTTTCCGGTTATCAGAGAGATTCTTATATCCTCAAAACAAAGGTACCGCGTTTTGGTTCCGGTGAAGCAAAAGGTGTTATTTTACAATCGGTTCGTGGTACTGACCTTTACCTTTTAGTAGACGTTGCGAACTATAGCTTGACTTATTCCTTGAGCGGACATGAAAATCACATGTCACCGGATGATCATTATCAGGATTTGAAACGTATCATCGCAGCTGTTGGCGGTAAGGCAAGAAGAATTACAGTTATTATGCCGTTCCTTTACGAAAGCAGACAGCACAAGAGAACATCCAGAGAATCTCTTGACTGTGCACTTGCTCTTCAGGAACTTGTAAATATGGGCGTTGACAACATCATTACTTTTGATGCACATGACCCTCGTGTACAAAATGCAATTCCGTTAAACGGTTTTGAAACGGTTCAGCCGGCATACCAGTTTATCAAAGGTTTGCTTCGCAATGTACAGGGACTTCAGATTGATTCTGACAACATGATGGTAATCAGCCCGGACGAAGGTGGTATGGGACGTGCTATTTACATTGCAAACGTACTTGGCCTGGATATGGGTATGTTCTACAAACGTCGTGACTACACACGCGTTGTAAACGGTCGTAACCCTATTGTTGCACATGAATTCCTCGGCACAAGCGTAGAAGGCAAAGATATGATTATCATCGATGATATGATTGCATCCGGTGAAAGTATGCTTGAAGTTGCCGCTGCTTTGAAACAGCGTAAAGCAAACCGCATTTTTGTTTTCTCCACATTTGGTCTTTTTACAAACGGACTGGACAAATTTGACAAAGCTTACGAGAATGGTCTTATTACAAAAGTTCTTACAACAAACCTGGTATACCAGACTCCGGAATTGTTAAATCGCGAATGGTACATCAGCTGTGATATGAGCAAATATATCGCATATATCATTGATACTTTAAATCACGACTCTTCCATCAGCGATTTGTTAAATCCGAACGAACGTATTCAAAGTATTGTATCCAGATACAAAAAAGGAGAACAGATTTAAGTTCTCTTCACGATATACATCGCGAGTTACTTTATTGTATAAAGAAGGCGTCACCTGATGGTGGCGCCTTTATTAGTCATCTCTCTATTCTGTTTTCTCATCTAACTTTGATGTACAATTCGGGCATCTGACAGCCTCAATATGTATGTCGGTTTTACAGAACGGACATTTCTTTGTTTTCGGTGCTTCTTCTGCTTTTTTCGGTCCAATCTTCTTTGCAGTAGAATTCATCACTTTTACGATAATAAAAATCACAAGCGCCATAATCAGGAAATTGATAATAGCACTAATAAATTTTCCATAGTTTAATGTTGCATCACCGGCAAGTGTAATACAAAACCGGTCAAAATTTGTCCCACCGAATACGCCAAGGAGCGGATTAATAATATCCTCCACCAAAGAGGTAACAATACCGGTAAACGCACCTCCGATAATAATACCTACAGCCATGTCCATGACATTTCCGCGGCTTACAAATTCTTTAAACTCTTTAAAAAACTTTTTCATCGCTTCTTCTCCTTTGTTCTTTTATCTTTTAGCAAATGATTGACTATATTATACTACAATTTTTGATTTTTTACAGTCTCTGAATCTTGACATCAAACTATCTAATGATATACTAAATCTGTCGTAAAGCTTTATGACATTTCGGTGAGTTCGAGACCTTCCTCACCTACCCGTACCAAGGTCGGAGAAAAAACAAAACTAAAGGAGACTTATACATGAAAAATCAAAAATTGGCTCAAGCAGCAATGATTGCTGCTCTTTATGTTGTGCTGACTTTTTTCGCCAACATCTTTGGACTTGCAAATCAAGTCATTCAAATCCGTTTTTCGGAAGCACTAACGATTTTACCCTATTTTACCCCTGCTGCCATTCCCGGACTTTTTGTCGGATGTCTTATCAGCAATATACTGACAGGTTGCATGCCGCTTGATATTCTCTTCGGCAGTATCGCTACATTACTTGGGGCAATTGGCACTTATGCGCTGCGCAAATACAAATGGTGCGCACCTTTGCCCCCCATTATCGCAAACACATTAATTATCCCTTTTGTATTGGCTTATGTTTACGGAATAGAAGGCTCTCTCTTTTATTTCATGGCAACCGTCGGCATCGGGGAACTGATTTCCTGCGGCATACTTGGTATGATGGTTCTCTTTTTGTTAAAACCATATGCCGCAAGACTGTTTGTTTCCTAGTGTCTATGAGAACAAGTGCTACTGCATTGCTCTCACATACGTAATAAAACTGTTTCCGTTTTCTTCAAACCACTCGGAGGCTTCTGTCATCCCCATTTTGTAAACAAGTCCGTTTGCCGGATTCATAACAACAATTTGTGTTTCGTTAAAACCAATGATTAACACAGCATTTCCATCATTTAAAGTTGCAAGAACCGGAATATCTTTATTCACATAATACAATGTAGCATCAAGCGTACATCCTGTTAAGTTGAGTATTTGATAATCCGGCAATGCACTTTGCAGAATATCGAGTGCATGTTCATTTTCATCCAACTGATGCTGCGTGCTTCGCACAACGCCTTCCAGTCCCAACATCGTATCCAGGCACACCGCAAGAGTCCGTTGTCCTTCCTCTGCTTTTGTTCCCTTGATTTTCATAATTTGGTTTTTGGTACTACGATTTCCTTTTTTCCAAACATATATGCCATTGTCATTAACAACAACTCCGGAAATCTCATTTGCCAGATTTACGGCACTGTCCGGATTTCCATAAATTCCTTCAATTTTGCCTTTTTCGTATACATAATAGAATTCATTCGTATTATGATGTTCTTTAATTGCTAATAATCGACCACCTTCATATAACACTTCTTTCGGCGTCAAGATTTGCAATGTTTTGGAATCTATTTTGTTCTTTACAACAATCTGAACTACTTTTTCATATTTCTCAATCGCAACTGTCTCTAAATAATTGCTTCCGTTGACCGTTTCCTTTGTACTCATAATTTGGTCATCTTGCATTTCCACGAAAATGCCTTCCTCATTCTTTTGGACACGATGCAACGTAATCTGATTTTCATCGATTTCACTTCCTACCACATATGCATTTCCCGGTTCATATGTGTGGATCACTTCCCCAAGCTCATCCTGAATAATTACTTTGTACATAGGGAACGTTATCTGGCCGGTTTCATCCTGTACAATATCCGTTTTCTTTGCCAAACCGTAAATAAAATCTTCTCCCATAAAGCCCAGTGGCGCAATCACGTCACCACTTTCTGCTTGAATCTGTTTCACGTTTTTGGAATTCAAATCCATGATATTCAATTTTTTATTGTTGTATAGGTCCGCTCCTTCTGTCCACACAATTCTTGCATTGCTTTCGGAAATCTGATAACTTTCATCCCGCAAATCTGTAGCAAGTATCTCATACGTTTTACTGTTCAAGTCTACCGCGTACAAATTTCTGTCCAACATAATATAAAAAATATTATTACCGTTTATATAAGCAAAATCTTCCATCTCTCTTTGCAAGATTTGCCATGATTTTGTATACGGAATATATATTTCTTCTTCTATTGTATTCATCTGACTATTATACGTACAAAGCTGGATACCGACACCACCTTCATGCCGCCCGCGGTTCATGTACCCATATACTACAAAACGTATATTTCCGGTTTCGTCCACATTCAATATTCGAATCCCGTTATCATCGTGCAATGTTCTCTCATCACTATTTTTTTTGTCAAAAAAACTGTAAATCAATGCAATTTTATTGTCCGAAACATTATAACTATAAAGACGGTTCGCATTTACAAAAGCAAAGATTCCTCCACCGTCGCTTTCTTTAAACTGAACTGCCGAATTTACAATACCTAACGAAATTTTGTTGTTTGTATAAACGTTGGCATCTTCTATAAAAATCTGTTCCATTGCACGGTCATATTCCAGCAAGTACATACGATCTGTTGTATAGCGTACACGATAATACTCTTCTACCATATAGTATTTTTTTGTACGCCCTTCGGAAGCATATACAATATACTGCAATTGAAATGCACCGGTTTGCTCATCAATTTCTTTCACTGCTATAGTCGGTTCTTTTGCTATCGTAATGTCCAAATCACCCCATGTAATTTGCTGAAAGCTGGAATGAATGTTGACCTTTGAAAAAGTTGTATTATCTCCTTCTGCATTGGATTCCAAATACTTTGCAATCTCTCTTGCCGCCTCTTTGTCAAAAGTGCGTGTATGAAAATCTTTTACAAAAGCAATTTTTTCTGAAATATAATAGTCTTTTGCGGGAATCACTTTTGTATAATAATATATTTCTCCCACATCTGTATCCAAAATAAAAGTAAGGCTATATTCCGTTTCATCCTCTATCAAATCTTTTAATGTAATGGTAGCCTGTATTGTTTCCTCGTCTTCTACGTAGTCTTGTACTTCCCCATCTTCAATCAAGCGCTCGCCATCTGTGCTTCGCAATTCATAATGCACACCTGTAACGGGGGTATTGTATTTCTGAATTTCAAAGGATACTTTCCTTCCTTCCGGAATAACCGTTACCGTATCTCGTAGATAGCTGACTTCCATTTCCTGTGAATATCCATACAGCAAGTTTACTTTCTCACCACCAATATTCATACACATCGTCGGAAATGTTGCCGGGCTCATCTCTGCCGTCATATCGGTATTTCCCTGATTCATAAGTTTACTTATAACAAATAGAGAAACGAAAAAGACGCCTGCAAAAACACCTGCTTTTACAAATATTTTTTTCATGGTAAATATTATACCTTTCTAAGTAACTGTTCTAACGTCTGTTCTGTGTGCAAAAAGTTCAGAAGTTCTTCCGTGGAGAATTTTTCCGCTTCCACTTTTTCTCCTGGTCGCTTTACTGCACGAATCAGCAAATTTTTGGGCGTATGCTCCATATCAATAAATTCCAAAATTTGTGTGTCATAGCCTTGTTCTTCCAACAAATTGGCACGGATGCCGTCTGTCAAAAGCGCGGAAATACGCTCTTTTAGGAGACCGTATTTGAGTATGGACTCAAGGGGCTTGCAGGAAATCTGCGCATTCACTTCATGCTGGCAACACGGTACAGACAAAATGACTTTCGCTCCCCAGCGCACTGCTTTTTCCAATGCATAATCAGTAGCCGTATCGCAAGCATGCAGCGTCACTACCATATCCGGCTGATACTCACCTTCAAACGTACTGATGTCGCCGCGTATAAATTTCAGCCCTTCCGCATATCCGAACTGCTCGGAAAGACGGTTGCATTTCTCAATCACATCGTCTTTCAAATCCAAACCAATAACACGAATATCATATCCGTTCAGCACTTTTAAATAATAGTACATCGCGAACGTAAGATAGGACTTTCCGCATCCGAAATCTATAATATTGACTGTTTTTTCTTTGGAAAAGTTGGGCAACACATCGCGGATAAACTCCAAATAACGGTTTATCTGCTTAAACTTATCATATTTTGCCCGTACAATTTTTCCTTCTTTTGTCTGTACGCCAAGTTCCACGAGAAAAGGAACAATTGTCCCTTCCTCCAAAATGTACTGTTTTGCACGGTTGTGTGACAAATCAATCTGTTTTTCCTGTACGACACGTTTTACCTTCACTGTCACTTTCCCTTTTTTGCTGACAAGAATAGTAGCACGGAACTGCTTGTTTTCCAGCTCGCCCTGTTTAAAGTTGTGTACCAGTTCGTCAAGTACTTTCTCAATCAGCTGCTCTTTATTTCTGTTTTCATGAAACACTTTCGTTCCGATATAAGAAGTTTCCTGAAACTCCAATGCTCCCCTCACGAGAACCGGGCGGATTTTAATTTTTTGTGCACCGTCTTTGTTTCGTGGGTTGCTCAGTATTATTTGATACAAGTCTTGATTTATTCCATCATTTAGTATTTTTTCCAATTGTTCCATCATTCATACCTTATAGACACAAATATAGTCACAGCGCAAAAATGCACTATGACTATATTTTACTTTTGTTTGCCTAAAAGCTCAACTAAAATTTTAAAATGCCTCTTCGGTTTGTATGTCGCCTTTTGTAAATTTCATAAAAGAGAAGAATTTGTACGAGATTGCTGACCCATTCCCACTTTTCCGGATTGTCCGGCTGTGCTGTTTCCTCACTATCTGCCATCTCTTCGCGTTTAATCATATCTACGATATCCTGTGCCATCCGATAAATCCGCATTTTGTCCGGATATTCGTCGTACAGCATACTACCCGTATAGTCGATTTTGTCTAACATGGAAACGATTTTTTTCTGGTAACGCTTCGCTTCCTGCGGGTACATTTGCTGCAAATATTCCAAATCCCGCTGTACTTTATCTTCCTGCTCGTAGTAAATCGGCATCGGATAGGTCATGTAAAAAGGAAGAATTCTATGATTATCCATAAGTTCCCAATCTTTGTTCTTTTATGAATATCATATGCATCTTCCTTTTTTAAAGTGTAACTATATGCTATTTGAATATTTTGCCTCGCGCGCTGCGCACTATTTCAGTACTTCCATACGTGTAATGGCACGCTGCAATGCAATCTGAGCTCTAGCCATGTCGATTTCCGGACCTTTGTTTTTGAGACGTTCTTCCGCACGCTCTTTTGCGGCTTCCGCTCTCTCTTCGTCGATTTCGTTCGGCCATTCTACAATCTCTGCCAAAATGGTAACTTCCTCCGGCAAAATCTGCACAAATCCGGAATGCAAAGCTGCTTCTTTCACACCGTCTTCCTGCGTAATCGTAAGAATACCCGGTTTGATAATAACGGTCATAGGAACGTGATTTTTGTAAATACCAATCTCGCCCTCTGTCGTATTGAACTCAACCATCGTTACTTCTTCTTCAAAAAACACTCTGTCCGGTGTAACAATTTTTAATAAAAACTCTCTACCATCTGCCATATGCTCACCCCTTACTTCATGCGGGCAAGTACGTCATCGATGCTTCCTGCATTCAAGAAATAGCTTTCCGGAACGTTGTCATGTTTGCCTTCCAGAATTTCTTTAAAGCCTCTGATTGTCTCGCTGATCGGTACATATTTACCTTCCAAACCGGTAAACTGTCCTGCAACGAAGAACGGCTGTGAAAGGAATCTCTGCACTTTTCTCGCTCTGGAAACGACAAGCTTGTCATCTTCTGAAAGCTCATCCATACCGAGGATTGCGATAATATCCTGCAGTTCTTTATATTTCTGCAAAATTTCCTGTACACCGCGGGCTGTGTTGTAATGGTCTTCACCCAAAATTCTGGGATCCAAAATTCTGGAAGTAGATTCCAACGGGTCTACTGCCGGATAAATACCAAGCTCTACGATAGAACGGGACAATACTGTCGTTGCATCCAAATGGGCGAACGTTGTTGCCGGTGCCGGGTCAGTTAAGTCGTCGGCAGGCACATATACAGCCTGTACGGATGTAATGGAACCGTCTTTTGTCGATGTAATACGCTCCTGAAGCGCACCCATCTCTGTCTGCAAAGTAGGCTGATAACCTACCGCAGAAGGCATACGTCCAAGAAGTGCGGACACCTCGGAACCTGCCTGTGTAAAACGGAAAATGTTATCAATGAATAAAAGTACGTCTTTACCACCTTTGTCACGGAAGTACTCTGCCATCGTAAGTCCGGTAAGACCTACACGCATTCTTGCTCCGGGCGGCTCGTTCATCTGACCGAATACCATTGTTGTCTTGTCGATAACGCCGGATTCCATCATTTCATAGTAAAGGTCATTTCCTTCTCTTGTTCTCTCACCAACACCGGTAAATACGGAGTAACCGCCGTGCTCTGTTGCGATGTTACGGATTAACTCCTGGATAAGTACGGTTTTACCTACACCAGCACCGCCGAAAAGTCCGATTTTACCACCTTTCTGGTACGGGCAAAGAAGGTCAACGACTTTAATACCTGTCTCCAAAAGTTCTGTTTCTGTAGCCTGTTCTTTAAATTCAGGCGCCGGTCTGTGAATCGGTTCATAAGAAACCGCCTGTGGTGCCGGCTTATTATCAATGGGCTGTCCTAATACGTTGAACATACGTCCAAGTGTATTTTCACCAACCGGAACGGAAATCGGTGCACCTGTCGCATTTGCGTCCATTCCTCTCACCAATCCGTCGGTAGAACCCATGGCAATACATCTTACTGTGTCATCACCCAAATGCTGTGATACTTCTACTACCAATTCTGCGCCGTCTTTTGTCGGAATTTTGATAGCTTCATTAATTTCAGGAAGATTTCCCTCACTGAATTTAATATCCAGTACCGCACCGATAATCTGAGTGATTTTACCTTTGTTTAACTGTGCCATTTTCTTTCCTCTTTCATTTTCTCACTCTGGTTTTCGTTGCAGATGCTTTACGAAATCGCGTTTGCACCTGCTATAATCTCGGTTAACTCTTGTGTAATGGAGCCCTGTCTTGCTCTGTTGTACAGAAGAGTTAAGTTACTAATCATTTCCTCAGCATTACTTGTTGCCGAATCCATTGCCTGCATTCTGGCACCATTTTCACTGGCCACTGACTCTACCATTGCACCGAAGATTAAACTTGTAATGTATTTTGGAATAATCATATCCAGTGCCTGGTCGTCCGCCGGTTCAAAATTCATAAGCGCCTGATTTTGTGCAGTTTCTGCACCATCTTCCTCAATTTCTACCGGAAGAAGTTTTAACATTTTCGGCTCATGGCTTACGGTATTTTTAAATCCGGTATATGCCAGATATATTTCACCGATTTCTCCCGTTGCGAATGCTGTGAGCAATTGTTTGCTGATGTTCATTGCATCCACATACAACGGTTCGTCGATAAATTCGGAATAGTCTGCTGCCACTGCATAACCGTGACGTTCCATAAATTCCTTACCTTTTTTACCTACGGTATACAAGACTAAATCTTCTTTGCTAAAATTGCTCTGTGTAACGAGCTTGATTGCATTGGAGTTGTAGCCTCCCGCAAGTCCTCGGTTTGAAGTGATGAGAATCACTGCCTTTTTGGGCGAATCTCCCGGCTTCAAGTATTTATGGTCCAGACTTCCGGTCTTTGCAAGCATGGAAGTCACTGTTTCGTACATACATTCAAAATAAGATTTTGATTTTTCTGCACGTCCCTTTGCTCTTTGCAACTTAACAGTAGAAACAAGTTTCATGGCTTTTGTAATCTGCTGGGTACTCTGAATACTGCTCTTACGTCTTTTTATGTCACGCATTGATGCCATATTATGTCACCCTTTCTCCGTTTTAACGGAACTGCTCTTTAAATTCTACAATAGCCTTCTTTAATGTCTCTTCTGTCTCTTCGGAAATTACTTTTTCTGCTGCAATATTGTTCGGTACTTCCGGATATTTTGTATCAAGGAACTCAAACAATTCTGTTTCAAAACGAGTAATATCTTCCACTTCAATATCAAGCAAATATTTATTTGTTGCCGCATAAATAATAATTACCTGATACTGTACCGGCATCGGTTTGTATTGAGGTTGTTTCAAAATTTCCTTAATTCTTTCACCTTGTGCCAGTTTTTCTTTTGTATCTGCATCCAACTCGGAACCAAACTGTGCGAAAGCTGCAAGCTCTCTGTACTGGGCAAGTTCCACACGAATCGGAGCAGCGATTTTTTTCATCGCTTTAATCTGTGCCGCACCACCTACACGGGATACGGAAAGACCTGCGTTAACAGCCGGTCTGAAACCGGAGTTAAACATTTCTGTTTCCAAATAAATCTGACCGTCTGTAATGGAAATTACGTTGGTCGGAATGTATGCGGAAACGTCACCTGCCTGTGTCTCGATAATCGGAAGTGCTGTCAAAGAACCTCCGCCGTATTCTTCTGACATACGTGCTGCTCTTTCGAGAAGTCTGGAATGTAAG
>JAZQDM010000062.1:0-21516 GCA_045546775.1 Lachnospiraceae bacterium | reverse complement strand
GATGATGATTATATCGTATTAACAGATATTCAGGGGCTGGAAGACTTCTTTGGAGATATGGACTTTAAGGTAACCGGTACTCGTGAAGGTATTACAGCTATCCAGATGGATATTAAGATTAACGGTTTGACAAGACCTATCGTAGAAGGTGCGATTGCAAGATGTCGTGAAGCAAGAATGTTCATTATGGACAACTGCATGAAGAAAGCAATTTCTGTTCCGAGAGAGACAGTTGGCGAATATGCACCGAAGATTGTTCAGATTCAGATTAACCCGGAAAAAATCGGTGATGTGGTTGGACAGAGAGGTAAGACAATCAACACAATTATCGATAGAACAGGCGTTAAGATTGATATTTCTGACGAAGGTGCAGTATCTGTTTGCGGTACAGACGCTGATAAGATGAACGAAGCAATCGAGATGATTAAAATTATTACAACTGACTTTGAAGAAGGACAGATTTTCAAAGGTAAAGTTGTAAGCATTAAAGAATTCGGTGCATTCCTTGAGTTTGCTCCGGGCAAAGAAGGCATGGTTCATATTTCTAAAATTTCAAAAGAAAGAATCAACCATGTAGAAGACGTTCTTACATTAGGTGATGTTGTTACCGTTGTTTGCTTAGGCAAAGACAAAATGGGACGCATCAGCTTCTCTATGAAAGACGTTGCACAGCAGTAAAATAAAAAGATTAGAAAGCCTTTCCGGCATTGCCGGGGAGGCTTTTTTATATTCCAGGCATATTTTGGATATTGGTTCATATATTAGGGTAAAGAGAAAAAGAAGGGGAGGACAAGATGGAAAAGAAAGCCAGTATTGAGCAATTGTTTCCGGATAGTTATCGCGATATATTTTTGCAAGTGATACGAAATGCAAATGAAGTACAGGAAATACGGTTGCGAACCGGACAACCTGTTGTAATCGTTATGCGTGGAAAAGAGTATTTTTTGAACAAACGCGGCATGATGACCATGGGAAGTATGGAGGCTTACGTGTTGGAAGCAGCCGATTTGGAAACTATTTTGAATCATATATGCCATTATTCCATTTATGCGTATGAGGATGAAATCAGACAAGGATTTTTGACGGTGCAAGGCGGACACCGGATTGGCGTGGCGGGACAAGTTATTATGCGCAATGAGTCTGAAGTAAAAGGGATGAAATATATTCGGTATATGAATATTCGAATATCTCACGAAATATGTGGTGTGGCAAACGATGTCCTCCCGTATTTGTACAAAAATGGCAATTTGCAAAGTACCTTAATTATTTCTTTGCCGGGGGTAGGAAAAACGACTTTGCTTCGGGATATGGTACGTCAAATATCGGACGGAAACAAGTATGGGGAAGGAATGCCGATATCGGTTGTGGATGAAAGGTCTGAAATCGCGGGATGTTTTCGAGGAATTGCACAAAATGATGTGGGGATGCGTACCGATGTGTTAGATGCCTGCCCGAAAGAAATCGGTATGATGATGTTGCTCCGTTCCATGGCGCCTAAAGTAGTGGCGGTTGATGAAATCGGAAGCAAAACGGATGAAATTATGATACGCCGGATGAAGAGAAGCGGGGTGAAGATGTTGGCGACCATTCATGGCAATGATTTGCATGATTTGCTTCATAACGAGATGGGACAAAGTTTGGTACGTGAAACAATTTTTGAACGGTACATTGTGTTGCGAAGAAAGCCGGATGGAGTAACGGAAAAAAAGATTTATGATGAGGAGCTGCAAGAATGTTTCGTGTGTTAGCGGTTTTGTTTGTTCTGTACGGATGTATTGGTTTTTCTTTCAAACTTTGCCAGGAAATGCGAATCCGAATCAGCCATGTGGAACAAATGAAACAAATTTTACAATTATTTCAGTCGGAAATTAGTTATAGCCGTACTTCTTTTCCGGAAATGTGTTACAGCATTGCCAAGAGAGTGGATGGTGTGTATGGACAGGTTCTTAGCAAAATCTATGAGCAAACACAACAGCAAAGCGGAATGCTGTTTCCGGATATATGGAAAGAGAAGATGAAACAGGCGTTGGCACCTTTTCCTTTAAAGGAAAAAGAACGCACACTCTTTTTGGAATTTGTGGATCAACTTGGTTTTGCTGATTGGGAGATGCAAGTGAGAAGCATTGCAAAAAGCACAGAACAATTGGCGGATTTGGAAGCACAATTAAAAGGGGCAAGACACAACAAAGAAAAAGTAATTACAAGCGTAGGCGTATTGGGCGGAATTATGCTTGTGATTATTTTTATTTAAGGCAAAAGGAGGAAACATGCATGGGAATCGGTCTGATTTTTAAAATAGCAGCAGTCGGAATTCTTGTCACAATTTTAAGTCAAATATTGAAGCACAGCGGTAGGGAAGAACATTCTTTTTTGCTTAGTCTGGCTGCCTTGATATTAGTATTGTCGTGGATTGTGCCGTACATATATG
This sequence comes from Lachnospiraceae bacterium, assembly GCA_045546775.1. Lineage (GTDB taxonomy): Bacteria > Bacillota > Clostridia > Lachnospirales > Lachnospiraceae > RGIG3002. Next base: position 19,088 of record JAZQDM010000062.1, on the reverse strand, counting down.
AACTTTTTTCGACCATACAAGGGTTGTTTGAATTATAGGAGAGAAAATATGGATATGGTAAAAATCGGCGTTTTGGGTATTGTGGGCGCACTTCTTGGAATACAGTTTAAATCCGGCAAACAGGAATACAGTTTTTATATTGGTTTTGCGGTTTGTATTGTCATTTTTTCTTATGGAGTACAATGCCTTGGAACGGTTTTGGATACAGTGTTTGAATTAAAAAAATTACTTGGAGAGAGTGCTTCGTACATCAATGTATTAATCAAAATCATCGGTATCACATATATTTGCGAATTTTGTGCCGGGATATGCAAAGAAGCCGGTTTTTCGGCGATAGCCGGCCAAATTGAAATTACGGGGAAATTGTCTGTATTGATTTGCGGCATGCCGATTTTGTTTGCGTTGATAGAGACAATGCAGAATTTTCTTTAAGAAATAGGGAGAATCGATATGGATGCAATGTCCTATTGGAATGAATACGGATTGGGTGAACTGAAGAACAATTTGGAACAATTTTTTCCGGATATAGAATGGAACATGCAAGCGCTGTTTGAACAAATTTTAAGCGGCGATGTGTTGGGGGCATTTTCCTCCTTTTTTAAGCAGTTTATATCCTCGTTGAGTGGACAGGCCGAAGGACTAAAAAGCATGCTTGTATGGATTTTGGTCTTAGGTGTCATATCTGCACTGTTTAAACATTTTGGAGATATGTTTGAAAATCGCCAAATTTCGGATATTAGTTTTTATTTTTTGTATATGCTTCTTGTTACTATCTTGATGCAGGGATATAGAGAGATGGCGCAATGTGCGGCGGAAACAGTGGAACAGATTGTTGTTTTTATGCAGTTGTTTATTCCGACCTATCTTGTGGCGGTAGGAGCGTCAGGCGGGACTGCTACGGCATATGGTTATTATCAGGTGGCGGTTATATTGCTGTATGGGGTGGAAAAACTTGTGCAGTTGATTGTGCTGCCGCTTGTACACGGCTTTACTTTTTGTGTTTTCATGAACGGAATTTGGGGCGGCGACCGACTTTTGCTTGTGATGAGCTACTTAAAAAAAGCGGTTGGATTCGGTACGAAAGCAGCACTTGCCACAGTGACTGCAATTAGTTTTTTTCAATCTTTGATTTTGCCTGCAGTGGATTCCTTAAAAAATACGACGTTGCAAAAAGCAGTCGGTGCCATTCCGGGAATCGGGGATGCGGCAGAGGGAATTTCACAAGTGGTACTAGGTTCGGCTGTGTTAATCAAAAACAGTATTGGTGTGCTGCTGCTCATTTTATTGCTTGTGTTGTGCGCTTTTCCGGTATTAAAAATAGCGTTGCTTGCCTGTGCATTCAAAGGATGTGCTGCGCTGGTGGGGATGGCAGGAGATAAAAAAGTATGTGATTGCGTAGATAAAATAGGAGATGCCGGATTTTTGCTGTTAAAAGTTGTGTTGACGATTATCTCGCTTTTTATGATTGTAATAGCAATTGCGGCTTATACGACCGGGTAAAAGAAAGGCGGAAAAAAGTATGTTGGAAATTTTGATGCGAATCAGTGTTTTTTTGGTGCTTGGAAAAACCTTATTACACTTTTGTCCGAGCAAAAAATACGAACGATACTTAAAGTTACTATTTGGGTTCATGGTAATGATACAAGTTGTAACACCTATTTTTTCCTTTGTCGGTATGAATTTTGAGGAAACATATGAAGCAAAAATGAAAGAATTTGAACAAAAGCTTGAACAGTCTGTTTCAGATGCAGATGAAGAGTGGTTTGCATATCATGGGCAGATAGAGGCATACATAGAGAAGGAATGTGCAGAAACAGAACTTCTTGTACAGGAGCAGTTACAGGAAACGACAGAAGGACAGTTGGAGCAACAGGCAGAAACGGGACAAACAGATGTGGAACGCATTCGTGTGGAAACAATAACAGTTGAGGTGAGAGGCAATGAGTAGTGGAAAAGAGTTGTTGGAAAAACTTATGGGCGGCGGAACAAAAAAAGAAAATATGATTGTTTTTGTTCTTGTTGGGATACTGCTTTTTATTATATTTATGCCGGTCAAGGAGCAGGAGGAAAAAAAGTCCGTTTTAACGGACAAGCAAAGTGAGACAATAGAAGTGCAGACGGAAAGTGGTTTTGAAGTGGCAGATTATACTGCATATTTGGAAAACAAATTGGAAGAAACACTGGCTTATGTAGAAGGTGTCGGAAAAGTGGAAGTGATGGTTGTACTGTCGGCATCCGAAAAAACGGTGGTGGAAAAGGACCGTGCCACGAACCGCTCCAATACATTGGAGGCAGATGCAGAGGGCGGAACGCGGGAAATCAGCAATACGGAAAGTACGGAAACAACGCTTTATACCGTAGACGGACAAGGAAATCAGGTACCGTATGTAACACAGCTGTGCGAGCCGGAAATAGAGGGTGTGATGGTTGTTGCACAAGGAGCTGGAAGAGAGCGGGTAAATTCTGATATATCGGAGGCGATTCAGGCATTATTTGGAATAGAGGCTCATAAAATTAAAATAGCCAAAATGAAAACTGAGTAAAAGAGAGGTATAAGCAGTTGAACGGAAAAGGAAAAAAGAATCAAATTATGATTACAGCACTGGCGGTTATGATTGCCGTGGCAGGTTATTTGCAGTTTGCGGAAGATAAACTGGGCGGAGAAAATTTAGCCGTAGCAAGCGATTCGGTAACATCGGACACGGATATGGTACAAATGAATGAGGAGTATTTGATAGATGAACAATTGGATGGTGTGTTGGATGAAGCGGGCATGTTTGAAATTTCAGATGAAGATTTGGAACAGGCAGCGCTTACCGATATTGACAGTTTGGATTCGGATGTGGAAGTAGTGATGGAAGATTACTTGGAAGAGGATTTGGAAGCGGTAATCAGTGATGACGCAACCGGTACGGAAGCACCGGGTGAAGCTGTTTTTACATCCGGAAGCAGTCTGGTATCTTTGTCCGATGCAAAACTGTTGAAGGAGCAGACAAGAGCAAAAAATAAGGAAATGCTTTTGGAAATTATAAACAGTACAGAACTTAGCGACGCCCAAAAAGAAGATGCAGTAAATAGCATGATTCAGATGACGGATATTGCAGAAAAAGAAACCGCGGCAGAAATTTTGTTGGAAGCAAAAGGATTTACGGATGTTGTAGTAAGTATTAGTGACGAAGGTGTGGACGTTGTAGTAAATACTGCTGAACTTACCGACGCGATGCGGGCACAGATTGAAGATATCGTGAAAAGAAAAACCGGTGTGGAAGGTGAAAATATAGTAATTAGTCCGGTTGCGGTTAATTAATCGCAAAAGGTATGTTAAAATAGGAAAAGTGTGGTATAATTGAGCGCGGATAAATTACAATACGTTATAAGGCTATTATACAAACAGAATTAGAAAGGACATGGTACGAAAGTGAAAAGAGTATTTCTAATTGTATTAGACAGTTTTGGAATCGGAGAGATGCCGGATGCGGCAAGCTATGGAGATAAAGGAACCAATACGTTAAAGTCAGTTGCAAACAGCCCTTTCTTTCATATGCCTAATATGGAAAAGTTGGGTCTGTTTGAGATAGACGGTGTGGACGGAAGCCAAAAAGGGGAATCACATACGGCACTTGTGGCACGTATGAAAGAGGCTTCCAAAGGAAAGGATACAACAATAGGACATTGGGAAATTGCAGGTATTTGCTCCAAGCAGCCGCTTCCTACCTATCCAAATGGATTTCCGGAACATATTTTAAAGGAATTTTCAGAGAAAACCGGACGAAATGTACTCTGCAACAAACCGTTTTCCGGTACAGAGGTTATCAAAGTATACGGAGAGGAACATATGGCAAGCGGAGATTTGATTGTATATACTTCTGCGGACAGTGTGTTTCAAATTGCGGCACATGAAGAGGTTGTGCCGGTGCAGCAATTATATGAATATTGTCGTATTGCGCGCGAGATTTTGCAGGGAGAGCATGGTGTGGGCAGAGTCATTGCAAGACCGTTTGTGGGTACACCGGGCAACTTTACGAGGACAGCGAACCGGCATGATTTCTCGTTAAAACCACCGAAAGTTACAATGTTGGACCAGTTAAAAGAGAATGGTTACGATGTTACAGCGGTGGGCAAAATATATGATATTTTTGCAGGGAAAGGTATCACGGAGCACGTTTATACAAAAGGGAACGAAGAAGGTATTCAAAAAACATTGGAATATTTTGATAAGGCGTTTGAGGGATTATGTTTTGTAAATCTAGTAGATTTTGATATGCTTTACGGGCACCGAAATGATGTGGACGGTTATGCAAAAGCACTGACTTATTTTGATTCAAAATTACCGCAAATTATGACAAAGATGGGGCCGGATGATGTGTTGATGATTACGGCAGACCATGGTTGTGACCCGGGATATACTGTGTCCACAGACCATTCCAGAGAGTATACTCCGTTTTTGATGTACGGGGCAAATATTACGCCTGCAAATCTTGGCACACGGGAAACGTTTGCAGATATTGCGGCTACGGTATTGGACTATTTTGGGATTTTGCCGGAATTTGAAGGCACATCTATGTTGAAATAAAGAAAGAGACGAGGAAGTTGGAGGATAAAAGCGTGGGAAACTATGCAAACGAAATTAACAGAAGAAGAACATTTGCGATTATTTCGCACCCGGATGCGGGTAAAACAACATTGACTGAAAAATTCTTACTTTACGGAGGTGCGATTAATCTTGCCGGAAGTGTCAAAGGTAAAGCGACGGCAAGACATGCGGTTTCGGACTGGATGGAAATTGAAAAGGAAAGGGGTATTTCTGTCACCTCATCGGTATTGCAGTTTGAATATGACGGGTACTGCATCAATATTTTGGATACGCCGGGACATCAGGATTTCTCCGAGGATACGTATCGTACTTTGATGGCTGCGGATTCGGCAGTTATGGTTATTGATGCTTCCAAAGGTGTTGAGGCACAGACAAGAAAACTGTTCAAAGTTTGTGTTATGCGAAAAATTCCGATTTTTACATTTATTAACAAGCTGGATCGGGATGCCAATGATACGTTTGAACTTTTGGATGAAATCGAAAAAGAACTTGGCATCGCCACTTGCCCAATCAACTGGCCAATCGGTTCCGGTAAAAATTTCAAAGGTGTATACGACAGGGAAAAACAGTGCGTTGTTACTTTTTCAGACACGGAAAAAGGTACAAAAGAAGGTGAAAGTACAGAGATTCCTATGGATAATGAGGAGGAACTTCTTGCACATATCGGTGAGGAAAATAAGGAAATTCTGGAAAGCGAAATTGAACTTTTGGATGGCGCCAGCGCAGAGTTTGATTTGGAACTTGTAAGAAAAGGTGAACTTACACCGGTATTTTTTGGTTCCGCGCTCACAAATTTTGGTGTGGAAATTTTCTTGAAACATTTCCTTGAAATGGCAACAACACCGCTTCCTAGAAAAGCGGATATCGGTTTGATTGAACCGGCAGAGCAGGAGTTTTCTGCTTTTGTATTCAAAATCCAGGCAAATATGAACAAGGCACACAGAGACCGTATTGCGTTTATGCGTATTTGCTCCGGAAAGTACGATGCCCAGATGGAAGTGCGGCATGTACAGGGAAATAAAGTGATGCGCCTTTCACAGCCGCAACAAATTATGGCAAGTGAGAGGAAAATTTTGGATGAGGCATATGCCGGTGATATTATCGGTGTATTTGACCCGGGCATTTTTTCTATCGGCGATACGCTTTGTATGCCGAAAGAACAATTCCGGTATGATGGAATTCCTACCTTTGCACCGGAGCATTTTGCAAGGGTAAGGCAGATGGATACGATGAAGCGTAAGCAGTTTGTCAAAGGTATTACGCAGATTGCACAGGAAGGTGCTATCCAGATTTTCCAGGAATTCAATACCGGTATGGAAGAAATTATTGTCGGTGTTGTTGGTGTACTGCAGTTTGATGTATTGAAATATCGTCTGGAAAATGAATACAACGTGGAGATTCGTTTGGAAAATCTGCCATATGAACATATCCGCTGGATTGAAAACGAAGACATTGATTTGAATAAAATTGTGGGAACATCCGATATGAAAAAAATCAAAGATTTGAAGGGCAATCCGTTGCTTCTTTTTATCAACCATTGGAGTATCGGTATGACCCTTGACAGAAACGAAGGATTGATACTTTCAGAGTTCGGACGCAATTAGTTATTTGCGCCAGAATGGAGGCATATTATGAAAAAACGTATATTGTTGCTGTTTGGGACAAGCGTTCTTATTTTGGGTGTGTTTTCTTATTTGGACAAAAGGCAGGCGCAGGAGGGAAGTCTGGAGCTTGTTCATACTGTGGAGACAGAACAGGAAGAAAATACTCCCCAAAATGAAACAACTGTGGGAAGTACTGTGCAAAGTCCGCAAGAAGAGGAGACGGCACTACCGCAAGGACAGGAACTTTATGCGTTTCAAAGTCTTAATGAAGCAGAACAAACTGTCTATTTGCAAGTATACAATGCCATTGTTCAAAGGATGGAAACCGAAGTAGCAACGACGGATGTTACGTTGTTGGAAAAGGTATTTCAGAGTGTTCTGTTGGATCATCCGGAAATATTTTACGTAGATGGTTATACTTTTACAAAGTATTCCAGAGGTAATGAGATTACGCGACTTGTATTTGAAGCATCCTTTACGATGTCTGCGGAACAAATTCAAGAAAATATGGCACAAATTGAAGCGCGTGCGGAGGAAATCATTCAAAATGTTCCTGCAGGGGCGGATGATTATGAAAAGATTAAATATGTGTATGATTATATTATCCTAAATACAGAGTACAATATAAATGCGCCGAACAATCAAAATATATGTTCCGTGTTTTTGAGCCACGAGTCTGTTTGTCAGGGATATGCGAAGGCAACACAATATTTGCTGCAAAAACTTGGTATTCCGGTAACTTTAGTTGTGGGGACGACAGAGGGCGGCGAAGGACATGCATGGAATCTTGTCTATGCTGACGGAGAGCCTTATTACGTAGATACGACATGGGGCGATGCCTCTTATCGTATGACAACAAACGAGAGTTTTGAAGTGAATAATATGCCGGTCATCAATTATGACTATTTGTGTGTGACAACAGAAAAGCTTTGCAGGACACATACAATACAAAATGTTGTGGACATGCCGGTTTGTACCGCGACCAAAAACAATTACTATGTAAGAGAAGGCTGTTATTTTACGGCAGTTGACGAAGAGCAGCTAGCACAAGTATTTGAAAAGAATTATAGCGAAGGAAATGAATGCGTTACGATACAATGCGACAATGCGGAAGTATATACAGCTATGTACGAGGCGCTGATTACCGAGCAAAAGATTTTTGATTATATGGATGCAGCGGACGGCGTCATTGCCTATACGGAAAATGAAGCACAGTTAAGTTTAAGTTTTTGGCTTTCTGAATAAGTATTTGTAAAACGATATCATTTTTGGTATAATATACGGAAACGATGATGCGCAAAAAGGGAGGTAACCTCATGGCAAACGAAATGGAAAGAACAATAGTTGATTTAGAGGAAAAAGAAGGCATCGGCACTGTGAAAATTGCAGACGATGTAGTAGCTATGATTGCAGGTCTTGCAGCAACAGAAGTAGAGGGTGTATGTGCAATGGCCGGAAATATTACAAATGAGTTGATGAGTAAGGTCGGCGTTAAAAAGTTGACAAAGGGCGTTAAGGTGGATGTAATCGGGCAGGAAGTAACGGTGGATTTGGCTGTTATGATGGAATATGGATTCAACATCCCGATAACTTGCCAAAAAGTACAGGAAAAAGTAAAGACTGCGATTGAAAATATGACAGGCTTACATGTAACGTGTGTTAATATCCGCATCGCCGGTGTAAATATGCAGAAAGGTAATTAATGCATTCCATGAACAGAAGAAAATTAAGAGAACAGATTTTTAAATTGTTATTCCGTATTGAGTTTAATGAAGCAGAGGAGATGGAAGAACAAAAGGAACTGTTTTTTGAAGACGAAGAAAACATAGTTGAGGAAAAAGACGCAAAGTACATTCGTGACAAATACGATGGTATTGTAGAAAAATTGACAGAAATTGATGAGATGCTCAATGAAGCGGCAGACTGCTGGACAACGGCAAGAATGGGTAAAATTGAGCTTACGATTTTGCGCCTTGCGCTATATGAAATAAAATATGATGAAGACGTTCCGACCAGTGTGGCAATTAATGAAGCGGTTGAACTTGCAAAGAAATTTGGGCAAGATGGGGCAGCTTCTTTTGTGAACGGAGTTCTTTCAAGTTTTGTTTCGTAAGTATGCCTCCTGTTGTTGTAGGAAAATACTTGTAAAGTACGTGGAGAGCATCAATGCAAAATGTATATACAGTAGCACAAGTTAATTCTTATATAAAAAATATGTTCACGCAGGATTTTATGCTGCAGTCTGTTTTTGTTCGCGGAGAAATAAGCAACTGCAAGTATCATTCCTCTGGACATATTTATTTTACTTTAAAGGACGAAAAAGGCACAATTGCCTGTGTCATGTTTGCCGGAAACAGGCAGGGTCTCAAATTCCGTATGGAAGAAGGCCAGCAAGTTGTTGTTGGTGGCACAATAGATGTGTATGAGCGTGATGGCAAATATCAGCTGTATGCAAAGCAGATAGTGCTGGACGGAGCCGGAGCGCTCAACGAGAAGTTCGAACGCTTAAAAAGGGAGTTGTTGGAGCGAGGCATGTTTGCCCCGGAATACAAACAGCCAATTCCTAAATATATTCGTACGCTAGGTGTTGTGACAGCGCCTACCGGTGCGGCAGTTAGAGACATAATCAATGTGGCAACGCGAAGAAATCCATATGTGCAAATTATTTTGTATCCTGCCATTGTGCAGGGTGATATGGCGGCCGCAAGTATTGTAAACGGTATCCGGGCATTGGAACAGCTGGGCGTGGATGTGATGATTGTAGGTCGTGGCGGTGGCTCCTTGGAAGATTTATGGGCTTTTAACGAAGAAATTGTTGCACAGGCGGTCTTTGATTGTTCTGTTCCGATTATTTCGGCGGTGGGCCATGAGACGGATACAACGATTTGTGATTATGTTGCGGATTTGCGTGCACCGACACCGTCGGCGGCGGCAGAACTTGCAGTGTACGATGTGGAAACGTTGGAAGAATATTTTTACGGATATGCAGAGCGGTTGCGCATGGAAATGCAACACCATTTGGAACGAAAAAGGGCTGTCCTTCACAGTTACAAAATGCAGTTAGGGTATTTAAGTCCGGTAAATCAAATTCGTGAAAAGCGCATGTACACCATGAAATTGGAAGAGAGCTTACAGGAAAATATGAAGCGTATTATTACGCGGAAACGCCATGAACTGGAGCTTTATATAGAAAAAATGAAAGGATTGTCTCCGCTTGACAAGTTGAATCAGGGGTTTTCACATACTTCTGTGCGAGATGGGGAAACTGTGACTAAGGTTTCTCAAGTAGAAATCGGAGAATTGATTCATGTATATGTCAGTGATGGCAAAATCGAGGCAGTCGTAGAAAATAAACAAAATTTAGATTGGAAGTAAGGGGAGGATATCATAGTGGCAGGAAAGCAGGAAAATACGATTCCCTTGGAACAGGCATTTGAAAAATTGGAAGACGTAATAGAGAGATTGCAGGATAATGAAATTTCTTTGGAAGATGCGTTTAAAGAGTATGAACAGGGAATGCAATTGTTAAAGCATTGTAGTGATTCTATAGACCGAGTAGAAAAACAAGTACTAAAAATCAGTGAAAGTGGTGAGCTTTGTGAGTTTGACTAAGGAACAATTGGCAGAAAAAACAAAACAAGTAGAAGCTGTAATTGAGAACTTTTTACCGTCGGAAGAGGGAAGACAGAAAGTGGTCATTGAAGCGATGAACTACAGCGTACGCGTTGGAGGGAAAAGACTTCGTCCCATGTTTATGCAGGAAACCTATTCCATGTTTGGCGGAATGGGAAAAGTAGTGGAGCCTTTTATGGCGGCTATTGAGATGATACATACCTATTCTCTTGTGCATGATGATTTGCCGGCAATGGACAACGACGAATATCGTCGGGGCAAAAAAACGACTTGGGCACAGTACGATGAGTGTACTGCCATTCTTGCAGGAGACGGGTTGTTAAACTATGCTTTTGAAACTGCTTTGAAAGCAGCGAAAATACAGAAGGAACATGTATTGGAAGCATTGGAAATTCTTGCCGTAAAAGCAGGTATTTATGGAATGATTGGTGGACAAACGGCAGACATTGAATCGGAGAAACAGACAGAGTGTTTGGATGAGCAACAATTGCTCTTTATCCATGAGCACAAAACGGCTGCGCTTATTCAGGCATCCATGATGATTGGTGCTGTTTTGGCAGGTGCGTCCGAAGAATACGTTAAAAAGTTGGAGCAGTGTGCTTATAATATTGGACTTGCTTTTCAGATTCAGGATGATGTGTTAGATGTGACCAGTACTTTGGAAGTGCTTGGAAAACCTATCGGAAGCGACGAGAAAAATCAAAAAATGACATACGTGTCTTTGTACGGATTAGAAAAAGCAAAAGAAGAAGTGGAACGTTTGTCAAAAGAAGCGATTTCTATTTTGGCTTCTTTTCCGGATAGAAACCCGTTTTTGGAACAGTTAGTGGAACAGTTAATCAACAGAGAAAAATAGTGATACAAGAGGAAATATCATGCTTTTAGACCAGATTAAAAAAGAAAATGATATCAAGAAAATAAGGCCTGCGGATTATGAAAATCTGGCAGAGGAAATCCGTCGTTTTTTAATTGATAAAATTAGTGTGACAGGTGGTCATCTTGGCTCGAATCTGGGAGCGGTTGAACTGACTATGGCACTGCATTTGTCGTTGGATTTGCCGGAAGATAAAATTGTATGGGATGTTGGGCATCAGTCTTATACTCACAAACTTCTCACCGGAAGAAGAGAAGGATTTGAGACACTCCGTAAATATGGTGGAATGAGTGGATTCCCAAAAAGAAAAGAAAGTCCTTGTGATTGTTTTGATACGGGACACAGTTCCACATCCATTTCGGCCGGGCTTGGGCTTGTGCGTGCAAGAGACATTCGGGGAGAAAACAATACGATTGTTTCGGTCATCGGTGATGGTGCATTGACAGGCGGTATGGCATACGAGGCACTAAATAATGCTTCCCGCATGGATACCAATTTTATCGTCGTGTTGAATGATAATAATATGTCTATTTCCGAGAACGTAGGTGGAATTTCAAAGTATTTGAATAACTTGCGTATGGCACCAAAATATTGGGATATAAAAGAAGGAATTTATTATACGTTGCGTGGGGTTCCGAAATATGGAGAGCCTATCGTAGAAGGTATCCGTAAAGCAAAAAACAGCTTCAAACAATTGCTCGTTCCGGGGATGTTTTTTGAAGATATGGGTCTTACTTATTTAGGGCCGGTAGACGGACACAATATTGAAGAATTGGTGCGCGTGTTTGGCGAAGCGAAAAAGATTCGCAGAGGTGTACTTGTGCATGTTATTACAGAGAAAGGAAAGGGCTATGAACCGGCAAGGAGACATCCGGCAAGATTCCATGGAACGGAACCTTTTGATGTGGAAACAGGTCTTCCGTCCAAACCAAGAACAGTAGCAAACTACACGGATATTTTTTCCACTGTTATGACAAAGTTGGGAAGCCGGGATGAAAGAATTGTGGCAATTACAGCTGCGATGCCGGACGGAACCGGTTTGAAACGTTTCCGCAACATGTATCCGGAACGCTTTTTTGACGTAGGTATTGCAGAAGAACATGCGGTAACGTTTGCGGCAGGAATGGCGGCAGGTGGCATGAAACCGATTGTAGCCGTATATTCCTCTTTTTTGCAAAGAGCTTACGACCAGATTTTGCATGATGTGTGTATTCAGGATTTGCCGGTTATTTTTGCAATCGACAGAGCGGGGCTTGTTGGAAGTGATGGAGAAACCCATCAAGGTATTTTTGATTTATCTTATTTGTCATCCATACCAAATATGCATATTATGGCGCCAAAAAACAAATGGGAACTTTCGGATATGTTAAAATTTGCAGTGCAGTTTGAACACCCGATTGCAATCCGCTATCCGCGTGGAGAAGCGTATGCCGGTTTGAAAGAATACCGTGCTCCGATTGCCTTTGCAAAGAGCGAATTGCTCCATAAAGGTAAGGAAATTGCACTCGTTGCGGTGGGAAGTATGGTAAAAACAGCGCTTGAAGTGAAAGAAGAGCTGTCAGAAAAAGGCTTTGACGTAACTCTTGTCAATGCGCGGTTTGTGAAACCGATTGATGAAGAAATGATGAAAGCGCTTACAAAAAATCATTCGCTTCTTGTGACGATGGAAGAAAACGTGGCAAGCGGTGGATTTGGTGAGCGTGTCCGCGAATATGTGGAGACGATAGAGAGCAAAGCAAGAGTGCTTACGGTTGCTTTGCCGGATGCGTATATCGAGCATGGAAATGTGGATATATTGCGCAAAGAAGTCGGAATTGATAAAGACAGCATTGTAGAAAGAGTGCTGGCGTATTATAACGCAATGAAATAGTTAGAAGAGAGATTTTGTGCAAACAAATTGTGCAAAACAAAAAGAGGTGCAACATGAAAGAACGGCTTGACGTCCTGCTTGTAAAACAAGGCTTTGCGCAGTCAAGAGAAAAAGCAAAAGCAATTTTGATGTCCGGAAACGTGTTTGTAAACGGCCAGCGTGAAGATAAGGCCGGGACAACCTTTGATGAAGAAAAAATTACAATTGAAGTCAAGGGACAGACGTTGAAATATGTCAGTCGTGGCGGCTTAAAACTGGAAAAAGCAATGGCTCAGTTTGAGATTGACTTAAATGGAAAAATTTGTATGGACATCGGTGCGTCCACCGGTGGTTTTACGGACTGCATGTTGCAAAACGGCGCAGTAAAGGTGTATTCCGTGGATGTGGGACATGGTCAGCTTGCTTGGAAGTTGCGAAACGATGAGCGTGTTGTTTGTATGGAAAAGACTAATTTCCGATATTTGCGCCCCGAAGATATAGAAGATAAACTGGATTTTGCTTCGGTAGATGTATCGTTTATTTCCTTGACAAAAATTTTGTTGCCGGCCAGAAATCTGTTAAAAGATTATGGTCAGATGGCATGTCTTATTAAGCCACAGTTTGAAGCAGGAAAAGAAAAGGTTGGTAAGAAAGGCGTTGTCAGAGAGCCGGAAATCCACAAAGAAGTCATAGAAAAAGTAATTGATTTTGCAGACAGCATCGGTTTTGATGTGCTTCATTTGGAATTTTCTCCGATAAAAGGGCCGGAGGGAAATATTGAATATCTTGTACATCTTTCCAAAAATCCGGAAAGAGTGGCGGAAACTTTGGAAATTAATGAGGCAGATGCAGTAGGACAATTGAAAGTAATATTGGAAGAACAAAGCGGTGCATCCCGCAGTGAAGCGATGCAGAAGTTGATTGATGATACGGTAAAAGCAGCACACCAGGCATTGTAAAACAGGTGAAGAGTATGAAACAGTTTTATGTCATTACAAACCGGCATAAAGATCCGGATTTGGACGTTACAAACCGCATAAAAAAGTACATAGAAGACAATGGCGGGCATTGTGTAGTGCAAATTAAAGAGCCCAATGAATGCCGGGAAGAGTCTTATACGGACAGTGCATGGATTCCAAAAGAAACAGAATGCATGCTTGTTCTTGGCGGAGACGGAACGATGTTGCAGGCAGCCAGAGATACGATGGAGCGCAGAATTCCCATTCTGGGCGTCAATCTTGGAACCGTAGGTTATCTTGCAGAAATTGAGCTTCCGGGCATTGAACATGCACTGGACAAACTTTTAAACAATGAGTATGAGTTGGAAGAACGCATGATGCTTGTTGGAAAAGTCGTAAAAGACGGACAAAAAGTGTCGGAAGATTGGGCATTAAACGATATTGTTATTACAAGATGCGGCTCTTTGCAAGTCATCAATTACAGCATTTATGTCAATGGACAGTTTTTGTATTCGTACAGTGCAGACGGTGTGATGGTTTCTACACCGACCGGCTCAACCGGATATAACTTATCGGCAGGTGGTCCTATTGTGGAACCGAAGGCAAAACTGTTGTTGGTGACACCGATTTGCCCCCACACGCTGAATACGAGAAGCATTGTATTGGCGGCAGAAGACCGTGTAACAATCGAAATCAATGCCGGCAGAGAAGGCAATATACAGGAAGTGGAAGCAAATTATGACGGCAGTCACAAAATATTGCTCCGCACCGGAGATAAAATAGAAATTCGACAATCCAGCAAAAAAACCGATATTGTAAAGCTTAGCAATGACAGTTTTTTGGAGATATTACATAAAAAATTGAATGAGATGTAAAAGAAAGGGATATAACAGGCAAATGAAAAAAATGCGTCATGCCAAAATCGCGGAATTGATTGAGACATACGATATTGAGACGCAGGAAGATTTGGCGGAATATTTAAAAAAATCAGGATTTCAGGTGACCCAGGCAACCGTTTCAAGAGATATCAGAGAAATGAAACTTTCCAAAATATCGATTGGAGCCGGGAAACAGAAATATGCTATTTTCAGACAGGATGACAGTCATATGGCAGACAAATACATCCGCGTTTTGCGGGATGGTTTGCTTTCCATGGATATGGCGCAAAATATTCTTGTTATAAAAACGGTTTCCGGCATGGCAAGTGCCGTGGCGGTGGCAGTAGATGCCATGAAATTTAAAGAAATCGTAGGAAGTATTGCCGGGGATGATACGATTATGATGGCAGTACGTACGGTAGAAGAAACAAAGATTGTGATGAGCAAAATTCAAAAAATGCTTGATAATTAAGCCTTTTTTAATGTCTGTTGAGAAACTGGGATGAGGAGAGATTTCAACGGATAAAGAAAGGAAGATAAAGATGCTTTTAAGTTTACACGTAAAAAATTTAGCATTAATCGATGAGACAGAAGTTGCTTTCGGGGAGGGGTTAAATATTCTCTCCGGCGAGACCGGCGCAGGTAAATCTATCATTATAGGTTCGGTGAATCTTGCCCTGGGCGGCAAAGCAGACAAAGACATGATTCGTGATGGGGCGGAATACGCTTTGGCGGAGCTTGTTTTTCAGGTGGATGAACAGCAAAAAGAACAGATTGAAGCCATGGATTTGACGCCGGAAGAAGAAAATATTTTCATTATTCAGCGCAAAATCCAGCCTACAAGAAGTGTATGTAAAGTAAATGGTGAGACAGTGACTGCAAAACAGTTAAAAGAGCTTGCCGGCATTTTGATAGACATACACGGACAGCATGAGCATCAGTCACTGTTAAACAAAAAGAAACATTTGGAAATTTTGGATAGTTATGCAGAGGAATCTGTTACATCCATTAAGGAAACGCTAAGACAGGATTATAAACAGTACCTGTCTCTTTGTCGTGAGTTGGAAGAGTCTTCTTTGGATGAGGAGGCTAGGAAACGTGAGATGGCAATGGCAGAATTTGAGGCCAATGAGATTGCGGATGCAGCACTCAAATCCGGCGAAGATGATGCGTTGGAAAAAGAATACCGTAAAATGATGAACGGGCAAAAGATTATGGAAGCACTCAGTGCCTCGTATGATTGTTGTAGTTCCGGGCAGGGACACGGTGCGGCAAACAATATTAGCAGGGCACTTAGGGAACTGAATGCGGTTGCTTCGTATGATGAGGAATTGCAGTCCTTACAGTCTGTCTTGGAAGATGTGGATAGTCTCTTGAACGATTTTAATCATTCGGTTTCCAGACTTATGAGTGATTTTGAGTTTGATGAAGCGCAGTTTAAGCAGATAGAAGAACGGTTAAATTTGTTAAATCATCTAAAGTCCAAATACGGTAAATCCATAGAAGATGTTATTGCATATGGAGAAACGGCGCAGGAAAAAGTTGAAAAACTTGCAGATTATGAGTTATATAAAAATAACTTGGAAGAAAAAATAAAACAGACAAAAGAAAACGTTTTGGAAAGTTGCCGCGTGTTGTCAAACATTCGTGAAGATAATGCAAAAGTTTTGGCAACGCAAATGAAAGAAGCGCTTGTTGATTTGAATTTTATCGACGTGCAGTTTGAAATTCAGGTGCGTCCGGATGAAAATCATATACAGGAAAACGGATTTGATGATGTGGAATTTATGATTAGTACCAATCCGGGCGAAAGCATAAAACCACTTGGTATGGTTGCAAGTGGTGGTGAATTGTCCCGTATTATGCTTGCGCTTAAAACGGTTCTTGCCAAAAAAGACAGTATTCACACGTTGATTTTTGATGAAATTGATGCGGGAATCAGCGGGAAAACGGCGTGGAAAGTATCGGAAAAGTTGGGAATACTTGGCAAAGAACATCAAGTAATTTGTATCACACATTTGCCGCAAATTGCAGCTATGGCAGACAACCATTATCTGATTGAAAAAAGTTCCGACATGGAAAAAACGACGACTACCATTCGGGAAATCAAGGAAGAAGACAGTATTTTCGAGCTTGCAAGACTGCTTGGAAGTGAAACAATTACGGAGACGGCTGTTTCCAATGCAAAAGAATTGAAAGAAATGGCAGCAAATACAAAACAATCCTAATTGAAAATTCGATTTTGTCACATACTAACAAGGACATACTTTTTAGGAAAGAGATGTGACAATATGAGTAGACAATCAGGAATTCATAAAGGTTTTCGAAGATGGTTCCTCTGTTGGGGAGCCATTTTATTTGCAAGTGTTGCAAGTGCATTTATATTATATACGTGGTGGATGCAGATTCCGGGTACGATACACATTCGTGTCGGAGAGGAGCATACTTTTGATTTTCATGTTCCGGCATCGGGCGAAATTTATTTGGACGCGGTAGCGGTATCCGACTTGGGAGAGACAGTGACAAGTGACCGTGTGATGTTTGATTTGAGCGAAAAAGTCACTATGAAGTCGGACCATCTTACCAGCTATCAGATGGATGTGAAACTGTTTGGTGTGATGCCGTTAAAACAGGTAAATATTCAGGTGATTGAAGACAGAATGGTTATGCCGGCAGGTGTACCCATTGGCATCTATGTAGAGACGGAAGGAGTTCTTGTTATCGGTATCGGAGAATTTCAAGGAATGGACGGGATGATGTATGCACCTTCCAAATACATCTTGCAGGAAGGCGATTACATTTTACAAGTTAATGACGAGAACGTAGAAGGCAAAAAGCAATTTATGGATTTGATTGCATTGCATGGTGCAGATGAAGTGACACTTACGGTAATGCGGGAAGGGCAAGAACAACAGCTTGTTGTAACACCGCGCAAAAATGAGTCCGGAGAATACAAATTAGGCATTTGGGTGCGAGACAATGCACAAGGTGTTGGTACACTTACTTTTGTAGACAGAAATGGAAATTTTGGTGCTTTAGGTCATGGAATCAATGATGTGGATACAAGCGAATTGATGGTTTTGGAAGAAGGTCTTTTGTACAAGACCGAAATTATCGATATCAAAAAAGGAGAAATTGGGACACCCGGTGAATTGACCGGGATGATTTCCTATTCGGATAGCAATGTTGTAGGAAGCATTTTGGATAATACTGCTTCCGGAATTTATGGCGTTTGTGATACAAGCAAAATTGCCTACTTGGAAGAGGCAATCTATATGCCCATTGGACTGAAACAGGAAATCCATAAAGGGAAAGCCCAAGTGATCACGACCGTTCAAAATGAGCGCGAAACGTATGACGTAGAAATTACCGAAATTCGCTTAGATAACGATAACGTAAACCGGGGAATCGTCCTAAAAATTACAGATCCCGGTTTGTTAAATATCACCGGAGGAATTGTACAGGGAATGAGCGGCAGTCCAATCGTCCAAGACGGACGGATTATCGGGGCTGTGACCCATGTGCTTGTGAATGATCCAACAAGGGGGTATGGGATTTTTATTGAAAATATGCTGGAGCATTGAGTCCAAGCTGGACAGGAGTAAAAAGAGGCGATGCAAGCTTGCTTGTATGAGCCTCTTTTTTGCGAGTGGACTATTTGGCGAAAGCCAAACACTGAGGAAAAGCGAAGCTTTTACGAAGTGGCTTGGACGTAGCATGCGGCGAAAGCCGCGCAACCGACGAATGCGAAGAATTTGGCGGTTGTGGACCGGACGATGTGTGGAGGGACGAGTTATGTTGGGAGCAACAAAAATTCGCCCATTTTATAGAGAAGAAAAGCAATCATAATGTTAGTGAAAAGACTTTTTGAAATAAAACAAAGAAACAAGTATTTTTATTTCAAAAACCTAATGACTTTTTGAAATAAAAAGAGTATAATGAATGTAGTTATTTCAAAAAGAGGTAAAAAATTCTCTGCCTGCATAATCAGGCAGGCATTTTACTTCGCAAAATAAGGAGAATTATATGAATCGTGCAGGAATATATGTTGTCAATTTAACAGGAGAGGCTACTTATCAATCTTCTAAACCAAATCCATTACCACCTATGCCGGAAATTGAAATGGATGAAGAGATAGTAAAACTTTTAATAGATGCCAATAAACAACTTGTAAAACTTGATACTGCATCACAGTTAATTTCTAATGCGGATTTGTTTATATCAATGTATGTTAGAAAAGAAGCATTAATTTCCTCACAAATAGAAGGCACACAGTGTACTCTTGATGATGTATTAGATCCGGAAGTGGAAGAGAATGCAAATCTTGATGTTTCTGATGTTATTAATTATGTGAAAGCAACACAGTATGCATTAAAACGTCTGGAAAGATTACCTTTGTGTTGCAGATTAATAAGAGAAATACATGAAGTATTAATGGAGAATGTTCGCGGACAGGATAAAACTCCGGGAGAATTCAGACATTCTCAGAATTGGATTGGGCCTGCCAACTGTTCATTAAAAGATGCAAGATATATTCCGCCAAATGTAGAAGATATGCAAAACGCAATGTCTGATTTGGAAAAATATATTAATGAGAATACGGATTATGATCCATTGATTAGAGTTGCATTGATTCATTATCAGTTTGAAACAATACATCCGTTTTTGGACGGCAACGGAAGAATCGGAAGACTTTT
>JAZQDM010000061.1:0-30561 GCA_045546775.1 Lachnospiraceae bacterium | reverse complement strand
TTTGAAGAAGTAAACGCACCATATAAGCAGATGTTTATAATGGAAAATATGACACATGGTTTATTAGAATCGGATTCAGATGGATTTTCTGAGATTGTTCATCAAATTGCAAAAACAGAAAGAGAAAGATAACTTTCAGTTAGCAGGTGTATCGCCATGCCGACAGACTCACAAGCTTGCGCTTGTTCGTTGTCGCGGCGTTCGCCGTATTGTCCACTGCCTAAATATGCTCTTACGTGTGCAAGCGCCCGACGAGCAGTATTTAGCCACTGTCCAGCATGGCTCATTGCTACGCGCAAAATTTCAGTTTTCTAAAATATTAGTAAAATCATACAAATAGCCATTACAAAGTAGATTCTTTGTGATGGCTATTACTTTTTTATAATGTATCTTCTGAAAAATGTAAAAAGGCAGAAAAAGTTCGTCAGATACAATGTAATACACACGACGATATTCGTCAGAAAAAATGTGTAATATGATTATAAGATGCATATTATAAGGTGATATGGATGGAATGCTTTGTAATAAAGCAAATGGTAATTCGTACATCTATGTCCAATTACATGGAATAAATCTTAACACAATCTTTATTGACATTCCCCCAAAAAAAGTGTATCTTACTCAAAGAATAAAAAATATATTCCGTCAAGAGGGAGTAGTTTTAATGTGTTATCAACAATCGCGGTTATGTATATAACTTGGTAGCACATGCCAATTTTGGTTACCAGACTTTTGATGCATGGTTAGCGTGCATCAAAGGTCTTTTTTTATTCAAACAAGGAAAAGACGTGCAAAAACGCATTGTCAAACAACAGGAGGTCTTTTATGAAAGAGTATTATTTACAGACAAAGAAAGAGGTGCTTGAACAGTTTCAGGTAACTATGCAAGGTTATTCCAAGGAGCAAGCCGCACAAATTTTGCAGCAAAAAGGAGCAAATGTTTTGCAGGAGGGAAAGAAAAAGAGCACGTTGCAAGTCTTTCTTTCGCAGTTTGCAGATTTGCTTGTCATTATATTGTTTATTGCGGCAGTTATCTCGATGGTATCCGGAAATGTAGAAAGTACGATTGTTATTTTTGCAGTCATTATTTTAAATGCCATATTGGGAACCGTACAGCATAAAAAAGCAGAAAAATCGTTGGATAGTCTGAAGTCCTTGTCCTCTCCCAATGCAAAGGTAATGCGTGGTGGACAAAAGATAGAGATTCCGTCAGCGGAAGTAGTGCCGGGGGATATTGTATTGTTGGAAGCCGGCGACATGGTTGTTGCGGATGGAAGAATTTTAGAAAATTTCTCGCTTCAAGTAAACGAAAGTTCTCTTACCGGTGAGTCTACTAACGTTGACAAAAAAGAGATTGATTTAACAGAGGAAGCACCATTAGCAGACCGCGTAAATATGGTGTATTCCGGCAGTTTGGTCACCTATGGCAGGGCGACGGTTGTTGTAACAAATACCGGTATGCATACAGAAATCGGAAAAATTGCGGCGCTCATGAATGCCACAAAAGAGAAAAAGACACCGTTACAAATCAGTCTGGACCAGTTTAGCAGCCGTTTGGCGATTGTTATTATGATTATTTCCGGCATTGTGTTTGCATTGAGCATTTACCGTGATATGCCGGTTCTGGATTCTTTGATGTTTGCAGTAGCACTTGCTGTTGCAGCCATTCCGGAAGCATTAAGCTCGATTGTAACCATTGTACAGGCTATGGGAACACAAAAAATGGCAAAAGAAAACGCCATTATAAAAGAGTTAAAAGCGGTAGAAAGTCTTGGTTGTGTTTCCGTTATATGCTCGGATAAAACAGGTACTTTGACGCAAAATAAAATGACGGTTCAACAAGTTTATGTGGATCATGAAACGATTGCACCGAGTGAAGTGGATTTGAAAAATCAGTTGCACCGCTATTTGTTGTACAATGCCATTTTGACAAACGATTCCTCTATTGTAGACGGCAAAGGGATTGGCGACCCGACAGAGTATTGTCTGTTGGAAATGGTACGCTCCATTGATCTTGATGAGGAGCTTTTCCGTGAAATCATGCCGCGAATGGCAGAAATTCCGTTTGACTCTGACCGTAAATTGATGTCCACAAAGTATCGTTTACACGGTGTTCCTACTATCATGACAAAAGGTGCTTTAGATGTTTTGCTGGATCGTACAAGCCGTATTCGTACAAGCGAAGGAATTCGCGAGTTGACAGAGGATGATAAAGAAAAAATTCTTGCAAAAAATATGGAATTTTCACAAAACGGATTGCGTGTGTTGGCGTTTGCTTACAAGGAAACACAGTCCGAAGAAAAAATGGAACTTTCTGACGAGGACGATTATATTTTCATCGGATTGATTTCTATGATGGACCCGCCTAGAGAAGAGTCCAAAAAAGCGGTAGCAGATGCAAAAAGAGCAGGAATCAAACCGATTATGATAACCGGAGACCACAAAATCACAGCTACTGCAATTGCAAAACAGATTGGGATTTTTGAGGAAGGCGACATTGCCGTAACCGGTGTGGAATTGGATGCTATGTCAGAGGACGAACTGGCAAATAAGATAGAACACATTTCTGTATATGCAAGAGTATCTCCGGAAAATAAAATCCGGATTGTTCAGGCATGGCAGAAAAGAGGAAATATTGTTGCTATGACAGGGGATGGTGTCAATGATGCACCGGCTCTGAAAAAAGCGGATATTGGTGTTGCTATGGGAATTACAGGAACAGAAGTATCCAAGGATGCAGCAGCGATGATTTTAACAGACGATAATTTTGCAACCATTATCAATGCCGTTACAAACGGTAGAAATGTATACCGGAACATAAAAAATGCAATCAAGTTTTTGCTGTCCGGTAACATGGCCGGTATTTTGTCCGTATTGTATACGTCCATTGTTGGTTTACCGGCACCTTTTGCACCGGTGCATCTGTTGTTTATGAATTTGCTTACCGATTCTTTGCCGGCTATTGCGATAGGAATGGAACCGGCGGAAGATAATTTACTTTCTCAAAAACCGCGTGATCCGAAGGAAGGTATTTTGAACAAAAAATTTATGCTACAGCTTTTGGTACAGGGGGGCTTGATTGCTGTTTGCACCATGGTGGCATTTCATATCGGTTTGTCCGCAGGGGATGCGGCATTGGCAAGTACGATGGCGTTTATTACACTTACGACGGCACGTTTGTTCCATGGATTTAATTGCAGAAGCGAATTGTCTGTTTTCAAAATCGGTTTCCGGAGTAATCCGGCAAGTATCGGTGCTTTTGCAGCAGGTATCGGTTTATTATTGCTTGTAATTTTTGTGCCGTTTTTAGGCGGTTTGTTTGAGGTGTCTGCACTTACGTTGGCTCAAATTGGAATTTGTGTTGCATTGGCGTTTGTTCCTACTGCATGTATTCAGGTGACGAAGCTTCTTGTTCGTTCATAAGGATTGTGTTAAAATTCTAGAAGAAAATAGAGGGAGATAGGGTTATGTCTAGAATTATTGGTATTGATTTAGGAACGACAAACAGTCTTGTTGCAGTTTGGGAAAATGGGGAGAGCAAACTGATTCCGAACGCATTTGGTGAATATTTGACTCCTAGTGTAGTCAGCTTTGATGAAGATGGAACCGTATATGTGGGGAAAACTGCCAAAGAAAGATTGGCGCATTATCCAGCTATGACGGCAAGCATTTTCAAGCGTTATATGGGGACTTCAAGAAAATATAGATTTGGCGAAAAAACATATTTGCCGGAAGAATTGTCCGCCATGGTACTGCGCAAATTGAAAGAAGATGCAGAACGATATTTGGGCGAGGAAGTAGAAGAGGCAATTATCAGTGTACCTGCCTATTTTAACGACATTGCCAGAAATGCTACAAAGCGTGCAGGCGTGCTTGCCGGCCTGCGCGTGGATAGAATTATCAATGAGCCATCGGCTGCAGCTTTGGCGTACCACCAGATGAAAGAAGAGGACGCAGTTTTCATGGTGTTTGATTTTGGTGGTGGTACGTTGGATGTTTCGTTGGTTGAATGCTTTGACAGTCTTGTTGAGATTCTTTCTGTTTCCGGAGACAATCAGCTTGGCGGTCAAGATTTTGACGATATGATTGGCACATATTTTATCAAGGCACAGGGTATGGATCCGCATACGATAACACCGGAAACTCGCGCAATCATAAGGAGCAGTGCAGAAAAATGCAAACGAAAACTTACCGATGAACGTTCTGCACAGATGGTAGTTAATTGTGATCAAATCAATGCTAAAATGGAAATCACAAGAAAAGACGTTGTGAAGGCGTGTGCAGTACTTTTTGAACGAATGGGAAAACCAATTCGGAGAGTACTTATGGATGCAAAAATGACGCCGGACAAAATAGATCATATTGTTTTAGTTGGTGGTTCTTGTAAAATGCCTATTGTAAAGCAATATTTGCAGCATATCTTAGGACGAAAGGACATAACGACTGTTAATCCGGATTATATGATAGCAATCGGGTGTGGTGTTTGTGCCGGAATCAAAGAGCGCGATAACGATATTAAAGAGGTGGTACTGACTGATATTTGTCCGTTTTCACTTGGAACCGGTGTGCACAATGACGAAAATCCATCCAGATCGTTAATGTCATTTATTATTCAAAGAAACAGTCCGTTGCCGGTTAGTTGCGAGCAGACTTATGTCAATGCATATGACAATCAAACGGAAATCGGATTTCGCGTGTTTCAAGGGGAAGCGATGTATGTAGATGAAAATACATTGCTCGGAGAGTTGAAATTGCACATTCCGCCATGTAAAGCAGGCGAAGTAAAGTGTCATGTCCGCTATACATACGATATTAACGGTGTTTTGGAAGTAAATGTCCATATTCCGTTAAACGGAGTGAAGAGACGGCTTGTTATTGTGGATAAGAATAATCATCTGACGCAAGAGGAAATTGAGAAAAAGCTGAAAGAATACGAAAAGCTAAAGATGAATCCTATTGATGACGAAGAAAACAAGTATGTTATTTCCCATGGCGAAAAGTTGTTTATGCAGTGTAGTAACGACTACAAAGAGGAAATCGCGAAAAAATTGCAATATTTCCAGTATATTTTAAAACATGACCCATATCAGGTGCCGAAGGTGCGCAAATATCTCACGGTATTTTTTGCTACGTTGGAAAGGCTCACAGACAATTATGTAGAATGGGATGAGCTGGAAGTGGAAGAAGGCAATTGGTATGAGGACGAAGAGGATCGGGAAATCGATAATCTTTTTAGAGAATGGGAAGAGAAGGAAACGAACTAAAGATGAACAGAGCAGAAATATTCGCGGTTCTTCAAATAGAGCCGACAAATAATACGATGGAAATAAAAAAAGCCTATGCTGAATTGACGAAAAAGTATCATCCGGAAGAATACCCGGATGAGTGGCAAAAAATTCATGCAGCATACGGGCAGGCACTTTCTTATGCTCAAAATGATTCGCAACAGCCATTGCTCAATGAGCAACAATGGAATCAAGTATGGCAGCCATATTATACTTCACAGGAAAACAGTACAACTATCGCCAATATGGAACAATCTGCGGAAACAGACGAGATCAATGAAGTATTTGAGGATATTGATAAACTGGCGGACGAGCAAAAAAATGAAATCAATAAACAGCAAGAAGAACAGTTTATTATCGCAGTAAAACGTTTAAAAGAACTGGATAAATGTAGGGATTATGAAAAATGGCAACGCCTGTTTGCAGATACGGATATCCGGATTTTGAGTAAAGGTGATTTTTTGTATCGTTGGGGTGATATGCTTGCAGAAATGAGTATTACACCGGAAATGAAAGATTTGTTTTTGCGTCAAATGGATGAGATTCGTTCCTATTGTGCTCAAAACAACATTAAACATGCAAGAACAAGGTCATTGGATCCTATTTTGTTTATGCAAAAAACGTTGCGGGAAAAAGAGGCAAGAAAATTTGGAGGTAACGGAAAGCCTGCCGGTTGGATTGCAGGTGCTGTATCTGCGGTCTTTATTTTGCAAATGTTAGGAGTAAAGATGGAAGAGGCTGTTGAAAAGAAAAATCAACAGCAGCAAGTCGTAATCGATTCGCTTAATAATTTGGGAGAGCAGGACTGGTTAGACGATAGTAACCGGTATTCGGTATCCTCTTTGTATGATTCGAATCTTGAAACGTTGCAAATGGATTTGGCGTCCATACAGCAGGAAGCTGTGACAGAGGAAACTGCCGGACAGAGTATGATTGAGAATGCAGCTACGTTGAGAGACGGAGTGCTATTATTTAAAGAGAGCTCTGATTTTAAAAAGAATACAAGTGAATATCGTTATGATGTAATTACGGATGCTGAAAAGATAAGTGCATTGTTGGGAGTGACTGTAGAAGAAGGACAGTTTTATGCGCTCAAATTATGGACGGTAGACGATGCACATGCAGCGGCATTTGCTTTTCAGGCAAAGAAGTTGGGCATGGAAGAAGAATGCAGTGTTTTTTGTATCGTAGACGGTCGTTTGGAAGAAATACCGGAATACGACTATGAAGCAACTCAGCCGCAGACAAACTGTGTGTACGAGTTTGGCGGATATAAAAGTGTTGCACTGGAAATTCCACAGGGAGACGCAGATGCGGGAATCGTTGTCATCCTTGTGAATGAATCCGTGCAATAAACGGTTATGGTGTAAAGAGCAAAAGCGGAATCCGAATAAACACTTTAAGACACTAGTAATTTAATGGAAAAGAACATAAATAAACCGCATATTAAGATGAGAAAAAGATAATTGCCCATACTTTTTGTGCGGACATGGTCAAGCGGGTTCGAGGGATTGATATAGATGTCGTGTTCGATGTCTCCGATATCTGGAACGCCAATGTTTGAATAGCTGTTTCCCATCAGTAAGTAGCCTATATCATTATATTTTACATAATAAACAGGTTTGTAAAGTAAGTCGCCATCTGACATTTTTTTGTGTATTGCAACGCAGACACCGGTTATTTTTTGTGTACATCTTTTTCTGGCTAGAATTTCAGAGCCGAGAAAAAAAGAAAAAGCTGCTATTGCCATGATACCGATAAAAATAGAGCCGGCAGAGTTGACAGAATCCGTTTGTGTCGGAAATGTGAGACGAAGTATCATAGCAATTACTGTAAAAAGAACACTGCAAATAAGAAACAGTGTCAGTGTTCTCTTAAAATTAGCAGATGATTCCGAATTGGTAGAACCGTTCGAGAGACAGACGGATTCCGTAAAAACATCGAAACTGTCAAAGTTGTTTTGCATAAGAAAATTGCGTAGATGTATGGAATTACTTAAGTTAGATGATGCTTTATGTGAGCGATACAGTTGGTGCTGTGTTTCATTTTCATAGCAATCGTCTACAAACAAATCCAGACAGTAAGTGTCAGCAAAAGAAGTTGATAAATCATTTGTATAGTGCATTACTTTTCCCACCCTCTAATATAAGAAATCATTTATGAATGATTTTAGCAAACAAAGAGAAAAAATACAATTAAGTGTCAATGGATTTAATACACTTTTCATAAAGATTAATTTTACTTTAGTAACGTAAAAATTAGTAGATTACTGGAAACAAGATAAGAAAAAAAGTGCATGAAAATGCGCTTTTTTTAATTTTTCGCCTCAAAAAGTTAGAAAAATGCACAAAGAAAGTACGTTCATGCTTGCATGAAATAGCCATATCCGCTAAAATATAATAGTTAGAGAAAAAACTAAGGAGAAGAGTTATGAACGAAAACAAAGAATTTAAGCCTTATATTCCGGCTGAGAAGATTACCCCTGAGTTTACTGTAACATCTATCGTCATGGGTATTGTTCTTGCCGTAGTGTTTGGCGCAGCAAATGCTTACTTAGGACTTAGGGTAGGTATGACGGTTTCTGCATCCATTCCGGCAGCGGTTATTGCGATGGGTGTGATTCGTGTAATTATGCGCAAAAATTCTATTTTGGAAAGTAACATTGTGCAAACAGTTGGTTCTGCAGGTGAATCTGTAGCAGCCGGTGCCATTTTTACACTTCCGGCACTGTTTTTGTGGGCGGCAGAAGGAAAAATGGACAAACCGGGACTTGTTGAGATTACACTGATTGCTTTATTTGGTGGTCTGTTAGGTGTATTCTTTATGGTTCCACTCAGAAATGCGTTAATCGTAAAAGAGCATGGTGTTTTACCTTATCCGGAAGGGACTGCTTGTGCAGAAGTACTTTTGGCAGGTGAAGAAGGCGGTGCAAATGCAACAACAGTATTTGCCGGTATGGGATTTGCCGCATTTTTCAAATTAATTATCGATGGATTAAAAGTAGTTCCGAGTGAAGTTTCCCTTCGCGTCAAAAACTTTAGTGGTGAAATTGGAACTCAGATTTATCCGGCAGTTATGAGTGTTGGATACATTTGCGGACCTAAGATTTCTTCCTACATGTTTGCCGGTGGTTTGCTCAGTTGGATGGTTTTAATTCCGATTATTGTATTGTTCGGTGAACAGCTTATCTTATATCCGGGCACAGAGCCAATCGGAGAGATGTTTGCAGCCGGAGGAGCTTCTGCAATTTGGGGTTCTTATGTGCGCTACATCGGTGCCGGTGCACTGGCAGCGGGTGGTATTATCAGTTTGATTAAATCTTTGCCCCTTATTATCACAACATTCCGTGATGCAATCAAGAGTATGGGTGGCAAAACAAGCAGTGCAATGACGCGTACATCAAAAGACCTTAGTATGGGTGTTGTAATCGGTTGTATTGCAATTCTTACTGTATTAATCTGGTTGGTACCGGCAATTCCGGTTAGTTTCCTTGGTGCAGTTATTATTGTAATTTTTGGATTTTTCTTTGCAACGGTATCTTCCCGTATGGTTGGTCTTGTCGGAAGTAGTAATAACCCGGTTTCCGGTATGGCAATTGCAACTTTGTTGGTAGCAACTGTGTTGTTGAAAATAACGGGTGATGGTGGTGTACATGGTATGCAGGGCGCTATCGCAATCGGTTCTATTATTTGTATTGTTGCAGCGATTTCCGGCGATACATCACAGGATTTGAAAACAGGTTACTTGTTAGGTGCAACACCGAAGAAACAGCAGATTGGTGAAGTGATTGGTGTTGTTGCTTCTGCACTTGCAATCGGAGCAACATTATATTTGTTGGACCGTGCATGGGGCTTTGGTACAGAACAGTTGGCAGCTCCTCAGGCAACTTTGATGAAAATGATTATCGAAGGTGTTATGGAAAGCAATCTTCCGTGGGGTCTTGTATTTATCGGTGTATTCATTGCGATTGTAGTTGAAATTCTTGGTATTCCGGTACTTCCGTTTGCTATCGGTGTATATTTGCCGGTACAGTTGAATGCCTGCATTATGGTAGGTGGTATTGTTCGTCTTATCTTTGACAAGATGAAACGCAAAGAGGAAGAAAAGAAACAGATTGTAAACGATGGTATTTTGTATTGTTCCGGTATGATCGCAGGCGAAGGCTTAATGGGTATCGTGCTTGCGGTTATGGCAGTATTTGGTATTGACCAGGCGATTGATTTATCAAAATACATCAACGTTCCGGAACCGGTTAGCATCATCGGCAGTATTGTTGTGTTTGCTTTAGTAGTGTTGTCCTTACTCAAATTTTCAGTATGGAAAAAGAAAAAGAAGAATTAAACTATGAAAAAGCAAAATAATAAGTCGGAAAATTATTTGGAACGTCGCCCAATGCGTCAGGAACGGATTGCATGGTCGGCGGACGAAGAAGGAATTGTGACACTTGATATTGAAAATACAGGTTTTTTCAACCGCCTAGCGCAGAAACTTTTTAAAAAGCCAAAGGTGAGTCATGTTCATCTCGATAAGATGGGAAGTTTTGTGTGGCCTCTTATCGATGGAGAAAAAGATATTATTGCACTTGGTGAGCTTGTAAAAGAGCATTTTGGTGATGAGGCAGAGCCACTTTATGAACGCCTTTGTAAGTATTTTCAAATTTTAGAAAGCTATTCTTTCATACAATGGAAAGAAAAAGAATAAGGTAATGGAAACGGATTGTCTTAGGACTGCTTAGTCTTGTGACAATCCGTTTTTTATGATAGAGTATTTATATAATTGAACAACTTGGGAGGATGTTAGTTTGACAATAGGGGAAAAAAAGAAACAAAAGTATGGAATCATTGTCTTTTTGGTATTGATCACATGTTTGCTTGTGAGTTTTCTTGTAAAATGGAATACAAAATTGGGGGTATTAACGGGGTGTGAGCATCAGTATATCATTATGAATGATGGTACAACATATGTGTGGTGTACCCCGCCGTTTGGAAAGGAAATGATAGATACTTTTTTAGGAAAAGTTCAGGTAAAAGACGGAGATGCGGTTGCATATATATACTCCGTAAAGGGAGACAAAGACCAAACATATATTTATAAAAAGACATTTTTTGAAGATAGTTGTTTTTATATAAAAGAGAGTGAGTTGGAAAAACTAGAGTTTACAGAATAGGGGTGCTTTATGGAAGGGAAAATGAGTAAAAGTGAAAAAATAATAGAACTGTTGGCATTTGTTGTATTTATGATTTCCGTTATTATAAAAAGTATTTTGGGGACAAAAGATGCCGGAGTACTGGTGATGCTCGCATTTCTGGGAGTGCTGGTTTACGTCATACTTTTCGTTTGTGCATTTTTTCCGGCAGATTGGAGAATGACGGAAAAGCAAAAGGAAAAAATTGAAAATAAGGAAGCACATCAGGCGATGTATCGAAAAATATGTGTCATATGTAATATGCTTTTTATGATAGGAGTCAGCGGGATTATTTTGTTTGTCGGATGATGGCGTAAGCTTTTACAATAGAAGGATGTCAAAAAAATCAAAGTAAGGGAGAAAAGAGACTATGGAATACGAAAACTTCAAACCGTATAATGAAAAACCAAATAAAGCAATTTTTGTAGCAATCGCAATTGGGGTTATCTTGCTTATAGCAATTATTGTACTTGCTACGAAGTTTGTGAATTCCGGAGAGGATGATGTCAGTCAAAAACAGGAAACTGAGATTAGTACGGTGGAAAATGTGAATGTGCCGGAAATAAAAGAGTCAGAGGAAGAAAATGAGTTGACGGAGTACAATGAATATCGGGAAGATTTGGATGATTCCATGCAACAAATCGAAGATATTATGTCCGTCATAGAGCAGGACTAAAAAAACACCTTTACGGTGTTTTTTTATTACAGAAAAATGAATTTGTGTATGTGTCGTTTTTCAACGTGTGTTTCTAGCGTCCCAGTTGCCAAAAGGCAACGGCACTGGCGGCAGCAACATTCAAAGAATCAACACCGTGTGACATTGGAATCTTTACGGTATAGTCGCAGCCTGCAATGGTAGATGTAGCCAATCCGTCGCCCTCGGTACCCAGAACAATCGCAAGTTTTTCTTGGGATAACAAAATAGGATCGTCAATGGCGAGCGATTGTTCGGAAAGAGCCATCGCAGCTATTTTAAAGCCCATAGAGTGCAGCTTATGTATGCAGGAAGCAGGCCAGCTTTCTTTGTCGACAAAAGTCCATGGTATTTGAAAAACGGTGCCCATGCTAACTCTTGCAGCGCGTCGATATAATGGATTGCTGCAGGCGGGAGTTAACAGGACTGCATCGATGTTCAAAGCAGCGGCAGAGCGGAAAATAGCCCCAATGTTAGTCGGATTCATGACATCTTCCAATATAGCGATGCGTCTTGCATTTTGACATATTTCTTCCATGGAAGGCAGTTTGGGACGGTACATGGCGCACAACATGCCCCGCGTTAATTGGAAGCCGGTAAGTTGTGTCAAAACATCAAATTCTGCCGTATATACCGGGATGTCAGGAAGGCGGGTGAGAATTTCTTTTGCCTCACCTTCGATATGTTTTTCTTCTACAAGGATGGAATGTGGAATACAACCGGCATTTAGGGCACGTTCAATGACCTTGGGACTTTCTGCGATAAAAAGCCCTTTTTCCGGTTCGTGGCGGTTCAATAATTGGTTTTCATTTAATCTGGCATACACATCAAGTTCCGGTGCGTTAAAATCTATAATTTTTATAAGATTCAATCTGATATTCTCCTTTGTTTTTATCAAAAGTATTATAAAATGTGATGTAAGGTGTGTCAAATATATTGCCACATGTAGACAAAAAGAAAACAAGTCCGGTGTGCGAGCCGGACTTGCTTTACAAAGGGGAGATATGAAAAAGTTCATTCATAGTAGAAGGCTGAGGGATGTTCACCTTCTACATGTATTATCATACCCGATATTTGTGATAAAAATACGTTGAAACTGTCAAAAAAGTGTGAACGCACCTACTATTATTTCCCAAATAAATAAGGAAAAACAAGGCGTTTATTTCTTTTTTAAGTTCTTTTGTGCTGTAGAAAGCATCAGTTTGATACGGTTTAACTGGTTAACTTCGCTGGCACCCGGATCGTAGTCGATGGCAACGACGTTACTAAGCGGGTATTGCTTGCGCAGTTCTTTGATAACTCCTTTACCTACGATGTGGTTTGGCAGGCAGGCAAACGGCTGACAACATACGATATTCGGAACATCGTTGTGAATCAGTTCTATCATTTCGCCGGTAAGGAACCATCCTTCACCTGTCTGGTTACCGATACTTACAATCGGTTTTGCAAATTTTACAATGTCATAGATGCTTGTAGGTGCATCAAAATGCTTGCTCTTTTTAAATGCTTTAGTAGCACCGCCACGCAGCTTTTCCAGTGCCCATATACCAAGTTTGGCAATTTGTGCAGACTTTTTGCTTGTACCAAGGTGTTCTGCTTTGTATATCTGGTTATAGAAACAGTAGAGCATAAAGTCTAAAAGGTCCGGACATACTGCTTCGGCACCTTCTGACTCCAAAAGTTCTACCAAATAATTGTTTGCGGCAGGAGCGAATTTTACAAGAATTTCGCCTACGATACCGACACGGGGTTTCTTTTCATCTGTAATCGGAATGGCGTCAAAATCTTCAATAATCTGACGGCACATTTTCTGGAATTTAAAGAAACTCATATGTTTCGCAGAAACAAAGTCCTGACATTTTTTAATCCATTTTTGGTGTACTGCGTTTACGCTTCCCGGTTCTTTTTCATAAGGGCGCATGCGGTATACACAGCGCATGAAAACATCGCCGAAAGTAGCAGCATAAGCAGCACGCATCAACAAATCAAGGTTCAGGTGGAAACCGGGATTGGTTTCAATACCGCCCAGATTTAGTGAAATTACCGGTATATGTGACATGCCTGCTTTTTCCAGAGCACGGCGGATAAAACCAATATAGTTCGTTGCACGGCAACCTCCACCGGTTTGCGTTATAATAACAGCAGTCTTATTTAAATCATATTTGCCGGAGTGGAGAGCATCCATAATCTGTCCGACTACCATAAGTGACGGATAGCAGGCATCGTTATTTACGTATTTAAGTCCAACATCAACCGCACGTTTGTTGTCGTTTGGTAACACTTCAAAGTGGTATCCGCAAGCCCGGAACGCCGGTTCCAAAATTTCAAAATGAATGGGTGACATCTGCGGGCAAAGAATAGTGTAATCTTTGCGCATTTCTTCCGTAAACTGAACTTTTGTGATCGCAGCAGAGCGGATTGTTCTCGGTTCGTTTTTGCGTTCCTTTACGCGGAGCGCGGAGAGAAGAGAACGGATACGGATTCTTGCCGCACCTAAGTTGTTTACTTCATCGATTTTTAAGCATGTATATATTTTGTCTGAGCCGGATAAAATGTCGTTTACCTGGTCTGTTGTAACCGCATCCAAACCGCATCCGAAAGAGTTTAACTGAATCAAATCCAAGTCTTCTCTTGTTTTTACATAGCTTGCAGCAGCGTACAGTCTGGAATGATACATCCACTGGTCGGATACGATAAGCGGACGTTCCGGCTGTGCAAGATGGGATACGGAATCCTCTGTCAAAACGGCAATGTCATAAGAGTTAATCAATTCCGGAATACCGTGGTTGATTTCCGGGTCAATGTGGTACGGACGACCCGCAAGAACGATACCGCGTTTTTTGTTTTGTTCCATCCATGCAAGGACTTCTTCGCCCTTTTTCTTCATGTCTTCCCGGGCTGCAGCCAGTTCATCCCATGCTTTTTGCACGGCAGCTTTGATCTCGGATGCCGGCAGTTCGGAAAATTCTTTTATGAGGGAAGAACTGATGGTGTCTACGCTCAAGAAGGACATAAACGGATTGCGGAATACAACTTCGCCGCGGCCGATTTCTTCCACGTTATTTTTTATATTTTCGGAATAAGATGTAACAATCGGGCAGTTGTAGTGATTGTTTGCTTCTCCGAATTCGTTGCGTTCATAAAAGACAGACGGATAGAAAATAAAGTCTGTTTTCTGGTTGATGAGCCATTGTACATGCCCATGGGCGAGTTTTGCCGGATAACATTCGGACTCACTCGGAATGGATTCGATGCCAAGCTCATAAATTTTACGGTTGGATATCGGGGATACAACGACACGATATCCGAGTTCTGTAAAGAACGTAAACCAGAACGGATAGTTTTCGTACATATTGAGTACGCGCGGGAGACCAACACTGCCACGTGGTGCCTCATCTGCCGGGAGCGGCTCGTAGGAGAAAATCCGTTTCAATTTATATTCAAAAAGGTTCGGAATATTGTTTTCGTTTTTCTGTTTGCCAAGACCGCGTTCACAACGGTTTCCGGAAATGTACTGACGACCGCCGGAAAATTTGTTAATGGTAAGGCGGCAGTTGTTTGTACAACCGCGACATTTTGCCATGCTTGTTTCAAACTGCAATGCATTGATTTTGTCGATGGAAAGCATCGTTGTCTCGTAGGAGTTATCTGCCTGGAAGCGTTCTCTTGCAATAAGAGCCGCACCGAAAGCACCCATAATACCTGCGATGTCCGGGCGGATTGCTTCACAACCTGCGATTTTTTCAAAGCTTCTAAGAACTGCATTGTTGTAGAAAGTACCACCTTGTACAACGATGTTTTTGCCCAATTCGGAAGCATCCGAAACTTTGATAACTTTAAACAAGGCATTTTTGATAACAGAATAAGCAAGGCCGGCAGAAATGTCGGCAACTTCTGCGCCTTCTTTCTGAGCCTGTTTTACTTTGGAGTTCATAAATACCGTACAACGGGTACCTAAATCAATCGGATGTTTTGCAAAAAGAGCAGCGGTAGCAAAGTCTTCTACGCTGTAATTTAACGATTTTGCAAACGTTTCAATAAAGGAACCACAGCCGGAGGAACATGCCTCGTTAAGCTGTACACTGTCAACGGTCTGGTTTTTGATCTTGATGCATTTCATATCCTGACCGCCGATGTCCAAAATACAATCTACATCCGGATTGAAAAACGCAGCAGCATAGTAGTGTGCAACCGTTTCTACTTCACCGTCATCCAACATAAAGGCAGCTTTCATCAAAGCTTCGCCGTAACCGGTAGAACAGGAGCGTACGATGCGTGCACCTTTCGGAAGAATGCTGTAAATTTCCTTGATAGAACGGATAACAGTACTCAAAGGACTGCCTTCGTTGCTGCTGTAAAAAGAGTACAATAAAGAACCGTCCTCGCCTACGAGGGCAGTTTTTGTAGTGGTACTTCCGGAGTCGATACCTAAATAACAGTTGCCTTTGTATGTATGTAAATCTGCAGTAGCCACACGGTGTGTTTCGTGACGGCTTTTAAATTGTTCAAATTCTTCGTCGGAAGCAAAGAGCGGTTCCATACGCTCTACTTCAAATTCCATTTTAATATCGGAAGAAAGCTTGTTTACCATTTCTTCCATCGTATAAGAAACTTCATCTTTTGCGTTTAAGGCAGAGCCGATTGCAGCAAAAAGATGGGAGTTGTCTGTGTCAATAATGTGTTCCTCATCCAATTTCAATGTGCGGATAAATGCAGCTTTTAACTCGGAAAGGAAGTGAAGCGGACCACCGAGGAATGCCACATGGCCGCGAATTGGTTTACCGCAGGCAAGACCACTGATAGTCTGATTCACCACTGCCTGGAAAATGGAAGCGGACAAATCTTCTTTTGTTGCGCCTTCATTGATAAGCGGCTGGATATCTGTCTTTGCAAATACACCGCAACGGGCAGCAATCGTATATAAGGAATTGTAATTTTTGGCATACGCATTTAAACCGGAAGCATCTGTCTGAATCAAAGATGCCATCTGGTCAATAAAAGAACCGGTACCGCCGGCACAAATACCGTTCATACGCTGTTCTACGTTTCCGCCTTCAAAGTAAATAATCTTAGCATCCTCGCCACCCAGTTCGATTGCTACATCTGTCTTTGGTGCAAGCTCCTGTAAAGAAGTGGAAACTGCGATTACTTCCTGTACAAAAGGAACTTCCAAATGGTTTGCCAGCGTAAGACCGCCGGAACCGGTAATCATAGGATGCAATGTAAGATTTCCTAATTTTTTGTAAGCTTTATTTAACAAGTCCGAAAGAGTTTCGCGGATGTTGGCGAAATGTCTTTCATAATCGCTGAATAAAATCGTATTGTTTTCATCTAAAATGGCTATTTTAACGGTAGTAGAACCAATATCTATACCGAGCGTATAGCGTTTTTCCATCATAAAACACACCTTTTCTAATATTTAAATCATCAAACTAATTTGCAAACACTTGACATTATACGACACGATGAAACAAAATGCAACGTGCAATACTGCGGGATTTTTGTAAATAAAATATAAAACACTATTAATAAGGTATAAAGTTAGTTTACTTTTTGTAGTCGGAATGATAGAATATATTCGATTGTTTTCCTGACAATGACAAAGATGGAAAATATAGGATATGAGGGAATATAGAAGGAAAGAGGAGCATTTTTTACAGTATGAGAATGAGTAAGTTTGAAAAGAAATTTGGCAAATATGCGATTAAGAATTTGTCGTTGATGTTGATATTGTGCTACGCGTTTGGATATTTGATTCGGCTTGTGAATCCGGAGTTTTTGTACTATCTGACGCTAAATCCGTATGCGATTGTGCATGGCCAGGTGTGGAGACTGTTTACCTGGATTGTCATTCCGCCGGCGGAAAACAATTTGTTTTTCATTTTGCTGCTGTTGTATTTTTATTATACTATAGGGAATCTTTTAGAGGCGGCCTGGGGTACCTATCGGTATAACGTATACTTTTTTTCCGGTATTTTGTTCACAATACTTGGAAGCTTTCTTATGATGGGATATGTGTATTTGTTTGAACCTGCATACACGTCATCGATATGGGTGGAAGATTGGTTTGAAGTATGGTCCTTGTTTTTTAGCACTTATTACATTAATATGTCTATTTTCCTTGCTTATGCGGCGACTTTTCCGTCAAATGTTATGTTAGTGTTTTTTATACTTCCGGTACCGGCAAGTGTACTCGGTATTATTTATGCCATTTTGCTTGGTGTTGATTTTGTCAGAGGGGATTTTTATATCAGATTCCCGATTGCGGCATCGCTGCTTAACTTTATTGTATTTTTCTTCTTCCTCAGAAAAAGGGTGCGTCTGACACCGAAGCAAATGAAACACAGACAGGAATTTAAGAAGGAAGTGCGCAAAACGAATGCAGTGACAAGACATAAATGTGCAGTTTGCGGGCAGACGGAAGAAGACAACGAAAATTTGGAATTTCGTTTTTGTTCCAAATGTAACGGCAATTATGAATATTGTCAGGAGCATCTTTTTACACATACACACGTGAAATCTTAAAGATGAAACGTTTCCGATACGACGAAAGGATAAGGGAATAAATGGTAAATCAAGAATTGGAATTTGCAAAGACACTGCAATGTGTCGTGGAGCAGGCAAAAGACAACGGCAATTGCATTACAAAAGAGGAAGTGGAAGAGGCTTTTGCATCGCAAAATTTAAACGAAGAGCAGCTTTCTTTGGTGTTTGATTATTTGATAAAACACAAAATAGGAATTGGTGAGCCGGTAGATGTGGATGAGTTTTTGACGGATGAGGACAAAAACTACTTGGACATGTATTTGGAGGAGTTAAAGGAACTTCCTACTGCCACATCCGGTGAAAAGGAGGCTATTACGATGTCGGCCATGGCAGGCGATGCGGATGCGCAGAGCAGACTCATTGAACTGTATTTGCCGCAGGTAGTAGACGTGGCAAAGTTGTACGCGGGACAAGGCGTCTTTTTGGAAGATTTGATTGGAGAAGGCAATCTGGCAGTTGCACTCGGAGTTTCCCAGCTTGGGTGTCTGGAACATCCAAAGGAAGCAGATGGTATGCTTGGAAAGCTGATGATGGATGCCATGGAAGATTACATTGCAGAAAATGTAAAAAATGATGATTTGGACAAAAAAGTGTTGGAGCAGGTCAATGAAATTGCAGAAAAGGCAAAAGAATTGGCGGAATGTTTGCATCGGAATGTGACAGTGGATGAACTTGCAGAAGAAACCGGTTTGAAGCCGGAAGTTATTTTGGAGGCAGTCCGCATGAGTGGTGACAACATTGACTATATTGAAAGTCCGAAGAACTAGAGGAAATAGTGATGAGCCAAAAAGAGACAATGTATCAGGATTATAAATATGTTATGCAGGATACGGGTAACATTTATCTTGGGGCGAAGTATTCCTATGCAGAAATTATGGACAATCCGGATGTTGCATTCAAATTAAAAGCGATTATTGAGCACTATTTGTCCAAAGAGATTTCTATGGAAACTTCTTTGGAGAGCCATTTTTATTATATGGATAACAAAAGCTTTGCGGCCAGAACGTTTGAACAGTTAAAAGTAAAACTGAAGGTGAGCGAGTTAAAAGTACAAAAAGGCTTGTTTGGCAAAGAAAAGAAAGTGTATGGGGATAAAGTTTATAAGTTGTCTGAGTTTGCTGCACTGTCAGTAGAAGAAAAGAAGGAAAAGGGCATTTTAATTCAGGAAATATCTTTCCCTAAAATGACTCTCATGATGTTTGCTGTGTAATGCAGCACAAAATGTGTAAAAGATGAAAAATGCGGTTTTATATGAGCCGGATGGAGGTTAAACATGAGACTGGAACAGCTTGACAGTTATGAAATAATAGAAAAAAGAGAAATTCAGGATTTGAAGTCCATGAGCTATTTGCTTCGTCACAAAAAGACCGGAGCAAGAGTAGCGCTTTTGGAAAATGATGATGATAATAAAGTGTTTTATATCGGATTCCGCACTCCGCCAACGGACAGTACCGGTGTGGCGCATATTTTGGAACATTCGGTTTTGTGCGGTTCCAAAAATTATCCGGTAAAAGACCCGTTTGTAGAGTTGGTAAAAGGATCTTTGAATACGTTTTTGAATGCCATGACATACCCGGACAAGACGGTATATCCTGTGGCTAGCTGCAACGATACAGATTTTCAAAATCTTTGCAAAGTATATTTGGATGCGGTTTTCTATCCGAATATTTACAACAACAAAAATATCTTCCTGCAGGAAGGCTGGCACTATGAGATGGAAGAGGAAGACGATGAGCTTACCATCAACGGCGTTGTGTACAATGAGATGAAAGGTGCGTTTTCTTCCCCGGACGATGTGTTGTACCGACAGATTATGACGTCACTTTATCCGGATACAACGTATGCCACGGAGTCCGGCGGAGACCCAAAAAACATCCCGGATTTGACGTACGAGCAGTTTTTGGAATTTCACAGCAAATATTACCATCCGAGCAACAGCTATATTTACTTGTACGGTAATATGGATATGGCGGAGAAATTGGAATTTATCGATAAAGAATATTTGTCCCAATTTGAGCGGATGGAAATGGATTCTACGGTAAAAGCGCAGGAGAGTTTTACAAAGACTAACGTGATGGAATGTGCTTATCCGATTACGGAAGATGAGTCGGAACAGGACAACACATATCTTGCTTACAGCATGATGCTAAAAGACAGTTTGAATAGGGAACTTTCTGTTGCGTTTAACGTGTTGGATTATGCAATCTGTTCTGCACCGGGAGCGCCTTTAAAGCAGGCATTGATTGAAAAAGGAATCGGCAAAGATGTGTACAGTTTGTACGAAGACGGTATCAAACAACCGTATTTTAGTATTGTTGCAAAAAATGCAAACAAGGAACAGACCGATGAATTTGTACAGACGATTCAGGAAGTGTTAACGTCCCTTGCGACAAACGGTATTGATAAGCGTTCGTTAAAAGCCGGATTAAACTACTTTGAATTCAAATACCGCGAGGCAGATTTTGGCTCCTATCCGAAAGGACTTATGTATGGTCTTCGCATGTTGGACAGCTGGCTTTATGACGATGAAAAACCGTTTATTCATGTGGAAGCAAATGACACGTACAAAGCAGTAAAAGAAAAAATCAAAACCGATTATTTTGAAAAGCTGATTCGCGAATTCCTTTTAGATAATGCACACAAGTCATTGCTGGTGTTAAAACCGGAAAAAGGTCTTGGAGTGAAAGAAGAAGAGGAATTAAAGCATAAGCTTTCGCAGTATAAAGAGAGCCTTAGTAAAGAAGAAATAGAGGCGATTGTTGCACAGACAAAAGGGCTTAGAGCTTATCAGGAGGCAGAAGAAAGTCCGGAGGACTTGGCAAAAATTCCGCTTTTGAAGCGTGAGGATTTGAAAAAAGAGGCGGAAAAACCGGTAAATGAAGTGAGAAATGCAGGTGACACCACGGTGCTGTTCCACGATATTTTCACAAACGGAATCGGCTATTTGCGCTTGTTGTTTGATTTGGAATGTGTGCCACAGGAATTGTTCCCTTACATTGGCTTGTTAAAAAATGTGCTGGGATTGATGGATACGCAAAACTACAGTTATGGTGATTTGTACAATGAGATGAATATACAGACCGGCGGCATGGCGGTAGTAACAAATATTTATTCCAATTACAAAGAACCGGGCAAGCGCAAAGTGACAATGGAAATCAAAGCCAAAGTGCTGTATGAAAACTTGGAGCAGTCATTTGCGTTTGCAAAAGAAATGATTACGGGAACGAAGTTTTCGGATAAGAAGCGTCTGGCAGAAATTTTGGCAGAACTTCATTCCAAAAATCAGGCGTCTCTTATGAGTGCCGGACATTCTTATGCAATGGGAAGAGCTTTGTCATACCAGTCAGAGTCTGCAGCAATTTCGGAAGTATTAAACGGAATTGATTTTTATCGTTTTGTGGAGCATATTGCCACACATTTTGAAGAGGAAAGTGATGCGGTAATTCGTAATTTGGAAACGCTTTGCAGTTGTATATTCCGCCCGGAAAACATGACGGTGGATTATACGGCGACAGAAGAAGGTTTTGCAAACTTGCCACCGCTTGTGGAAGAATTCAAAACGTGTCTTTATAAAAATGACGTAACAAAGGGAAGTTTTGTACCGGACCTTTCTGTAAAAAACGAAGGTTTTACATCCTCTTCCCAGGTGCAGTATGTATGCCGCGCAGGCAACTTCCGGAAAAAAGGTCTTTCCTATACAGGCGCCTTGAAAGTATTAAAAGTAATGCTTGGGTACGATTATCTTTGGGTGAACGTGCGTGTGAAAGGCGGTGCTTACGGCTGTATGAATGGGTTCGGCAAAACCGGTGACAGCTATTTTGTATCGTACCGTGATCCGAACTTGGAAAAAACGATAGATATTTATAAACAGGCATCCGAATATATCAAAAACTTTGAGGCGGATGAGCGTACAATGACGCAGTTTGTAATCGGTGCCGTGAGTGATATGGATGTTCCGATGACGCCGTCGGCAAAAGGAATGTTTTCCCTTGGTGCGTATCTGACCGGTTTCGATGCGGTAGATATCCAGAAGGAAAGAGATGAAGTGCTCACAACAACACCGGAAATCATTCGCGGATTGGCGCAGTATATCGATGCATTTATGGAGGATGACTGCCTTTGTGTCATCGGAAACGAAGAAAAGATAAAAGAAAACAATTCGTTGTTTGGCAGCGTGGAAGCGCTTTTTCACTAAAAGAACACGCTACATGACGTATGGATGAAATGAGAGGAACTATGAAAGAAAATTTCAAATCCGGATTTGTCACCTTAATCGGGAGACCAAATGTAGGAAAATCAACTTTGATGAATTGTCTGATTGGGCAGAAAATTGCGATTACTTCAAACAAGCCGCA
The DNA here is from genome assembly GCA_045546775.1 of Lachnospiraceae bacterium. Classification (GTDB taxonomy): domain Bacteria; phylum Bacillota; class Clostridia; order Lachnospirales; family Lachnospiraceae; genus RGIG3002. Next base: position 8,496 of record JAZQDM010000061.1, on the reverse strand, counting down.
GACGACAAGAAACCGTATTCAGACTGTGTATACGTCAGAGGAAGGTCAGATTGTTTTTTTGGATACGCCAGGTATTCATAAGGCAAAAAATAAGCTTGGAGATTACATGGTTAATGTGGCAGAACGCACATTGGCGGAAGTGGATGTGATTTTGTGGCTTGTAGAGCCGACCACGTATATCGGAGCCGGCGAAAAGCATATTATTGAACAGCTCAAAAAAGTGAAAACGCCCGTCATCCTTGTAATCAACAAAGTGGATACGGTAAAAAAGGAAGAGATTCTTTTGTTTATTGACACGTACCGCAAGGAAATGGATTTTGAGGAAATTGTACCGGTTTCGGCGTTGAAAGCGGACAACACAGATACCTTAATTTCCTGCATTATGAAATATTTGCCGTATGGTCCGGCGTTTTACGATGAGGACACGATTACGGACCAGCCGGAACGTCAGATTGTGGCAGAGCTGATTCGTGAAAAGGCACTCCGCCTTTTGAGCGATGAAATTCCGCACGGTATTGCAGTCAGCATTGAAAGTATGAAATACCGCAAAAAAATATGCGATATCGAAGCGACTATTGTTTGTGAGAGAGATTCCCACAAAGGTATCATTATCGGAAAGCAAGGTAGTATGCTCAAAAAAATCGGAAGTCTTGCACGCCCGGATATTGAAGATATGCTGGAAATGCATGTCAATTTACAGCTTTGGGTTAAGGTCAAAAAAGATTGGCGTGACAGTGATTTCCTTTTGAAAAACTTCGGCTATGACAAGAAAGAAACAGACAATTTTTAACAGTCAAATATCCGAATAGAAATGCAAAAAAAGTAAACCCTAATAATACAATACGATTAGGGGGCATAGGATGAAAGCATTAAACTACTGGAAGCAATTTTGGGAAACCGGAAATCCGAAGGACTATCTTTTTTATAAGGAAGAAGAACAACAGTTACGAGAGAGAACAGTCGGGAGAGCACAAGAAGATGCAGGAGACGGTAATCTTAACAGGAATCATATTGAAGACGGTGCCTATCGGGGATTACGATAGGCGCGTCGTTTTACTGACAAAGGAACGAGGAAAAATCGCTGCATTTGCCAAGGGAGCGCGAAAACCAAACAGCCGGTTTACGGCAGCTACCAATCCGTTTTGTTTCGGTGAATTTAAACTGTATGAGGGAAGAACTTCTTATAATATTATGGAAGCTTCCATATCCAACTATTTTGAAAAACTGAGAGAAGATTTTGAGGCCGCATATTACGGTATGTATTTTATGGAAATTGCCGATTATTACACGCGGGAAAATAACGATGAGAAGGAAATGCTGAAACTGGCGTATCAGTCATTAAAAGCGTTGCAGCATCCCGGTCTTTCCAACGAGCTGGTACGCTACATATACGAGATAAAGGCGGTTGCAGTAAACGGAGAATATCCGGGTGTGCCAAATGGAAAAGAGTTTTCGGATTCTGCACTTTATGCACTTTCTTTTATTGAAACAACACCTATCGAAAAATTGTATACGTTTACCGTTACCGACAGTGTGTTGCAGGAATTGCATTATGTGGCAGATAAATACAGGGAACGATTTATGAATTATCCGTTCAAAAGTCTTGCTGTTTTGCAATCCTTGTAAAATCCTTGTTGAAAATAAATGACAACTTAGATATAATAAAGAGCGACACTGTAAGAACAGTCGGAGGAGAAGCAAATTATGAAAAAATGGAAATTGTTGTTCGTTACAGTAGTGTCCGTGTTTTGTCTTACCGCATGCGGTATGTTGAGCAAAACAGAAGAAACTACCGTTAAATTTGAAAAGGACGGAGTGGTGGTCAATACTATCGTGGAGGCGTTTGACGAAAAACGTTATGACGTGGACGATTTACAAGATATGGTAATGAAGGAAGTGGCCGCCTTTAATGCAACGTCCGATGCAAAAGGTATTACAGTAGATAAAATTGAAGTAAAGAATGGGCATGTAGAGCTTGTTATGACATATTCCAGTGCCGGGCAGTATTCGGAGTTTAACGGAAATATTTTGTTTTACGGTACCGTACAGGAGGCTGTGGATGCAGGCTTAAATCTGGATATCCAGTTGGTTTCAACCGGAAAAGATAAGACTACAATCGGTAAGAATGAGCTTTTGAATATGGGAGATAGCAAGCTGGTTATTGTAGAGGAAGCAATGGTTGTACAGATGCCGTCAGATATTGTTTATGCAAGTGAAAATACAAATGTGTTGACAGGAAAAAAAGCTAAGGTGCTGGATACAGAAGAAGCGGCTTATTTTATATTGAAATAGATATATATATTATAAGAAGAGATTGGAGAGAGATCATGGAAAAGACAATGGAAAAAATCGTAGCGTTAGCGAAAGCAAGAGGATTTGTATATCCGGGTTCCGAGATTTACGGTGGTCTTGCAAATACATGGGATTATGGTAATCTTGGTGTAGAATTGAAAAATAACGTAAAAAAAGCATGGTGGCAGAAATTTGTTATGGAAAATCCGTACAACGTAGGTGTGGATTGTGCTATTTTGATGAATCCGCAGACTTGGGTGGCTTCCGGACACTTAGGAGGATTTTCAGACCCGCTTATGGATTGTAAAGAATGTCACGAACGTTTCCGCGCGGATAAATTAATTGAAGATTATGCGCAGGAAAACGGCATTATATTGGAAGAATCTGTAGATGCTTGGACAAACGAACAGATGAAGCAGTTCGTGGAAGACAAAAACATTCCATGTCCGACTTGCGGAAAACATAATTTTACAGACATCCGTCAGTTTAACCTGATGTTTAAAACATTTCAGGGTGTTACAGAAGATGCGAAAAACACTGTATATTTAAGACCGGAGACGGCGCAGGGTATTTTTGTTAACTTTAAAAATGTACAGAGAACATCCCGCAAGAAAATTCCGTTTGGTATTGGACAGATTGGTAAATCTTTCCGTAACGAGATTACACCGGGTAACTTTACATTCCGTACAAGAGAATTTGAGCAGATGGAATTGGAATTCTTCTGCGAACCGGGTACTGATTTAGAATGGTTCCAGTATTGGAGAGGCTTCTGCCGCGACTGGTTATTGTCTCTTGGTATCAAAGAGGAAGAGATGCGTCTCAGAGACCACTCTCCGGAAGAACTTTGCTTCTATTCTAAAGGAACAACCGATATCGAGTTCTTGTTCCCGTTCGGCTGGGGCGAGCTTTGGGGTATCGCAGACAGAACAGACTACGACTTAAAACAGCATCAGGATGTATCCGGTGAAGATATGTCTTACTTTGATGATGAGAAGAAAGAAAAATACGTGCCTTACGTTGTAGAGCCGTCACTTGGTGCAGACCGTGTTGTTTTGGCATTCCTTTGCGCAGCATATGACGAAGAAGAAATCGGAGAAGGGGATGTACGTACTGTATTGCATTTCCATCCGGCACTTGCACCGGTAAAAATCGGTGTGCTTCCGCTTTCTAAAAAATTGAACGAAGGTGCCGAAAAAGTATTTGCACAGTTGTCCAAAAAATACAACTGCGAATTTGATGACAGAGGTAATATCGGTAAGAGATATCGCCGTCAGGACGAAATCGGTACGCCGTTCTGTATTACTTACGACTTTGAATCCGAAACAGACCAGTGCGTAACAATTCGTTTCCGTGACAGCATGGAGCAGGAGAGAGTTGCAATCGCAGATTTGGATGCATGGTTTGCAGATAAGTTTACATTCTAATTAAGTTAATGAAACGTACACACAAAAAGATGTCCCTAGTTACTGGGACATCTTTTCTTTTCGATATTGTTCCGGTGTAAGACCGGTTTTTTTCTTGAAGATACGGAAGAAATATTTTATGTTGTCGTAGCCTACCGCTTTGGCAATCGTATACATTTTTTTGTCCGTATCACGAAGCATGTCTTTTGCCTTTTCGATCCTTACATCATTTAGATAGTCTACAAATTTTTCGCCGGTTCTTTCATGGAATAAATGGCTCAAGTAACTTCTATTTAAATAGAAGAGAGAGGAAATAAATTCCATGGTAATGTCTTTCCGATAATTTTTTTCAATGTAGATTTTTACACGTTCTACTGTATCGTCTGTGGCATATACGCTGAATTCCTGAAGCATTTCCGCGATGTTGCAGAAAAACTGTTCGTAGTATTGGCGCAATTCCTCCAATGTAAACATCGTATTTAGTATGTTTTGCATACTGAGCGAAGAAGAGTCCGATTTTACCTGCTCCACATACTGTGACAGTATCGATTGCGCCGCAGTGGAAAGTTGGAAAAAGTAATATTTTATGGAAGAATAAGTCGCTTCGGTTGTGGCCAAATAACGGAATAAGTCGCCCAGTAGAGCGGATACTTCCTTCTCCATACCGGATTCTAAGCGGAACAGAAATTCTTCCCGTTTATCCCACTCAATCAAAATATTGTCCGGCAATTCTTCGGAATAAAAGTAGTACGTAAAGTTGTCCGTAAGCTTTTTCGTATTCAAAGCGTCTACCGTCTCCAAAAAGGCATCGTGCAAGCTGCTGATATCAGAGTGTGTGCTGCTAATACCAAACACAAGTGTTTTTAATTCCTGTTCGTAACGGTAAATGAGCGAGTGTATAATTTGCTTACAAAATACCGGAACGTTTAAGGAGGAGCCCTCCGGTACGAACAAAATTAAAAATCCAAGATAAGGCATATTCTTATTTTGCAAATATACTGCCAAATCACCAAACCCGTTTTCTACGAGAAATTCCTGCAAATCCGGCTCGTTCAAATAGTCGGAGCTGTGTATGGTAATAAGTACAAACCGGTGGGTATGGTTGATAAAGTTTAGCTTTTGTGAAATCAAAGTACGGGAAGAAGTCTGATAGCCGAGCAAAATATTTTTCAAAAGCTGAATGTCATATTCGTACTGGGCAGCATCTTTTTCGGTCTCACTGGAAACAATCTGGCGACGGATAGAACTGCTGTCTTCCAATTGTTTCACCGCACGCAACATGCTTGTAATAATGTCCTCTTTGCCAAATGGTTTCAGAATGTAATCCACTGCATTTGCTTTGATTGCCTGATGCATATATTCAAAATCTTTGTAACTGCTTATAACAATAAGTTGTTTGTCGGGATAGTGTTCTGTCAGGTAGGTCAAAAGTTGGGAACCGTCCATAATAGGCATATTCATATCCGTAACGATGATGTCCGGATTTAATGCCTTGATTTTTTCAATGGCATCCTTTCCGTTTTCGGCTTCGCCAATGCATTCTACACGATCTTGAATGGATTCCAATTTTTTCTTGGTACCCTGTCGCGTCAGGGCTTCGTCATCTACCAATAAATAGGTGTACATAGTTTAATCAATCCTCCTGTTTGAAATAGGGAAGTTTCAATGTGATGATAGTACCGGTGCCCGGAGTACTGTTGACCATCATTCCGTAGCCTGCACCATAATACAATTCTATACGGCTGTTTATGTTTTTTAGACCAATACTTTGTGTAGAGCGGTGCCCAAGTTCTTTGAATTGAGGCGGCTCTGCCAAAATACTGCGTATAGTATTGAGCTGGTGGTTGTCCATTCCGACACCATTATCTTTAACTTCAAAAAAGAAGTTTTGCTCTTGGGTGTATGCACGGATTGTAATCACATCGCCTTCCGTACAGCGGTTCAAGCCGTGGATTAGTGCATTTTCTACAATGGGCTGTAAAATCAGCTTGAGTACTTTGCAGCGGTACAAATTGTCGGGAATATCCAATTCCAGGCGGAATTTGTTTTGGAAACGGATTCTCTGAATGGAAACGTAATCCTGTACGTTGGATATTTCTTCGGCTACACTGACCAATTCACTTTTTGCCTTAATGCTATAGCGGAACATATTGCCGAGAGCCATAGACATGACAGAAATACTTTCAATACCTTCCAACTCTGCGAGACTGTTAATGGATTCCAGTGTATTGTACAAAAAGTGTGAATTGATTTGTGCTTCCAGCGATTTCATCTGGGAGTCTAAGGTAATCAATTTGTTTTGATATTCATTCTTAATATGTTTTTCCTGTTCCTCTAGCATGGAATTGTATTCGTTATATAAAGTGCCGATTTCGTCCATACGGTTTAGATACCGTTCGTCCGTCACATAATTGTGCAGTTTGTGATTCGACATCTGCTCGCTTAAATGCGCAATTGGCTTTGTTAAATACTTTGATAAAAAGAAGGAGATAACAAATAACAATATAATATAAATACCGGCAAGAATTAGGATCATTCTTTGGGTAATTTGGAACTCTTCAAATAACCTTTGCGGATTTACAGAAGATATTAAGTATAAACCATCCATGTCCAAAGAACTTTTGTAAACCTGAATACCGGATTTGCTGGATGGAAGAGGATCACTTAATGTATCAACATTTGTATATAAAATGAAGTCTTCGTCGGTTTCTACCGATAGCAGTACGGTTTGAGGTAACGTGTTTACTTTGCTCAAGTCAAAAATTTCCGGAGCGTAATCTACAAATAGTACACCTAAAAATTCGTGACTGTATACATCATACAATGCTTTGGAAAAAGAAATAGAAGGTTCACTTCTAATAAGGAAGTCTTTTTCTGAAATACCATCCACATATGTTTTTCCTTTCAGTGCAACTGTCTTTTTGTACCAGCTGTCTTCGAAAGGGGTATAGTTTGGCATTACGTCCGTGATTTTACCATAACCAAGAACTTGTCCGCTTGGGGTAAAAATAAAAATGGCATTTAAGTTGTCGGTGGAATAAATCAAATTCTGACACAAAAACTTTAAGTTGTTATTGCTTTCAAATACGTCACCGGGTGTGAAGGAACCGCCTTCCGTATATTTTTCCAAATCATTTATAATAGAATGCTCCGCATCCGTATAAAAAGAAGATGCTTCCAAAGTATGTTTGATTTCTGCGATGGACTGGTTTGCCATGTCGGTCGCACTGTGAAAAATGTTTTCGTATACTTCCAACATACTTTCCTGCGTCATAATCGTATAACGATCGTATACTATGATTGCCACTAAAAGTACCGGAATAATGGAAATAAGTACAAATATAAGGAAAAATTTCGTTTTTAGTTTCATAAAAGTCACCTTCTTTTTAACAATCTAACAAAAGTATACCATAACAGCAGACAAAAGTACACTATCAATGTGTTACTATAAGATTACAAAGTAATGGTACTATTATTTTTAACCAAACAAATGGGAGGAATTACAAGATGAAAATCAAGAAGTTGTGCTCCTTATTATTAGCAGGAGCAATGGCTGCCACATTATTTACTGGCTGCGGAAAGAAAGAAGAAGTTAGTACAGAAACTCAGGCACCGGCTCAGACACAGGAAGCGTCTACAGAAGCTGGTACTGCTGCAACAGTTACAGATGAAGAAATCACAATCACAATGATGTATTCAGGTACAGCAGCAGAAAACGATTTTGAAACACAGGTATTACCGGGATTAGTAAAAGAAGCATTCCCGAACATTACATTGGAAGTAACAAAATTACCGGATGATCAGTATTATACAGCTTTAAAAACAAAATTAGCTTCCGGCGAATGCCCGGATATCATCCTTGTACAGCCTATGTACGCTGGTTCTAACTCTGTAATCGGTCTTGCAGAAGCAGGATACCTTGCACCTCTTACAGACATGAAAGCAGTTGAACTTTCAGGTGTTGGTGCAGATTCCTTTACATACAATGGTGATGTATACGGTATCGCTAGTGGTGTTACAATGTTAGGTACTTACTACAACAAAGATGTTTTCGCTCAGTACGGATTAGATGTTCCGACAACATGGGATGAATTCCTCAACTGCTGTAAAGTACTTCAGGAAAATGGTGTACAGCCGATCGTTATGGGTGACAAAGATATGTACGTAATGCAGTTTGGTTTATACCAGATCGCATGTAGCGAAGTTTACGCTAAAAACCCTGACTTCGACAAACAGTTAAGAACTGGTGAAACAAAATTCACAGACGAAGGAACATGGGATACAGTAATGTCTATGTACACAGACCTTTATGACAATGGTTATATCCAGACAACTTCTTTAGGTCTTGGTTCTGCACAGGCAATTCAGAAATTCGTTGACGGCGAAGCTGCAATGATTTTTGATGGTTCCTTTGACTTCGCAGCTGTTACAGCTGAAGGTGCAGTAGCATTCGAACGCGGATACTTCCCGTTGCCGGCAGTAAATGGTGATACATATGCAGCTATGGCAGCAGGTGCAGGCCCGGCTATTTATGCAGAGTCTGAATACGTTGATGAATGTAAAGCAATCTTAGAAATGTTATACGATGGCGAATCTGATATGTACAAAGCATATGTAGATAGCGGAAGAATCATTCCTACATACGGATACGGTGTAGAAGATGTAGATCCGATTTATGACATTTTCATGGATCTTTATGCAGAAGGCAAAGCTTTCTACTGGTGTAACCAGGCTTGGCCGGCAGGAACAGAGACAGAAAGTCGGAGGCCAAGCGGTCTTAGGAAGACAATGACTAGACCCA
>JAZQDM010000060.1:0-31477 GCA_045546775.1 Lachnospiraceae bacterium | reverse complement strand
ACTATAGTTACGCTCACAAGTGTACATAATAATGCATTTTTCCATATTTTTCAATACTTTAATCCGCTCAATTTTATAACAAATATTAGAATTTTTTTGCTTTTTCTGCGATTTTTTTAAGAAAATAGGATTTCTTTCCTATTTCTTCTTTAATCCTTTTCCGCACAAAAATCCAATCACCGCGCCAATCACCAATCCGACTCCGGACATTACCGGACTGATACAGCATCCGATTGCCAATCCTGCACACAAACCAAAACTGGTACACGCAATCAACGTAGAAATCGGATCTTCCTCTTCTTCCTCGCTTGTCGATTCAGATTCCAAGTTTTCTTCCTCAATTGCCTCGTCCGGCTCCATAACTTCCTCTTTTGCCGCTTCCGCCGTAACTTCTTCCAACATTTCCTCTTTCTGCTCCATAACTAACTCCTCACTTCCGTACAGTTTCATCACAGATTAGAATAGCATATTTGAGATATTGTGCGCAAGACGTGGCTCCATATATCATAATATGATTGTCTATATGTGGATAGAGAAAACTACATATTACCCCAGCATTATGCCGCCACGCGTTTTTTGTTGGAAATAATCATCGCCACCACAATGAGTGCCGCCGCAAACAACAGCTGGATTCCCATACTTGGAACGATGCTTCCGATTTTGTCAAAGCCGTATTGTTCAATCGTCTTGAGCGCATCCAAATACCAATATCCGGGAAGAAAATGGGCAATTTTCAAAACACTGTCGCTGAGAACTTCCTGCGGCACAAACACACCGCAAAGGAAAGACATTCCGAGTGAAACAATATTACCGGCAAGTGAAATGACAGCCGTTTCCGTTGTATCTACCAATTTGCTAATGAGGAAGGTCAGCGCCAGCGCAAACATCGCATAACACAACAAATTGACAATGTGCAGCAAACCTGTGACCGTAAAGAAATTGTACTGAATCGCCGTCATACCAAGAAATACAAACAGGAGGCAAACCCCTACGCTTGTCACCATAACACCAAGCAAAATTTCCCAGTTCATCCGACCGAATTTGTATGGAGAGCAGGCGATTTTTTCACGGGCACCTTTTTGGTTCATGACAATCAATACCGGTGCAATGCTTTGCGTCAGTGCCATCACCAAAATCCACACAAGATACTTCAAATATATATATATTTTTGTAGTTGATACATTCGTCCCTTGCGGAATGCTCATCTCTACCGAAAGTTCTTCCACTTCTTTTGCCTGCGCAAACGCTTCTTCCACCGAATAACCGGCATCCATATACGTCTCCGCAATTTTCAAAAAGCTATTCAAATCCTGTTCGAACAACGTGGACGTAATTGTTCCGGGAACCTGCACGATTTCCAGCTTTCCACCGGCATCTCCCGCAAGAAAACGTTCCCCATAGCCGGGATTGATCCGCACAATACAATCTACCTCTTTGTTATACAGCGCATCTTGCACCGTTTCTGTCGTATCTCCTCCGATGTCCTTCACATTGTGTTTCATTTCCAAATAAGCGACAAGTTCCTGACTAACCTCGCTGTTATCATAATCAAATACCGCAAAGTCGCATCGGCTTTCTTCATACTGTTTTTGTGCTTCTTTATACTGTGCCGGCAAGACAGCTCCCAGTACTACGCCCGAGAAAATGCCCACATACATAAAAATCTGTCCTATGTACTTGCGACATATTTTCCAATATAATTTAAAGACTTGCATATTTATTCCTCCTTAACATCAACACGCTGATTATGAGAAGAACAAGTGCCATTGCTCCGAGACTTACCATATTTTTTATATATCTGTCATAAGTGTCATACACATTCAGCGCATAAAAGGAATCCGAAATAAGGGCCGCCGGATTCAGACGGTTAATAATCGGCGCATGGTGTTCGATGATATTTTTAAGACCATGTGCCACCAAATCCGCGAGCACCGAGCACACCATACTCACAATAATCGTAATACCGGTCTTTAAACCAAACGAAATTTTAGGAAGCACCCCTACAATTACCCCGAATGCAACACCGATGCATGCACCAAAGAACAAAATGCCCAAAATGGCCGGATACTTGTTCCCGAAATCCACACCTATCATCGTCATATATACAAGCGTAATCACTTCTATCACAAACTGTACCAAAATCATAGCTGCATATTCCGCTGCAATCGTAATCATTTTGCTGTTTGGTGAAAGGCTTCTTCTCATACCAAGCGCACTTGTATTTGCCTGCAAGTTTTGCACTTTCACCATAGAACCCATGGAAGCAAACAGACAGCTCATGGCAAAAATAGCATAAAAATAGTTTGTATACATATCCTGATTGCCATCTGTCGTTTTCACTTCCGTGTAATAAACAATATCGGAAGTCAACTTATCAATGGAAGCCTGCAGTGCTTGCGGATTCGTTGCCGCAATGTCCATAATGACGGTCTCTACCTTTTGATACTCTTCCACAACCGTTTTCAATACCGTGTTTGTATAATTGCTTTCCAGCACTTCAATGCGGATTTTATCGTCTACAAAAATAATGCCTGCCACTTCCTTTTCCTGCAAAGCTACCTTCGCTTCCGCTTCTGTCAGGTAGCTTACGTTTAGCAACGCATCCTCGCTACCGTCTGACAAAGCGGCCAATGTCTGTCTGAAATTTTCATTTTCCACCTGTTCCACAACGGCAACCGGAATGGCTTTAAACATTTCATCCGCCTCAAACAAATTGCCAAAAGCCATGTACATAAACGTTGCCAATGCAATCGGGAAAATGAGCGTCCAAATAATGGACAACTTATTTTTTAGCATCGTTTTTAATGCATATTTAAAATTGTGTAAAAACAACATCGCTCTCTCCTTTTCTCTCCAAGCTTTACGCGCCGATTAGTCACGCAGTTCTTTTCCCGTAATTTCCAGGAACACATCGTTTAGCGTCGGAAGCTCGGAAAATACCCTGCCAAAAGAAATCTCATTCTTTTGCATGTAATCAAGCAGGCGTACCAAATTGTGCTTGCCACCGCTGAAACGCACCGTCAGCTGTTTATCATCATAGGTAGCCTCGTACGCATAGGGAAGTTCTTTCACATCCGCGATTTGCTCTTCTTCCAGTCCCAGCACTTCCATCGTGATTGTCTCTGTGTTTTTAATCATCTTTTTCAGCTGTTCTTTTGTGCCCACTGCCACATTTTTGCCTTTGTCCATAATTTGGATTCTTGTACAAATCTGCTCCACTTCTTCCATGTAATGGGACGTATAGATGATGGTCGCACCGTCTTTGTTCAGCTGTTCGATACCTTCCAATATTTTGTTACGGCTCTGCGGATCTACCGCCACGGTAGGCTCATCAAAGAAAATCAATTTCGGTTTGTGGGCAATGCCGCAGGCAATGTTCAAGCGGCGAAGCAAACCGCCGGAAAGCTTCTTCGGTACAAATTTTTCGTAGCCTTCCAAACCGACAAATGCAATCGCTTCTTCCACGTATTTTTTCTTTGTCTCTTTATCTTTTATGTAAAGACCGCAAAAATAATCGATGTTTTCATACACGGTCATCTCATCAAACACCGCTACGTTTTGCATCACGACACCGATGTCCTGTTTTAAATCATAGCTGCTTGGTGTCATTTCTTTTCCAAACACTTTGATTTCCCCTTTGTCGTAGCTTAAAAGCGCCAAAATACAATTGATGGTCGTTGTTTTTCCGGAACCGTTGGGCCCCAGCAAGCCGAATATTTCGCCTTCCTCAATCTCTAAGTTAAAATGGTCCAGCGCCACTACTTCCTTATATCTTTTTACAAGATTTTTTACTTCTACTGCCAAACTCATATGGATTCTCCTCACATTTTCTAATTCCGTCTTTTGGACGAAAGATTCTTTGTTGTTTCTATTGTCAGTTTACTCATTTTTCATGTCACATTGAAGTGAAAAGCATCACGTTCACAATGTGACAATTGTCATTTTCTTAATCCGTGAATTGGTGTATACTGAAACCATAGAAAAAGGAACAAGTGCCCCGTCAAAACTATGTGCGGCACTTGAATACGGAGGACAAATGACAAAAATTTTAGGAAGACTTGCCATATATTTCTTTTGTCTGTTGATACAATTGCAATCGTTTCCCATTGACACGGTTCTCATCGTCACTGTTCTGCTTGCTTTCATCCTAGGCTTTGCAGAACTCATCATAGACCCGTCAGAAGCGATGACCGCCTCAAAAAGAATCGTTATAGAAGTGTTTTTTTCCATCGTACTTGTGTGTGCCCTGTTTTTTCCGCAAACGGCGATTTTTGCACCGCTTCTTGCCTTTCCCGTTTTGCGTTACAAAATGTATATAGCGGGCACGCTCCTGCTAGGCACCTTTGCAAGCGCACTGCTTCATCTTGCATCGCCACTGCCTTTGTTGGTCGGATTGCTGTTTGGAATTTGCATGTATGTTTGGTTTTTGGAAGCCGGACAGGAGCAGCTTGCCTATAAGCTCAAAAAAATGCGCGACACTTCCAAGGAACACGAACTTTTGTTGGAGGAACGAAACAAAACGTTGCGCGATAACCAGGACGCAGAAGTTTACACCGCAACGCTCAAAGAGCGAAACCGTATTGCCCGCGAAATCCATGACAATGTAGGACATATGCTGACCCGCTCCATCGTGCAGACCGGTGCCTTGAAAGCTTTAAATAAAGATGAACTTTTGAAGGGACCGTTAAACGATTTGCACGAGACGCTCAACACCGCGATGACAAGCATCCGCAGCAGTGTACACGATTTGCATGACGAATCCATCGATTTGCATTCCGCCATCCGCGAGATGACCGATGCCATCAACCAATTCGAAGTAAACGTGGACTACGATATGAGCAAACACGTGCACAAAGATATCAAATACTGCTTTATCAGCGTTGTAAAAGAAGCGCTGAACAATGCTCTGAAGCACAGCAATGCCACAAAAATGGACATTTTGTTGCGCGAACATCCGGGGTTTTATCAGCTTCAGATTTCCGATAACGGCACAAATATCACTCTTAGTGATGCGCCAAGCGGCATTGGACTAACAAACATGAAAGAACGCGTCAACGCCCTGAAAGGCAACTTAAAAATCACAACGGAAAACGGTTTCCAAATATTGATTTCCGTCATTAAAAATGGAGAAAACGAATGAATATCATTATTATCGACGATGACCAACTGGTCTCTTTATCTTTAAAGACAATTTTGGAAGTGCAGCCGGACATTCACGTGCTGGCAATCGGGCAAAGCGGCCACGATGCCATCCGGCTTTATGAACAATATAAGCCCGACGTTCTTTTGATGGACATCCGCATGGATGGGCTGAACGGCTTGGATGCCGGAAAGCAAATCTTAGACAACTATCCGGATGCCAAAATTTTGCTCCTGACCACGTTTTCGGATGACGAATACATCATTAAAGCAATCCACATGGGCGCAAAAGGGTACATTTTGAAACAGGCTTTTGAATCCATCGCACCGGCACTGACTGCAGTCTACAACGGCCAGACGGTGTTTGGCGATGAGATTATGAACAAAATACCGACATTGATTCAGAAATCCGAAACGCTGGATTACGAATCTTTCGGGCTGACCGACAAAGAATTTGAAATTATCCGTCTTGTGGCAGACGGTCTAAACAACAAAGAAATTGCCGCCGATGTGTACCTTTCGGAAGGCACCGTGCGCAACTATATCAGTACCATTTTGGAAAAACTGGATTTGCGCGACAGGACACAACTTGCATGCTTTTATTACAAACATTTTTAGGAGGGGATTGCATGAAACGGAAATTATTTTGCATATTACTTTTTTTACTATCTCTTACTGCATGTAACAAAGAGACCACTTCAGAGTCAATCGCTGAAACACCAATTCCTACGGCAAGCGATGAAACACCAATTCCTACGGCAAGCGATGACACACCAATTCCTGCGGCAAGCGATGAAACACGGTATTTGTCCGATGCAGAAAGAGAACTTCTTTGGGACATTGCAGATTTGTATGACACAAGCGAATGCGAAGACTGGCAAATCGCCTATATGGAATATGTTCGAGAAGAAGTCGTGGCCGGTATTCTTTTAGAAGCTAAAATGGCCGCAACAAGTGATAGACTTCCAAGCGGAACTCTTCCGAGTTCCTATTGGTTGTATGATTTGAATCACGATGAAATTCCTGAACTTTTGATAGAATACGGTACTTGCGAAGCCGATTACTCTTTACATTTTTTCACATATAAAGAGGAACAGGTACTTCATCTCGGTTCCACAAATATGGCTCACGCTTCCCTTTATCCCTATGCAGACGGAAGCGGTGTTTTACTCGTCCAGCAACACATGGACAACTATAACATGGAAAAATATTGTATGCAGAATGATACCCTTGTCTGCGAAAAATTAGCAGAGGGCACTGTCGACCCATTCAAAGGTGAATCTTATCCGGAGCCCACTGATTTTTCTGCCGAAAGTGACAATTTGAATTCTTATCCGGCAACTACACTTTTGCCAATACTGGAATATAAAATGCCCCCCGGCACTTATGCAAAGACGCATCACCAAGCACTGACCGCTCAGCAGGTCAGACAACATATGGAAAATGTTTTTGAAGGTATTGAACCGGTTTGCGGAATTCCATTCGACCAATTTGGTGCCAAAACCGGGACAGTTTTTTGGGATACCTTTTTCAGTATGGATAGTATGGGGCTTTATAACACACCGGAAATAGTAGATATGCAATATATCGACATGAATCACGACGGTCAAAAAGATTGTGTTCTGAGCTGCTCATACAGAGATGACGAAATTAATTTTTATGTTATTTTATCTGTTTTTGACAACATCGTTTATGCCTATACAGATATGTACAATTCCGGAACTCTTTTGGAAGATGGCACTATAAAAGAAACATTTTTTGAGGATTTCTATTTTCATTATGAATACAATTTTTATAAAATGGACTGCTATTATCATTTTTTATAAAACACACTGGGCACTGCAAATAAAGCACTACGCAAAAAACAAATGGCATGCGAAAACCGCATGCCATTTTAAATTTATTAAAGTTCTACAACCAAAATCGCCACACTGATGACTATTAAAATAATCCCGGTAATTCGATTTAGCGTCTTTGTTTCCGCCTTGTTGGCAATCCTTGCAGCAACGCGCGCCCAAAGCAATGTCGAGAACACGCAAACTGCCAGACAATACAAATCCGGCAGACCGCCTATCACAAAATGACTGGCTGCCCCGGTAAAAGCAGTAAATGCCATAACAAACACACTTGTGCCAACCGCTGTTTTGAGTTCATACCCCAGCACCGTTGTAAGCACAAGAAGCATCATCATGCCACCACCAGCTCCAACGAAACCACATATAAAACCAATCATCATTCCGCAAGCAACGGAACGAATGGCGCGCTGCTTTGCATCCAATGAATTCATGCTTTCTTTTGTCGTCATTACCGGTTTTAAAATAAACTTTACGCCAAGCAATAATGTCATAAATACTGAAAAACTACCCATCGTTTTGGTCGGGACAAGACTGGCTATATAACTACCAACTGCCGTAAACACCAACACTGTAACCATCATGATGATTCCGTTTTTCACATCCAAGTTTTTGTTTTTTGCATAGGTACGTGCACTCACCGCACTTGCCAAAACATCGCTGGCGAGCGCAATGCCGACCGCCTCATACGGCGGCATCCCTAAAAAGGTAATCAAAATAGGACTGATTGCAGCTGCCGCACTCATGCCCGCAAAGCCGGTTCCCAATCCGGCGCCGATTCCTGCAACAAAACATATTATAAATTCCACCACAGATTGTGTCATTTTCTTGCGCCTCCAAGTCTAGTCATGCATCATCTTAGTTTGTTTAGCTTTGAAGTATTTGCAATAACAATGAGCTCCATTCCTTTTTCCAACGGTTTCTCAGGATCAATATTAATGCAAATATCGTTATCTTTGCAAATTGCGACAACATTAATCGCATATTTTTTACGCAGTTTTAACTCAAGCAAAGATTTGCCAACCCATTCCGGCTTCACATCGAATTCTACCATGGAAACGTCTTTTGACAATTCAATAACGTCAATAAAACCGGAGCTTAATAAATTCTTTGCCAAACGGGTGCCGGATTCACTTTCCGGGAAAACCACTTTATTGGCACCTACTTTTTTTAATATTTTTCGATGTGTCTCATTTGCACATTTCGCAATTACACTCTTAACTCCAAGTTCTTTACACAGCATAATAGTCATAACACTGGCTTCCAAATTTGTCGCCATTGCTACAATAACTACGTCTACGTTTGCGATTCCGATTCTGCGCAACACTTCCAAATCTGTGACATCCGCACATTTGCAATATGGAATATCTGCAATCGCCGCATTCACAATGTTTTCATTGTTATCTACGCCAATAACTTCCACTCCGCTTTCCACAAGCTCCTTTGCAACCGCTCTTCCGTATCTGCCCAAACCAAATACCGCATAGCTTTTATTCATACTCATAAAAAATGCCTCCCACTTTTGCCTCTATTTATCCGACACTAATTTCCTCGGTCGGATATTTAATTATATTTGTACTTTCTTTTCTGATATCAAACGCTATCGCCAGAGAAATTGGTCCAATTCTTCCTAAATACATCGTTACGATAATAATTATTTTTCCCACAAAATTGAGCATCGGGGTTAAATTTCTCGTAAGTCCGACCGTCGCTGTGGCACTCACTGTCTCATATACAATATCCATCGCATCCGCATCGGTCACAAATGCAAGCATTACTGTGGATAAAAACATTATGATGAATGACATGCACACAACTGCAACCGCTTTGCTGAGTGTCTGTTTTTCTATTTTGCGTCCGAAAAGAACTACTTCATTCTTGTTGCGGATTGTTGCTATCATAAAGGCAACAACTACTGCAAGTGTCACTGTTTTGATTCCACCTGCCGTACCAATCGGCGAACCGCCGATAAACATCAGCAACAAACAGGTAAATGAAGTCGCGTTTGTGAGGTCTTGCTGCGGAATCGTTGCAAAACCGGCTGTTCTTGTAGTAACTGACTGAAAAAATGCAACTTCGCACTTTTCTGCAAAAGAATACTCTTGTATCGTAAGCGGATTATTATACTCAAATAATAAAATCAGTGCCATTCCGACAAACAATAAAATTAATGTAGTAGAAACCGCAATTTTACTGTGCAAAGTCAAGTCCCGAAAACATTTAAGCTTCCGCGTTTTTATATTTTTTAATACACGCACTACATCCCACCAGACAATATATCCGATTCCACCAAGAATGATAAGTGCGCAAGTCACCACATTGACAAGCGGATTCAACACATAATTGCAAAGACTGTTGTCCGATATAATATCAATTCCGGCATTACAAAACGCAGAAATGGAATTGAATACAGCTATCCAAATGCCTTTAAGTCCAAACTCCGGAACAAATACAAACATGTACAATACTGCACCAATTCCTTCTATCAAAAAAGTCCCCGTAAAAACTTTTTTCACAAATTTAACCAAACCGGACATCGTATTTAAGTTGAATGCATCCTGAATCAGCAACCGGTCTTTGATGCCCAATCTTTTTTGCATCGTAATCATCAATCCGGATACGATTGTAATAACCCCAAGTCCGCCAATCTGTATTAAAATCAAAATTACAACTTGTCCAAATACGCTAAAAGTGGATACTACCGGAAACGTAACAAGTCCCGTTACGCAAGTCGCGGTCGTTGCCGTAAACAATGCATCTATATAAGGAACCGATTGCCCGGTAGCAGAACTCACAGGCAGCACCAACAAAATACTGCCAACTATAATCGTCAGTAAAAAGCTCAACATAATGACATGCGTTGTTGAAAATTCTACCGAAAACTTCTTTTTCATAAACTTGCCCTTCTCTTTTCCTATCTCCTAATGGCCGCAGTGGTCACTTCCGCACCCGCCGCTTTCGCAGTTTCCGTGATGCTCATGTCCTTCTCCGTGATGATCGCATTTCACATCCGGATTGTAAGCAAGCTCCTGTTTCAAAAACGCTTCCACTGCCTCATCTGCACTTCCTGCTACGCCACCGTACAGCTGGATACCTGCCTCCGCAAGCGCCATCTGCGCACCGCCACCGATACCGCCGCAAATCAAAACATCCACATTGCTTTCAGAAAGCAAAACTGCCAACGCGCCATGACCGCTTCCGTTTGTGCCAATCACGTTGCTTGCTGCAACTTTTCCATCCTCGATATCATAAATTTTAAAATTTTCTGTGTGCCCAAAATGCTGAAAAATCTGTCCGTTTTCATAAGTTACTGCTATTTTCATCTTTTCTTCCTCCATAAAATTATATACTGTTTTTATGTTAGCACATCCGCCTCGGAAGTCAAGAAATCCATAAAAATTTTGCCTACGAAAACAAAGACAGCCGCATAAATATACGGCCGCCTTTACTTCTTAAAACAGATTGTTTGCAATAAATTGGGATACATTAAACTTGCGTATGGAATTGGCGTCTTCGTCATACCAAAGCCTCTCCGCATCTTCCTCATCCACATAAGGCATAAGAACCGGCGCCGCATCCGCTGACAACGTACGCAAATAATAGTAATCGACCGAAGAAACCTGTTCCGCCTTTTCGATGTTGTACTTTGCAATCCAATAATCCGGATGTGAAAAAGACAACACAAGATAACACACCGTCACTGCAACCATACTGTAACGGAATAACGGAAACTTTTCTTTGTACAAGTTTACAATGACACCGACAAACAACACCGTCAAGACAAACAACGCCCACAATACAAAGATGCGTAAAAAAGTCAAATCATATTCCGTTATGTAAAGAATCATTCGCATGGCACTGGATGCAATCATAATGAACGTACAAAGTGACATCATTGTCAATAAAACATCCAACACTCTGTTTTTCTTAAAGAAATGAATCCCCACCAAAACAATAATCAAATTCAAAACACTCACAAGTAGCAACTGAAAAAAACCTTCCCTTGCATATTCCGCATAGCTGTAACCATCCGGCAGTTCCAGTTTTCCCATAAACAGTCCCGCAATCTGCACACCGCTGAACACCAAATACAATGCCGTAAGTAAACCTGCCATCGGAATTGCCAGAAGCGGCTCTGCCTTCGTCGAATGTTCCACGTATCCCAATATATATCCCTTACAAGTATATGCCAAAATACCGTACACAAGAAAGAACATAAACACAATACGAAATCCAATGCCAAACATATTGTTTAAGCTAAGATGCGAAAGAAGATTTGTTGTCATCTCACCAAAGACTGCATCCGCACTGACGAGAAGTCCCAAAACGACGCAAAATACCGGTATGGACACTAGCACACTGACAATCACATACAAAACCGTTTTGCTCGTCTTACCCATTTTGTTTTTGCAGTAAAAATACGCATCCCGAAACGGAGTTGCCAACTCACCAATTGCCATTAATACACTCTTAAAAATGGAAGAAATGTATTTTACAAATCCCCAGTTTGTTGTGTCGTATACATTGTACAAAACAAGAGCAATTACCAAAAGAAATACACCGATTTTGTTCATTGTAATAATCCTGTAATCCGCTGTACAAAATGTGGATATCCCAAGAAGCAGTGCACTTATTTCATAAAACAGCGTTCCCTTTTTCACTTCGATTTCAAGCTGTTTTGCACAAAATCGAATGTATGCAATGATTGCAAAGACAAATAGCGGATATGTCACTGCCGCGCTGTTTTTGTACATGCAAAACGTATAAAAGCATGCAAGCGCGAATGTTCCTAATCCAAAAATGTGAAAATTTTCCCTGATTTTTCTACTCTGCTCCGTCATTTGTCTCCCCCTCTTCGTCCGGTGTATATTCTAAAACATCCCCCGGCTGACACTGCAACACTTCACAAATCTTATTCAGCGTTTCCAGTTTAATTGCCTTTGCTTTTCCATTTTTCAAAATCGAAATATTTGCCATCGTAATGCCTACCCGATTGGACAATTCCGTCACACTCATTTTTCGCTTGGCAAGCATTACATCGATATTAATCACTATCATACGTCTCCTCCTTGCCTCCCTTAAATGGTCAAATCGTTTTCTTCTTTCAACATAGCTGCCCGCTTAATCAATGCAGAAAGTGCCAGACAGACAATGCCGATTCCACCAGCCACACATATTGCAAAAAAAGCAATTGCCAGCACTGCCAGATTGATTAGCTTCACACAAGCCGCAAAAATTACCGCAGCCACCATCAGTCCTGCTGCCACAAATGCCAACATACCAATTGCCCGCATCGCTTTCGCATTTTCCATGCAAAAGCTGTTGTCCTTTCCGATTCTTGCACATATCGTCCAGAAAAATCCAAGGGCACAATAGCACAAAACACCACTCGTCCATACGCCGACAAGCATTGGAATTTTCAAATAATCTGCCTGCGTATTCATCCTTGCCAGTTCTGAAATAAGCGCCGGCGCGTATCCAAAAAAGAACAATGCTCCAACGACTGCTACACCGACACAAAATACCTTTAATATATTGGCTATTTTCTTTTGTTCCATAAAAAACCTCCATAATCATCTGTGAATGCATCCTTGTGCGTACGACCGCGTACCACAATTTGGCAATCCACTTTATTATGGAGGTATTATATCACTCTATATTTTGTTTTGCAATATGTTTTTATCGTATTACAATAAATTATTTTCGTGTCACGGTATTTTCACATCAAATCCTTGTTCGACGTAACACGCGAACGGGGCATTTTTTACCACGCCAGTCCTTCCAGCGCAATTTTTCCGCTAAACGTAAAATCATCTTCTGTCCAGCCGCTATATTTGTCGCATTCCGGCTTAATCGCACTATAAATCTCCGCTTTGTTGGACAGGGACCAGTTGCACCAGCTCAAATTTCTTTCTTCCATCATTTTCATAAACGCATACGCATTGTCCGGTTTTTTTTCCGCCTGCGTGTCCTTTTCATCCGTGATTCCCCATTCACTCACAAAAATCGGAATGCCACAGTCCAGTTTGTCTTCCACCCAACTGATTGCAGAATAATCTGCTGTTGTCACATCCACATACGCATGGAAAACATACATAATATTTTCATAGTCCAACGGGTTTGCCGCCGCTTCTTCTACTTGCGTGCAATATTCCGGCGTACCCACGAGAATAACCGCATCCGGTGCATTGGCACGGATAACCGGAATGATTTCATTGGCATAAGCGGTAATATCATCCCAAGATGTTCCACTGTTAGGTTCGTTACAAATTTCATATATGATACCCGGATGATTCCCGTAGTGAGAAGATATTTCTGCAAAAAACTGCTTCGCTTCTTCTTTGTATTGCAACGGATTATTGTCACTTAAAATATGCCAATCGACAATGACATACATATCTTCCGCAAGGGCATTTTCCACTCCCACGTACAAATAATTCAAAATTTTTTCGGAATCATAAACGTAGCCTTGGTTTTCATCCGTATACATCGCCATACGCACCACATTCGCCCCGTACTCTTTTATCGTGCGAATTGCAGCGCTATTTGTATATCGCGGATACCAGCCAATTCCATGGGTGGAAAAACCGTGAAGCTGTATCGGTTCTCCCCGTTCGTTACATAGCTGTATTCCATCTACGCGCAACGCCCCATGGGCTTTGATTCCATTGCCCGGGTCTTCATATATCGCAATCTTTTCCTGTAGCACACGCATTTCCTCTTCCAGTTGTCCGATGGAAGCCTGCTGTTGTTCCAACAACGCTTCTGCGTCAGCCAGTTCTTTTTTTTCGCTGACGTATTTTTCAACAACGTTTTCATACTGCTCCCGTGAATTTTTCATTGCTTTGAAAAATACCACACATGCAAGGCACAATGCCAATAGCAACAATACCACTGCTATTACGGCACTTTTTTTAAGCTTTGATTGTTTCATAGTGATTCCATTCTTCCACAATTTTTTGGAATTTCGGATTTTCCATCAACACCTCGATGTTTTCAATCCGGTATAAATCTTCCTTCTCACGTTTGCATTTCATCTCCAGCTTTTTGCCAAACACAATCGTAAGTTCTTTTCGTTTATCAGCACCTTCCAGTAAAATATACTCAAAATTGTAATTCAGAATTTTTACACTTCCGCCGGATTTCAACGGATACGATTTATCTACAAAAAGACGTACCTGTTTACGGTTGGAGTCGGCTGCTTTTCCAATACGTCCTTTTACATTTGCCACAACATCACCGTAACTGCTGGAAGAACGACTGATTTTTTTAGGCAAAGTATGTTCTCTGTCGTATATCATCTGGAAATATTCTAATTTATTTTTATCATCTATTTCCACTATTTTCAATCCATATTTCCAGCCAAGCCCCTTCTTCTCCGAAACAGAGGCAACCTGCACTTTCATTTTGGCCTCGTAACCTTTTTCTCTTATACACAAATCATAAGTCTCATCTTCCGGCAAATATACCGCCTGCTTGGAAACCGCACAAAAACCGCCTTCCGACAAGTCCATCGTAATCATATTATATTTGTCCTCTTTGTGATAAAGTTCCACAAGCGCATTTCCAAAAAAGCGTTCTGTAGACCTCATATTTTTTCTGCCCAGCATAAAGAAAATAGCCATCAAAAGACTGAGGCTGTTTACTACCAGCCAGTATATGATGATGATTCCTCCAAACGCTTCATAAATGATAGCATCCCGAACTGAAATAACAAGTGCCACTACAGACAAAATAAACAAAATAAGGTGTGGCAATGCCAAAACAAAGTCTGAATTTTTGTCCTCTGTCTGCTTCTTGGAAGTCACGTTAAACTTTTTCATATGAATGCAGAAAAACTCCGCCAAAATGGGCAATATCAAATAAGGGAACAAAATCGTATCAATAATATTGCTCCACCTGGAAGAACGGATATTTCCCGTAATCGCTTTTAAGGTAATCGCATACAAGGCATACGTCGGCAACCAAATTAACAACAACTCTTTTAAGCCACACACTACCGAAGGAATACCTAACAGTACAAAAAGAATCGGACATGAAATAAAGATAAATCTTCGTATAAAGCTGTTCCAATAACTTCTGCACGCCATGTAGGAAAATTTCAATTTCCATGGAATATTTTTATTCAGTATCAGATGCACTTTTCTTAACGAATATACGCAACCTCTCGCCCAACGCTCCCGCTGTTTAATCAAGCCTGGAACAGTAATCGGTGCCAAACCTTTTGCCAAAAGCTTGCTGATGGCATAGCAACGATAGCCTTTTGCTTCAATCAATAACCCGGTTTCAAAATCCTCGGTAATCGTTCCTGTGGCAATGCCGCCAACTTCTTCCAAAGCCTCTCTTGAAATCACTGTATTGGAACCGGCATAAATCGGTGAATTAGATTTGTTACGTCCGATATTGACAAGTCGGAAAAAGTAATCCTGCTCGTTCGGGATCTTTCCTTCACTGTACAAATTGTACTGGAATAAATCCGCATTGTAAAAAGACTGCGGTGTTTGGATAAATCCGATTTTTTCATCCGGATCGATTTCATCTTCTGTCTTTTCCACCCATTTTCCGTTTTCATCTTTTTTCATTTTGGGCAGGAAGAAATACGGAACTGTCTCCATCAAAAATTCTTTATTCGGAATCATATCCGCATCAAACGTGACAACAAGCGGCGAATTCGTCTTGCTGAGTGCATTGTTCAAGTTGCCGGCTTTCGCTTCCTTATTCTCCGCCAGTCCGATATAACCAATTCCTAATTTTTGCGCCAGCTTCTCCACACTCGGTCGGTTTCCGTCGTCACAAAAATAAATATGTACTTTCGACTTATCCGGATACTCCATGTAAGTGCATGCATTTCCTGTTTTAAAAAGAATATCTTCGTCTTCGTTGTGTGTTGCAATAAACACATCCACATCCGGATACCAGCTCCAAGGCACATCCGGCATTTCCGGCTCTCTCTGTGCGTTTACGTCCGCATAGTTTCGAAATGCTTCCAACGCAGACATGGTTTCGGCAAGCAACAACGCAATCCCCAAAATCAAAGCGAACCAGCCATATGTTTCCACATCAGGCAACGTAAAAAACGCACGCCATACAATGTAAATAATCATATAGACAACAGAAACAACCGTTAATAAAATAAACCCTACCTTACTTTTTTTCTTCATCGTAACTCTCCCTTAACCCTTCTCATGATTAACACTATCATTATCAAAAAACACAATACCCCAATTGCTGCAATTTCCGAATGTTGTTTTTGCCCGGCTTGAGAAACTGTTTCGTCCGCAAACCGGAGCAAGTACGTATCCAGATTTTTATCCATCCACTGTGCATGCCCAAATAATGTATCTTTGAATCTCTGTACTTCTCCTTCCACGGAACCTGTATTTCTGTCAATGGCAAACCCGTTTGTATCCTCCACTACATCCAGCATATGGTTTTGTTCATAGCTTGCCTTCCAACGGCTATAATCTCGCATCCTTGCATTTCCAAGATAAGCCATTGTCTCATCAATAAACTGTTCCACGTACTCGTCGCTCAATACCGTCTCTCGAAGTTCTTTGTAGCGCGCGTTCACTTTTTTCTGAAACTCCTCATCTCGTATCAGTCTCTCAAACCATGGTTGACTCACAAACGGCACACTCTTTTTATCGCTCATCATCGCATAATAATTGTCTGCACTGTTGTCAAAATCCCACAACGGTCCCATAGCGAGTCTGCCGTTGCGCGTCTTGTAATAGTACGTCGAGTTGTTGCCGGCATCGTAGTTCATGAAAAATTCATTGATAATAAAATAGTCCACAAACGAATCCACATCCAAATATTGTTTGTACTGCATAAATTCTTCTGGTTCTTCGCTGTAAAGAATGTACTCTATTCGGGATAACTCCTCTTCAATGCGTGCAATTCCCTGTTCAGAAATATACTGTTGTGCCGGATAAACTAAGTCAAAATAGCCATAACATATTTGATGATCGGATGCCCATGTTGACAAAGTCAGTTTTGTATAATCTTTTCTGTCACGACAGACTACATAACTTAACGAAGCGGCATCTTCTCTAAAGTCGTCAATGTTTATCACACCTTCGGATTTTTTTACTTTTTCTGTCAAAAGATACAGCCCCTGATAAGTATATTCATCGCCGACTTTAAATACGACTTCGCAAAATCTTGTCTCAGGGGTGAACGGGAAAATTTGTCCGCCGATGTTCATCGCCGCATAGTTTCGCACACCGGAAAGATCCAGAATACTATTTGACAACACCCAGTCTTCATCCGCTTCCATGCCCAAAACAGAAATTTCCCGTTCCTGCTCTCCATCCATAAACTTGATTCCGTACTGCTTTTTTTCAAAGCTTCTGGATGTCATTCCTCGAAGCTTAATCTTGGCTTCACTCGCCAATGCCGGTACATCTGTAAGATGATTTTCGTAATTGTCATTATCAATAAGAGACACCGATAACGGTACCCACGGGTCCGGATTTTCCATTCCCTGTTCGCTGTATACTTTTGCCGTTCCATCCTCGCTAAACTCGTAAATATTGGGTATACTATCCGGATCAACTTCAAGAATGACAAGGGGAAGATGGGTCACAAATTGTTCATCAATTTTTCCATCCGGCGAAACTTCTGTAGGCCCTACCGATGCATTTGCTTCCTGATTTACTTCATGCTGATACTCACGAATGGTAACCCCCGTTTTCAGTTTCCAGACCGTAAATACGTAGGAAAACAAAAGCAGGCATCCTATCACGCCAAGCGCCATACACCATGTTTTTTTCATAAATACATCAATCCTATCTGTTTACTTCATCGTTCTGACAAACCAAATTTACACATTCTACACCATCAATTTCATACAACAATTCTTTGATGTCTTTGTTTTTATTTCTCTTGGTACTGTTTGTAATCACTTTTTGTGAAATTTCAAAAATCTCCTCCACGGATGTTTTTGAACTGTTTTCCACGCGAAGTTTTGCTTTATCTGCATAATAATTTTGAACAGTTTCCCTTACTTTTCCGGCAATCTGCTCACTGCCTCTTACAATCAACAGGAACCGGTCATTGTTCTGCACGTTACCAAGAATAAGCATAATTAAGAAAATCACACCGGAACCTATTCCGGCAACCATATAATCCTGCACGCCACAACAAATACCTACTGCAACTGCCCAAAATATGTAAGCCGTGTCACGTGGGTCTTTAATTGCCGTACGGAATCTTACGATAGACAACGCACCGACCATACCTAAAGAAAGTGCCACGTTGTTTCCGATAACACTCATAATCAACGTTGTAACTACCGTAATCATCACAAGAGAAACATTAAATTTTGCACTGTACACTGCCGCACCGTGGGAAAAACGGTAAGATAAAAAAATAACAAACCCGATAATAGTCGCCGCAACAAATCCAAGTACAATGCTTTCAACTGACAAGTCTCCTGAATTTAACACTAAATACTCATATACTTTTTCTTTCATAACGATATCTCTCCTTAATTTAATCCGTATAACCGTGCCATACAATATTTGCTGGCGGATTCTTCCGTCACGTCCACGGTAGCCAAAATCTGCTGAATATAACTTAACAAAAATCCATTGTATTTTACTTCTACTATTGTGGTGTCCATGGACATCACCGGATATGTTTGCAATGTGTTGCTAAACAAATCAAAATTCCCTTCATTGGAACTGACCAGACTGTCAAACGTCACACGAATATCATTCGTCTTGGCCACCAAAGCTTTTCGCTGGTATTCTACAATACAAACCGGATGATACCCCTGCATCTTAATTGTGTGATACAGGTCCTGTGCCAGCTTTTCTTCTCTCCTTTTGAGCACTTCGTAATCTCCCTCTATCAGCGCCTCCGCTTCCGATTTTGGCAATAGCAGTGACTTTTTAATCTGTGCCCTATTGTGCTTGATTTTCCATTCCAGCTTAGCTTGTTTTTCCTCCGTATCATATATGCGGAGCCGAATCTTTTGCCGGTCTTCGATACCATCAATTTTGTCAAAATAATCATCGTTTCGGAAAGTATCAAAATACAACGACCTCACCATATAGGAATCGTTTCCGTTATGTGCATCTTCCTGCATCACATAACGAAGCCTTTGATACAGTCCTGCTGCCTGCCATGTAGGAATCCGATATTTCTTTTCTACCCGATACACGGTGATTTCATGATTGTCCATCTTGCTCTGCCTCCTCAGTTGCATAATACGGCACTGCAACTCCGGTCAGGTTATCTACGGATATTGCTACAAATATGTAATCGTACGCTTTTTCTTCAATTACTTTTTCCACACGATCTGCTCCCATGCGCTCTGTCCACAAAAGCCTCATTTCCGAGCAATAGGGTGCAAAAAACGTTGCCATCGGCGAGGCAAAGGAATCCCTCAAAAACAGCACATCCAATCCATCCGGATTATCCAATGTTTCTATGGCATCATCATAGCGGATACCATCCAGATAAGATCCATACAAATCTTTGTCATAATAATGTTCTTCCGCAAAATACTTTCTCGAAATCAGAGTGGACATCGTATCGCCCTTTGCATACATTTCGTTCCCATCCTTATCATGAGAAGTGAGCGCATACTGCATATCAAACTTTGGAATAATCAATTGGTAATCATCCATACCTACATAGGATAGTCCCGCCTCTCTTCCGCGTGAGCCAATAAACGCATCCTCATACTTTTCCACTTCATAGTTGTTGATATCTGTATAATACAAATCCAATTTTTCATCATAATTTTGATTCAAATAGTCCACCAAAATCTGAAACCCTTCAAACGCCACTTCCGTCCGCCAATGATGGTCTGTTTTGTAAAACAAATCAAGAACCTCTACTCCGTCCTTTTCAAAGTACTCCCGATATTCAAGATAATCGATGTTATAGTACCTTAATTGTGCCAGAACTTCTTCCGTGTATTCGCTGTAATCTCTATACGGTATTCCATAATAGCCGTCAGACCACGCCTCATTATACTGGGGCGGAAACAAAAGTACTACGACCTTTGTCCCATATGGCGCCGTCCTATCCTGCAGACGCCTTATACGCGTTGTAATCTCCTCCGCTGATATGTCCGGAACATTCCAAAAATCGCCCGTATACAAAACGCCGTCTTTATCTCTTACATATTTAAAACTATTTTCTTCATTCTTTCCGAATACATTCAAAATCTGTGCATACCATTCATTCCACGAATGTCCGAAAACGAGATTGGCTGTCAAAACGGAATCTATACTTGTCATATACGCTTTCCATTCCTCCACGCCCTCCGGCTTTTCAAGCTGCGTCACATCCTCTATAATTTCAGTCCTTAAAACAAAGAAGTTATAACCGGAAAACCCAAGCAAAATGACAAGAAAAAAGGCTGCAAATATATGCTTATACTTTTCTATCACGAAGGTTCCTCCTAAAAATTAAAGTAAATAAACGGATTGTACCCGCCTTTTGCAAGTATGACTGTACAAATCCAAAACAAAACAAGCATTCCTGCAACATACACAAACGACGCACCGACTTTGATAACCGGATGTATTTTTTTTGCAAAAAGTCGCTGTTTTATGTAATCACCGGTTGGGAAAAGGCACAAAATACCTGCCACAAACACCGGCCAAAACTCTTTCAAAAACATAATCACATGGGCACTGTAAAATCCATTTTGATTCAATCCCGTCATATTCAAAAGCATCTGCGAAAACTGCCACATACTCTCCGAGCGGAACAATGTCATAGCAATCACAACCGCCACAATAGTATAAATTCTTTTGCCTATATCGTGACCTTCCCAGCTTTCAAACATAATGACCTTTTCAACCAAAATCAATACAAAAAAGTACAGTCCCCACCATACAAACGTCCAAGCTGCGCCGTGCCATATTCCGGTAAGCAACCAAACAATAAATAAATTGCGCACCATAAGATCCTGATTGACAACCCGGGAGCCGCCTAACGGAAGGTACACATATTGGTGAAACCACGTACTCAAAGAAATATGCCATCTGGACATAAATTCCCGAATCGACTTGGATGCAAACGGATACCGGAAGTTTTCTTCAAACTCAAACCCAAACATTTTGCCCAGTCCGATTGCCATATCAGAATACGCGGAAAAATCATAGTACAACTGCAATGTATACGCGATAGCACCGAGCCATGCCAACAAAACCGGTACCGCTTTCACAGAACTTCCTGCTGTTGCAAGCTCGAAAACCTGATCCGCAATCGTTGCCATATTGTTCGAAATCAATATTTTCTTAATCAATCCCGGAACAAACCGGCAACAGCCTTCTGCCACCTGCGTCCAGGATGCTTTTCTGTGCAAAATTTGTTCCTCGATAGAATTGTATCGGACAATCGGTCCCGCAATAAGCTGTGGAAAAAATGCAATATATAAACCAAGGTTAAGCGGGTTTTTCTGCGGTTTTGCATCGCCTCTGTATACATCAATCACATAAGAAAGTGCCTGGAATGTGAAAAAGGAAATTCCGATGGGTAACGAAATTTCGGAGACTTTCAAAAATTGTTCCGTTTCCAAGATGGTATTGATTGTATCACATATAAAATTTGTATATTTAAAAATCGCAAGCACGCCGATATTGGCGATACACGCTACGATAAGAACAATTTTCTTATGCCGCTTTTTCTTTTCAAATGCACCTACCAAAAGTCCAAATACCCAGTTTAAACATATGGACCCCAAAATAAGAATCACATAGAATGGCTCGCCCCAGCCATAAAACAATATACTAAGTGCAAAGAGCCATATATTTTGCAATGCTCTCGAAAACGAAAGACAATAGTAACCAACTATTACAATCGGCAAAAAATAAAATAAAAATGTTATACTGGAAAAAACCATTTTATCTACCTATTTCTACTAAATTTCACAATTTCCCCTATTCTTGTAATCATAACACACCACTAGTTCCTTGGCACTATACAATCTTGCCATTTTTTTTACTATATTAGCGAAATTGTGCACAAAAAAAAGTACATAAACAGGTAGCAATTTTACCTGTTTATGTACAAATAGTTCAGCATAATTCTATCACAAAACCTTTGTAGTTAGGCTTCAACTCATTCACATAAAGTAATGTTCCATTGTGCCGCTCAACAATTTTTTTACTAATAGCTAGTCCCAATCCACTGCCGTTTTTGGTGTTCCGGGAACTATCTCCCACCGCAAACGTGTCAAATAATCTTTCCTGTAAATCCGCAGCAATCTTTGGTCCATTATCTGCCACAACGATGCGGATTACGGTTTCGTTGTCATGCACATTTCGCTTTTCTTCCAGCTCAACAATACACGATGTGCCTTCCGGATTGTGCTTGACCATATTTGATAACAGATTCATAAACACACGCTTCATTTCCACTTCATCAAATTCAAATTCCACCTGCTTATCCGGCAATAACAATTCCATTTGTATTTGTGCCTTTTCTAAAACCGGGTAAAAATCCGCTACACACGCACGCAGGCATTCCGCAATGTCTTTGGTTTCCTTTTTGAGCTGATACGATATATTTTCCAGTTTCGAATAGGCGAGCAAAGAATCAAGCAGTGTATTTGTATGCTCCGTCTGCTCAATAATGGTATCCAAGTATTTTTTTCTTTCCGCTTTCGGAATATCCGCTTCCAAAAGTCTGGCATACCCAAGCACCATCGTCATCGGCGTTTTCAAATCATGGGCTATCCCTGCAAAAAGCTCCCGATTTCGTTTCTGCATAAGTTCTTCATTTTGTTTTGCTCTATCCAGTTCTTCCACCATATAGTTGAAAGATTCCTGTATCTGCTCAAATTCAAAATCGCCATTTACCGGCACCCTGACTTGCAAATTTCCCCGACTGACTTCCTGCATCCCCTCTGCCAACTGCTCAATCGGTTTCGCAATCTTTTTCCTTATTTGAAAAAAAATCCAGACCCCAAATACAAGAATGAGAAGCACAGAAATCCCACCGGCAATCCGGCTTACATCACCATAATGATTCTTTGCATATTCTGCATCCACCTGATGAAAACCCGCAAAAACACCTAGAAAAAAATCTACAAAATCATCTAAAAAGAGCAACATAGAAACTGTGGCACAAAGCAGCAGCGCCGCATATGTTCTAATATGCCGTTTTTTCTTATTTTTCATCCTGCGCCTCCATGCGATATCCAAGCCCTCTAATCGTATGAATATACTGATACTGTTCATCCTGCAATTTTGCACGCAACTTACTAATCGCCACCATTATACTATTGTCGTCCGGGAATTGATTGTCTTCCCAAACAGCTTCATAAATTTGGTTTTTTGTTAATACACGTCCTTGGTTTTCCATAAAAAACTGCAACATCCGGTATTCCATGGCAGTCAGTTCCACCACTTCGTTCTTTTTCCACAATCGACATTTTTTCAAATCAAACTTCAAATTCCCGCATGTGTAGTCCTTGCCTTTTTCTTCCACACCATATCCATAACAGCGCCGTAGGTTCGCCGCTACTCTCGTCACTACTTCCATCGGGTCAAACGGCTTGATAATGTAATCATCCGCCCCTATCTGTAGTCCCTTGATTTTATCTACAATGTCCGTTTTTGCTGACAAAAACAGAATTGGGACATTACTGCTGCCCCGAATCTGCTCTACCAGATTATATCCATCCACTTCCGGCATCATAATGTCCGTCAGCACCATATCAATGGAATAGTTCTTGAACTGTTCCCACGCCTCTTTTCCATTGTTCGCCGGGATAACCTGATAGCCCTGCATTTCTAAATATATCTTCAACAATTCTACTATTTTCGGTTCATCATCTACCACCAAAATACGATACATCTTCTCACTCCCCGGTTCGTATATTAATTTGCATCTTTCTTATCTTTGCGTACCTTTACATAATAAACAGTACAAAAAGCAATTGCAGCCAAAATGATAACCGGGTGGAACATAACGTATCCGTTCCAATCATATTGTACGGGCTTTCCAAAAATGCTTACTCCGGTATCTTCCAGCGCATTCATAATCGTTGCAAACAAGTTGCAAATCATGTGTGCCACAATGCTATATCCAACATTTCCGGTTTTGTCATAAATCAACACAAAAACAAGTCCCGCACCCAGACAGGACAAAAAGCCCTGCAATTGGTAACCATGTGAAACGGCAAACAAAACTGTACAAATAAGGATTGCACCTATTTTTGAAAACTTTCTTCTTAATAGACAATAGGCACTTTTTCGACACAGCAATTCTTCAAACACCGGGGCTATCAGAATGGCAAAAACTAAGTCCACGGGCGTATTTCTGGCATTCAATTGCAATGTTTCAATCGGAAACGGATAGGCAAACAAACATGCCGTTGCCACATTAAGCAACACTTGGCAGATGGATACCGCTAATCCTGCCAAAAGCACCGCTTTCCCAATGCTAAATTTTTCTTTTCTCTCCACACCTTGCGTGTACTTTTTCTTCGATACAAAAATAGCGCATACAACAGCTGTTATTGCAATTCCGCCATTACCGCTGACGTGATAAAGTGTATCCTCCTGTATGGTAATTCCCATACTTTCTGATACCGCCAACATACCAAATTGCACAACTGCAGTACACCCAAAAACCAGCACACCTATAACTAAAACTCCAACCAGCAGATACAATATCTTTTTTAATTGCTTCATGATAATCCTCCTTCGATTTGCGTAATGAATCGTTGTTCTTTTGAGATTATCATATCGGTTGTAACTTTCTGCTATTGTAATAAAACCTTAAGTTATCCTTAAATTAGAACTTATCTATTTTTCTCCTCTGATATTTCTTTCAGCAGCGAATACATCTTCATATCAATCACTTGCCCATTCTTGACCGCATTGCTCCGTAACACCCCTTCAAACTGAAATCCTGCTTTTTCGAGTATCCGGCAGGATGCTTTGTTGTGGGCGAACGGCTCTGCATAAATTCTCAATATATCGCTTGTCCCAAAAACATGCTCGCAAGCCTGATTCAAGGCACTTGTTCCAATTCCACTTCCCCAATAAGACTCATCGATATAGTACCCCACTTCTGCCGTTCTTCTGTGGATATTTTGACCACGGAAAACGCTGATGCTACCGACCACGGTATCTTTAACTGTGATGGCAAATGCAAATGTCTCGTTAGGGTCAGCGTTTAGCATGGCGGTAATGTATTCTTCTGCATCTTTTACAGTGTATGGATACGGCAAGCCATCACGCAAGTTATCAAGTATTTTTTGATTGTTCAATAATGCAGCCAGCGCAGGGGCATCTTGTAAGTTCCATTTGCGTATAGTACAGTGCATGTTTCCATTTCCTTTCTTACATCATTCTTATCATTGTAAATATGACATCCGCACCATTTCCAAACAAATTAACGAGAAAATGTGCTGTCATTGGCACAAATACATTTTTTGTTTTTATATACGATATACTTAACGGCAACGCCCAAATCATAGTAAGCGCAATGCCCCACACAGTCAGACTGTGTTCAGCTGCATACAAAATCATGCTAAATACTGTCGTAACAATCATGATTTTCCTATTTTCTAACAGGATTAAATTTTTGCGGTAAAATGTTTCCTCCACAATAGGTGGCAAAATAATTGTGGATACTGCAAACAAAAATAACGTAATCCAACTGTCTCTGCGCAATCCGATTGTTCCTGCGTCAAACTGCGGAAAAGCGCCTTCCATAACCGATGTAAGAACGAATGCCAAGAGGAAAAAGCCAACTGTTGTTAAAACCGGCTTCCAGAATGTTTTCCCTTTTTTCAAATTTTCAAGCCATTCCTTCATCGAAAAATCTTTTACTAAAATAAAATATAGTAACAAAGCGATGTAAAAAATAAAGTTTGAATATATAAAATATTCCTTCGGAACGATAAAACAAGATATAATGAATATTATTTCAATGCATAGCGGCACTATGTTCCTGCTTATGTATGTACGCATGAGAATTTCTCTCCTAATCTTTCTTCGACACTTTATTCATCAAACAATTAACTTTCATCAGCGTGCCCGTCGAATCCCAACATGTTGACCACTTCAAACAACAAACTATCTGGTCAGCAGCGACTTACAAAACGTCGCAATCTTCTCATCATCTTCTTCCTTCACTTTATCTTTTGGATCTATCAAAATAAGTTCTGCCCAGAATTTGGTAATACCGATAAACTTTTTCAATTTTGCAATCGCCTTGTCTGCACCACCGCCGCTATAACAAGTAAAAACTGCCAACTGCTTCTGCTCGATACCATGATTATCATGCACAAAAGTGCGAAGCGGCGGCGTAAATGTACTCGCCCAAACCGGCGTACCAAGCACAATACAATCATAATGCTTCACATCAAATTTATAGGGCTGCAAAATAGGCATTTCTCCCATCACTGCGCTTTTTCCGCCCCAGAAAAATTTCTTAAATCCTTTGTCCGGATAAGCTTCTTCCGGCACAAGCGAAATGAGATCCACATCACCGAACATTTTCATCTTTTTAGCAATTTTCTCTGCTACATATTTTGTGTTACCATGCATGGAATAATAAACGATTGCTGTCCTCATCCTAAATTTCCTCCTAAGTAAGTGTGGCTTTCTATTTTTTAGTTACATCACCGGTCATAAAAACATGCCAAGCATCCAAACAACACCGCCTGACAAAAGGGCGACTACTGCCCCGATAACCGTTCCTTTTAACGCACCTTTTGCGTGAAACAAGTAATCTTTGTAATCCGCTTCCATATCTTCCGTGCCCGGAATTCTGAGTTTCTTGCTATGACAAAAAACGCCCCAATCCAATATTACCATATCGTACAGATTCACTACCAAAAAGAGCAAAAAAACATGTACGAACGCGGACAAAAAATCTTTGCATCCGGAAAACCATGCCACCAACGCAAGTGCCACTACAAAAAAGAATACACCAAACAATTTCTTTTTTAAATGTGCCCTCTCCCGTTGCTTGATTTTGCCTTCATATTGCGGCAACTGCTCCACCCTTTTGATAATATTGGGCGGATACGACATAATCATGTTTATCGGGTCTTTGTACTGCGCCGGCAGTATCATCACCGTAAACAGGGCGCACAATATGATACACTCTATTGCTAATAGCATGTAGTTTTTCTCCTTGGAATTGTATTGCGTTTTGTTATCGCTCCCCGGCATATACAAGCGGTGATAGCTATTGTCTCCGCGCATATGCCATCTATATTTAATTATACTTTAACCGGCGCGAAAATCAACTGATGCATATAAAAATATCCTCGCCAATTTATTCTTCGTACTCACTTAATTCTGTGTAATCTTTTGTTTCGCCACATCTGCGTAAATAATCCAAGCCACCATCCACGGCGACTGCTCTGCATTTGCAGATTTGAAATCATGTCTGTTGGTGCTTTCAATTTCCTCACCGCATTTGTTACATCTAATTTTGTTTTTCAATATTTTTTGCATTTTGTCACCCTTGTATAATGAACTCACGGCTCAAACTTATATATCTTTTTCATATCATCCATAATCCTCATCATAAATATTTCTCAATCACACTCTGTTCTACAACCTTTTTCCCAAGCAATGTCATAGCCTGTTTCGGACAATTATTGATGCACCGGTAGCACATGGTACACCGGTTATTCTGCACCGCTTTCTCATCGACAATCTTAATATTATTCATAGGACATAACTTTTCACACTTGCCGCACCCTATGCACTTCTCTTCATCCACACGCAGTTTATCAGAATAATTCTTTGTCTTATGTCCAAAAAACAATCTTTGTCCGAAGAAACCTGCCATGCGATATAATACACCAATTCCCGCCTGGGTTGGTTTCCCTGCTTTCAAAAGCTGAACTGACTTGCAAATCTCCTGCTCCGTTTTCTTCACAAGCGCCTTGTTCTTTTCCATCGGACGTTTCAACACTTTTTCATCGCCTATGCTATCCGGCATTTTCAAATGCAATCCGCCTATTATTTTTGCTCCGTATTTCTTCAAAAGTCGCCCTAGAATTCCCGCTCCATCACCACTAAACAGCCCCATTGTAGCAACAATAAAAATCTTCTTATTCTTCCATAATTCTTTATTGTCATTTACAAAATCACGCAGTATTTTAGGCACTGTGCTATATTGGACCGGGTATGCAAACACGAGCATTTCATCGCTTTTAATTGCTTCAACAACATTATCGTCTTCAATAGAAAATGCTTTAGAAGCTTTATCATATTCATTACAAAACAATTCCACTGCATATCTGGAATTTCCGGTTCCGCTAAAATAAATTCCTACCATTTATACCTCAAATATTTCTCTGACTTAAGTCTTATATTTTTTTACCATTCTTTTTAGCCTGCTGTTTCCATATACGTTCAGCAGCTATTTTGTACAATAGTCTTGGAAAACTAATTGAAATAAAAATATCTTCATACTGTGCATTTGTTTCCATGCTATTTGCCAAAATCTGCAATGCCTTCCCGACCGATTTTTTAGGTCCATATCCAAGCGGTATTGCTTTCATATGATTCAAACCGCCGCCTCCTCCTACACCGATTCCGAATCCCCATTGTGCAGTTATTTTTTCACAAAAATTTTTCATAATTTCTATTGCTATGGCATTTTGTATTCCCTCATAAAACCCACTATTTACGATACAGAACACTCTAATCCCCTTCTTGTTTTCGAACATTTTTTCAATACAATTAAGGCATGATAACAAATGCGATGGCACACCATCAATATAGAGCGGAAACGCAAATACCCATACATCACAACAACTCAACTGTGTGACAATCTCTTTATCCACATCCGGTTTGTTAAAATGAAAATGAACAAAATTATGCCCCTTGGAAATACACTTTTTCAAATCATCTAACAAAGCACCGCTCGTACTATCCTTAACTCTTGGACTTCCATTAATTAATGCAATTTTCATAATATAATGCTCCCCATCTCTTCTTTATTGTTAAGAAATATTATTTTATCAACTTTACCATCAAAATTAACCGCATTCGCTTTTATAAGTTTTACAGCTGTATCCCTTTCTCTTTCCGAAATATCTTCTCCATAAAAATACGCACTAATCTTAATCACATTATCATATCTTCGCTTATGATGCATTTCGCCATTACGGATACAAAAGTTTGGATGTTGATATGAAAGTGAACGATCCAAAATATTCTTTACAAACGGACTAACACTTCCATAACAGCATCGACTTATAAGAACCAGTTCATCACACGTACTTAATTGTTTTCCCAATTCTTCATAACCATCCATAATTACGCATTTTCCGGGTGTTTTTACCCAGCATCCGAAACAACCTATACAATGGTGCAGGTCACTCTCTGTGATTACAACTGCGTCTTTATTTGCACTAAATAACTCCTTTGATATATCAGATATGATTAGTTTCATTTTTCCTCCTATATAAACGCATATTTCTTTTCAAAAAATATCTAACACAAATCTTCTCCCCAATCGGTTCGATATATCATAATCAAATCCTCCAGTTTATTCTCCCATTCCAAATTATAAGTCACATTCGGCATCGTAACAAGCGAAGTAAGTCCATGAATATAGGCAAATAAGGATATAATACAATCCTGTTTTTTTTCTAAAGACAAATCGGTGTGTTCCAACATTTTTAATATTTGCCTTTTGTATATTAGAAAGGGTTTATAACAATTCTCACTGTCGTTGTCTAAGTTTAAATCAAGCACCATACGTCCTTGCTGAAAAAGGAATTGAAAATATTGCGGCTTTTCCACAAAAAAAGTAATGTACGATTTCCCAAATTCTAACAAAAAGTTAGGTGCTTCATCGTATTTTAAAATTGTTTCTTCCAGTTTTTTTGTAAACTGCTCTGTTATATGAGACTGCATTGCACTAATTAGCTCTTCCTTACCAGCAAAATGACTATATGGAGCTGCATGACTCACATTGCAAGCTGCCGCCACTTTGCGCAAAGACAATTTGTCCAATCCATTTGTGTTTACAAGCTCAATTCCCTTTTCTATTAACTCACACTTCAAATTATTATGATGATATGTATTCTGTTTCATATAATGCTCCATTCTATTTTCACACGACCCAACGCCTAATCTTTACGATATAAACATTGTACTCTCTCAATCTTTACACTGTCAAGTTTCTGCATATATATTTTCCCTTCCGCATACAAAAAATGCCTCCCCGATTTCTCGGAAAGCCCTTCATTTCACAACTCCAAGATTACACCTCGAAAATGCTCCGCATTTCCTCGGTCGCGACAGTCGTCGCTTAAAAATAAGCATAAAAATACCCTGGAGAACATAAATGTTCTCCAGGGATTTTAATACTTATTTTGTAATCTTCTCGTTGTTAACGCGCAGATTATTCAATGATTGTAGCAACACAACTGTTAATATCACAACATGTATTGTTTTGAATATTTCTAGTGATGTTTTATTTTATATAATGGTACATTTTGTGATTATTATATCTATTTCAGAAACTTTTCAAGTCCAAAATAAGCCCATGGGCTTTTTACCTCCAATTCAAACGAAAGGACTGATAACAATGAAATTGATACACGCAAGATACAACCCGATGCACAACAGCATCGACATTAACCACTATGACGGCTACATCCTCCGAATTGACTGCAGCCAAGCAGAATCCGGGATACGGACCACTCCTAATTCCCAACGGTGCCTGAACGCTCTGGCAATTGATAATCCGCTGGAATATGCCCGGCTTGCGCTGGATGGCGAGATGCAAGCATGGGTGGACGCGGAGGATAGTTTGGAAGTGCTTTAATCTCAGTATCCATATAGTTGTAAACGGATGGCTCATGCGAGCCATCCGCTACTATTTTTCCTTTAAAATATCTATTTACCACTTATCATACTACCACATTTAACAAATCTTGATTTCTAGTTATTACATCACATTGACTAATATTTGAAAAATCTGCATCATTAGTTACAATAAACACTGATTCCTCTTCCATTGATAATCCGTAATATCTATCATTGAAATCAAAGGTAGTTGGATTTTCAAATATATCATCAAGTAATATATTAGAAAATTTTATATCCACTTTCTTACTAATTGGAAATAATTGTCTCTCTAAAATACATTTGATTTCCATTAAAATATCTTCATATTCCTGTGTCTTTTTAAAGGTGTTTTTAAAGTATGTTTTATTATGGGCCCATCCATTCAAAGTCGCCAACCTATGAAACTCTGTTTGAATATATGTATTTACAAATTCAGATATCAAAATATCCGTCACATATATATTAGCTTTTGATTTAATAATACTACTCAAGAAACTTGAATAATCTCCAACCAAATCTGATGCATAAGATCCATTTGTATAAAAATTATACATTAAAACATTACAATCCAAAAAATAATTTTGTCCTTCTTGTGGTGTATGAGCGTTAATATCTATTATTGCCATATTATACCTCACTCTGAATATTTCTTATCGAGAACATCTGTTACTAGTA
>JAZQDM010000059.1:0-56656 GCA_045546775.1 Lachnospiraceae bacterium | reverse complement strand
GGTATGGATACTGTTACGGAGCACAGAATGGCAATTGCCATGGCTAGACAGGGCGGTATCGGTATTATTCATAAAAATATGTCAATCGAGGCACAGGCAGAGGAAGTTGATAAAGTAAAACGTTCCGAAAATGGCGTTATTACAGATCCGTTTTCTTTATCACCGGAACATACATTGGCTGATGCAGATGCTTTGATGGGCAAATTCAGAATCTCCGGTGTGCCGATTACAGAAGGCAAAAAATTGGTTGGTATTATTACAAACCGTGACCTTAAATTTGAGACAGATTATACAAAGAAAATCAAAGAATGTATGACTTCCGAAGGACTGATTACTGCACAGGAAGGCATTACAATTGACGAAGCAAAACAGATTTTAGGCAAAGCAAGAAAAGAAAAACTTCCGATTGTGGACAAGGATTTTAATTTGAAAGGACTTATCACAATCAAAGATATCGAGAAAACAATCAAATATCCGTTGGCAGCAAAAGACGAGCAGGGACGCCTCCTTTGTGGTGCGGCTGTTGGTATTACAGCAAACGTTCTTGACCGTGTTGCAGCACTTGTCGATGCAAAAGTAGACGTTATCGTATTGGATTCCGCTCACGGACATTCCGAAAACGTACTTCGCTGCATCCGCATGATCAAAGAAAACTATCCGGACCTTCAGGTTATCGCAGGTAACGTTGCAACAGGCGACGGTGCAAAAGCATTAATCGAAGCCGGTGCTGACGCAGTAAAAGTTGGTATCGGACCTGGTTCTATCTGTACAACACGTGTTGTTGCAGGTATTGGTGTGCCGCAGGTTTCCGCTATTATGGATGCTTATTCCGTAGCAAAAGAATACGGTGTTCCTATTATCGCAGACGGCGGTATCAAATATTCAGGTGATATGACAAAAGCTATCGCAGCAGGCGGTAACGTATGTATGATGGGTAGCATGTTTGCAGGTTGTGACGAAAGCCCGGGAACCTTCGAATTATTCCAGGGAAGAAAATACAAAGTATACCGTGGAATGGGCTCTATCGCAGCAATGGAAAACGGAAGCAAAGACCGTTACTTCCAGTCTGACGCAAAGAAACTTGTTCCGGAAGGCGTTGAAGG
Organism: Lachnospiraceae bacterium; assembly: GCA_045546775.1. GTDB lineage: Bacteria > Bacillota > Clostridia > Lachnospirales > Lachnospiraceae > RGIG3002. Next base: position 55,553 of record JAZQDM010000059.1, on the reverse strand, counting down.
CCGTGTTGCTTACAAAGGAACAGTAGAAGATACTGTATTCCAGTTGATGGGCGGTTTGCGCGCAGGTATGGGTTACTGCGGAACACAGACAATCGAAGAATTGAAACAGAATGGACGTTTTGTGAAGATTTCTGCAGCATCTTTGAAAGAAAGTCATCCGCATGACATTCATATTACAAAAGAAGCACCAAACTATAGCGTTGACGAATAAAATATGGTAAAATATGTTTAAAATGAAAGACGGTATGAACATGCTATAAAGCATAGTATACCGTCTTTTTTACCCCTAAATACAGATGAAGGGATGAAGGGGAAATAGAACTGTCACACGGTAGTGGCGGTTGGTGAGAAAGGATATAACAGTCAGATGGGTGGGAGCAGATTAGAATTATCCGACGTGATCAAACCGGAACAAGTTCAAAAGCTGTGCGAGCGTTTTTTGACAGCGACGAATTTATTCGGTTACATAGTGAATGAGAAAGGGAATGCAATTACTACATTTTGCGGTGCCAAAAGTGATGTAGAAACTGTACAGCAGTATAGTTCTAAAGATTTGGAAGCGGAATTGATTGACCGTGTAAAGCAAGGGTCTTTGGAGGAGCAAGTCGTAGAAAACACGGTTTATCCCAATATGTTGTGTGCTGCAGTTGCCATTTATGGGGACAAGCAGCATTTCATGACATGGGTGATTTATGGTGTATTGGAAGAGAAAGGTGAGTCATTTCAAGGCGAAAACGGTACCTATATTACAGATGTGAGCACTACAATTTCAGAGCAGAGATTTTATCAGTCGTTGGATTTGCTGAGGGATGCATGTACGGATATTTTGAGAAGTCGTAATGCAATTCTTTATGCGCAGATGGATAGTGTGCGCAGCCGTCATTCGGAAAGTGAAATGAGTGAGTCACTCAGACGGATTGAGGCGACGACAAAGATTGTACATTTGTTTGACAGGGATGCTTCTGTGGAAGATTTGACAACGACGGCACTTCGTGTGGTTGGCGAACACCTTCAAATTGGAGGAGCTTATCTTTTCTGCATGAACACGGAAGACAATACAATGGATATTGTGGGCAAGTGGAAACAAAGAGGTGTGGTTCCTTTTTTTGATAAAAGTAGGAAGATGAAAGCTTTTTCTTTTTTGAGTCCGGACAAGCCGGCTGTGCTTTCCGCGGATGCGCTGGAAAATAACGAACTCGGTGAAGAACTGGCAGAGTACAACATCCATGCCATTGTCGCGTATCCGATTATCGTACCGGATGAAAAAATGATGTATTTGTGTTTTGTAGATAATCGGGAAGATAAAAGATGGCAGGTAGAGGAAATCAAATTTATCCGGGACTCTGCAAAGTTAGTGCAAAATCTTGTACACAAAAGAAATCATAAGCAGTCTTTGGAAAGTTCGTACGCGTCTATGGAAGCGGTTATGGACAATATTCACAGCGCGATTTATGTGCGGGACAGAAAAACAAAAGAGCAGTTGTTTGCCAATAAAATTTTAAAAGAAACTTTTGCAACCGAGCTTTTGAACAATACCATTGACAGTTTTTTAGAGCAGGGGGTATCGAAGCGAAGGGACAAAGACAGTACCGAAATCTATTACAAAGAATTGGATCAATGGTACGAATTATTGTATACAAAAATCGTGTGGATTAACGGACGCGAAGCGGAACAGTTTTGTTTGCATGATATTACTGACCGTAAAATCTATCAAAAAAAGATTGAGCAACAGGCATACACGGACTTTTTGACCGGTTTGTACAATCGTATGTGTTGCGAGAGAGATTTGGCATGGTACATAGACAATTCCAAGAAAAAGAAGACGCAGGGTGCTCTTTTGTATTTGGATTTGGACGATTTTAAGCATATTAACGATGGTCTGGGACATCAGTACGGGGATATTTTGCTCAAGGCAATATCCCACAATTTGCAGACGATACAAGGTATAGAGAATAACTGTTATCGTATGGGTGGTGACGAGTTTGTTATCATTGTGCCACCGGAAAGTTTTGGAAATCTGGAGGCAATTATCGATGAAATAAAGGCGATTTTCAGCAAACCGTGGTATCTCAAAAATGCGGATTATTACTGTACGATGAGTATGGGAGTTACCGTATTTCCAAACGATGACGACAGTGTGCAACCGCTTCTTGCCAAGGCGGATATTGCCATGTACGAGGCAAAAAAAGGCGGAAAAAACCGTATTGCACGGTATTGCAATGAGTTTTCAGTGGAGTCCAACAAGCGTCTTGACATGGAAAAGAATATGCGAGATGCAACTGCTAACGGATACCGTGAATTCGAAGTGTATTTTCAACCAATCACGGATGTTACGAAGGAAGACAATCCGTGCACCGGAGCAGAGGCACTGATTCGCTGGAACAGCGCAGAACTTGGATTTGTTGCACCATCGGAATTTATTCCGCTGGCGGAGTACTTGGGACTCATCAATCCAATCGGAAATTATGTGTTGGAGACGGCGTGTGAATCTTGCAAAAAGTGGAACGACAGCGGACATCCCAATTTTAAGGTAAATGTAAATCTTTCCGTTATACAGCTGTTGCAACCGGATATTGTGGATGTGGTTGCCGGCACACTTGCAAAAACAGGATTAAATCCTCGCAATCTCACATTGGAAGTGACAGAGAGTCTGGCTATTAACGATATGAAGCGAATGCAGGAGATTTTAGGCGGAATCAAGGAACTCGGTGTGCGCATTGCATTGGATGATTTCGGAACCGGGTATTCTTCTTTAAATCACATTCGCGAAATTCCGTTTGATGTCATCAAGGTTGATAGAAGTTTTGTACGGGAGCTGTCACAGGACAATTATTCCCAGTCTTTCATCAAGATGGTAAGTGAATTAGCGGATACGCTCGGTGTTGCGATTTGTGCGGAAGGTATTGAGACGAAAGAGCAATATGAGATTTTGAAAGGCATGAATGTAAAATTAATTCAAGGATACTATTTCGGAAGACCGATGACAAAATTGGAGTTTGAAGGAAAGTATTGCGTAAATTAGGTTGCAAAATAATGCTATATTGTGTAAGATGAAAAATGTTTTTGATACAAAGAAAGGAAGGTCTAAACAAATGAATATGTTGTCACTGGAACAAGAATTAAAAAATAATGCATATCCGGGCAGAGGAATTGTAATCGGAAAATCAGAAGACGGAACAAAGGCAGTTACTGCTTATTTTATCATGGGAAGAAGCTCTAACAGCAGAAACCGTGTATTTGTAGAAGAAGGTCAGGGAATTCGCACAGAGGCATTTGACCCGTCCAAATTGGAAGACCCGAGTCTGATTATTTATGCTCCGGTAAGAGTACTTGGAAATAAAACAATTGTGACAAACGGAGACCAGACAGATACCATTTACGAAGGAATGGACAGGCAGCTTACTTTTGAACAGTCTTTAAGAAGCAGAGAGTTTGAGCCGGACGGACCAAACTACACACCCCGTATTTCCGGTGTGATGCACATTGAAAACGGAACATACAATTACGCTATGTCTATTTTGAAGAGCAACAACGGCGATCCGTCATCCTGCAACCGTTATACATACGCTTATGAAAATCCGAAGGCAGGAGAAGGACGTTTTATTCATACTTACATGCATGACGGCAATCCGCTTCCGAGCTTTGAGGGAGAACCGAAACTTGTGTCTATCCCGAACGACATGGAAAGCTTTGCAAATATGCTTTGGGAAAGCTTGAACGAAGAAAACAAAGTATCCCTTTTTGTAAGATATATCGATATCGCAACAGGCGAGTATGAAACAAAAATTATCAACAAAAATAAATAATCGGAAAGGATAATGGTAATAACAATGAACGAAATCGAATTGAAATATGGATGTAACCCGAATCAGAAACCGTCCCGCATTTTTATGGAAGACGGCAGCGACTTACCGGTGCAGGTATTAAACGGCAAACCGGGTTATATTAACTTTTTGGATGCATTCAACGGCTGGCAGCTTGTAAAAGAGTTGAAAGAAGCAACCGGACTTCCGGCAGCAACTTCTTTTAAACACGTTTCACCGGCAGGCGCAGCAGTAGGCCTTCCGCTTTCTGAAACGCTTGCAAAGATTTACTGGGTAGATGATTTGGGTGAATTGTCTCCGCTTGCATGCGCGTACGCAAGAGCAAGAGGTGCGGACAGAATGTCTTCTTTCGGTGACTTTATTGCACTTTCTGATGTTTGTGATGCATGCACTGCAAAATTAATCAAAAGAGAAGTGTCCGATGGTGTTATCGCTCCGGGATTCACAGACGAAGCAATGGCAATTTTGAAAGAAAAGAAAAACGGCAACTACAATGTAATTCAGATTGATGAAAATTATGTGCCGGCAGAATTGGAGAAAAAACAAGTTTATGGCATCACTTTCGAGCAGGGAAGAAACGAGCTTGATATCAACGGCGACTTGTTATCCAACGTAGTGACAGAGAACAAAGACATTCCGGAATCTGCATTGATTGATATGAAGATTTCTTTGATTACACTCAAATATACACAGTCTAACTCTGTTTGTTTTGTAAAAGACGGACAGGCAATCGGTATCGGTGCGGGACAGCAGTCACGTGTACATTGTACCCGTCTTGCAGGTTCCAAAGCAGACAACTGGTTTTTACGCCAGGCACCGCAAGTACTTGATTTGCAGTTTGTAGACGGACTTGGACGCGCAAACCGCGACAACGCAATTGACGTGTACATCGGTGAGGAGTATATGGACGTTTTGGCAGACGGTGCTTGGGAAGGCATTTTCAAAGTAAAACCGCCTGTATTTACAAGAGAAGAAAAGAGAGCATGGCTTGATAAAATGCAGGATGTAACACTTGGTTCTGATGCATTTTTCCCGTTCTCTGACAACATCGAAAGAGCGCATAAGAGCGGTGTAAAATACATTGCACAGCCGGGTGGCTCTGTGAGAGATGATTTAGTAATCGAATGCTGTAACAAATATGACATGGTTATGGCATTTACCGGAATTCGTTTATTCCACCACTAAAAATTTTGGTTTATAGCGGTTACACAATATTTGTAAAAAGAAGGTTACCTGAGGGGAGAAGGAACTATGAGATTAGCAGAATTGGAAAAATATGAACCAATAACCATACAATGTCATGATAATCCGGACGCGGACGCAATAGCGTCCGGATTTGGTTTATATAAATATTTTAAAAGTAAAGACAAAGAAGTACGCCTTATTTATGCGGGAAAAAGCCGGATTCATAAAGCGAACTTAAAGCTTATGCTGGAACATCTTGACATACCGATTCAGTATGAGAAAGATGCAGACAAGCACGTGGAAGGCTTGCTTGTTACGGTGGATTGCCAGTACGGTGCCGGAAACGTGACAAAGCTTTGCGCAGACAAAGTGGCAGTCATCGACCATCACCAAATAGAAATACCGGATTTGGAATTAAAAGAAATCCGTTCCAATTTGGGTAGCTGTTCGACTCTTGTGTGGCAGATGCTCTTGGAGGAAGGATTTGCAGTGGAGTCTGACAAAGCTCTCAGCACAGCCTTGTATTATGGACTTTATTCGGATACCAACCAGCTTTCGGAAATTTCCAATCCGCTGGACATGGACTTGCGGGACAATGTTCCTTTTGATGGAGCCTTGATCCGTCTGTTCCGCAATTCCAATTTGTCGTTACGGGAGCTGGAATTAGCAGGAATTGCGCTAATCCGTTACATTTACAACGAGGAATACAAGTACGCGCTTATTAAAGCACAGCCTTGTGATCCGAATATTCTTGGAATTATCAGCGATTTTCTCATTCAGGTAGATGAGATTCACACTTGCATTGTTTACAATGAAATCAACGACCGTTTTAAACTTTCTATCCGCAGTTGTGTGAAAGAAGTAAAGGCCAGCGAGCTGGCGGCATTTGTTACGGAAAAAATCGGTTCCGGCGGAGGGCATTTGGAAAAAGCCGGCGGTTTTATCAGTAAAAAATTGTATGAGCAGGAATACCCCGCGTTGCATTCCGAAGCATATTTCAGCGAGCGGATGAACGATTATTTTAAAAATACAGAGATTATTTATGCGGCTGAGTATGATATGGATATTTCAGATATGCAGCTTTACCGCAAAAAGAAGTCACCGATTGGCTATGTAAAAACGACCGACGTTTTGCCGATAGGGACGCCCATTACCGTGCGTACGCTGGAAGGCGACGTGGATATGGTTGTGGAAGAAGATTTGTATGTGATGATAGGCATCAAAGGGGAAGTGTATCCGAGCAGAAAAGAAAAATTTGAGCGTTCCTATCAGGTGTTGGAAAAGCCGTATGACATGCTGGAGTATGCGGCAAATGCGGAATATATTCCCACTATCAAAAACCGCTTGGACGGCAGCACGCAAGTGTTGACAAAGTATGCAGGCACCTGCATTCCGACCGGAAGAACCAATATTTATGTGCGTCAGATTGACCATATGGTAAAAATATTTACGGCCTGGGACCCGGACAAATATATGCTTGGTAAACCCGGTGACTATTTGGCAGCGCGCAGCGATGATTTGCATGATATTTATATCGTAGAGCAGGATATTTTTTCAAAGACATACGAATTGCATACGGACGCGGACGAAGAGTTGTAAAAGCTCTTTTAAAACTGGCGCCAATGTGCTAGAATGGGAATAGTATTGGAATCGCAAGATTCATAAAAGGAAAGGCATGGCTATTATTATGTGCGAAAAAGATATGGTAACAGAAAAGGATACGGAAGTCGTATCCAAAAACTTTATTGAACAGATTATTGAGAAAGACTTGGCAGAAGGTGTATGTGATACCGTGCATACAAGATTCCCGCCGGAACCGAACGGTTATCTTCACATCGGACATGCAAAGAGTATTCTTTTAAATTACGGACTTGCAAAGCAGTATGGCGGCAAGTTCAATATGCGTTTTGACGACACAAACCCGACCAAAGAAAAAGTAGAGTTTGTAGAGTCCATCAAAAAAGATATCGAATGGCTTGGGGCAGACTGGGAGGACAGACTGTTTTTTGCATCGGATTATTTTGGACAGATGTACGAAGCGGCTGTGAAACTTATCAAAAAAGGAAAAGCATACGTTTCCGATTTGTCTGCAGAGCAAATCCGTGAGTACAGAGGAACATTGACAGAGCCGGGCAAAGATGACCCGAACTGCAACCGCAGCATAGAAGAAAACTTAAAATTATTCGAAGATATGAAAAACGGTGTGTACAAAGATGGCGAGAAAGTGCTTCGCGCCAGAATTGATATGTCCTCACCGAACATCAATATGAGAGACCCGGTTATTTATCGTGTAGCACATATGACACACCACAATACCGGTGATACATGGTGCATCTATCCGATGTACGATTTTGCACATCCGATTGAAGATGCGATCGAAGGAATTACACATTCTATCTGTACGTTGGAATTTGAGGATCACAGACCTCTTTACGACTGGGTTGTAAGAGAATTGGAATATCCAAATCCGCCAAAACAGATTGAGTTTGCAAAATTGTATTTGACAAACGTTGTAACCGGAAAACGTTACATCAAAAAATTGGTGGAAGAAGGCATTGTAGACGGTTGGGATGACCCGCGTCTTGTATCCATTGCAGCGCTTCGAAGAAGAGGCTTTACACCAAGCTCCATCAAGAAGTTTGTAGAGCTTTGCGGTGTTTCTAAGAGTAATTCTTCCGTGGACTATGCAATGCTTGAGTATTGTATCCGCGAAGACTTAAAAATGTCAAAACCGCGTATGATGGCGGCACTTGACCCGATTAAGCTGATTATTGACAACTATCCGGAAGACCAGACAGAGATGCTGGAATTCCCGAACAATATGGAAAACGAAGCACTCGGAACAAGACAGGTTCCGTTTGGAAGAGAATTGTATATCGACAGAGACGATTTCATGGAAGAACCGCCGAAAAAATATTTCCGTTTGTTCCCCGGTAACGAAGTACGTCTCATGAATGCATATTTTGTAACATGTACAAGTTTTGTCAAAGACGAAAACGGCAAAGTAACCGAAGTACATTGTACGTATGACCCGGAGACAAAGTGCGGCACAGGATTTACCGGACGTAAGGTAAAAGGAACCATCCACTGGGTACCGGCAAAAGAAGCAGTAAAAGCAGAGATTCGTCTCTATGAAAATATCATTGACGAAGAGAAGGGTGTTTATAACGAGGACGGAAGTTTGAATTTGAATCCGAATTCCCTGACTGTTTTAAAGGAATGCTATGTTGAGCCGGCACTTGCCGATGCAAAAGCATATGACAGTTTCCAGTTTGTAAGACAAGGATTTTTCTGCGTGGACGCAAAAGATTCCAAAGAAGATGCGCTTGTGTTCAACCGTATCGTGTCACTGAAAAGTTCTTTTGTTTTGCCGAAATAGGATTAACAGGCTTGGGGTAAGCCTGAAACATACAATGAGAAAATTGGAGGGAAAGTACAATGGCTGGTATTTTATCGGGGTTAGACAAATTCGGACTTGGGAATTTGAAGGAAGCAAGTCTTTTTGAAGATGCAAAAAAGAAAGAGAGTGAAGGCGCAGAAGCGGCAGAGACAGTCATTCAGGAACAAGACTTTTTGTTTGACAAATCTTACACTTGCTCCGTGTGTGATCAGGAATTTAAAAGCAAAACGATTCGCGTAGGTAAGGCAAAGCTTTTGGGAACTGACATGGATTTGCGCCCCAAATATGAGCATGTAGACTTAGTAAAATACGACGCAATTGTTTGTCCTCATTGTGGGTATGCGGCACTCAGCAGATACTTCAAATATGTGACAGATGCCCAGATGAAAGCAATTAAGGCTAATATTACAGCAAATTATAAGCCAAACGAGCCAAAGGGTGAATTTATCACATATGAGGAAGCATTGGAACGTTATCAGCTTACACTTGCAAACGCTATTGTAAAGCAGGCCCGCGCCAGTGAGAAAGCATACATTTGCTTAAAATCTGCATGGGTTATCCGTGGATATGTAGAGAGTCTCAGTGAAGACGAAGCGGATTATGCCACAAAGAAAGCTGAGTTGGAAGCACAGGAAAACGAGTATATGAAAAATGCTTATGAAGGCTTCATTACGGCAAGACAGTCCGAAAGCTTTCCAATGTGCGGCATGGACGAGCAGACGGTAGATTATTTGATTTCTGTGATTGCAGTTCGCTTTAACCAGTTTGATGTTGCCTCCAGATTGATTAGCAATATCATCGCGTCTCCGGCGGCCAACCCTCGTATGAAGGAAAAAGCAAGAGACTTAAAAGAAATTGTTATTGAAAAAATCAAAGAAAGAAATAATGCAGCAAAATAAAAATAAGCGTGGTTCTTCGGAACCACGCTTTTGCATTTTGAAATGCATAACGAACATTGTCGTTCATTTATTCAGAAATTTCTTCGTCATCTTCGTCGAAGAATTCTTCTACTTCTGCAGTTGCTGTTTCAGCAGCCTTATCCAAATTTTTTAAAGCTTCTGCGGCATCGTCTTTTACTTCTGCAACAGCTTCTTTGATATCGGAAACCATATCGCTTTCTTCGTCATCGGAATCTACGTCGTAATCCGTCTCAGTTGCTGCATCAAAATCTAAAGACACATAAGAACGCTCTGCATCACCGCTTTCGTCGTCCAAATCTTCGCTGAAATCATCGAAATCATCATCATCTTCATCGCACGCACCCATAAGGTCTTTTTTCTGAAGATAGTAATATGCTCCAGCGGCAAGTGCACCGGCAGCAGCACTAAAAAGAAGGAATTTGCCGAATTTGTTTTTTGCCATGTCCGTACTCCTTTCAAAACAATCATATAATGATATATTAATACTATTTTGGGAAAATGAAAAGAGAATATGTATAAAAAATCAATAAAAATTATTTTTTTTCTTGTGGGGGCAATATTGAAGACGTGTAGGAATTGTGATATATTTCAAGTAATTGACAGTAAAAATACAATTGGCAGGTTAAAATAGATGAACAGTAAATTTTTTGATTTAAAAAAAGAAAAGCAGGACAGAATGATTAACGCAGCATTGAAAGTGTTTGCGCAAAACGGATATAAGTCTGCCAGTACGGATGTGATTGTGCAGGCAGCAGGAATTAGCAAAGGCCTACTTTTTCACTATTTTACAAATAAAATCGGTCTTTACAAATTTGTGTATGATTACAGTGCAAAATATATGATGTTGCAGCTTAGCACATGTGTGGATAAGAAAGAGACTAATTTTTTTGAGGTGCACAAGCAGGTAGAGCAGGCGAAGGTGCAAGTACTCAAAAATTATCCGTATATGCAGCGCTTTTTGGAGCAGACAGTTTACGAAGACGTAAGCGAAGCATTGTTTGCCATTGAGGAAAAGAGTGGGCAGCTTGAGGAAACGTATGCGTCTGTTTATAAGCAGATTGACACTTCTTCGATTCGCGCGGATGTGGATATCAAACAATTGATGAAAGTCATTCGTTTTACAATCAGCGGTTTGATGGAAGAATGTTTCAGGGAAGATTACTTTCAGCCGGACATGTTTTACAAAGAAGTATTGCAATATTTGGACATGCTTAAAAAGCTTACGGAGAAATAGTATATGAAACAAGAAAAGTTATCGGATTTTTTGAAAAAAGTAATGGTGCTTGTTGTGCCAATGGCACTGCAAAACTTGATTAATGTGGGCGTCACGGCAACAGACGTAGTGATGCTTGGCAAAGTGGGAGAAAAAGTGCTTTCCGGCTGTTCTTTGGGCGGGCAGGTGCTTTTTATTTTGAATTTGTTTTTGTTTGGGACAACCTCCGGTGCCTGTGTTTTGACGGCCCAGTATTGGGGCAAAAAAGACACAATGTCCATCGAAAAAATACTTGGTATTGTGCTTGCACTGGCAGAGGTTGTAGGCCTGATTTTTATGGCTGTCACGTTGTTGTTCCCGGCGCAGATTATGGGAATTTTGACAAACGATGCAGAAATCATCGCTGAGGGCGTGAAATACTTGCGGATTGTAGCATTTACATACCCGATTTGTGTATTTACAATGGGGTACTTAAATGTCATGCGCTCGGTGGAACGGGTTGTTATTTCTACGATCGTGTACGCGTCATCGCTTCTTTGCAATTTTATACTGAATGCCGTCCTTATTTTTGGTATGTTCGGGTTCCCAGCGATGGGAATCGAAGGTGCTGCCATCGGAACGTTGTGTTCCCGTGTGCTGGAGCTTGTCATTGTGCTTGTGTATGCCCGTACAAACAAAGACGTAAAAGTGCGAATGAAGTATGTATTTCATTTGGATAACTTGTTGCTCAAAGACTTTTTGAAGTATTCCATTCCGGTTATTTTGAATGAGATTCTTTGGGGGCTTGGTTATTCTGCAAACGCAGCCATTGTGGGACATTTGGGAAGCAGTGCAGTGGCAGCAAACTCGGTGGCGCATATGACAAGACAGCTTGCCCAGGTTGTTGTGTTTGGCATTGCCAATGCTACGGCGATTATGATGGGTAAGGCTATCGGAGAAGGCAAGAAAGAGCTGGCAGAACAGTATGCCGCACGGTTTGTCCGTTTTGCCATCGTGGGCGGTCTTTCCGGCGGTCTTTTGATTTTGATATTATGCCCTATTTTAAGTGTAGGAATGGGCTTTGAAGGGCTTACTGCGACGTATTTGACGTACTTTTTGTCCATGATGTCGTATTATGTTGTAGTGCAGGCCATCAACACCGTATGCATTGTCGGCATATACCGCGCAGGCGGCGATACGATGTTTGGTATGATACTGGACATGACCACCATGTGGTTTGGCTCCATTGTGTGCGGTTTTTTGGCGGCGTTTGTGTGGAAATTAAGCGTGCCTGTCGTGTATTTTATACTGCTCAGCGATGAGCTCATTAAACTGCCGTTTTGTATTTGGCGCTACAAAAAGAAAAAATGGTTAAAAAATGTGACGCGATAAAACGGTGTAAAAAACGTAGGAGGGACGAATAGGAATGGGGAAATTGCGAAAAAGAGTGCTGTGGAGTCTGCTGGCAGTTTGTCTTATTTTGATAAGCGGATGCGGAAAAGTCAAAAAAGAAGATATGAGTGAAAAAATGTTAGCGACACAAACGGTGTATCGTATGGGGAAAGCAAGTTTGGAAGGAGCTAGCGTTAGTAAGTATGCATCACAGATTCAAGAAGATGAAACTTACCGTTATATATGCAGTTATATACGCATTGATAAAGTGCACAAAGAAACCGGGGAAAGTGAGATTTTGTGGCAGAGTGAATTAGGGGAACCGTCGAAAGCTATGTTTAATGATGGACGGGCGCTTCTTATCGGAAACCGATTATATTTTGTTGAACTCTATTCTCCTGAAACGGAAACTTTTGGAATTTCTGTAATCCGTACAGATGGTACCGGTTATGAAAAACTGAAACATATATTTGGCACAATGTGTACATATGCGGATACGATATACTGTAGGAACCATATTTTGTATGTCCTTACCGATAAAGGAGAAATTGCGTATCGGGTTTATGCGGACGGAAGTCTTTCAGGAAATGCAGAAAAGATTGACAATATGGATACCTATATGAAAAGAGGCTATCGTCCGGCCTATTGTGCTGACAATCAAGGATTTAGCATTGGGTTTTCAGATACAATGGAAACGAATGACTATGCTCTTTTGAGCGACCCGAAAGGCGTGTTGTACGTTCTGGACAGAGCGTCTGCAGAAAAATTAAAAGGGCCAAAGGTGCTTGCAGAAGGGGAAAAGATTGTAGCTTTAAACAGCCAATATTTTATTTTAAAAAACGAGACGCAATTGTCCTTGCTTGACAGAAAAACGCTTGCGATTACTCCGTTCCTATCTTTTGAAGAAGATTATGAATATCAGATTATCGGGATTCAGGAAGATATTCTTTATTTTAGCAGGAAAGATAAGCGGATGGAGGAGGGGCAAGAATACGATGTAATGCAGATTTCGTTGACGGATGGAGCAGAACAGGTTTTGTTTCAGCAGACGGAAACAGATTTTGCAGGGATGTATTATAATTCGGGTCCGCCGTGTAGTCTTCAGTTTAACCAAGAATCCGGTATGTTTTACCGTGTAGATGTGGAAGATTATGCAATGTACATTTGCGGTTACACGCGGGATGGTGAAAAACATCGTATGTCAGAAAATTTTTACGATTCGGGTATCCATAAATATGGTTCGATTGCGACTGGTAGACATGAAATATATGGTCATCACTTCACGGATACAGTTATGTTGACAGCAGATTTAGAGCGGTTTGTTTTACGTGATACGTTTCCGGGTGCGGAGCGGATTAATGAGACTTTGCGACAAGATGAAGAAGCCTATATTGCGCTTTGTTACAAAGAAATTGAAGAAGCGGAAGAACGGATGAGAATGCATGGCTTCTTTCAGGAATACAGTTTAAACAATTCGTTTATAGAGGTGACGTACGGAGACGAAAACTATTTGTCCATTTTGCAAGAGGAATGCTGGGATTATGAAGCTTATGGAGGGCAAGCGTGGGAGTGGAAGCCGTATACGTTTGATTTGCAGACGGGAGAACGTCTGACATTACCTGATATTATCGGAAATAGCGAAGAAGAGTTAAAGTCAATTGCAACAACTTATTTTACTACATATGTTGATGAGAATTCAAAGATACTGCTGGAAGGTATCCTAGAGATAATAGAAGAAAATACGACTTTACAGTCAAAGTTTTACTTGACGCCTAAGGGAATTACGTTTTTTATGGACCCGCATGTAGTTAGATTTTACGGTTTTTACACCATCGTCATCCCATACGAAGAATTTGATATGAAGATACATATAATGGATAGTGAATAAAGTTTAGGTGACTGTGCATGTGGGAAAAGGAAAGTGCCTACGTGCGCAGTTTGCTGGAAAGCAGGTGCAGCTGTGAGATATGTAGATATGCATTGCGATACGTTGAGCGAATTGCTCAAAAAAAAGAAGCGTGGCGAGACGTATTCGCTTTATCAAAATAACGGGCATATTGATTTATGTAAACTAAAGAAGGGCAACGCCCTTTTGCAAAATTTTGCCATGTTTGTGCAAAAAGAAAAATGCGAAAATCCGAAAGAAGAAGTGCTTCACATGGCACGGATTTTTTATGAGGAAATGGAAAAGAACGGAGACTGTATTGCACCGGTGCGTTCTTATGCAGAGATTGAAAAAAATATGCGGGACGGAAAAATGTCGGCGCTTCTGACTATTGAGGAAGGTGCGGCCTGTCTTGGCAGTATCGATTCGTTGCAGGAGTTTTATGACTTGGGCGTGCGCATGATGACGCTTACCTGGAATTTTCCAAATGAAATCGGCTGGCCGAATTTGCCAAAGATTACGGAGGAACAGCAAAACAGTCCGGACTTTGTTTTTGACTACAAGACGCCGGATACAAAGCGCGGATTGACGGAGTTTGGTATAGAAGTGGTGCAGTGGATGGATGCGCACGGCATGATTGTGGATGTGTCCCATTTGTCCGATGCCGGTTTTTATGATGTGGTACGGTATACAAAAAAACCTTTTGTGGCAAGCCATTCCAATGCAAGGGCAGTCAGTCCGTGGGTGCGGAACTTGACGGATGATATGCTCCGTGTGTTGGCGGACCGGGGCGGCGTTGCGGGGCTTAATTTTTGTGCGGATTTTTTGACAGAGGTTCCTCTGGACACGCACAATCCGGGAACGATGGAAGCAGTCGCAGCGCACGCCAAACACATGGTAAACGTGGCGGGAATAGAGAGTGTCGGGCTTGGAAGCGATTTTGACGGCATCACTACAAACGAGGGGTTACCGGATTATTCCTATATGCCTGCGCTGGAAGAGCTGTTTGTAAAAGAAGGTTTTAAGCCGTCTGAATGCGATAAAATTTTTAAAGAAAACGTGTTGAGAGTGTACCGGGAAGTGCTGTGAGTTTAGGGAATTTGGATTGACATAGCCGTACGGCTAAGATTATTATAAAAATAAACAAAAATTAGCCGAACGGCAAAATTTCAGTTTTTAGATTTATTAAGGATTTTAAAACGAGAGAAAAGGAAATGCTTAGAGACCGATTATATTATTTATTAAATAATAATTATCAAAAAGATACTACTTACTTAATAGCAGAGTATATTATTCTTCATTTGGACAAAATTGGGGAAGTAAGTATATATGATATTGCTGAAGATTGCCATACTTCGGTAGCAACGATTAGTCGTTTTTGCAAAAAAATAGGATTTCCCAATTTTATAGAATTTAGAGATGCTTGTCAAATAGAAACAGACGGTATTTTTGATGTATGTAAAAGTCATCCTAATAGGCATGCATTGATGAAAAATGGAATTATAG
Source organism: Lachnospiraceae bacterium (assembly GCA_045546775.1). GTDB lineage: Bacteria > Bacillota > Clostridia > Lachnospirales > Lachnospiraceae > RGIG3002. The sequence goes on along the minus strand of JAZQDM010000059.1, from coordinate 40,249 downwards.
ATTTGACAAGTGATTTGAATATGTTAAACAAGCAAATGATGTTGAGTTTGCAAAATTTTTCCGTGGAAAAAGCACGTAAGTTGGTAAAGGATATTTATCAATTTAAAAAGGTATATTTTATAGGACACTCAAACAGTTCTATTATGTATGGACATTTACAGATAGAGCTTATGAATTTGAGAAAGTATTGTTATGTTATTACTGAACTTTCGGAGGAAGAATTCGTGACAGAGAAAGAAGAGAGCTTAGCTATATTATTTTCTATGCACGGATATATGGTGAAATACAATTCTGTTTTAGTAGAATGGGCGACGAAAAATTGTGAAAAGGTATGGGAGATATCTCAGGTAAATAAACGAGTAAACAAGCGAGAGGTACTGCATTTTGGAAAGTGTGATCTGGTGACAGCAGATTATATGGTGTGGATTTATGTGGCGGATTTTATAATATACGAATATAAGAAGCTTTTAGAGTAGTCAGTTACAAAAAATGAAACAAAATACTTTTGGCGTATTCTGTAAGATATAATAGTAATGTAAAAAATATACAGAATATGGAGGTATTTATGAAGAGAAAAGTTGTAAGTGTCATATTAGGTGTAGTAATGACAGTAACTCTACTTGCAGGATGCGGTAAAAAGCAGGAACAACCGACTACTGTTCCTGAGGTAACAGGAGAGACAGAAGTGGAGCAAACGGTAGAAAATGACAATGTTGTAGAAGAATCGGAGGCAGTTGAAGAAGTTTCAATGGAAGTAGTATTAGCAGCTGCTGAAGCAGATGTTTCAGGCAAAGGAATTAATGTAGATTCTGAGGTTGTGGATACAGTGTATGTACCAGATTTGAATGCGGTAACAAATGTGGGAACAGATTCAACCATAACCTATACGGTACCGGAAGGTGTGGCTGGTACATATGATGTTTATTTGAATATCAGTAAATCTCCTTATGCATATGGTTCAACTCCGGTAAGTGTTATTGTGAATGGTGAAAAGGAATATGTCAGCCCGGCAGCTATTGTTAGTTGTTCGCAGGATTATTCGGATTTATTTGCAATGGGAAAATTTTCCATGATAGAAGAAATTGAGCTGAAAGCTGGAGATACCTTGACTGTACTTGGAAAAGCCGGATTTGAAATGGAATTTGGTGGAAATAGAGTTTCTGCTATGTCTTCTATAGGGGATATGCATCTCTATCCGACAGGTACAGAAGTTGCAGTGGGATATGATGGTGGTATTGTAGAAACAAAAGAAGAAGTAGATGTTTCTGATCCTTTGTCAGGTTTGAAAATAGTATGGCTGGGTTCCTCAGTAACTTTTGGAATGCAGTCAGGTGGTTACACAATGGCAGATGCTATTGAAGAGAAGCATGCGGCTACAGAATGTTTAAAGTATGCAATTTCTGGAACTACATTGGTAAATGAAGGGCCATCTTCTTATGTAGAACGTTTAAAAGAAATTGATGCTGATATGGATATGGATATGTTAATTGTTCAGCTTTCAACAAATGATGCAACACAGGGCAAGGCATTGGGATGTATCAGTGATAGTCAGAATATGGAAGACTTTGACGATACAACGATTATCGGAGCTATGGAATATATTATTGCTTATACTAAGGCTACATGGGGATGCCCAGTTGTATTTTATACAGGAACATATTTCGAAAGTGAAGAATATGCAAATATGGTACAGGCTTTGTTAGATGTTCAAGAAAAATGGGGGATTGGTGTTGTTGATTTATGGAATGATGAAAAAATGACAGCATTATATGGAACAGATGAATATAAGAGCTATATGGGAGATGATATACATCCTCTTCGTGAAGGTTATGTAACTTGGTGGACACCGAAGTTTGAAGCATATTTAAGTGAATTTATGACGCAGTAGTAGACAAAAGTGGTCTCATTTAAGATATCTTAAGTGAGACCATTTTTATATATTAGTTGCTTAGAGTTGATGATAATGAAAAGATGTTTCCACTAACTTGCGTAAATGCCCCATATTGTATGGATATAGCATTACTCCTTACCTACCCCCGCAGCGCCTCCAGCAACTCCTTCACAGTGTCAAATTGATACGTCGGCATGTAAGGCGTATGTTCCAAATCTTCTTTTTTTGCTTCGCCGGTAAAAAGGACGCAGGTGTCCACATCTGCGTTGATACCGCAGGCAATATCCGTATAAAGTCTGTCGCCCAGGACAAGGGTCTCTTCTTTTGCAAATCCGGCAGCTTTTCGACAAAATTCTACCACTTCCGCATTCGGTTTCCCAAGATATACCGGAGTTTTTCCGGTGGAATTTGTAATCATCTGGCAGATGGAGCCGCAGTCCGGCACAAAGCCAAACGGCACCGGGCAACACAAATCCGGGTTTGTGGCAAAAAACGGCACATCGATCGTAGAAAGTATTTCACATGCAATTTCCAGTTTTTTATAGGTCAGTTCGTTGTCGAAGCCAACCAAAACACAGGCAATGTCCGGCTCGTTTTTTTCGGTGACGGAAAGCCCGTTTTTGCGCAATTCATCTACAAAAGAATGTGTGCCGAGGCAATATATTTTTTTGTCCGCAAAATTTTCGCAGAGAAAACGGATTGTCATGTATCCGGAAGTAATAAACAAATCTTCGGTCGTTTCAAGGCCAAAGCAGTCCCTGAATTTTTTGACATAATCCGAGCCGCTTTTTGTGGAATTGTTTGTAATGTAGTAGGATTTTCCACCAATAGAATCGATGTAGGAAAGCAGTTCCAGGCTTCCTTCGTACAACGTGTTGCCGATGGCAATCGTACCGTCTATATCAAATAAAAAAAGTTTCTTGTTATGTAAACTCATAAACTATGCCTCCAAACGTGAATCCGCCTGTCTATAACGGAGTGCGAACCCGCAAATTTTACTTTAAAAATCTGTGAAAAGCTTAGCACACAAAAGAAGCAAGCGCAAGTGTGTAACATGCATATTGGGTAGAACGCACCGTTGTAAATATGGTATAATAGACGAAGTTAAGTACATGAAGCAGGACATGGAAAGAAACATGTCATGAGAAGAATCGGGAGGGGTAGAGATGAAGATTGGTGTATTAGGAACAGGCGGTATTGTGCGGATGGTGTTGTCAACGCTCAAACAGATGGAGCAGGTGGAATGCTATGCCATTGCGTCCAGAACGAAAGAGAGGGCCTGTGAGGCAGCAAAAGAGTATGGTTTTGCAAAGGCATATGGAAGTTACGAAGAGCTTGTGGCGGATCCGGAAGTGGAGCTTGTGTACGTGGCCACACCTCACTCCAGACATTATGAAGATATGAAATTGTGCATCGCGCACAAAAAGCCGGTGTTGTGCGAAAAGGCATTTACGTGGAATGGCAGACAGGCAAGAGAAATTGCAGAATTGGCGAAACAGGAAGGCGTCTTTGTGGCGGAAGCGATCTGGCCCCGTTATATGCCCTCTGTGAAGATGATACGTGAAGTGCTGGACAGTGGTGTCATTGGAAATATATCTACGATGACGGCAAACCTTTGCTATGATATTTTTTATCTACCGAGAATTGCAAGGCCGGAGCTTGCAGGCGGCGCTCTTTTGGATGTGGGCGTGTATGGGCTTCATTTTGCGGCAGCCCATTTCGGAACGGACGTGGAGCGGGTGGAATCTTCCGTGCAGTTTGCAGAAACCGGCGTTGACAAAAACGAAACGATTACGATTTTTTATAAAGATGGGCGCATGGCGGTGCTTACCCACGGCGTGGTGTCGCGCTCCGATAGAAAGGCCGTTTTTTACGGAGAAAAAGGCTACATTGTAGTGGAAAACATTAACAATCCGCAGTCTGTTTCCGTGTACGATGCAGAAGACCGATTGCTTTCCCATGCGGACGTGCCGGAGCAAATCGGCGGGTATGAATACGAGTTTGCAGAGTGCATCCGATGTGTGCAGGAAGGAAAGACGCAGAGCGATTCCATGCCCCTTTCCGAAAGTGTTTTTGTGATGGAAATGGCGGATGCAGTGCGCGCATGCTGGGGACAAAATATTACGGCGGAGCCGTAAACGCGCAGCGCAAGGAAGCCTGCGTGGAAGCAGGCAGACCACAGTATTTGAAAAAAAGAAGAGGAATGACATGTCATTACAGTTTTATTTTGGCGGTTCCGGAGCAGGAAAGAGCCGCAGATTATACGATGAAATTACAAAACGTTCGCTGCAGGAGCAGGATACGGATTTTTTGATTATTGTGCCGGATCAGTTTACGATGCAGACGCAAAAAGATTTGGTGGAAAATGAAAACGGAAGAGGCGGTATCCGCAATATTGACGTGCTCAGTTTTGGGCGTCTTTCCCACCGTATTTTTGAGGAGACAGGCGGCGGAGATATGCCTGTTTTGGATGATACGGGAAAAAGTCTTATTTTGCGGAAAGTGGCGGCAGACGTACAAGGGAAGTTGTCTGTTATCGGCAAAAATTTGCAAAAGCAAGGCTATATTCATGAAGTGAAATCCATTTTATCCGAGTTTATGCAGTATGGCATCGGCGAAGGGGAACTTGCCCAAATGATTGAACGCACCCAAAAGCGCGGCGCGTTGCAGTACAAATTGAAAGATTTGCAAGTGTTGTATCAGGCATTTTCAAACTATATTGAGGGACAGTTTATCACCACGGAGGAGTCCCTTGACTTGCTTTGCAAAGCGTTGCCAAAATCGGAGCTGGTGCGCCGAAGCGTCCTCGTGTTTGACGGATTTACCGGATTTACGCCGATACAGAACCGGGTTATTTTGGAGCTGATGAAGCTTTCCAAAGAAGTGATTGTGACCATCATTATGGATGGGCATGAGGATGCATTCGTGGCTGACGGAGAGCAGAAGCTGTTCCATTTGAGCAAGACGACTACATTGAAACTGCATAATATGGCGTTGGAATACGGAATCGAGCGGAAGGAAGATGTGTATTTGACAGAGAGTCCGGCGCCTCGCTTTGTGCACAACCCGGAGATGGCACATTTGGAAAAAAGTTTGTTCCGCTATCCGGTTGCGGTGTACGAAGAGAAGACGGAAAACATTACTATTTTGGAGGCCTCAAACCCGAAAGAAGAAATCCGCCAGACAGCTTCCAAAATCAAGGAGCTTTTGCGTACCGGCGGCTATGCTTACCGGGACATTGCCGTTGTGGCGGGCGATTTGAATGCTTATGCGCCCCATGTGGATTCGGAATTTGCAAAGTTTGGCATTCCGTGTTTTGTGGACCGCACACGGGGCATCGTTTTGAATCCGTTTATCGAGTATATCAAAAGTGCATTGTCCATGTTGATTTATGATTTTTCTTATGAGACGGTATTTCACTTTTTGCGCAGCGGTCTGTCGGGCGGCAGCTATACGACGGAGCAGGTGGACCGTCTGGAAAACTATGTGTTGGCGTTAGGTATCCGGGGTAGAAAAAACTATGAGCAGATGTTTGTGCGTATGCCAAAAAATTACGATGCCGAGGAGTTGCAGGAATTAAATCAAATCAGGGAAGCGATGATGGCACAACTGGCACCGCTCCTGACACCGCATCGCACGGTAAAAGAGCTTGTTATGGCGCTGTATTCCTTTGTGGAAACCAACGACATACAAAAGAAGCTGATTTATTATCAAAATCTCTTTTTGCAGGAAGGGGATCATTCCAAGGCAAAAGAATATGGGCAGATTTACCGCCTGGTGATGGATTTGTTAAACCAGATTATCGGACTGTTGGGCGACGAAGTGATGGGGCTCAAAGAGTTTTATGATATTTTGGACGCGGGATTTGCGGAAATACAAGTGGGAACGATTCCGCAAAACGTAGACCGTGTTCTTGTGGGCGATATGGAGCGAACACGTTTAAAACAAGTGAAAGTGCTTTTCTTTGTCGGAGTCAATGACGGCAACATCCCCAAAAACAGCTCCAAAGGCGGCATTATTTCGGACATTGACAGAGAGTATTTGCTTGGCGAAGCGTTTGAATTGGCGCCTACCCCGAGGCAACAAATGTACATTCAGCAGCTTTATTTGTATATGAATATGACAAAGCCTACGGACCGTCTCTTTTTGTCCTTTGCAAAAACCGGAAATGACGGCAAAACACTGCGTCCGTCTTATTTGATTAGCACGTGCAAAAAGCTGTTCCCGCGCATTGTGGCAGAAAAATATGAGGACAAGACGCCGGTGGAGCAAATTGCCACAAAAGATGACGGCATCGACTATTTGACCGGTTATATGCAAAAATATGCCGGGGATGCGTTGGAAGACGAGGAAGAAAAGCGCTTCTTTTCTTTGTTGGCGCTTTATTTGCAGGATGAAAAATGGGAAGCGTTGACCGGACAGTTGACGGACACCGCCTTTACTTCTTACAAAGCAAGACCTTTGGCGGTAGCTGTGGCAAAGGCGTTGTACGGAACGATTTTGGAAAACAGCGTGAGCCGTCTGGAGACCTATGCTTCTTGTGCCTATGCCCATTTTTTGAAATATGGTTTATTGCTGAAAGAGCGGGAGGAATATCGCTTTGAGGCAGTGGATTTGGGAAATGTGTTCCACGGTGTGTTGGAGCTGTTTTCCGGGCGGCTGGAAAAGGAAGGCTACAGTCTGCTTGATTTTCCAAAAGAAGAGGCAGAACGGTACGTGGACGATGCCATGGAAGAGTATGTGTCCGGTTACGGCGAGACGATTCTTTTTTCCAGTGCAAGAAACCACTACATGATTAGCCGCATCCGAAGAATTATGCTTCGCACCGTATTTTCCTTGCAGGAACAGCTGAAAAAAGGCTTATTTGTGCCGGAAAAATTTGAGCTGGCGTTTTCCCAGACGCAGGATCTTGGAGCGTTAAATATCGCGCTTTCTGCGGAGGAAAAAATGAAGCTGAAAGGCCGCATTGACCGCGTGGATGTGTGTGAGGAGGAAGACAAAGTATACGTAAAAGTTATCGATTACAAGTCCGGCAACAAACAGTTTGACTTGGTGGCACTTTATCACGGGCTACAGTTGCAGCTTGTGGTATATTTGAATGCGGCGATGGAGCAGCAAAAGAAAAAGCATCCGGACAAGGAAATCGTGCCGGCAGCCATTTTGTATTATCATGTTTCTGACCCGGTTGTCACGCAGGAAAAAGAGATGACCGAGGAAGAATTGCAGGAAAAAATTATGGAAGCTTTGCAGATGCACGGTGTGGTAAATGAGGAAGAAAAAATCGTAAATATGCTGGACCGCACTTTTGAAACAAAATCACAGGTTATTCCGGTGGAAAGAAAGAAGGACGGCAGTTTGTCTTCCCGTTCCAGCGTGATGAGCAGCGAACAATTGCAGGAAGTTTCGGATTATGTAAACCATAAAATAAAACAAATCGGTGTCCAAATTTTACAGGGGGACATTGCCATAAATCCTTATGAAAGAGGACAAAAGGAAGCCTGCACGTTTTGTGATTACAAGGCAGTGTGCGGGTTTGACCGGAAAATACCGGGGTATCACAAGCGCAAGCTTGAGGAAATAAGCAGTGATGAAGCGATGCGCAGAATGGAAGAGGAGTGCAAAAAATAAATGGGGATTCAGTTTACAAAAGACCAGCAAAAGGTCATTGATTTGCGAAACAGAAATATTTTGGTGTCTGCGGCAGCAGGGAGCGGAAAAACGGCAGTGCTTACCGAGCGTATCGTAGCAAGGCTCAAAGACAAAGCCGACCCTGTGGATATTGACCGCCTGCTGATTGTGACGTTTACCAATGCGGCAGCTGCAGAAATGCGGGAGCGAATCCGTAACAAAATTATGGAATGTCTGGAAGAAGAGCCGGAAAACGAGCACTTGCAAAAGCAGGTGACGTTGATTCACAATGCCCAGATTACAACCATTGACAGTTTTTGTCTCTTTTTAATCCGCAACAATTTTAATGATATCGGGTTGGACCCGGGGTTCCGCATCGCGGACGAAGGAGAGCTGCGCCTGTTAAAGCAGGATGTGTTGGAACAGCTGTTGGAGGAAAAGTTTGCTCAGGGCGAAGAAGAATTTTTGCACTGTGTGGAATGTTATGCTTCCGGAAATCACGAGCGTGTTTTGGAAGAAAATATCAAAAAGTTGTATGAGTTTTCCATGAGTTATCCCTGGCCGGAAGAATGGCTTGGTGCACATAAAAACGACTATTGCGCCCAGAGCGTGGAGCAATTTGAACGTTCGGATGTGGGCCGGATGACTGCCAATATTTGTTTCCGCACGGTGGAAGATTGTGTGGAACTTTTTAAGCAGGCAATCGGTATTTGTGAGCAACCTGACGGACCTTACATGTACGGTGAGCTTTTGGAGCGGGAAAAGGAAATGTTTGAAACGCTTGCCAAGGCGGAGACGCTGACGCAGTTGGAAGTAGCGTTGGAAAAGATAAAATTTGACCGTTTGCCGTCCAAAAAAGATGACAGCGTCAGTGCAACCAAGCGTGAGCTTGCAAAAGGTCTCAGGGATCAGGCAAAGGCGAATGTGAAAGCATTGCGGGACAAATACTTTTTCCAGTCTCTTGCAAAAAGTGTGGAACAGGGAGCCGATTGTGCCCGTGCCGTTTCCCAATTGCTTACGTTAACGGAGGAATATAAGCAAAAGCTGGATGCAAAAAAGCGGGAAAAAAATGTCATCGATTTCTCCGACATGGAACATTTTGCCTTGCATATTTTGCTGGAAAAGAAAGAGGACGGAAGCGTTGCACCGACAAAAACGGCGCTGGATTACCGGAAATATTTTAAAGAAATTATGATAGATGAGTACCAGGATTCCAACCTGGTGCAGGAATTTTTGTTGCAAAGTATTTCCGGTGAGGACGACGGTGTGTACAACCGGTTTATGGTGGGCGACGTAAAGCAAAGTATTTATAAGTTCCGACTTGCCCGTCCGGAAATTTTTATGGAGAAATACCACACCTATCGCACGGAGGACGGGGATTTGCAAAGAATTGATTTGCATCAAAATTTCCGAAGCCGTCGGCAGGTAATTGACAGTGCCAACCTTGTTTTTTATCAGACCATGGGGCAGGACCTTGGTGGCATTGATTACGATGAAAATGCAGCCCTTTTCTTTGGTGCGTCCTTTTTGCCGGAGCTTACGGATACGCATAGTGCGATGGATGATACGGAGCTGTTGCTCATCGAACGCCCGGAAAAGGAAGATGACATATCGGTGCGGGAAAGCGAAGCGTATACCATTGCAAAACGCATTAAGAAATTGCTAAAAGAAAACCTCGTAACGGACAAAGAAACGGGAGAACTGCGTCCGGTTACCTACAAAGACATTGTCATTTTGTTGCGTACAAACAGCGGTTGGGATGAAGAATTCAAAAAAGTATTTCAGGAGGAAGGAATCCCGTCCTACATTATGTCAAAAACCGGATATTTTAAGACAACGGAAATTCAAACCGTGCTGCAGTTTTTGCGCGTGTTGGACAATCCCTTGCAGGATATCCCGATGTATGGAGCACTCAAAAGTGTGTTTGGCAATTTTACGGAAGAAGACATCGCCAAAATCAAAATTGCAACCGAAAAACTTGTAAAAAAGGGTGCATTTTTGTATGATAGGTTAAAAATGACACAAATGTCAGATGAATGTGACATCGAAAAAGAACTACATGCGAAAGTATGTCAGTTCATGGAAAAGCTTGAAAAATACCGTATTATGATAGCTTACAAACCCATCCATGAATTGCTGCAAGTGATCTTTGACGAAAATCATTATTTCTTGCATGTGGCGGCCTTGCCCGGCGGGGAGCAGCGAAAGGCAAATGTGGAAATGCTTTTGGAAAAAGCCACTGCCTTTGAACAGACAAGCTATTATGGGCTGTTCCATTTTATACGCTATATGGAGCAGTTGGAAAAATACGATGTGGATTATGGAGAAGCCGGTTTGCTGGAAGAAGAGGCGGATGTAGTCCGTATTATGAGCATTCACAAGAGCAAAGGTCTGGAATTTCCGATTTGCTTTGTGGCGGGTCTGTCCAAAAAATTCAATATGCAAGATACAACACAGTCGCTGATTGCCGATGTAGATATGGGTGTGGGTACGGACTATATTGACCCGGTGAAGCGTCTGCGCAATATGACACTGCGAAAAAATGTTATGTCCGCCAAAATGCGTTTGGATAACGTTGCGGAAGAATTGCGTATTCTGTATGTTGCACTAACAAGAGCGAAGGAAAAACTGATATTGACCGGCGTAGTCGACAAGCCGTTGGAAAAAATTGCGGCTCTCAGCTACCTTGCAAGTCATTCGGAAGTCCTGCTGCCGTATTCTGTTTTGGCCGGTGCAAAGAGCTATTTGGACTTTGTTTTGACAGCTTTTGTGCGCCACCCGGCGATACGTGACTTGTTGGAAGAAAATGGAATTTCCATACCGAAAACTTGTGAAAATGTGGCGGACACGTTGCAACTTTCGAGCATACCGTTGCAAGTGGAACTTGTGACAACGCAAGGGCTCGTTGTGGAAGAAACAAAAGAGCAATTGCATCTTGCAGGAGCAAAAGAAAAATTGTATAGGTTCCGGGAAAAAGTGACAGGCAAGAGCGTGGAAGTGGACGTGCTGTTGGAGAAAGCGTTTTTGGACGCGGACGTATATCATGCATTGGATACGAAGTTTTCCTTTGTGTATCCGTATGAAAACTTGTCTGAGCTTTATACAAAGACAACCGTATCCGAGCTAAAAAAAGCATCCATGAATGAGGAAGAAGACTATTCCTTCCATCTCATCGAGGAGGAAGAGGTAGTTCCGTATATTCCGGCATTTATGCGGGAAAAAGAGGAGATTTCCGGCACCACAAGAGGTAGCGCCATGCACAAAATCATGGAGCTGTTGGATTTTGAAACCGTGCAGGACAAAGCGGATGTAGAAGAAGTAATCCGCGCAGAAAGAGCGTCCGGCAAGCTTACCGAGGAGTTTGCAAACGCAATCCGGATAGAAAAAGTTGCGGCCTTTTTGCAATCCGGTTTGAGTGCCCGCATGAAAGCAGCGCAAAGTGTGGGTAAGCTTTACCGCGAGGCGCCGTTTGTGTATGGTGTGCCTGCCAGCCGTTTAAATCCAAAATTCCCGGTAGAAGAGACCGTTCTTATCCAAGGTATCATCGACGTATACTTTGAGGAGGACGGGGAGCTTGTCGTAGCCGATTACAAAACGGATGTGGTAAAGGCAGAACAGGAGCTTGTGGACCGCTATGCAGTGCAGCTTGCGTACTATGCAGAAGCATTGGAAAAACTGACCGGAAAACAGGTGAAAGAAAAGATTATTTATTCGTTCTATTTTGGGAAAGAGATTGAAGTGCCGTAGGTGAGATTGTGGAGAAATGCATAAGATGAGGCAAGAAATAACCGGGAGGTGGTGGAGAGTAACTTACTCTCCATCTCCTCCCGGTCCGTCTTTTCTCGGACGGAAAGATTCCGGCAACGGTTCTACATTATCTTGTGATTTTTTAGAATCTTCCTGTACATTTTTTGGAAGGTCTACGCTTGGAATATTTCCGTCATCATAAACATTGCTTATTTTTTCTTCAGACATAATACACCATCCTTTCCGGGATAGTGTGAGCAAATTACAAAAAAATATGCAGCTGTTAGATATTGTGTTGAATAATCCAATTGTGGATTTCTTTGACAACTGATTTTAAATCCCGTCCCATTGGCGTAAGAGAGTATTCTACTTTGGGAGGGATTTGCTGGTATTCTTTACGGTTTACAAGACCGTCTTTTTCCAGTTCTTTCAATTGCGTGCTTAACATTTTGTGTGTGATGGGAGTGAGTAAACGTTTCAACTCGCCATAGCGTAATGTATCATGAAAAGCTAGCACATAAATAATGCGAAGCTTCCATTTGCCACCAATCATATTGACTACTTTTTCAAATTTTTCATATCCAACATCTTTTAGATAACAATTGTCCAATTTCATCCCAATACTCTTCTTTTTGATAGTATCTTACAAAAAAGTGCATACTTACATAATCGAGTATACAAAGATAATATGAGTAAGTAAACAGGATTTTTAGGAATAAAAAATATGGAGATGAAAATAGTGAATGTAAGTGGAAGTCATAGGATAAAATGGAAACATATTTTTCTGTTATTACTTAGTTTTCTATGTATGATGGCAATCATGCGATATACTGCGTCCAAAGTAAAAGAAGTTTCGGGAGGGATAAGTGTACTTGATTTGAATTTGGGGAATTCCATTAGGCATATTCGCCAGACAATATTTAATCTGGGGGATGATGGTCGAATGTATTATCTGAGGAATTTTTTGGTCGTTGATTGTATATATGCCATGGTTTATGCAACATTTTATTTTTGTTCAATTGCATTTCTGATACATAAAAATGAAATTAGAAGAAAGAGAGTATTCCTTGTTTGTGTATTTCCAATAGCAGGTATGCTTTTTGATTGGTTGGAAAATATTTCTTTGAGTTTTCTATTAGTAAACTGGACAACGGAATTGGCAGCTTGGAGTATGTTGTTCAGAATAAGCAATATAACGAAGTTCTTATTTGTATATACATCGTTAATGTTAGTTGTCCTAGGTATCCTATATTATTTTTGGAGAAAAATAAAAGACAAAATGTAGATATATAGTGTTTCTGAAAGCAAGACAATAACGGAAAAAGTTGATTTCCCGCAATAACAGCAGGCGCATTTCCATGCGCCTGTGTTATATGTTGTGTTAGCCCTTAATTCGTCGCCATCACTTTCACTTTTTTCAAAGCTTTTGCGACAGGCGGCAGCAGGATTAAAATAATGGTGGCTATCATTTCCGGCAAAATGTAGCTTAAGTTATATTGCGTGGAGGCAATGATGGCAAGGAAATTGCCTTTTGTGTCTGCCACATATTCGGTGTAGAAAATGAGACCGGAAATCATGTGGAATACGAAGCGTCCTGTTACGCCTACGATGTAACCGAGTACAAGTCCGTGCTTTTTGTTATTGAAAAATCCGGAAAGTCCCAGTGCGCCGAAAGCCAACGGATAATCCAGTAAAACCTGCGCCGGATGAACTACGTAGGGACCAACAATAAACTGCAAGATTCCGTAAGCGATGCCGGTAATCAGGCCGGTAACCGGACCGTACCAGTACCCTATCAGGCAGATAAGCAACATGGAAAACAGTGTGATAGAGCCGCCGTTTGGCAACGAAGGCAGTTTGATGACAGTGGAAATGACGGTGGCAAGTGCAATTGCCATCGCACAAAAAACGAGTTGTTTTGTAGTTATTTTGTTTTTAGACATAAAAAAATCCTCCTAGTATTACGCAGGAGGGGATTCGCTTATAAACACATAAAATCAACAGTATATACCGAGTCGACCGACATTTTCGAAATCTTATGATGTTCATATATATGCTTCCTTACGCCGGTATTATCCGGTTCAAGTAGTGAGGGTTAGAATCCAAGGATTCAGTCTCAGCAACAGCTCCCCTAGCGTTTTTTATTCTGTTTTTGAACTACGCGCGTTTGTTCTTTTCCTACTATACTTTTTTTGCAGAAATCTGTCAAGCGGGAAAAATAAGAAACCTTTTTTGGAGCCGGAATACAATAAAAGGAAAGCAAAAACGGGAGTAGTGAAATGGAAATTTATGTAGTGCGTGAAGGCGATACGTTGGATACGATTGCGGCTGCCTACGGTGCAAATGCAGAGGAAATCGCGTACACAAATCAAATATATTATCCCTATCCGCTTGCCATCGGGCAGGCCCTTCTTATTCCGGGCGAGCGGACACCGGGAAACAAAAAACTGGTACACGTAAACGGCTATGCGTATCCGTTTATCCGGGAATGGATTTTGGGAGAAACGTTGCCGTTTTTGACCAGTTTATCGGTGTTTTCGTATGGATTTAACGAGCAGGGAGATTTGCTCCCACCACAGTTGGATGATGGGTTTATGATAGAAGCAGCGCAGGCGCAATCGGTGCGTCCGATTTTGACGCTGACGCCGTTTGACGAGACGGGGATGTTTAGCAACCAATTAATCAGTGCACTTGTCAACGATGAGACGGCGCAACAAAATTTGATTTCACAAGTATCGGAAACGTTACCGCAAAAAGGGTTTACCGGCATTGACATTGACTTTGAGTATATTTTGGCCGAAGACCGGGTTGCTTTTGCACAGTTTGTGGAGCGCATGCAGGCAAGTCTCTCCCCGCTTGGCTATACGGTTTCGGTGGCACTGGCGCCTAAAATTTCGCCGGACCAGCCCGGACTTTTGTACGCGGGAAAAGATTATGGACTGCTTGGTGCGGTGGCGGACAGCGTGCTTCTTATGACGTATGAATGGGGCTACACATACGGTCCTCCCATGGCGGTGGCACCAATCAACAAAGTGCGGGAAGTGATTGCATATGCGATTACGGAAATTCCCCGTGAAAAAATAGATATGGGAATTCCCAATTACGGTTATGACTGGGAACTCCCTTATGAACGTGGTGTGACGAAAGCAAGGACGATTGGTAATATCGAGGCCGTCGACATTGCCATTGCAAACAATGCGGTCATTCAATTTGATGAGACCGCCAAAACGCCTTTTTTTCGCTATGAACTGGACGGCATCCAACACGAAGTCTGGTTTGAAGACGTGCGCAGCATGCAGGCCAAATTTGACCTTGTGAAAGAATTTGATTTGCGCGGTATGGGCTACTGGCAAATCATGCGTCTTTTTCGGGCAAACTGGCTGTTGCTTGCCGATAATTTTGACATCCGCAAAGAGTAGGTTAGCGGTGTAGCAGCTCGTTTCGCAGAGCAGTAATGTGGTTTACTATTTTTTGATTTTCTTCCAGCACCACGGCATAGACAAGATAGTCCTCCCAAAGAACAACCTGTTCCTTGTCTGCCTGACTTAAATTGGAAAAATCGCGGATAAAATTTTTCATACCATAAATACATTCTGCCATTACGTTACCGGAATCCGTACGCCTTATTTTCTTTTCGGAGGAAGCGGTAGCAATGGAAGAAAATGCCCGGGTAAACGGGTATATAAAAATTCCAAACGTATAAATAAACAGTGCCATAATGCCAATTCCGTAAAGAATAATAATCGGGTGTTGTGCGGTGTAATCAATCTGCTCGGCCGGAGTTAAGGCATCCGCACGTTCCAAGATTGGCATAACGGTGTCGTAGCTTAGCATGAAAAGCAGAAGAAAAATGAGCCAAAGGAGTAGCACCAGAAGGGAACCGGTATTCTTTTTCTTTTTGAAAAAAGGGTTTCCGCCTGCAATATACCCCTCCTGCATTGCTTCTTTTAGCACCATGTCTTTCCATTTTGTATCGGTATCGATTTGAAACGTGCCGTCCACCAGTCCTTGAATCAGGTATGTGTCGCTTGCCCGCAAGTGGCTGCACGTCTGATATTTGTCGGTTACATGGTATTTTCCGGCTTCGTCGGCCATAAGAATACCCCAGTTTTGGTATTGCAAAATACTCGCCGCAACATCTTTTTTCTGTTCAATTTGCAAATCTGTTAACAAGCTCATTGTTGCAGGCGAAATGCCGTCCAGTTTGTCGCGATAATACTCGAAATCGCTTACTGATATAAAGGAGCTCTCACGTATCAGCCGTTCCCGCTTAGTGTTGAGCCTTCCTTGCAAAATAAAAAACGGAACCACCGAAAAAATAATACTCACAATAAGCGACATGATAATTGTGGCAAGCAGCGTATTAAAAAAAGTTCCATTACCAAAGGATTCTTTTACCGTATCAATGCTTGTAAAGGCATACATCATATAAGCCAAAAAGCAAAATGCCGGAATGAGCCAGACTGCCCTTTTCTTTTGCGCAAGTTCGTTCAGTGCCTGTGTTTGAAATGTCTTGTTTTTGATTTTGTTCATATACTCCCTCCTCATACCCTTATAAGTGTAATTGTAGCAAAAAAGGATTTTTTTGTATAGTAAAGTGTGAGGTGGGACGAGAAGGGCGTAAGCGGTTCACACTGCACTTGCAATTGAATTCCCTTAAGGTTTGTGGCATAATGAGTACATCTGTGTATCACAGAAATATAGGGCTTATGAGGGAGTAGAAAGATGAAGAAAAAAGGGATATTGGTACTTGTTGGAGTGGTGGCACTTGCGGCGATATTGTTATCACCTAAAATACTGGAAAAAATTATGCAAGAGCCGATTGCGGATTATGCGGACATGGATTGGGACATGACGTTGGAAGAAGCGAAGCAAATGGCACTAAACGGTGGGGAAAAGGAGACGGAAAAAGGTGAAATTCCCGGCGTGCAGCAGTTTTGGACGGAAAGAACCGGTTATTTGGATTATCCGGATTTGAAAATGATTATATCCTACAGTGCGGGAGAAGATGGAACATTAGAGTCGGTTATTATTGTAGTAGGTTCAAAAGAAAATGAAGATATACTGGATGTTTACGGTGATATGTACGCAAAGTTTAATGCAGAATATGAGCCGAATGAAATAGCAAATGCGGTTACGGAGCAAATGGGAAGCGATGATTACCCACAAGATTGGTGGTCAGCGGACAATGCAGATGTATCATTAGCGACCACAGGACAGGGGTTTATTTTAAGTTATTTTGAAAAATTAGAATATTAAATATATACCAAAAGAAAGGGTATTGCAATGCTTGAATACTTATTGTTTGATTTGGATGGTACGCTTACCGATTCCAGCGAAGGAATTACAAAGTCGGTGCAGTATGCGCTGAAAAGCGTGAATATCGAAGTGGAAGATTTGACGGAATTGTACGGTTTTATCGGGCCGTCTCTGGAATACAGTTTTAAACATTTTTATGACTTGACACCGGAACAGACTACGCAGGCGATTACCAAGTACCGGGAGCGTTACGACGCGGTAGGAAAGTTCGAAAATATGCTGTATCCGGGCATTGTAAACCTGTTAAAAGACATGAAAAAGCAGGGAAAACATCTGGCCATTGCCTCCGGGAAACCGGAAGTGTTTGTGCGGCAGATTTTGAAGCATTTTCATGTGGAGCAATATTTTGAGGTTATTGTCGGAAGTACTTTTGACGGAAGACTTGCAAGCAAAGAAGCCATTGTTGCAGAAGCGCTTAAGCAGCTTGGTGTAACGGACAAGGCAATGCGCGAAAAGACGGCAATGATCGGTGACCGTCATTTTGACATCATCGGCGGAAAGTCGGAAGGGCTTGTGACAATCGGTGTAGAATACGGTTTTGCAAACGAAGGCGAGTTAAAAGAGGCGAAAGCCGATTATATCGTAAAAACGGTGCGGGAGCTGCATGATTTTTTGATGCGGGGAAGCACAGAAGCGGACGAAATGCGCATGCAGGAGTATGAGCAGGCAAAGAAAAAGAGTAAACTGCGTGAGGAAGCATGCAGACGCAAGGCAGAGCGGGAAGTGAAAGTACAAGCGAAGTCTTCGTTTTCCAGAGCGTTGTATGTGCTGGCGCCCCTTGCCTTGTATTTTTTGACATATAATATTGTCGGTTTCCTCGTTTCATGGGGCACAGCGCAAATCGGGCAATTGCTTGGCCCGGAGACTTTTGCAAAGATGCAGGCGAACGAACAGAGCATAATACAAGGAATCAGGGGTATTTTCATGCTGTGTGTGACTTGTTTGGTTATGTTTCCGCTAGCGAAGTGGGAGTTTTTCCTGCAACACATGGCGCGGCCGGTTGCCAAACCGATGCATGGTGTGACAGGGCGTACAACACAACAAAAAGTCAGGACACTGATAGTGCTTGCGATTACAGCAATCAGCACATCTTTTGCCGGCAATTTGGTCTTTGAGCTGTTCCATATTGTAGAAATGTCGAGCGATTATGTGGAAGTGGTGGCAGAGCAAAGAGCCATTATGTTTGGCATCGGAATTGTTTTGTATGTTTTTGTTTCGCCTTTGGCGGAAGAATTGTTGTTCCGCGGCTTGTTGTATAACCGCATGAAACTGCTTTTTCCGAAGACAATGGCGATGGTGTTATCTGCGTTGTTTTTTGGATTGTATCACGGAAATATTGTGCAAGGTTCGTTTGGTGTTATTTGCGGTTTAGCGATGGTGTGGCTGTATGAAATTTGCGGAAAATGGTACGTGCCGGTTCTGTTCCACAGTCTGGTAAACCTCGTTTCGTACTTGCTTCCATACATGGCAAAAAGTATGGTCAATCCGTTCAGTTGTGCCGTTTTCCTTGCCATTTCAGTGGCAGGACTGTGGTGGTTTTACAAACAACAGAAAGAAGAACAATTTTTACTTTAGAAAAGTGGACTAGAGAATGAAAAAAAGTCATATAACTTGAGGGAACTCAAGCTATATGGCTTTCTTTTTTGTAATAAGTCGATGCGCAAATCGCGTCGGTGCTTAGTGTTCGATTAAAGCAAGGAAATGCCTGCTTCTTTTGTAATTTTCATGGTTTCTTCGGACCAGAGGGAGCACTGTACTTCTCCGATGTGTGCTTTTCTTAAGAAAAACATACAAATACGGGATTGACCAATACCGCCACCGATTGTGAACGGTAATTCGTCATTCAAAATGGCTTTCTGGAACGGAAGTTCTGCCCTTTCCATGCAATTTGCTTTTTCTAACTGGCTCAAAAGTGCTTCTCTGTCAACACGAACGCCCATGGAAGAAAGTTCCAAAGCAATGTCGAGAACCGGATAATACACAACGATATCTGCATTCAATGCCCAGTCATCGTAGTCCGGAGCACGACCGTCGTGAGGCTCGCCGTAGCTTAATTTGTCGCCGATTTGCATAATACAAACGGCACCTTTTGCCTTTGCAATGTAATATTCACGTTCTTTTGCCGTATATTCCGGGAACATGTCGGCAAGTTCCTGTGTCGTAATAAAGAAAATGTCGTGAGGCAAAATTTCTTCTATGTAATCGTACTGAATGGACATATATTTTTCCGTTTTGCGAAGTACTTTATAAACCGTGCGTACTGCATCCTGAAGTGTTTCCATTGTGCGGTCCTGTTTAGCGATGACCTTTTCCCAGTCCCACTGGTCAACAAAAATAGAGTGGATATTGTCGGTATCTTCATCGCGGCGGATGGCATTCATATCAGTGTAAATACCTTCGCCCACTTCAAAACCGTATTTTTGCAATGCGAATCGTTTCCATTTTGCCAAAGAATGAACGATTTCCGCAGGTTTGTCATTTTGTTCTTTGATGCCGAAGGAAACGGGTCTTTCCACGCCATTCAGATTATCATTCAGTCCGGAATCCGGGTCAACAAAAAGCGGTGCGGATACACGTGTCAAATTCAAACGTTCCGCAAGAAGATTCTGAAAGAAATCTTTCACGGTTTTAATGGCAATCTGTGTGTCATGAAGATTTAAAGCCGACTGATAGTCTTTTGGAATAATTAAGTGGCTCATAATTAAAGTTTCCTTTCTGTCAGTAGAGTTTGCCAAAAGACAACTCTTTTTTAACAAATACTATTTAAACTCTTTTAGCGAAATATTTCAAGTAATAAATGTGGAATTTACGAAAAAATTTCTTGATAATCGAACATATGTATGCTATATTAAAAACAAACAAATGTTCGCACAAAGAACAGACGGAAGGGATTTAGGGATGCAGTACAAAATCGGACAGGAAAAGACGCTGGAGGAAAAATTGGAAATATTGGCGGATGCAGCGAAATATGACGTGGCATGCACCAGCAGCGGTGTGGAGCGGGCAAACGACGGGACCGGTATCGGCAATGCCAGGAAGTCCGGCATTTGTCACAGTTTCAGCAGTGACGGACGTTGCATTTCTTTGTTAAAAATTTTGTTTACCAACGAATGCATTTACGATTGCAAATATTGTTTGAACCGCAAGTCCAACGATGTGCCGCGGGCGTCCTTTACGCCGGAGGAAGTGTGTACGCTGACGATGCAGTTTTATAGAAGGAATTACATAGAAGGATTGTTTTTGAGTTCCGGCATTTTGTACAATCCGACTTACACGATGGAATTGATTTATCAGACGGTTTACAAGTTGCGCTATGAATATCATTTTCAAGGGTATATCCATGTCAAGGCGATACCGGGTGCGGCTCAGGAAGTGATACAAAAGGTTGGATTTTTGGCGGATAGGATGAGTATCAATTTGGAGCTGCCGACGGCAGACGGACTAAGCCGGCTGGCTCCGAACAAAAGCCGGAAGACCATTTTGACGCCCATGCGCCAGATTCAGACAGGCATTACGCAAAACAAAAACGAGTTGGCGCTTTATCGGCACAGTCCGCGTTTTGTGAGCGGAGGGCAGTCCAGCCAGATGATTGTGGGAGCCACGCCGGAAAACGATTTTCAGATTATGTCGGTGGCCGAAAGTCTGTACAAAAAATTTGAGTTAAAGCGTGTCTTTTACTCGGCCTATGTCAACGTCAACGAAGATAAGGATTTGCCGGCGCTTCCCGGAGGACCGCCGCTTCTTCGCGAACATCGGCTGTACCAGGCGGATTTCCTTATGCGGTTTTATGGGTTTGAAGCAAAGGAACTTTTGAGTGAGGAACGGCCGAATTTCAATGTATTTTTGGACCCCAAGGCGGATTGGGCGGTGCGCCATTTGGAATTGTTTCCGGTAGAAATCAACCGGGCGGATTATTATACACTGTTGCGTGTACCCGGAATCGGTGTGAAAAGTGCACAGAGAATCGTGCAGGCAAGACGCAGGAGCAAGCTGGGCTTTGCAGAACTGAAAAAAATCGGTGTCGTTTTGAAGCGGGCATTGTACTTTATTACATGCGAAGGCAGGATGATGTACCGTACCAAATTGGAAGAAGATTATATCGTGAGAAATCTTACTTATCTGAAGGAGGCAAGGCCGGTGGAAGTGGGCAGTACGAGATTCGAGCAGTTGAATTTGTTTGATATGATGCAGGACGATACCGTCACGTACCGGGAACTGGATAAGGTCAACACGAAAGTATTGTATGGATAGGCGGTGTTTGTAGGAATATGGGCGAAATCATACTGATTTGTGAAAATTCACAAGAGGGTATTTTTACTGCAATATACGAGGCGTATGCCCAAAAGTTTCACCGGGGCGACGTGTTTTTACAAATCGGTGAAGAGGGAGATATGCGCCTTTTTGCGGAATATGTAAGGATAGAAGCAGACGCTGTCAAAGCAGGAAAAGTGGCATCCACAATATTGCGCAAAATGGGCGAGAAAGTGTATTGGGATATTTGCTGTGTGCTTGCTTCCGAAGATGTATCCCGTGCGCAGGCGGTTTATCGTACGATAGTGACCGCGCTGGATAGCAAAAAATATTACAATGTGATGTCCGATGTAAAAGACCCTTACATTTTAAAAGCATTTGAATTATCCCGTAATGTGGGGCGTGAGATTGATCACTTATACGGTTTTTTGCGTTTTCAGGAAACCGAAAACGGCGTATTGTATGCAAAAGTCGGTCCGAAAAACAATATTGTAACGCTTGTGGCACCACATTTTATGGACCGTTTTCCACAAGAAAACTTTGTGATTCACGATGATATAAGGCAACTGTTTGTGTTGTGCCGTGCAGGAAAAGGCGCAGTTGTGCTGACTGGGGAGGAAGCAATGGGCTTTTCTTTGCCGGAAGATTCGCAAAGCGAAAAGTATTATCAGTATCTGTTTAAGAAATTTTGTAAGACAATTGCAATTGAGGAAAGAAAAAATTTAATTTTGCAAAGAAATATGCTTCCGATACGCTTCCAAGATTATATGGTAGAATTTACAAAAAAATGATAATTTTTCCCTTTACCATAACAGAGTAAAATAAAAACCATTGTGCAAAATAGACAAAAACAACTAATACAAATTGTGCAAAAAAGCAAACATGACGAAGGTGGAAAAAGTGTCAAAAAATTTCAAAATTTTGGTCGAATTGTTACACTTTACTTTGATGAAATTTGGAGTATACTATGCCTAGACGCGAAAATTTGAAAGGATGATGTTATGGTACAGCGCAAAATAATGTTAAATATGTATGACGTGAAAGAGTTCGTCGAAGTAACCCGTAAATGTGATTTTGATGTAGATATTTCATACAACAGATATGTGGTCGATGCAAAATCCATCCTTGGAGTGTATTGTTTAGATTTAACAAAAGTGCTTACTGTTTCCTACAATGGATATAATGCAGAGTTTGAAGCCTTTTTGGCGCAACTTGCCCTTGCTTGCTAATACTTTGCAATGCGCATTTCTATAGCTAGTAACAAATTTGATTATATATTATAACTTCTTCAATTTTTATGAATTTGAGAAACACGATCTTTGTGTTTCTCTCTAAGTTCAACAATTTGACTCCCCATAAAAGATAGCGTACTATCTTTATAGGGAGTTTTTTGTTTTATATACACGCTGAAAAATCGGCGAATATGGCAAATTAGGGTAAGAAAGGCATGGTAGAGGCGTGGAAATTAGAGTTTCGGTCCGCAATTTAGTGGAGTTTATTTTGCGCTCAGGCGATATTGACAATCGAAGAACAACTGCAAGCGACAATGCCATGGCAGAAGGCAGCCGTATTCACCGGATGATACAAAGAAGGATGGGCGCGGAGTACAAGGCGGAAGTGGGCTTGCGTGGTGAGTTTGATGTTGGTGCATACAAAATTGTTGTGGAAGGGCGTGCTGACGGAATTATCACAAATCCTTTGGATACAACGCAAGTTACAATTGATGAGATTAAGGGGACGTATCGAGATTTGCACAAAATGAAAGAAGCTGTTCCGGTGCACGTTGCGCAGGCCAAATGTTATGCCTATATTTATGCTTCGCAAAATAGTTTGGAGAAGATTGGTGTGCGGATGACGTACTGCCAGATAGAAACGGAAGAAATCCGTTATTTTGAAAGTGAGTACACCTTTGATGAGTTAGAGGAATGGTTTTTGGATGTGCTTCATCAATATAAAAAGTGGGCTGATTTTCAGTTTGAGTGGAAAGAGAAACGTCAGACATCCATCAAAAAAATTGGGTTTCCGTTTCCTTACCGGGAAGGACAAAAGGATCTTGTTACGTATGTTTATCGCACCATTTATCATAAAAGAAAGTTGTTTTTGGAAGCACCGACCGGTGTTGGCAAAACGATTTCCACAATTTTCCCTGCAGTAAAGGCGATGGGAGAAGGAATGGGAGATAAGATTTTTTATTTGACCGCAAAAACCATTACAAGAACGGTTGCGGAGGAAACGTACGATATTTTGCGTGACAGAGGCTTAAAGATAAAGACGGTAACACTGACGGCCAAAGAAAAAATATGCTTTATGGAAGAAGCACAGTGCAACCCGGACTATTGTCCTTATGCGAAGGGACATTTTGACAGAGTAAACGATGCCATGTATGACCTTTTGACAAGTGAGGACAGTTTTACAAGAGAACGCTTGGAAGAGTGTGCGAGGAAACATCAAGTTTGTCCGTTTGAGCTTTGTCTTGATATGAGCTTATTTTCCGATGGAATTATATGTGACTACAACTATGTGTTTGATCCTCATGTCTATTTGCGACGCTTTTTTGCAGAAGGAATACAGGGAGATTACTTGTTTTTGGTAGATGAGGCGCACAATCTTGTGGACCGTGGGCGGGAGATGTACAGTGCAGTACTTGTCAAAGAGGACTTCCTCGCCCTAAAAAAAACAGTAAAAGATTACGCACCCAAAATGGCGAAGCAGCTGGACAAATGCAACAAAGAAATGCTTGCTTTAAAAAGAGAATGCGAGACATACAAAATAGTGGAATATATTGCCCCTTTTGTGATGGCATTAAACAGGCTCAGTTCCACCATTGAGCAGTTTTTGGAAGTGCACGACGACAGCCCGGTGAAGCAGGATGTTCTCGATTTCTATTTTGAAGTGACCCATTTTTTGGATATGTATGAGCGCATGGATGAAAATTATGTGTCCTATACGGAATTGGAGTCGGACGGAAGCTTTATTTTAAAGTTGTTTTGTATGAATCCGGCGGTCAACTTGGCGGAATGTATGGCGCGGGCGAGAAGTACGGTTTTGTTTTCTGCGACACTTTTGCCGATACAATATTACAAGAAATTGCTTGGTGGCGAAGAGCAGGATTATGAAGCCTACGCAAAATCCGTGTTTAATCCGGAAAAACGTGCGCTATTTATTGGTAATGAAGTGACAAGTAAATACACCAGACGCTCGGCGACAGAGTATTACAATATTGCGGCTTATATCCACGAAATTGTAAAAAACAGACAAGGAAATTATATGGTCTTTTTACCATCCCACGCTTTTTTGCAACAGGTTTTTGATGCGTATGTGATGCATTTTTGGGAGGAAGATACGGTAGAATGCATTTTGCAGGATGACCGGATGAATGAGCAGGAAAGGGAAGAGTTTTTAAGCCGGTTCCGGGAAAATGCGAGTGTGCAGGAAGAGAAGACACTGCTCGGGTTTTGTGTGCTCGGCGGAATATTCAGCGAAGGAATTGACTTAAAAAATGACAGTTTGATTGGCGCCATTATTGTCGGAACAGGACTGCCGCTTGTGTGCCATGAAAGGGAAATCTTGAAAAATTTCTTTTCGTCGGAAGGGGAGGATGGTTTTGCCTATGCATACCGGTACCCGGGGATGAACAAAGTGTTGCAGGCGGCAGGGCGAGTGATACGAACCGCAGAGGATATCGGTGTTGTTGCCTTGTTGGACGAGCGTTTTTTGGAACCCTCCTACCAAAAAATGTTCCCACGGGAATGGGAACATTTTGAAGTACGCGGTATTCATGATATAGCCAAGCGCGTTGAAAAATTTTGGAATGATTGGCTTTAAGGTTGGCGCAAAAGTGCGATTTCTTCCTTGTAAGGAGGAATTTTGCGGGAGTTTCCGTTTGCGTCATCCAAGTAGGGTGTTTCCAAAATTTTGGGAACTGCGATAAATTCCGGAAGGTGCACGAATTTTTTGATGGTGTCGAAACCAATCGTGCCCTTTCCGATGTTTTCGTGTCTGTCTTTGCTTGCGCCAAGTACATTTTTGCTGTCATTGATATGAATGGCAGCTACTTGAGACAATCCCAGTGTTTTGTCAAAATGGGTCAAAACATCGTCCATATTGTTTACAATATCGTATCCGGCGTCGTTCATGTGGCATGTATCCATGCAAACACGCAATTTTTCGTTGTATTTGACACCGTCATAAATGGCAGCCAGCTCTTCAAAGCTGCGGCCGATTTCGGAGCCTTTCCCGGCCATTGTTTCCAAAGCGATACAGCAGTTCATATCTTTTGTGATAACTTCGTTCAAGCCTTCAATGATTTTTGCAATACCGGCGTCTTCTCCGGCACCTACGTGAGAACCGGGATGCAATACAAGCACCGGACTACCCATTGCATCCGTACGCGTAATTTCTACAGCAAGAAATTCAACTGCCAATTTAAACGTATCCGGATTCGTTGTATTTCCAAGATTAATAATATAAGGCGCATGCACCACAAAGGTAGAAATACCGTTTTCTTTCATGGCGGCATGGGCAGCTTCAATATTCAGTTCGCTGATGTCTTTTCTTTTTGTATTTTGCGGTGCTCCGGTATAAACCATAAAGGTATTGGCGCCATAGGATAAGGCTTCGTTGACGGAGCCAAGTAACATTTCTTTTCCGCTCATACCGACATGGGAACCGAGTAAAATTGGTGAATTCATAGTTTTTTTCCAGCATAATGCAGTCGCATTATGATTTCCTTTCTCTCATTAATTATTGTAAAAGCATTGTGTCGCCGTACACAATGCAACAGAACATGTGTTATTTATTCGGATGGCACTAAATATTGCGCGGAATAACCGGGCATAAACATACCATTTTGTAAATCGATTTCATTTCCTGTAAGCAAATCAATACATTTGCCGCAACCATAATTGAAATGCGCGGTAAAATCATTTGCTTCCGCATTTATTGCAACAAAAATCCGTTTTCCGTCCAGATTCCGTTCCATGACGCACTGTCTGTTTGTGAGAAATGCACTGGTAAAACTGCCATAGTTTAGTACTTCATTTTCTTTTTTGATTTGCGCAAGCTTGGCGATAAACGTAGTCAGTTCATTCCATTCCGGACCGGAAAAACAAGCCCTCAGAGCTGGGTCCCCTTCTTCTTTTCTTGCCTTAGCGCCCCACTCGCTTCCGTAATACACACAAGGAATACCAGGCATGCCAAAAAGCATAGCGTAAATGAGAGGCAAGTGGTGCTCGTCAGAAAGTATGCTGGCAACACGTGTCACATCGTGGTTATCCACAAAAGATAACAGGTGTTTTCCTCTGTAAATGGTCCAGTTTTCAGGGCCAAACTGGCGGGAGAGAGAATGATTGATCTCAAACATATTCAGACTGTTAAAACTGGAGTGTAAACCTTTGTAACATTCGTAGTTCGTCGCAGAGTGTAGCATTTGGTCGTTCATGAGCTGGTTGTAATCTCCGTGAAGCATTTCGCCTACGAGGAAAAAGTCTTCCTTTAAGGAATCGCAGAAACTGCGTAGCCTTGCAGCGAATTGAGGTGGCAGACAATAAGCAACGTCGAGACGAAGCCCGTCAATAGCAAAAGCATCTACCCAGAAACGGATGCTTTCAAACAAATAGTTTACGACTTCTTCATTGCCCAAGTTTAGTTTGACAAGGTCATAGTTTCCTTCCCAGCCTTCGTACCACAAGCCGTCGTTGTAATTGGAATTTCCGTTCAAATCGATATAAAACCAAGAAAGGTACTTGGACTGTTCCCGATTTTTCAGTACATCTTGAAAAGCAAAAAAGCCTCTTCCTGCGTGATTAAAGACTCCATCCAGCACAATTTTGATATCGTTTTTGTGTAACGTGTCACATACCTGTTTGAAATCGTCATTCGTGCCAAGGCGGCGGTCGATTGTCCGATAATCTCTAGTATTGTATCCATGGGTGTCAGATTCGAAGACCGGCGAAAAGTAAATGGCATTGACACCGAGCTTTTTCATATGAGGAACCCAGTCTTTTATTTTGGCGATACGATTGGTCAAAACACCGTCATTTTCAAATGGTGCACCACAAAAGCCAAGTGGATAGATCTGATAAAAAACGCTTTCATAAGCCCACATACATACCTCTTTCCATTGCACAAAGCGCGCAATTACACGTTTTTTTGAGTGCTGCCGTAAAATTGGGCAGTCACTTTAAAGTTCTTCCATATGAAAACATTTTACCACATTTTTAGTGCTATGTCTTTTGCAAAATGTGGTCTTAAAAGATAACAGTCCATATGAAATTTTGTATACAATTAGCACAATTTGTTCACATAACTTCATGGAACCAGTAAACCAAAAAATTAAAATACACCTGTTTTATTGCAAGTCAAATTGCAAAAAGATGTCCACAAAAATGTGGATAAGTTCTGTGGATAATGTGGAAAAGGATAAAAAATCCACAATTTACACATATTTATCCACAGGTATAATTTGGCGAAAAAAATAAATTATGAATGTTATACTTGCAAAAAAATGACGACAAAAATCGAAAAATGAAATTGTAAAAACCAAAATTAAGCAACATAACGTAAACGGAAACAACGATTTATGTTAACCAAAACAAAGTTGAATAATATTTATAAAAAAATCATTTTCCAGGGATTGACATTATATATTATATGACGTATAGTATACATGGAAACAATATTATACGGCGTATAATATAAAAGAAAATATAATATTATGAAAATAACAAATGAGAAAGAGTGGAAAAAGGAAAGAAGGGAGAGTAAAGCATGATATTTAACACAGGTGCCGCACTTCTCGACGCAATTGTTCTCGCAGTTGTTTCCAGGGAACCGGAGGGGACTTACGGTTACAAGATTACACAGGAAATCAGGGGTGTTATTGAGTTGTCAGAGTCCACGTTGTACCCGGTTTTGCGCAGGCTTTTAAAGGAAGAATGTCTGGAGGTTTATGACATGGCATGCGCAGGCAGAAACAGGCGCTATTACAAAGTAACGGAAAAAGGGCGTGTACAACTTAATCTTTACGAAAGTGAATGGCGAAGCTATTCGAGCAAAATTACAGGATTATTTGAGGGAGGAATCATTTATGAATCGAAGTGAGTTTATGAGACGGTTGGAAGGACTGCTTGCGGATATTTCCGACAGTGAGAGAGAAGAGGCTTTACAATATTATCGTGAATACTTTGAAGATGCAGGCGCCGAGAATGAGCAGGAAGTGCTTCGTTCTCTTGGCAGTCCGGAACAGGTGGCAGCATCGATTAAAGAAGATATTAACGGACATGCAGAAGGCGCTTTTACGGAAAATGGGTTTCAAGGCGCGTATAACGATACAAAAGCAATTGTAGAATATGAAAAACGGCAGGAAGAAAGTTCTTATTACACGGACAAGCAAGAACTGCCGGCTGAAGTACCGGAAAAGAAAAAAATGAGCGGTGGGATGATTGCGCTTCTTATTATACTGCTTATCTGTGCCGCACCGATTTTGATTGCTATTTTGGCAGTGATTGCATCGTGTATTATTGCGGTGTTCTCGGTTATTTTTTCGGTGTTTATTGCGATTGCGGTGATTGCTTTTGCGGCAGTAAGTTTCGGAATTTTTGCCATTGTAATAGGTATTATTAAAATGTTTGCGTTTCCGTTTGGAGGCTTGTGCATTGCAGGAACCGGACTTGTCTGTGCCGGAATGGGCATCTTATTCGGCATTTTAACCGTATGGATTGCAGTTACTGTTTTACCGGCAGTGTTCCGCAGTTTTGGGGAATTGGTACATAGCGTATTTGGAAAGAAAAGAGGTGTAGCATAATGAAAAAAGCAGCAAAAATTAGTTTGATAACAGCGGTTATTATTATGCTAGCCGGCATTGTGCTTTATGTAGTAGGATATGCATTAGGCGGACGGGAACAAATGGTGTCCATGATGGAAAATGGGGAAGTGCGTTTCTTTGGAAAAACGGTGCAACTTGATTTTTCCCTAGGTGACGGGGACGGCATTGCATTCGGAATATTTTCGGACACATCCGGCAATATAGCTTCCAACGAAATCATGAATTACATTTACAATACGGAAGAAACGCAAAAGCTGGACATTCAGCTGGATGCAGGTTCCGTTACGGTTACAGAGGCAGACGTGGATACGGTGCAGATTAATGTGTCCGGCAGCGGCGAAAGCAAATGTTATACAAAAAATGGCACACTGTATGTGGAAGGAAGCGGTAAAGATGGCATGTTCCTTTTCAGCTTTGGCGAAAACGGTGTAGGTAATTTTGATATTATTGTCCCGAAAGGATTTTCCTTTACAGAGACAGACATTGAGATTGGTGCAGGAAGCGTAGAAGTAAGCGATGTAGACCTTGGTGCGACCAATGTGCATATCGATGCCGGACAGCTGGTGTGTGAAAATACCGGAACCACTACACTGGACGTTTCCGTTGATATGGGTGCTGTGCATATGAGCAATTTGCGCAATGAAAACGGCACTACGGTTGCAGTCGATATGGGAGACGCTACGCTTGCCGGCGTGTTTGAAAAGAATATTGACCTGAACTGTGACATGGGTAGCATTTCTTTGCAAGTGGATGGAAAAGAAAACGATTATAACTATGAAGTGGAAGCAGATATGGGGCAGGTGACCATTGGTTCAGGAAGTTCTGCGGGAATGTCTGCGTCACAGACAATCAACAACAATGCAGATAAGACCATTACGGCCGATACGGACATGGGAACGATTCTCATTCAATTTACAAAATAACACAAAAAATCTTTTTGCTAAGGCGCCTGGAACAACTTTTGAAAGAGAAGATTTTTCTTGACAACAACATGCGGATTTACTATATTTAACTGTAGTGACATAACAAAAAGGTAATGACAAAGAGGAGTACGCAAGGCGTCTTGAAAGAGAGAGCACTCATAGGCTGAAAGGTGCTTAAAGAAAAGTATGCGGAAGGTAGCTTTGAAACCGGAATGCCGAACGGTTCAATTTGCACAAGGCAGATTGCAAGTAAGTGTTCACGATTTATCCCCGTTATCGGATAAGATTCTGATAGGAGTCGTTGAGGTAGGAGAAATCTTACGAACAAAGGTGGTACCGCGGATACATTCGCCCTTTACTGGAATTTCCAGTAGAGGGCTTTTTTGCTTTATAGGAAAGACCTTGAAAGCTTTTCCTATAAAGCAAAAACGCTCCGCGTGGATGCGCACTCGCGCGTACAAGGAAGATGTCGCTGTCGCGACCGCGCTCGGCGCGAGAGTCCGCATGCGGACTCTTTGTTCTAGACGCGGGATATATCTTATGTTTTGTGCGGTATGTGCATCAAAAATTACTATGTACAGAATAAAGCACGAAGAAAATCAAAATATTCTTCACAATTGAGAAATACAGTAATTTTGATGCATCATACCTGCACAAAAGTATAATGACATTTATACCCAGAAAGGAGAGCCCAATGAGTAAAGAATTGGCAAAAACATATGACCCAAGTGGCATAGAAGAAAGATTATATCAAAAATGGATGGATAACAAATATTTCCACGCAGAAGTGGACAAAACAAAGAAACCGTTTACGATTGTTATTCCGCCTCCAAATATTACAGGACAGCTTCACATGGGACATGCCCTGGATAACACGATGCAGGATATTTTGATCCGTTTCAAGAGAATGCAAGGCTACAACGCGCTTTGGCAGCCGGGTACAGACCATGCAAGTATTGCAACAGAAGTAAAAATTATTGAAAAATTAAAAGAAGAAGGCATCGACAAAGAGGACTTGGGAAGAGAGAAATTTTTGGAACGTGCATGGGAGTGGAAAGAGCAGTACGGCGGCAGAATTGTACAGCAGCTCAAGAAACTCGGTTCTTCCTGTGACTGGGACAGAGAGCGTTTTACGATGGACGAAGGCTGCAACAAAGCTGTTACGGAAGTATTTTGCCGTATGCATGAAAAAGGCTGGATTTACAAAGGTTCCAGAATTATCAACTGGTGTCCGGTTTGTAACACTTCCATTTCTGACGCAGAAGTAGAATACCAGGAGCAGGCAGGCCATTTCTGGCACATCAAATATCCGATTGTAGATGACAACGGCGAGGCAAGCACAACAGAATTTTTGGAATTTGCAACAACACGTCCCGAAACAATGCTCGGTGATACGGCTGTGGCAATCAATCCGGAAGATGACAGATACAAACACTTAATCGGCAAAAAAGTGTTGCTTCCGATTATCAACAGAGTCATTCCGATTGTGACAGACTCTTATGTGGATATGGAATTTGGTACCGGTGTTGTAAAAATCACACCGGCCCATGACCCTAACGACTTTGAAGTAGGAAAACGACACAATTTACCGGAAATCAACATCATGAACGACGATGCAACCATCAACGCAAACGGTGGTAAATTTGAAGGTATGGATCGTTACGAGGCAAGAAAAGCAATCGTTGCCGAGCTTGACAGCATGGGACTTCTTGTAAGAATCGAAGATTACAGCCACAACGTAGGTACACACGACCGTTGTAAGACAACCATTGAGCCGTTAATCAAAAAACAGTGGTTCGTAAAAATGGATGAACTCATCAAACCGGCTGCAGAAGCAGTAAAAAATGGTGATATTGAGTTGATTCCTGCCCGCATGGAAAAAACATATTTCAACTGGACAGACAATATCCGTGACTGGTGTATCAGCCGTCAGCTTTGGTGGGGACACAGAATCCCGGCTTACTACTGTGCAGAATGTGGTGAAGTTGTTGTGGCAAAAGCAATGCCGGAAAAATGTCCGAAATGCGGTTGCACACATATGACACAGGATGAGGATACCTTGGATACATGGTTCTCCTCCGCACTCTGGCCGTTCTCTACATTAGGCTGGCCGGAAAAAACAGAAGAATTGGAATATTTCTATCCCACAGACGTGTTAGTAACCGGATACGATATTATTTTCTTCTGGGTTATCCGTATGATTTTCTCCGGTTTTGAACAGATGGGCGAAAAACCGTTTAAAACAGTGCTTTTCCACGGTCTTGTAAGAGACTCACAGGGAAGAAAAATGTCCAAGTCCCTGGGTAACGGTATTGATCCGCTTGAAATCATTTCCCAGTACGGTGCAGATGCGCTCCGTCTCACTTTGATTACCGGAAATGCGCCGGGTAATGACATGCGTTTCTATCAGGAGAGAGTCGAAGCAAGCCGTAACTTTGCAAACAAAGTTTGGAATGCATCCCGCTTCATTATGATGAACATGGAAGGAAAACAAATTACAGCCGATGCCAAAGAATATCTTGAGCCGGTAGACAAGTGGATTCTTTCCAAATTAAATACATTAATCAAAGATGCAACGGAAAATATGGAGCATTACGAACTTGGTATTGCAGTACAGAAAGTATACGACTTTATTTGGGACGAATTCTGCGACTGGTACATCGAGATGGTAAAACCGAGATTGTACAATTCCGACGATGCAAACAGCCAGATGGCAGCACTTTACACATTAAAGACAGTGCTTATCGATGCGCTGAAACTGTTGCATCCGTATATGCCGTTTGTTACGGAAGAAATCTTCTGTACACTGCAAAACGAAGAAGAGTCCATTATGATTTCACAGTGGCCGGCATACACAGAAGAAAGAAATTTTGCAAAAGAAGAAAAAGATATTGAAACAATCAAAGAAGCAGTAAGAGGTATCCGTAACGTAAGAACGGAGATGAACGTTGCACCGAGCAAAAAGGCAAGCGTTTTTGTTGTCAGCGATAAGGACGAAGTGCTCAAAACGTTTACGGAAGGCAAACTGTTCTTTGCTTCCTTAGCATATGCATCCGATGTGACAATGCAGAAAGACAAAACAGGCATTGCCGACGATGCGGTATCTGTAGTGATTGCCAATGCAACCGTATACATTCCATTTGCTGAATTGGTTGACATAAAACAAGAAATTGAGCGTTTGGAAAAAGAAGAAAAACGTCTTGCAGGAGAGATTGCTCGTGCCAACGGAATGTTAAATAATGAGAAGTTTATTTCCAAGGCACCGGAAGCAAAAATTGCGGAAGAAAAAGAAAAATTAGAAAAATATTCCCAGATGATGGAAGCCGTGAAGGAACGATTGACACAGCTTAAGAAATAACTTTATAATAGAATATATTATGAGGTGTAAGGGGGTAAAGCTATGTCCGAAATGAACCCAAAAGTATCTCCGGAAATGCTTGCTCAGTTAAAGGCAGCAAAGGAGAAATTGGCAAAGATGAAAGCGGAGCAGACGAAAGCACCGCAAGTAAAAAATGCACAGGTAAAAACAGAAAAAATATCGGAGCGTGCCAATGCGTTTCAGGAAATTGCAGAGGGCTCCTATGTGCGTATTGAGCCGGATGAAATGACGGCATGGCTTTACTTGAAAGCCCCTGTTGTGGATGAGGAATACACACCCGAAAGTCTTGTGACTTTTCTGCGCAAAAATAATGTTTTCCGCGGACATCATATGTCCAATTTGAAAGCGATGGCAAGAAAAGGTGTGTACGACCGTGAGATTAAGGTAGCAGTCGGGAGAGTGGCAAAAGATGGTGTGGACGGGTATTATGAATACCTCTTTTCACCGGTGACGACAAAAGCGCCGGAAGTACGTGCGGACGGTTCGGTGGATTATACCAGCATGAACCAGTTGCAAAATGTACACAAAGGCGATGTCATTGCGATTTATCATCATGCAGTTCAGGGCGAAATCGGTTACACGGTAACCGGGCAGGAATTTAAGCCAAGAACCGCAAAGGAACTTCCTATTTTGCGCGGCAAAGGAATTTCCCATGAGGAAAATCCGGATGTGTATGTGGCAGAACTGGAAGGAAAGATTGAGTTACGGGACAACAAAATTGACATAAAAGATGTCCATGAAATTATGGGTGACGTGGATCTTGTCACCGGAAGAGTAGAATTTTATGGCGATGTAGTCATTAACGGCAGTGTCAGCAAAGGTGTTATGATTCGCGCAGGCCGCAATATTGTCATCAAAGGAACCGTAGAGGCGGTTAATATGTTTGCCGGCGGCGACATTATTTTGGAGCGCGGTATTCAGGGCGGACAGGTTGCCAAACTGACCGCAAGAGGCAGTGTTTTTGCGGATTTCATTGAACATACGGAAGTGTATGCAAAGGGCTCTGTTTCTGCAAACAGCATTTTAAATTCCAAAGTAATCTGTGACGAAAAAGTCGTTGTATCCGGCAAAAAAGGTGTTATCATCGGCGGATATGTGCATGGTTTGCAAGGAATTGAATCCACCAATCTGGGAAATGAGGTTGAAGTTAAAACGATTGTCCATGCCGGTTACGAGAAGGAAACGTACGAGCGCTTTATCGGCATTGCGGAGCGGGAAGAAGCTGCTCAGGAAGAATTGGCAGAAACCGTGGACAATATGGCGGATATTCTTCGTGTAAAAAGACTTTCTTCCGTGTCCATGACGCAGCGCGATGAGGAGCGTTTGGAAGAACTTGGAAGAAAGAAGGATGAGTGTTTCCGCAAACTGGACGATATCCGTGACGAAAAAGTAGAATTGCAAAAGCAGATTGAAAAAGGGCGCGGAGCGAAAGTTATTACGGATGGGAACGTGTATCCGGGTGTCACGATCGGTGTGGAAGATTCCAGTTATGTGGTGGAACAAAAAACAAGTTTCATGGAGTATGCGTGCTTAAACGGTATGGTAGATGCCTCGGTGCGCGTTATGTAAGAAAAGGTTATAAAAGTGAAAAAAACACAAATAGAAAGTTTTGAACAGGCAGTTGCTTATATACTGGATGTTCCAAAATTTACAAAGAAAAACAGCATGGAAGACACCAAGCTTTTTTTGAAAAAGCTTGGGTCTTTTGAAAGAGAATTGAAAGTAATCCATATTGCAGGCACAAACGGAAAAGGTTCTGTTTGTGCTTATTTGTGCTCCATATTAAAAGAAGGCGGATTTTCAACCGGAATGTTTACTTCCCCGCATCTTGTTGATATCAGAGAGCGTTTTAAAATAGACGGCAACATGATTTCCAAAGAACGTTTTCTTGAGGCTTTTTTGGAGATTTACAATAAATTGGATGATGCGTATCACCCTACTTTTTTTGAATATTTGTTTTTTATGGCAGTGCTTATTTTTCGAAATGCCGGTGTGGATTATTGTATTATGGAGACCGGACTTGGCGGTCGCCTGGATGCCACCAATTCCATCGAAAAAAAGGAAGCTTGTGTGATTACAAAAATCGGGTTTGACCATATGGAATATTTGGGCGATACACTGGAGCAAATTGCAGGCGAAAAAGCAGGCATTCTTCGCCCGGATACACCGGTTGTATATTATGCCGGAAAAGAATGTGTCAACGATGTCATAGAAAAACAGGCAAAGGATGTTGGAAGTGTTACGTTGCCGATTGCGATAAACCGCGATGCTATTTCAAAAATTAAGAATAAAAGCATTGATTTTTCGTTTCACAGTCGGTATTATGATTATGTTGAGCTTTGTTTGTCAACAAGTGCGATTTATCAGGTTGACAATGCTGCACTGGCAGTAGAAACAATTGGTGTTATCGGTCTCAAGGAACAGATAACATGCGAACAGCTCAAGCAAGGAATACAAAAGGCATTTTGGGAAGGCAGAATGGAAGAAGTTGTCCCGGGCGTGTATGTAGATGGTGCACACAACGAGGATGGTGTGGAAGCCTTTTTGGAGTCTGTGCGTCAGGATGGATGCATGGGACAGAGACATCTTTTGTTTTCCGTTGTACAGGATAAGAAATTTGAAAATATGGTTTCAGCACTTTTGGAGAGCGGTCTTTTTGCTAAAGTTGGTTGCGCAGCCCTTGAAAATAGCAGGGCAGTATCAAAAGAAGCACTGGAAGCATTATTTGCACAATACAAAGACAGATCTATCCGGATATCCTTTTATGAGTCTGTAAATGAGGCGTTTGCTTGTATGCGGGCCGAAAAAGGCGAGAACGATATTCTCTATATTGTAGGGTCGTTGTATTTGGTAGGTCAGATTAAGGAATGTTTGTTGGATAGCCGTGTGGCAGATGGGAGCACAGATGATTGATTTTGAAGAAGAATTGAAAAAATTTCATCCGAGTCTTGAAGTAGAAGATGCGGAAGAGGCAATATATAATCAGGATTTGACCGATATGGCCGATGTTCTTGTAAAGATGGTAAAGGATGCAGCAGACGAAGAAGAATAAGAGGTAGCAAAGATGAATTGTTATTATTGCGGATGCCGCTTATCTGAACATGATTTTTGTACCGGATGCGGACAAGATGTGTCCTTGTACAAAAAGATTGTATATATTTCCAACCGTTATTATAACGACGGCTTGGAAAAAGCGTCAGTCAGAGATTTGACCGGTGCGATTACAAGTTTGCGGCAGAGTTTGAAGTTTAATAAAAATAATGTGGAAGCAAGAAACTTATTGGGTCTTGTTTATTTTGAGATGGGCGAAGTTGTGGCAGCATTAAGTGAATGGGTTATCAGCAAGAACATGCGCCCCAACAAAAACATTGCAGATGATTATATTGATATGATTCAGACAAATGCAAGCCGTTTGGAATCTATCAATGCAACGATTAAGAAATACAATCAGGCACTTTTGTACTGCCATCAGGACAGCCAGGACCTTGCTGTCATACAGCTGAAAAAAGTGTTGTCGCTGAACCCGAAATTTGTGCGTGCACACCAGTTGTTAGCACTTTTGTATATCAACGCGGAGGAATGGGAAAAAGCAAGGAAAGAATTGTTGAAATGTTGTCAAATTGACACAAACAATACGCAGACGCTCCGCTATTTGAAAGAAGTAGAAAACGTACTCAATGTAGAAGAAAATCCAAAACCGATTGTAAAAAAACGTAACATTGCAGACGATGTAATCAAATACCAGAGTGGGAATGAAACGATTATTCAGCCTGTTTCTTCCAGAGAGAAAACAAGTGCTTCCACGTTTGTAAATATTGGAGTGGGACTGCTTTTGGGAATTGCGGCGATGTGGTTTCTTGTATTGCCGGCAAGAGTACAGTCGGAGAGAGAAAAAGCAAATGAGGATTTGCGCGTTGTAAGTGAACAGTCCGATGCAAAATCGGCAATGATTGATGATTTGAATCAGCAGATTAATGAACTTACAACACAAAATACACAGTTGCAGGAACAGCTGGGCACTTACATCGGTACAAACGGCACAGATTCCATTATGGATGAGTTGTTGGAGGCGGCTAAGATTTATATGGAAACGCCCCAGGAAGTCGAAAAAGTAGCTGAGTATTTGGAACGTATTTCGGATACGGTAGCATTGGAAGATACTTCCGAAGATTTCCAGACAATGTACCAATATTTGTTGGATGCAGTCGGACCGAGTCTTGCGCAGAAGAACTACACAGAAGGCTACAATGCTTATCGGAGTGAAAACTATACCGATGCTATTGTATTTTTGGAGAAGGCAGTGTATTACGATACTGCAAATGTCCATGTAGAAGCCTGGGGATATTTGGGAAATGCTTATCGCGAGAGCGGTAACAACGACAAAGCCAAAGAGGCTTATGAAAAAGTGATTGAACTTTTCCCGGATACAGAACGTGCCAGAAGAGCACAACAGGCAATAGACGAAATGGCTAATTAAGGAATGCACAAAAGAAGACATTTTTTGGAATGTCTTCTTTTTTTATGCATAAAAACTCGAAATGAGTGGAAAAATAACAATATATGCGATAACAGAAAGGGGAAAAGCAATGGAAGATTGTTTTAAAGTAATCGACAATTATTTGATGATTAAATTACCGGAAGAGATTGACCATCATCAGGCAAATTACATCAGCAAAGGAGCCGACAGAATATTAATGCGGGAAAAAGTAAGTAATATTGTGTTTGATTTTGAGGACACACGTTTTATGGACAGTTCGGGGATTGGAATTATTGCGGGAAGATACAAAAAAATCATTTGTTTTAACGGGAAAGTGTATGCAATCAATGCAGATCGCTATATAAAACGGATTTTGTATATGTCAGGCTTGGACAAAATTGTAGAAATTATGAATAAGGATAACAAGTAGAGGAGGAAATAGGAATGAACAGTATGAAAATGGAGTTTAAAGCAGTATCGGTAAATGAAAGTCTGGCAAGAATGACGGTGGCCGCATTTATGACCCCGTTGAATCCTACTTTGGAAGAAATATCAGATGTGAAAACAGCCGTTTCCGAAGCGGTCACTAACGCGGTGATTCACGGTTACGGGGAAGAAGCGGATTCCGAAGAAATGGTACGCGTGGAATGCCGCATTGAAAAGGATGTATTGTATGTCACAATCGCAGACGAAGGCGTAGGCATTGAGAATGTAGATAAGGCGATGGAACCTCTGTTTACAACAAAGCCGGAACAGGAGCGATCCGGCATGGGATTTTCTTTTATGGAAGCGTTTATGGATGATTTGGAAGTGGAATCAGAACCGGGAAAGGGAACCCGCGTACATATGGTGAAAAAAATTGGTGTGTCGCCGTGGATAGAAACAGAGGAATAGAGTAAATCAGAAAGGCATGGTTGGCGAGATGGATGAAAATACAGTACTCATTGCCAAAGTCAGGCAGGGAGATCTCCTTGCCAGAGAAATACTGATTGAAAAAAACCTCGGGTTAGTACATCACATTGTAAAACGTTTTATCGGCCGCGGCGTGGAAGCGGAAGATTTGTTTCAAATAGGCAGTATCGGGCTTATGAAGGCGATTGATAAGTTTGATTTGAACTATGATGTCAAATTTTCAACTTATGCAGTTCCGCTTGTTGTGGGGGAAATTAAACGTTTTTTGCGGGATGACGGTATGGTTAAGGTAAGCCGCAGTCTGAAGGAGAATGCGTGGAAGGCCAAAAAAGCAGCGGAACAGCTGACGAAAGAGTATGGGCGCGATCCTACCCTTGCGGAAATAGCTGAATTTACAGGAATTGCATCAGAAGATATTGTGACAGCGTTGGAGGCGAACGAAGAAGTGGAGTCCATTTACAAATCGGTCTATCAAAGCGACGGAAGTGAAATTTATTTGGTGGATCAGATTGCAAACAAAGAAAACAAGCAGGATGAACTGTTGAATCATCTGTTGCTGGAACAATTGCTTGAGGCGCTTGGAAAAGAAGAAAAAGAATTAATTAGGATGCGGTATTTCCAAGAAAAAACGCAAACGGAAGTGGCGAAGACAATGGGAATATCGCAAGTACAGGTTTCGCGGCTTGAGAAAAAAATTTTGTTTCGCATGCGCAGTGAAATGCTAAAAGTATAGTAGTGTTATAGGTTGTGTTTGGCTTTAAAAAGTGTCATAATAATTCCGTACAAGAAAGAGGAGATAAAACAATGAAAACATATAAAGCGATTATTTTTGATTTGGACGGAACTTTGTTAGATACTTTGGAAGATTTGAAAGACAGTGTCAATTTTGCGTTGCTCAAGCACAAGTTTCCGGCCCGTTCTTTGGATGAAGTGCGGAATATGGTTGGAAATGGAATGCAAACGTTAATTGAGAGAAGTGTGCCTGTAGGGACTTCAAGTGATGTGGCAGAGGATGTGCTTGCAGATTTTGTGGCACATTATGAAATCCATTGCAAAGATAAAACAGGACCTTACGAAGGTGTTTGTGAACTATTGGAAAAACTCAAAGCGGACGGTTACAAGCTTGCGGTTGTGTCGAATAAAAATCATGATGCGGTGCGAGAATTGATTCCATATTATTTTGGAGATGTGTTTGATGTGACGGTTGGTGCGATGAAACATATGGAGAAGAAGCCTGCACCGGAGACAACCATTTATGCAATGGAACAGTTGCAGGTGCAAAGAGAAGAAGTAATTTATGTCGGCGATTCTCAAGTGGATGTGCAGACTGCAAGAAATGCAAAAGTAGATGGAATTTTTGTGACATGGGGGTTCCGGAGCAGGGAGCAGCTTGCCTTGGAAGGCGCGGAACTGTTTGCGGACGATACAGTACAACTTTATAATGC
Organism: Lachnospiraceae bacterium; assembly: GCA_045546775.1. Classification (GTDB taxonomy): domain Bacteria; phylum Bacillota; class Clostridia; order Lachnospirales; family Lachnospiraceae; genus RGIG3002. The sequence goes on along the minus strand of JAZQDM010000059.1, from coordinate 452 downwards.
TTTGTGCGAGAATAAGAAAAGACAATAATATTGTCTTTTTTTAAAATTTAAGCACAATACCGAAAATATGAACACAATATTAATAAAATATTAATAAATATGAATGCGACGTGGAAAGCAAATTTAAAAAAGCTTGAAATGCCGATAAACACTGGATTTTTTTAAATTTCCTCAAAATAAAAAAACAAAATTGTTTCTGTATTAATACAATTTATTTAAAAACCGTTCACAATTTAGACACAAATTAAAGGTATTCTAAAAAAGCTTTCAGGGAAAACCTGATAGAAAAATGATACAAAGTATCAACGAGGAGGAAATGAAAATGAAGAAAAAAGTTTGTATGTTAGTATTAGCTATGACACTTTCCATGGCTGGATTAGTAGCTTGTGGACAGAACGCAGAAGAAAAAGAATCTACAGTAGAAGCTACAACAGAAGTTGCTACAACAGAAG
>JAZQDM010000058.1:0-18586 GCA_045546775.1 Lachnospiraceae bacterium | reverse complement strand
GTTTACCGCGTTGTAAAGTTGCAACAAGTCCTTCTTATCGCGAAATAGAAATCGAAATAATCGGTCTTTGTACTTCCGGTTTGGCCGAAACTTCTCCCACAAATATTTTTTGTTGTACCATCTTTTGTTTTTTGCCATAGGTGTACCTCCATTATAGTTGATTTTAGTGCGTTTCTCAACAATTGCTGTTTGAAAATATTCCGGGAAAACCGGCAGATTCATAAAGAAAATTTTGAATAAAATAGAATTTTTTGCGATTTGAATTCGCATGATTTGATATGATGATACTACTTTGTGTGAGAGATTGCAAAGATTTTCTTCACAATCTCTCAAATGTTGCTACCGTATATAATAAATCACTCCGAATGACAATACTGCAAACGCCAAATAAAATGACCAAAAACGAACCTTGTCTTTGTTGCTTCCTTTTTTTGCCGCGCCCATAATAAAACCTATAGAATCACTGCTAAGAAAAATTATAATAAGAATACCGATCCAGATGTATCTGCTTCCATACTGTAAAATCATACATTCGATAACCCATATGAAAAGAAATATTCCACATATTCCGCCGGCTGCTGACATTTGCTCTCCATACTTCATATTTTCATTCATTTTCTCTGTCATGTCCGGGTTGTCTTTTAACATCGAATCGAGCGAACAATCAAAATCGTCACTTATTTTTATGAGTGTAAGTAAATCAGGATAGCTTTTTTCATTCTCCCAATTTGAAACTGTCTGGCGGGTTACATTAAATTTTTTTGCAAAATCTTCCTGCGTCAATTTATTATCCTGACGTATTTTTATAATTGTCTGACCTATACGCATTTTGTGTTCCTCCTTACAGTTTTCATTATAAGCATCTCCTTAAAACGGGCAAGCAATTGCATTTTTACATGACTTTTTGAGGCGCAAATATTCTTTGCGATGCGGAAATCTGCGATAAAATGCATTTGTTTTTCTCAAACTTTATGCCTTTTGTACCTTCCCTTTTTGACTGCTTCAGGGCCTCTGTACATGCGCACGTTATAATCTAATTGGCGTTTGTTCATTTTGTGAGTGGCCGCCAACTGATAAATCTCCTCTGTAGACATATTGGAAAGCATTAATGTTTCAAACAAAACCGACTCATCGCCCCAGTACTTGAAATTGTTGATAAAGAAAAGCGCACATCCGATGGCACCAACTACAAGTGACAACACCATAAAGAGGTTCAAGTAATCTATGAATATAACACCAACAACTATAAGAATTATCATGCACACCGACGATACAATAAACGCAAAAAGGCTTAAGTTTCTTATTTTGTGTGACTTTTTATAAACATCTATTATTTCCTGCATAAATACTCTCCCCAAACGTATATTATTATCTGTTTGCTATACGCCTGTACAACTCATCCATTGCGCCATCACTGTCACATTCGATATCCGGATAAACTAACTCATCCGTGCTTTCTTTGTCAGCCCTATAAAAACGCTTTGTCGAAATGCACATATACAACTCCGAATTTGGCAACTGGAAATAAACTATCTCGCCGTAACCGTTTGGATTATTGCCCGGTGCTTCTCCGATAATCGTTCCAAGCGAATTGTCTTTTACATACTGGGCAAACATCATGGCAGAGCTGAATGTATTTGTGGATGTCAAAAGATACAAGTTGCCATCAAAAAGCAACTCCTCGTATTTTTCATTTTTTGCAACACCTGAGCCGAGCTGAAGGTAAAGGAAACCTAAGCGCCATCCCATGGAAGTAACTTTATAGCTGTCTATATCAAAATATTTGAAAAATTCATTTACGACTAAACTGCTGCCGCCACCGTTATAACGCAAATCCACTGCCACATTTGCAATGCCTTTTTCTTTTACTTCCTCGAACATCTGACGCACGCAGTTTTTGTATTCGTCATTGTATGTACACGAATCAAGATAAAGAATTGCCACGTTATTTTCGGTGTCAATTTCATACGTTACAAAACTCTGTTCCGTCGTTTCATCATCTGCGATATTGTTAAATTCTGCGTATTCTTCCCAGACAAGATAATCGTCCGAATAACAGATTTCCGTATAGCTACTGCCGTCCTGTGACATCAATGTGTACTCCACACCTTCTGTCACATCAAACCCTAAATAATCGAGTCCTACGACGGTAAGCATATCATCCAACATTGTTTCATATTGCCAGGAAGTCACTTCGTAGCTGTAATATTCACTGTTGCGCTCCAACAATTCTTCTATCGAAACTCCGTTAATTGCAACAATTTCATAGCCTTCACTTATCCACTGGCGGTAATATTTTAAAATCCGGCGTTCACCGCTATTTTCAAAAACACTTGTATGTCCATCCCGCAAAGCAGCAAAAATGAACTCAATCTCTTTTTCCAGTTCATTCACCATTATACTCTCGCACGATGCAAGCTTTGCTTTTACTGCTTCATACCGCTGTGCAACCGCCTCCGGAACCTCTTTGTAAAGTGCAGGATGCAGCTTTTTTAAATACTTCATCGCATACTCTAAATCTGCCATTGCTTCTTTGGAAGTCAACTCATAGTCGTAAGGCTTTGAATACGAATCCGGGTTATGGCTATTCCAATAAGGATTGCAAACAGTTCCCAAAACCGCCAACAAAATTGCCAGTATAGCTATAATAATTAATAGGATATATTTCTTTTTCATAAATCGTTACCCGCATCTACCTTCCATCACATTGAATCATAAAAACAACTAACTCATTAACCCAATCTTTAATATCATCCATAGTCAAACAAACTAAGGGAGTGATTTTTCCGCCGTCTTCCAGAAAGAGTAACTCCAAACCATCGGCCCTAAAATCCCTGCCAGCTATCGTCACATGCGGTCCCATCAGGTTAAAGATTGTAAAGAATTCTATCCCTTGGTATACCACGTATTTTCTGCTTTTTGCATCAATAAAAGAAAGAAATAGTTTCGAAACTATTGTACTGAGGCTGTCTTCACCCAACTTAATCGTTTTTCCATTTTCTGTAAAATACACAAAACAGTATCCGCGTTCCACAATGAATTTTATTGTTTTGTTGTCAACAGATAATTCCAGTTCATTACGATTCTTCTGTTCTTGTGTCATTCCAGGTTCCTTTCTTTTTTAGGTATCTCATCAATGCAATTACAACCAGCTGTGCCAATGCGCCGGCAATAGGCCAGCAGAAAACCATTCCTATATACTCAAAATCACCAAGTGCAAATTCAATCGAGCATCCTAAATACTTAGATAATGGTCTTACAAAAACCCACAGGAGAACATATTGAACGAATGCACTAAGAAAAACACATCTTAAATGACACTGTTTCAGCTTTTCAAATAATAAAACGGCAGGCACAACCGGTACAATAACCATCAATGTACCCCATATAATATCTTCCACACCATATATTTTCGGTATAATCAAAAAATCTATTATAAAACATAATACACCACAAAATATTGCTAAAACCGACTGCAGTATTTTCTCTTTCATTTTAGTTCTCTCCCTCCATACAACTTCTATAATACTCGCATATCATCCGCGCACCGCCTGCATTGCCAGGGCACTCGGACATTTTTTCTTTCATCAAATCGACATTTTCCAAAATATTTTTATCTGTCATAACAGAAACTGTAGTATCGCGCAATGCTTGACTATCCATCTTTTTGTATGCCAGTTGCTTGCCTAAACCTAATTCTTCCACACGGCGTGCATTTGTCGGTTGGTCTGCCATAAACGGTATGACAACCATCGGCACACCATGCACAAGTGCTTCCGACACACTGTTCATGCCACCGTGTGTCACAAAAACATCTGCTATCTTCAAGGCTGAAATTTGGGGCACAAAGTGATACACATGAAAGTTATCCGGGATTGTTCCAAGCTTGTTTATATCAAAGTTTTTTCCGACTGACAAAATGACTTCCACCTGCTCATTTTGAAATGCCTGTATGCACTTTTTGAAAAATGATGTTGCGCCTTTTACTATTGTCCCAAGAGAAATATAAATGACCGGAACGTTAAAATCACTCATAAACTCCGGTGCTGATTCGTTTCTCTCATAAACAGAAGCGCCCAGAAATTTGTATTGCTCTCTCGGAAAATCTTCCACATAAGGTTGATAATCCTCCTGTGTATATACCAAATTAAGGCCCGGTGGATTTTCCACAATCTCATCGAGCCAGCTCTGTGTTTTTAAGGATACGCCTGCTGCCACTTCTTTTGTCCACGCTTTTGCAATCCACTTACACTTAAAGATTCCAAGTGCTCCTCCGGCATTTATGTATTCCTTCATCAAAGTAGCATTTGTTACCGGCGCTGTAAAAATGCGGACTGCCGGTTTCTGATATTTTTCTGCCAAGTGTTTTCCCAAAAAGAAAAATTGCTCATAAACAACAATATCGTAATCTTTGATAATACGTTCGGCAACCTGATATGCATTTTTGATTTGTTCGGAAAGTTTAGAAGAAGCCGGATAGCCAACAAAAAGCGCACCGCTCTCTTTCACCTTATCTTCCCAGCCAAAAGGCATGACGTATGTGACTTCACAGTTCTTTTTTAATAATTCCTGTACGAGCCCTATTGTCGGCACAACATGTCCATAATACGGAAGATTGATAAATAAAACTTTCATCTGCTGCCCTTTCCCCTACACCCTTTTGCTCTTACAATAAAAGATTCCTCCGACAAGCGATGTCAAAAGCTCTGTCACCGGAAATGTGAGCCAAAAAAGTGTAAGTCCAAATCGCGAGAACAAATATCCCAACGGCACGAACAACACAACTGTACGGATAATGGTAAGCAAAGAGCTTTTTAGCGCACTGCCGATTGCCTGAAAATATACCGGGAATATAAGCGATGTCACCATCGGAATAAAGCTGACACCGATAAACCGAAATCCTACACTTCCTATTGTAATGACGCGCATGTCATTTGTAAATACGGCAAGCATTTGCGACGGCACAAATTCAAAGCAAAGTGTCCCAATAAACATAAGACACATGCCCCAAAGAACCGACGTAGAGAGCGTTTTTTTGCAGCGGTCATGCATACCGGCCGCATAGTTAAAGCTCACAACCGGAACAATGCAAGTTTGTAATGCCCCAAGCGGGATAAAGAAAAACGTCTGCCACTTGTAATACAACCCAAGCGCCGTAACGGCCTGATCTGAAAATTGCGCCAAAATCAAATTCAATCCCAAAATATAAAACGTGTACGCCGACTGCATCAAAATATTAGGTGTACCAAGTTTGTAAATCTCTTTGATGCCTGCCGGATATGTTTTGATATGAGGAGATCTGCGGAATCCTCTTGGCATAACAATGAGCGCTGCCACGGCTTGTCCTGCCACAGTAGCGATAGCTGCACCGGCTATGCCCATTTCCGGCAATGGACCAACTCCAAAAATCAACAACGGGTCCAACAAAATATTGGTAATTGCTCCGGCTATTTGTGCAATCATCGGTGTTTTCATATCACCGTTTGCCTGCAACACTTTTGTCCATATGCTTTCCAAAAACAGTCCTATGCTAAACACACATACAATTCTGCCGTACACAATTACATCATCTATCACTGCCTGCGAATCGGTGGACATTTTTGCATATGCGGGCATCAAAAAAAAGCATGCAACTGCAAAAATCAGCCACATAGCTATCGCCAGCGGTGTGCCCATTCCGGCAATCTCTTCCGCTTTTTTATTCTTTTTTGTACCGAGATGAAATGCCACGCTTGTGTTGATTCCAACACCTGTACCGACTGCAAGCGCTATCATCAAAAGTTGCATAGGATAAATAACGGAAAGCGCCGTAAGACCGCTTTCCGTGTATTTGCCGATAAAGTAGCTGTCTACAATGTTGTAGAGTGCCTGAATCAGTTGTGCCAACATGACCGGCGGTGCTATCTTTATTAATATTCTACTTATTTTTTCTTTGCCATAAAAATGATTATCTGACTGCACGACGATTATGCCTTTCTACAAATGAGTAAAAATTGTTTAACGCTAACGCAGTTTCTTCCGGTTTATCTACATTAATTTCATGACCGGAATCTTCGATAACTTTAAGCTTTGCATCAAGTAATCCTGCTGCTAATTCCTCGGCAGGTTTTCTACTGCCTTTGTCTTTCTTGCCATACATAACAAGTGCCGGACAACTTACTTTTTCTAAGTCCTTGCTAAAATCAATTTTCATCATTGTCTGAGACAGGGACATATAGTCTTTTTTTGCAAATCCCATAGCATCAAACATGGAACCCGGCATAAAACGTAAAAACAAGCTCTGGAACTTCAAAATTTTGTCTGACATTTTGTATTGTGTTCCAACCAATACTAATGAATTCACTTTGTCCGGGTGGTCAATCGCAAAATTCAAACAAAGCAATCCGCCTAACGACAGTCCACACAAATTAACCGGGCCTTCGTATTTGTTACAATACTTACAAAACTCACGATATAAGTTTTCATATGTAACTTCTTTCCCTTTCAGAAACTGAACCCAGTCCGGTCTCTCACACTCCGGTCTCACAGTCAAAAGGTTTACAACATCTTCCCAATTTGAGCTGTTTTGACCTAAGCCATGCATAAATATACATCTCATCCTACTTTTTCCTCCATTACTTCTATAACTATTAAAACATCATTCGAGGTAATCCGTCAAATAGATTATCCAATTCTGCATGAGTCATGGCACGAATGAGCACCCACTCACCGCCCCGTGCTATCATATACGGGCGAAGACGTTTTAAGGCTTCCTGATATTCCATCTGGCCAATGATCCCCCCTTGTGGGTTCGTCAGACTGACCATACTAATCATCCACTTGCTAATAATTCTCCCCTCAAGACCCCACTGCTTTTCCGGTGAAACGGGAAAAAGTGAGTCGGTATCCTCGGTAAGGGCAAATCCCATCAATACCGTACCATCCTCTACATTTTCATATGCACTGGGTCGAGCTCTATATGCATTTTTCCATCTTTGTTTCATCAATTCTTTGCCTGTCGGCTGCGCTACAGGCTGATTTACTTGTTGCGCGGTTTGCTGAACTGCAGGTTCAACCGGTTGTGGCTGTGTCACAGGCTTCTCCGGCTCTATCACCTGACCGGTGTTCGGTTGTGCCGATTCGCTTTTTGTTTTCGCCAAATCAAACAATCTCATGTACGTTCTCTCCTAAGTTTTTCACGTTATCCTTCGTGTTTCCTACGGAACCAAATGCAATCTGCATTGAATTCCTTCCAATTCTATTGTACCATCATTGCACTCATATGGAATATTTTTTTCAAATTCAAAACCAAGTTTTCTCATTACATTGCCGGAGGCCGGATTTTCTTTGGCATATCTGCCGACAATTTGTGAAAGACCAAGCTCCGCTTTTGCAAACGCAAGCACCTTTTTCATGGCTTCCGTGGTATAACCGTTACCCCAATATTTTTTTGCGAGATTGTAACCGATTTCCCAACATGCTACCTCCTCTTCGTAGTAGATGAGGGCTGTACCAATCAGCTCACCTGTATTTTTTAAGACAAGCGCGAATCGATACCAGTCATCCTTTTCGATTTGACCGACTTCAAATGCAAGCCATTCCTTTGTTTTTTCAATGTCGTTGTGACTTGTCCAAAACATGTATCTTGCCACATCCGGATCGCTCTCCCAGCCTTCAAATACATCTTGTGCATCTTCCGCACAAAAAGGACGCAGTATTAATCTGTCTGTTTGTAAAGTTGGGGTTTTCATGTTCATTCTCCATGTGACATTCATGTACTTTCTCATAGATACGCATAGCCTGCATAAGCTATTTTATTATACAGTCTGCATTTTTGGAATATACAATTTAGACATATCTATTTTCTAATTTTAAGCAGTTTTACCTTTTTTGAGCTATTTTTCTTACCAAACCATACAATCCGTATCCCAGCAAAAACCCAAACGAATTCAAAATCAGGTCATCGATATCCGTTACCCTGTCATAAAACGGAAGCTGCAAAACCTCAATGCACAGGGAAAAACCTACTCCTGCTGCGATGACTTTTTTGTGGGTATTCAATTTCTTGTAAACAACCGGCCAAACGACACCGACCGGTATAAACATCGTCGTATTTCCAATAAGATTCAGCATGGCTTCACTAACCTTTGGATAATCCAGCAGGTTCACAAACGGTATTAGGTTAATGCGAAACAGAAACGCTTTCGCTGCCTCAAACAGCAAAGGCTGTATCTTACCATCGACTTTTCCGAAAGGAAAGAAGGTAAACCTCGCAATGACAATAATGCATATATATACGAGAAGCAACTGTAGCTCCCGCTTCCAATTTATGTTTCTATTTTTTGCACAAATAAATACTCTCATCAAAATCCAGATAATAGTTATTATGATTAATGTGGATTGGTATGTTATTTGAATCATAGTGTCACCTCCAACTCCAAACACTTCCACTGCTCGCCCAGAATGCTGAAATACTCCTCTTCTTCCGTGAAAACGTCCCGGAAACCTGCTGCCTTGTAGCAATGATATGCCGACTCATTATTTTCAAAAACGCCCAACGTTACTTTCTCAACTTTTAAAATGTCAAAGGCATATTGAAGTGCCAATTGTAACATCTGCTTTCCATAACCCATGTCGCGTTTTTCACTATCCACGATAATAAATCCAAAGCGCAATGTTTTCTTTTCATCATCAAGAAATCTCATAATTAGGTGTCCCACTACGCCTGTCTCGTCAAATGCAGTCATCTGAAAAAAGCTGTCACTATCTGCAAATTCATCATAATGCGCATTCAAATCCTGCGCAGTAATCGGGTATTTCTCAAACCGGTCCGCGCACCACTTTCGAAAAGATACTTCGTCTTTTATCCAAGAAACAATCACTTGTGCATCGCACGGCTTGTAAGGTCTTAATCTAAGCATGTTTTTTTCCTTCTCTTATTGTAAAACATTATTTTGAACCTAAAATGTAGGTTATTATATTTTATGCCCCTTCGGCAAAATCATATATTTCGGTACACGAATATAATCCGGCATATTTAAAATATCCATAACCGCACTTGCGATATCTTCCGGCTTCAATGCATGTGAAATTTGAAGCAATTCTTGTGGCTTCACTTCCCATTCATGGTGTAGATTAGTCTCTACGAGCCCCGGTTCAATACAAGTAATTTTAATATCCGTATCCGCCAATTCCATTCTAAGCGATTCTGCCAGAGCCTCTAATGCATAATTGCAAGCTGCATATGCACCCGAATTTTCTCTTGTTTTTGTACCCATTACACTGGATGTTATAATAACATGTCCTTTGCCAACCTTTTTAAAATACTTTAAAAAAGTGTATATCAATCTAAAAGACATTTCGACTTTCAATCGCATCATCATACACATCTTGTCAATGTCAATGTTTTCTATGGAGTTAGACTCAATTACTCCTGCATTCACGCATATTACATCACACCGACCATACTTCTCCAACGTAAGATTGAGTAATTGTTCTGCTGTTGAAGATTCCAATAAATCAGACGCGCATAACAACATATTTTCGCATTCCTCAAATACATTTTTTATGGAACGTCCATTTGCAACCACGTCATAATTATTATTTAACAATGAATTGCATATTGCTTTTCCTATACCGCTACTTGCACCGGTTACTACGGCAACTTTTCTGTTCATTTTTCCTCCCCAAATTAAAAAAATCAATTCTATTCGTTATTCCTTTTAATAATAAATCCTATAACATCACCCAATACAAATGCAACAAGATGAGTAACAAAGCTCTCTAAACCAAGCACAAGTGACAATAATGTGAAAACTATAAGATATATTAACTCTCCCCTTTTTAGGAGTTTCTTGCATTCTTCGTCTTTTTTCCATATTAGCACGCATACTATACCAATCATTCCGAATATACCTGCAGAGGCACCAACAGATGTGCTGTCAGGAAAAATCAAACACACAATTATCGCATTCACTATTGCTACCAGATTAAAAAGCAAAAGATATCGTATGCACCCTATTTTCTTCTCGACAACTTTTCCGGCAAATAACAGCGCAAAAATATTGAAAACCATATGCAAAACACCGGCATGTAAATAGATGTGTGTAAAAAGTCTCCACCATTGCCCTTGATGAAAAACAAAAGTCTTAGACATCGAACCTATGACACCTAATTTACCTTCGCATCCGGCTAAAAAATTTAATAGGTACGCGATTGGTTTGTTCGGGGAAAGTTGCTCTAAAGCAGTTGCATCCACAATAATTGAATTTATAATTAGAAAACATATGCAAATAGAAGCGATTAGTATATTCGCTTTCCCATATTTCTCTATAATACTGGTCTTATTTCCATTTTTCATGTGTACCTCCATTTACGAATATGTATACCATTCCGGCGTAGCACCAAAATCTTTCGCCAACAACTCTCCATACTCTTCTTTTATTTCCATGCAAATATTTGCAATTTTTGAAAGCATTGTAACAGCTTCTTCCTCTGACGAAGCATATGCTGCATTCTGTGTACCATATATCGTAAAATTGTGACCTGTCATATAAATATAAAAGTAAAAATAATCCGGTGACGATTGCTCCCGGTCAAACAATACCTCAAAATGATGATTGTATTTGTCAACACACACAACCCGATTTAATCTAGGCAAGAGTCCTTTTCGGTCTCCTAACACAAAATCAGTTCCTTTGAATGCATTTTTTATTTTCTTTTTGTCTGCAAGATTAGGTATAAATACTTCTTCATCCGTCCATTTTCTTGGAAACAGCTCACGTGTCAATGCATCCAACTTTTTACGGTACTCCTCGGCTTTCTTTTCATACCATTTGTCTTGTTCAACAGGATATCTGCATATCCTTGCGCAACTGCTCGGCTGGCCTAAATAAGGTTCTAATTTTTTTATAATATCAGTTGTATCACGCGGCTCATCTTGCGCTGTTGCCTCAACAACAACATGCACAATATTAAATTTGTTGCCGTGGTCGTACTCTCTTTCCATAATAATCTGGCTATTTATGGCAAATCTGTTGCTACACAATACTGCTTTATTTTCCGTGATTTCATGAACACTTAACGCCGCTTCCTTCACACCTTCCCCATACCAGTCTATCTGGTCCAGTGCGAGTGTCGGAATAATATTTAGTCCTCTTGGAATTTTTGATACAACAGAAAAAATAGCATCCCAATCTTGCGGATCTGCATGAATTGCACCACTTGCCCAATTGGGCGTAAGACTTGTCAAAACTTCCTCCCCGTTATATTGATAATAACCATAACGATACTTGTCCAAATTAGGATATTTTTCCGTTACTTTGTCAAGCTTGGTCAGGAACTTTTGAAATGTAAAGGCAACATTGTTATAGCGCAAGCCCAGCTCCGTCAACATATCATCCAGATACTTCTTTGTATCTTTAAATTTTACCTTATCAACTATGTTAAAAGTATATTTATCAAAAACACGCATAGTACCTCTCATATTTCCTCCTCATAAAACCACAATTCGCTTTCATAGACCTCTTCATCTTCCAACCTTTCAAGGTACCCGGTCTCTTGCAAAGACGTCTCGATATTTCGCTCCTTGCAAAAAGAACGGCGTTCCCCAATCGGTGTCCATGTCTGATACGAATCTTTTCTGTCCCAAAAGGAATTGTAATATTGCTCATCATAAAAAATAATAATTTGCGAAGACCAAAAATTCGGTACACAAATCAAAGCGACAACCTTGCAAAATGCGATATCTTCCGGCTTTTGTGAAATGAATTTCTCCGCAGTCTCGAGCCACTTTTTGCAAAATTTTGTTTGAATTTTCCCACTCGTCTTTTCCGCCTCAATAAAAAAATCACCCGGAAAATGAAAGTGCTCATACATTTCGTCCGTCCTTGTAAACGGCTCAAACCGCCCGATAGATTGGCACACATTTTTCAATTTTCTTAATTGTCCGCGTTGCTTTTTTCTCTCTCCCACACAACGTCCTCCCAATAATTCGGCATACGATAAAAAAATACGATTGTGGAATCTGTGATATAAAAATCAACATCATCCCACGTTCCAATGACATCAAAACCCATTTCCTTGCTTACTTGCTCCAAAATCTCCCCGTCGCTCTTTCCAAGAAGTTCTGAGGCTGTCACTACTTTTCCCGTCTTGCAATCGATGGTAATACCATCAAACTGCGAATACGGATGCGCACCGCCGTAGTATGAGATATTGTTGTACATAATGCTTATGTAATCATCGCCCACATAGGCAAGACGTAAAAAATACAACGAGTCGTAAGGGGTCTGCATATCCTCTGTCAGTGCACTGTGATTTTGTGCATCCTGCAGGTACAACGCCTCGTATTCGTCATAGATTTCTGCCAGCGTCGCATTGATAGCTGTAGCATTTTCAAACGTCTCATTTACAAAAAACTTCTCCAAATCGTAATAAAAATAAGGCTCTTGACTGTCTCCGCTTGCATATTCTTTGCCCGTTGTCTCAATCGTGCCGTAAACTTCCGGCGGATAAATTACTTCATCCTTAGCGATAACAAGTTTTCCTGTTTCTAAAATATCCATCAATTCATAAACGCGTATTTTTGTAAGTTCTGCCGCTTTAAGATTCATGACCATAGGCTGCATGGAACCGCCTTCCACTTCCGCTCCTGCCTGCTTAACCGCTTCCTCCTTTGTTGCAATCCATTCTCGTTGCATCAGGCGCAGTGTTTCCATTTCTTCTTCATCAAGTGTGATTATCAACGCATTCCAAATAACATTTAGCGCCCAATCCCATTGCTCATATAGCTCCTGCGATTTTTCATTTAGCTCAAATTGCGTCAGAATATGATTTTCAATGGGATTTTCCAAATCTGCCGCCTGTTGTTCTACGTACGCCAATGTTTCTTTTGCACTATCGATCACACTATAACTTACAAAACCATACTGCTGCTCTTCGTTGCACAAAGAATAGAACGGAAGCTCTGTTTCCTCCACCGTAGTAAGATCATAATAGCCTACCCAACTTCTGTATTCTTCCGAAAGCTCTGAGAGCGGTGCACCCGGCAAATAAATGAAAATATTTTTTGTCTCTGTCAAACCATACGGCGTCTCATAGCAATACAAAACACCGTCGATAATTTCTTCTGTTCCCGGCTTATGCTCGTAATCCATCTCCACAATTTGCACACAATAGGTGTATTCATTTATTTTTTGTGGCTCACTAAATTTCCCATTAAATACACATAAATACAGCGTACCATACGGATATCCTTCACCTGTGGCACCCATATCTGCATCGTAATATTCTCCGAAAAAACTTCCGTCTTCTTTTACCGTCATACTCGTTTCCCAGGCACCGGCACCGCTGGAAAAAGTAAAATGAAGCGGTACAAGCTCCTTGAAGGAAAAAGCGGATTGCTCTTCATTCGGCTCTGTCGAATCGTTGCTCTGCTCTGTCGCTTCTTGCGTCTCAAATTCGTCCAATGTCGCTGTAGGGAACTCGCTTTCATCCGTTACTGATTCCGCTTCCTCACTGCTTACATGTTCAGCATTCTGGTTCTTTGCATCGTCATCTTTGTTTTTTCCGCACGCAACAAAAGAAACTGTCATAAATGCAAATAATAAAATTGTGAGTATTTTCTTTTTCATAGTCACTTCTCCCCGTATTTATTAGAAAAATAGATTATCTAAACTTATGTAGATAAAAGGAACATACATAAAAAACAATGTCATCCGCTCCCATAATCCTTCATATGAAAATATCGTATTTCTAAATTCTTCCTTGTCACCTAAAATAAAAAATACAAAAAACAACAACGCCAATATAAAAGCTGCAATGCAAATACTGCCTTGTAATATATCATTTGATTTAAAAGCAACAATACTTCTTATTAACGGAAAGAACAATAATGTCATAAACCCAATCGCTGCACCAATTCCATGAATTTTGGATTGCAATGTCACTTTTTCTTTTGATTCATTCACGCTAAATAATCCTGCTAAAACTCCGGCTCCAATCGCAAACACCAATATAAATATAAGGGAAAGAATAGCTAGAACTAATGATTTTTCCTTCGTAGTAACAAATATTATTACAGATGTAAAAGATAAAAAAATGCCTAACCAAACCAACCACGCATTATATATTTTTCTTACCGGACTTTCCGGGCTTCCTAATGCACTCATAACCATCATTTTGCTATCATAACCTTTGTAAAAATGTTTTAGAATCCATGGTAATATAAATTCACCCACTATCGTCGCTAATAATATAATATTATAAATTTTGTTTGTATATAAATCTCCCATAACGCCCCTTTCCTATTTTCCAGTTCTTGTCCTTCAGAAGCATAAATGTCTCTACCGACACCACTGTCACAACAGCATCACCATTATTTTTGATAAAAAAATACTCCTTCTCTTTTCATCTCTTCCACGGAAAATCCTTTTATCCATTTTTCACCACACATTCCTTTTGGTAAAATTGCAAAAGGCTCCACAGAAGGTTTTTCTCCTGCCTTGATTTGGTTTGTGCAAACGCCACCATTACCCTCCAACGCAGTTTGTATCGCGTTGACATACGGCTCTTTCCAAAGCTCTTTTGCAAGCTCTATTAAAGTACGAATCTTTACATCGTCAAATGTCACAACACCTTTGTCCCATTCCGATAAATCGTCTTCCGGAATAATGATGTGAATGCCAAAATAATCTGCGTCCGCTCGATTTGTTAAAAACATGCGCACTTCCGAAAAGTCCGAAAACGTAAATTGGGCTTGCTTATAACCATGGGAATATTGGTCTGTAAAACCAAGCTGAAAATTACTTGCAAGTTTCTTTTGGTTCCATTCGATAATGTCACTCAAGGAATCTTCTTCAAAACCCCAAAATCCGCTTTTGAATTCCAGGCCGTTCTGCGCCAGTCTTTTGCAAAAGTCACCCATCAAACTACTATATATTTTATTTTTGTCACATTCTATATCCAGTGAAAAATATGTCGGCATATTTTTTCCCTCGTCATTTTTATTTTTCTTTGTATTGCCTTTGCGCTGCAACAAACCACATCATAATACTATACCCAATCATTTTCTTTTCCTCCCTTTCATGCATATAATAATCGCAATCAAAATTATAATTACCCTACAAACAAATGTTACAAATGCATCTCCCCCAATTGATAGTTGAGAAAGTGTATTAATTAACGCATGTGTCATGACACATATCCACAAACTTTTTGTTTTGTTATATAACGCAGATAAAATAAAACAATTTACAAAAAGTCCCATCAAAAAATATTTTGCTTGTACCTGATATAAACTTCCATCAATGTAAAAATATAAAAAATGCCATATGCCCCATGCTAAAAAAGTAATAATCGTTGAAACAACATAATTAACCCTTTCTTCCAAAATAGGTTGAAAAGTATATCGCCATCCAATTTCCTCTATGCCACCGAATAAAATTGCTTTCACGAAGAGAATAATTGGTACATACCAATCATTGATTAGAAACTTTCCGCAAAATAGTACAGGGCAAAAATCCAATAACAAAAATACAACCACTAATAAATAGCTTGAAAAAGATTGTTTTATATTCGCAAAATCAAAAAATATTTTTTTGACAGTAGTTTTCCTATATTTGACAGAAACAATAATACCCCATACTGCGGAAGAAATTCCTCCAATTGCAATCGCAAGCATCCCTAAAGCTGTTGAATAATTTAATTCTATTTGCATACCTCGAAATAAGCAAACTACGATGCAAGTAATAACCGTTTGGCCGATTGTTCCAAACAAATATATGGATAATTCTCTATTTCTGTTCATAACATTTTTCACTCCAACAACTTTACATGAACTTCCTACTTAATAAAACGAATTCTTTCATATATGCTTCTCTCTTTTTTATTCCATATCGTTATCCGGTTGCTGCCCCTCATGGGCCAGCCATTTGCATTCCCCGACATCCATATTAGTAAAAGTTGCTTTAAACGAAGATTCTTCCGGACTGCAGGCATAAATTCCAAATTGAATTGTGCCGTTACCGTTCCACATATGGCAAACACGCATTTGTTTGTAAGTAACACCATCCTCCGAGCATTCCACACAATAATCGCTTTCCCTACGGCTAAATCGGTACCACATGGATTTAACAGAGGCACTGATTTCAGTAGTTGCCCAATCCGAATAACCGTTATTTGTGACTACACTTCCCAAATGCTGAAATGTTTCATTCTCGTATTCTATAGAAGCTTTGAGCCAATTGTCGCTGTCAAGATACATTACAACACCGCATTGGTCAAATCTATGCTTGCTTTCAAACTCGGTTTTTACAACAAAAGAAAAATACTTTTCATCCGTTTTCATCTGTAAAACAGGCGCATTATCATTTCTAAAATGATAGTATGTTCTCTGCCACAAATCAGTATATGGTTTTGTAATAATTTCAATTTTTTCTTCTTTAATAGAAAAGTTTTCCGGTTCTCGTGTCCACTCCAGCTGATTGACATCAATTTTCATTTTTTGCACCTCACACCTACATTTTACATGTAATCTCCACGCCATTTATTGTTTCAAAAAGTTTCTTGCACTCTTCCCAACTTCCTTCAATAAATGCCGACTTATACATTCTGATAACCATTTCACTATTCAAAATAATCCATATTTTATCTTTTTTCTCAGTGATTTTAGCAACATCTAACAGCTTATAATCAATTGATAAATTACCTTCTTTAATAAATATACCATCATCTGAAACGGTAATTGTTCGAGTCCAGTTTTCACAACCATACGTGTCGGCCAACTGAGCATACTGTTTTCGGGCAAAAATATAATCCCTAAAAAAAGCCATATATACGCAATAAATAGCCATGAGAACATATGGAAAAGAAAAACCATAAAATAAATTAACTTCCAGAAAAACAAGTACCATAATACACCAAAATATCATAAATTTTAGTTTAATACCTTTTGTTTTATTTTCAATCATCCATTTTTGATACAATTTCCATGTAACCTTATATTCATTTTTTACCATATTTATATTCCTCGCTACTTATTATGTAGAGTGTACTTGCTCCACTCTCTTCTCTAACATGTAATTTCTACCAACTCAAAATCCAACACTTTCCTAAGCTCCTCTAGCGAAATCTCAATCTGATAACCAATTTTTCCGGCGCTAAAAAAGATAGTTTCAAAGTTCTGCGCTGAAGTATCTATAATGGTTCGAAATTGCTTTTTCATGGCAATCGGCGAACATCCCCCGTGAATATATCCTGTTAACGGAAGAAGCTCCTTTGATTTAATCATGCTGACGCTCTTCTCGCCGACTGCTTTTGCCGCTTTCTTCAAATCCAGCTCCCTATGTACCGGTACTAAAAAAACATAATGATTTTTCGTCGCACCAACTGTAACGAGCGTCTTAAATGCACGGTTCATGTCCTGACCTAGTGCAGTGGCAACTTCCACACCGCTAACAGCATCCGTATCCGCATAACAATGACTTTGAAATACGATTTTATTTTGTTCTAACTTTTTCATTACGATTGTTTTCTCTGTAGATTTTTTCATATGTCCTCACAATATCTTATATACAATCTATTTTCACACATATATTTTAACATAGTCATAAATGTTCACAAACAAAAAACTTATCACAAAAGACTAAAACTGTAAATTATATAAATAATTGCAACAAAAAAAGTGCTGATTTCTCAACACTTTCTCTTTTTAATGAGACATCGGGGATTCGAACCCCGGACAACTTGATTAAAAGTCAAGTGCTCTACCAACTGAGCTAATATCCCATCTTAAAAAATTATAAGCTTGTACCATCATTCATCTGACAATACAAATGCCCAGAACCGGAATCGAACCAGTGACACGAGGATTTTCAGTCCTCTGCTCTACCAACTGAGCTATCTGGGCAAAGAGTAGCGGGGACAGGATTTGAACCTATGACCTTCGGGTTATGAGCCCGACGAGCTTCCAGACTGCTCCACCCCGCGTTATTTAATTACATGACCAATAATATTATATGCAATAATCTAAGTTATATGCCTTATTGGTAATGGATGGAGGTGGATTCGAACCACCGAAGCAATTTGCAGCAGATTTACAGTCTGTCCCCTTTGGCCACTCGGGAATCCATCCATATGATGAGTTAATCATCAAAAGCCGATGATCGGACTCGAACCGATAACCTGCTGATTACAAATCAGCTGCTCTGCCAATTGAGCCACATCGGCATATAGTTTTTACAACAAAATGGGACCTACAGGGCTCGAACCTGTGACCCTCTGCTTGTAAGGCAGATGCTCTCCCAGCTGAGCTAAGATCCCATGTTTTAAGTAAAAACGACCCAGAAGGGACTCGAACCCTCGACCTCCGCCGTGACAGGGCGGCGCTCTAACCAACTGAGCCACTAGGCCAAATATAAGATACAATCTTATGCATTGTACCTTCAAAACCGAACATTGATTTCCTTAACTATCTCAAAAAGTTTCCCATACCTTCAGGATAAGCCCTCGACCGATTAGTAATTATCAGCTCCATACATTACTGCACTTCCACCTTAATCCTATCTACCTCGTCGTCTTCAAGGGGTCTTACTTCTACAGATGTCTG
>JAZQDM010000057.1:0-1808 GCA_045546775.1 Lachnospiraceae bacterium | reverse complement strand
CCCCTGCAAGTGTAACGAAAGTTATGACTTTGCTGCTGGTTATGGAATCCATAAAATCCGGAAAAATCTCTTTTGTTGACATCGTCACTGTCAGCGAATATGCTGCCGGCATGGGCGGCTCACAGGTCTTTTTATCTCCCGGGGAGCAAATGAGTGTCCATGAACTTTTAAAAGCAACTGTTGTATCATCAGGGAACGACAGTGCTGTCGCTTTGGCAGAGCACATAGCCGGAAGTGAAACCGGTTTTGTTGAAATGATGAATCAAAAGGCACGCGACTTGGAAATGGCAGATACTACGTTTAAAAACTGTACCGGCCTTGACACTGAAGGGCATATCACAAGTGCAAACGATATCGCGGTTATGTCACGCGAGCTAATCAAGCATGACAAAATAAAAGAATACACAAAAATCTGGATAGATTCCATACGGGACGGAAAATTCCAGCTCGCAAACACAAACAAACTGATACGCACTTATAAAGGTATAACCGGATTGAAAACAGGCTCAACTTCAATCGCAAAGTTTTGTTTGTCTGCTACCGCAGAGCGGGATGGAATGGAATTGATTGCTGTAATCATGGCAGCACCAACCGGAAAAGAAAGATTTTCAGATGCAGCAAAATTACTCGATGCAGGTTTCGCAAACTATTCCTTATATAACGGCGTGCATGATACAGAGTTATCTCCCATAAATGTGATTCTGGGAAATAGCGACAAACTCGTTCCGGATTACGGACTCGCACCAAAAATTTTGATAGAAAAAGAAAACATACAAAAAATAACAAGCGAGCTTTCGCTGCCCAAGGATGTGAAAGCACCCATTGAGCAAGGACAAAAGATTGGAACCTTAAAATTTTTTTGTGATGAAAAAATGATTTCTGAAATTCCTATCATCGCTGCCGAGAGCGTAAAACGCCTTAGTTTAGGCGGAATTTTCGGCAAGCTGTTTTCTATTTGTATGATGAATTAAAAAAATTCTGCTTGATTTTTTTATCAAGCAGAATTTTTTAGTGGAAATTTTTTTCTTTTTATGTTATACTATATTTTGTATACTGAAGAAAGGAATGATGGTAATGGGAACTAAGTATGTATATCTGTTCTCAGAGGGTAACGGAAGTATGCGTGAGCTTCTCGGCGGTAAGGGTGCAAACCTTGCTGAAATGACAAGTCTTGGCATGCCTGTTCCCCAGGGCTTCACAGTAACAACAGAAGCCTGCACACGCTACTACGATGATGGAGAAATGATTGCTCCGGAGATCGAAAACGAAATTTTTGACTACATTGAAAAGCTGGAGGAAATTTGCGGAAAGAAATTCGGTGATAACGAAAATCCGCTTTTAGTTTCCGTACGTTCCGGTGCTCGTGCCTCGATGCCCGGTATGATGGACACAATCCTCAACCTTGGTCTCAACGATGATGTTGTTGAGGTTATGGCAAAGAAATCCGGTAATGCAAGATGGGCATGGGATTGCTACAGAAGATTCATCCAGATGTATTCCGATGTTGTTATGGAGGTCGGAAAGAAGTACTTTGAGCAGCTTATCGACAAAATGAAGGAAGAAAAAGGCGTCACGAGTGACGTTGACCTCACAGCAGAAGATCTTAAAGAGCTTGCCACTCAGTACAAAGCTGAATACAAATCCAAAATCGGTGCTGACTTCCCGTCTGATCCAAAAGAGCAGCTTATCGGTGCTGTAAAGGCCGTTTTCCGTTCATGGAACAATCCGCGCGCAAATGTCTACCGTCGCGATAATGATATCCCATACTCATGGGGTACAGCTGTCAACGTACAGATGATGGCATTTGG
>JAZQDM010000056.1:0-2091 GCA_045546775.1 Lachnospiraceae bacterium | reverse complement strand
AAAAAAATGGCTCCGGCAGCTGGATTGCCTTGCGCTTACCGGACTCCGTCCTGTAATGCTCACGCACCCCGCCTTAGGCGTGGTCAAACCTGTGTGGTTCGTTTTTTGTGACACAAAAAAAGCAGATTGATTTCTCAATCTGCTAATCCATCTTTGCCGATTCATTTTTTGCCTCAAATAAAATTTGAGCAAAAAAATGGTTCATCGACGGTTTGTGACAGAACTCTGCAGAAAAACATAAAAATCTGAAATACGAAATTGAAAAAGACCGGAATTGCACCTATTGTTTTATAGCCTAAAAAACGGTAGGGGGTAAGCAATGCCGGTCAACCTTTACTATACACAAAAAGTCCGTGGATTTCAACAAACAAGAGTAAAATATTCTAAAGAAAGTGTAGAAATCCATCTTAAGCGTACTAAACATCAGTGCCCTTACTGCGGCTCGACCGCTGTTACTGTTGAACCAATTCGCATCCGTCGCATTCGTGGCGAACCTTTAGGCAGCTGCAGAAAAGTGGTACTTGAGCTTACCATTCACCGTCTGTATTGTCATAGCTGCCATCATCGGGAAATAGAGCATATTCCGTTTCTTTCCCATCCCAAAGCCAGGTTGACCAAAGCCTTGGAACGGACAATTCTGGAACTCCGTCCACACATGAGTATTCAAGCTCTTTCCAACTTTTACGATTTGCGTTGGCATACCATTAAAGAATTGGAAAAGAAGCAGTTGAAAAAGAAATATTCCCGTATTCAAACTGCCCATATAAAAGCGATCGGCATTGATGAAATCCATGTTGGTAAAGGTATGCAGAATCAGCAATACTTGACTATCGTCCGCGATTTACAGTCCGGAGCAGTTATTCACGTTGGAGAGGGCAAGGGCATTTCAGCCCTTGCCGGGGCTTTGAAAAAGTTGAAAAAAAGTAAATTGAGGATAGTTACAATGGATATGGCAAATGCTTATTACTCATGGATTTCAGAAAACTTTCCCAAAGCAAACATTGTTTTTGATCACTTTCATGTGATAAAACTGATGAATGACAAACTTGACTTGGTCCGCAGGAGAATAACTGCCAAGATGGATGACTCACAGCGTAAGCAGTTAAAGGGATTACGGTTTATTTTTCTGCGTAACAACGAGGATTTGCCAGAGGA
This sequence comes from Lachnospiraceae bacterium, assembly GCA_045546775.1. GTDB lineage: Bacteria > Bacillota > Clostridia > Lachnospirales > Lachnospiraceae > RGIG3002. The sequence goes on along the minus strand of JAZQDM010000056.1, from coordinate 936 downwards.
TGCCAGGACGATTTTAAAGAATATGCGTGGAGATTTTCAAGACTTGGGAGATGCTTATATGTTCAAAGAAGCGTTACGCAGTATTTATCGGCAGGCAAAGGATTCATACCATGCCAGAATTGTTTTTCACAGATGGTGCAAACTGGCGGAAGAGACTGGAATTCCGGAATTGAAGACAATGGCAAGAACAATTCGGGATAAACTGGATGGAATTGTGACCTACTGGACATTCCGCCATATCAGTAATGCCAAAATGGAGGGATTCAATAATAAAATCAGATGGCTGATAAAACAAGCTTACGGTTTCAGAGATCGTGAGTATTTCAAATTGAAAATCTATCAACTGCCGGAAATTTCAAGCGAGAAATCATTATGAACTTCTGTCACAAACCGTCGATGAGGCAAAAAAGAGAGTCTTTCGACTCTCTTGATTTTGCAAAAATGGTAGCGGATCCAGGATTCGAACCAGGGACCTGCGGATTATGATTCCGACGCTCTAACCAACTGAGCTAACCCGCCACATTTAATACTGTGCTTGCATTACGTTTTATAAAATACACCGTTTTTCCGATTTTGCAAGTCGATTCTGCAAAAAATCCGCAATTATCGCCGTTTTTTCTCAAAATACTGCCGCTACAGTTGCAAAAACAAATTCCGACATTATATTATACGGATATCAAACCGGAGATTTGCCCCATGGATATTCGCCAATTGGCTTCAAGTGAACAGCAGCTTATTTTGCCGCTCTGGGAGGTGTGTTTCCCCGATTTCTGGGAACAATTGGCAGTAAAAAACGGCAAAATCCCTTACGAAGAGATCTCTTTTGCCGCCTTTGACGGAAATATGGCGGTCGGTCACTGCGGTATCATCCCGTACACCATACAATGCGGCGGCAAAAATCATATGATGGCGGGTATCGCTTCGGTAGCAACGTTA
>JAZQDM010000055.1:0-2002 GCA_045546775.1 Lachnospiraceae bacterium | reverse complement strand
CCGCTGGCACAACTCAAATCCAATAGCACAAGAATAAAGATGGACGCGGGGCGGAGATAAAAAGGGCATAAAAATAGAGGGACAGCCGCAAGTGCTGTCCCCCTTTTGTCGTTTTGGAGCAAAGGAGTATTATGACCCCCGCAATTACTTTCACATGAAAATTATACCAAAAAATTTTCCAAAAGTCAAAAAGCGGGGATTGGAATTAGTCAATGTGTTCCTCTGTATCAAAGGTGATTGCCTTTTCGTTTCCGCGTTGGTGCATCCAAAAGTCAGAGCAACCGCAGCAAGTAAAAATCCATTCCTGCTGTTCTGCGGGGAGTGCGTTCAGCAGCTCCACAACCTCTTTTACAGTTTTACCACGAACAGAAATAACAGTATTTTCAGCAACAAAAGACATAATCAATAACTTTCCTTTCTTTTTTCTTTCTATAAATATTATAACATTTATTTTTATGAAAATCAAAAAAGACCTTTGAAACGAGGTTTTGCAAAACTTTTTTCGTGTTGAACGCGACACGGAAATTACGGCGCGTCTCGGATGGTGGCGGGAGATTTGAGCCTCCCGCCTTTATTTACAAGATGCTTTCCAATACGGATTTTGCATCTACTGATTTCGTGTCCCATCGTTCCCAATTCTCCGCTTTTGGAATTTGCGTGTTGAGAATTGGATTATACTTGCGGATGTATTCGCCCTCTTTGTTTCCGATCTCCGCAAGTTTGTCCGCGTATCGGTGGCTCTTGGCATAATACAGAACATCAAAGCCAATGTTGTGTCCTTTGCGTCGTGCCTCCGCCATGATGCGGTATTTCTTTTCTGTTCCCATTTGGATACCTGCATAATGCTGTGCAATCCGCCGCAACATATTTCCGCTCTTACCTACATAGACAATTTCGTTGTCGATCTTTATACAGTAAATCCCTGCAAATTCATACTTTGCCGCAAGTCCTTTGCGTTTTAGCCAGTTATACGCGTTTTCTTCATAGTTAGCCATTAGAACTCAAAGACCGCCTTTTTCGGTTGCTCTACTGGTTTGGGTCTGTCTTTTCCCTCTGCTACTGGTCGAGGGATTACAATTTCTTTGATTTGCGGCTTTTGGATTACTCCCGCATTATCATCCATTCTAATATTTATCCCCGAATTATTTGGGGTATTTGTCATATTATTTATTTCTGTATTCTCCGGCAATACAGATAGACCGACAGAGCCTCCCTGTTCGTCGTGGCTCGGACATTCCTCAAAATCCAATCCGTTTGCCGACACATCTTTTTGCGTCTGCGTGGCGGCTTGTGGGACTTCGTAGAACTCAAATGTATTGCCGTTGGATGGCACCAAATAGCCACGATCAACGAGTTTATGGAACTGGTCATGGTATGTAGAACGAGCCATGCCAATCGCCTGTCTGACCGCCACAGGGGACAGAGCAACAGTATAATTGTTTGCGTTGGATGCAAGGTATAGATACAACTGCAAGGCATGAGCACCCAGATCACGGGACGCGGCTTGCCAGTTTTCGTTTTTGATGCCGAGGAAATCGGATGCGGCTCTTTCTCGATGAACACGCACCATTCTTTGATTGGGAAAGGTCATTGGGGGCATTGCTTCTCCTCCTTACTTTCCAAGACTGTTCAGCATATCACGCAACTGCTTCAATGCTTCATCTTCCAAACGGATGCTGATGCGGGACATCACATCTTCTGTGATTTCCCTTTTCATCTGTTCCATTTCGCGGCGGTGTTCCTCTCCCGCCATGAGTTTGTTGTGTGCAAACATCAAATTGAGTTGTGCTTGCATCTTTTGATCCATGCCGCTGATAAAATAGCGGAACATATCTTCATCTCTACGGGTATAATTCATCTTTTTTACTCCTTATAATTTAGATTTTTATGTTGTAAAAGTTCTGGAATTATTTGTTTTTCCTTTACTTTGTATAATAATTATACCAAAAATTTTTGAAAAAATCAAAAAAGTCCGCCACACGGCAAGCCCCAAGGCATAACC
>JAZQDM010000054.1:0-26320 GCA_045546775.1 Lachnospiraceae bacterium | reverse complement strand
CAGATGGGGTATGTGGATTATTTCCTTATTGTATGGGATTTTATAAACTATGCAAAACAAAACGATATTATGGTAGGACCGGGACGTGGCTCCGCGGCAGGAAGTATCATTGCTTATTGCCTCAAAATCACGAATATCGATCCTATCAAATACAATTTGCTTTTCGAGCGTTTCTTGAATCCGGAACGTGTATCCATGCCCGATATCGATATTGACTTCTGCTTTGAAAGAAGACAGGAAGTCATTGATTATGTAGGGAAAAAATATGGCGCGGACAAAGTGGTGCAGATTGTTACGTTCGGTACATTGGCTGCAAAAGGTGTTATCCGCGATGTGGCACGTGTCATGGACCTGCCCTACAATTTCGCGGATTCTATCGCAAAAATGGTGCCAAACGAATTAAACATTACATTGGACCGCGCACTGGAAATCAATCCGGAATTCCGGGGACTTTATGAAAATGACGAGCAGGTGCATTTCCTGATTGATATGTGTAAGCGTTTGGAAGGGTTGCCGAGACATACGTCCATGCACGCGGCAGGTGTCGTTATTTGCCAGAAACCGGCGGACGAATTTGTGCCCTTATCCCGCGGCTCCGACGGTTCTATTACGACGCAGTTTACGATGACGACTATCGAAGAACTGGGTCTTTTGAAGATGGACTTTTTGGGGCTTCGTACTCTTACCGTAATTCAAAATGCAGTGAAGCTTGCCGAGAAGAGCAGCGGAAAGAAAATTGACATTGATAATATAGATTTTGATGACAAGGCGGTGCTTGCGTCAATAGGAACCGGTAAGACGGACGGTGTGTTCCAGCTGGAAAGCGGCGGTATGAAGAGCTTTATGAAAGAGCTCAAACCGCAAAATCTGGAAGATATTATTGCCGGCATTTCCTTGTATCGTCCGGGACCGATGGACTTTATACCCAAATATATCAAAGGAAAAAATTCCAGTGGGCCGATTACCTACCTTTGTCCGGAGCTGGAGCCGATTTTGGCACCTACTTACGGCTGTATCGTATACCAGGAACAGGTTATGCAGATTGTGCGTGATTTGGGCGGATATACACTTGGAAGAAGTGACCTTGTGCGCCGTGCCATGAGCAAGAAAAAGCAAGCCGTGATGGAAAAAGAGCGTGCCAACTTTGTTTACGGTAATCCGGAAGAAGATGTGCCGGGATGTCAGTCAAAAGGCATTGACGAGGCAGTTGCAAGTCAGATTTACGATGAAATGATGGATTTTGCAAAGTATGCCTTCAACAAATCCCACGCTGCATGTTATGCAGTGGTGTCTTACCAGACTGCTTATTTGAAATATTACTATCCGGTGGAATATATGGCGGCGCTTATGACGTCTGTGATAGACAACTCCGGAAAAGTAGCAGAATATATTTTGACATGCCGGAATATGGGAATTGATATTTTGCCGCCGGACATCAACGAAGGAGAAGTTGGCTTTTCTGTGTCAAACGGTGCCATCCGTTATGCCCTTACGGCGATTAAAAGTGTGGGTAGACCGGTCATTGAGGCGGTTGTAGAAGAGCGAAAAATCCGCGGACCTTATACGAACCTGAATGATTTTGTGACAAGAATGGCAGACAAAGAAATGAACAAGCGTGCCATCGAAAACTTTATCAAATCCGGTGCGTTTGACAGCCTTGGAGGCACAAGGAAGCAGTTTATGAGCATTTATGTGCAGGTTGTGGACCATATCGTACAGGACAAAAAGCACAACATGGCAGGTCAGATGACGTTGTTTGACATTGTTTCCGAGGAAGAAAAAGAAAGCTTCGATATCAAACTGCCGAATGTAGGTGAGTATTCCAAGGAACTGCTTCTTGCCTTTGAAAAGGAAGTGCTTGGCGTGTATATCAGCGGACATCCGCTGGAGGAGTACGAAGCCTTGTGGAAAAAGAAAATATCTGCCACCACAGCTGATTTTATGCTGGATGAGGAGACAAACGAAATCAAAGTGGCAGACGGTGCTAACGTCACAATCGGCGGAATTATTGCCAACAAAAAAATCAAATATACAAAAAATGACAAAGTGATGGCATTTTTGCAGGTGGAAGACCTTGTGGGGAATGTGGAAGTTATCGTTTTCCCGAAGGATTACGAAAAAAATGCCACAAAGCTTGTAGAGGATAACAAAGTGTTTATTCAGGGAAGAGTGTCGGCAGAGGAAGACAAAGACGGCAAGCTGATCTGTGAAAAGATTGTTGCATTTGATGAAATCCCGAAAACATTGTGGATAAAATTCCCCACAAAAGAAGAATATGTGCAAAGAGAAGCAGAATTGTTAGCGGCCATTTCCGAGTCGGATGGAAAAGACATTGTGGGCATATTTATTGACAATCCGAAAGCCCAAAAAAAGCTGCCGCCAAACCAAAGTGTGAACGCAGATCAGGCACTTTTAGAAAAATTAGCCCTTATTTTTGGTGCAGACAACGTAAAAATCGTGTAAAATTGCAATTTGTAGATGATTTTCTAAAACAAATTATTGAAAATAGGTAAAAAAAGGGTTAGAATGGAAAGGAATTTTCATAGGAGGTAGTAAGGGAATGTCTAAGGAGATTAAGACAATAGGTATACTTACCAGTGGCGGAGATGCGCCGGGAATGAATGCGGCAATCCGTGCTGTTGTTAGAAAAGCACTTGCAAATGGAGTTAAAGTAAAGGGTATTAAAAAAGGATACCAGGGACTTTTGAATGAAGAGATTATAGATTTGTCAGCGAGCAGTGTGTCTGATATTATTCAGAGAGGTGGTACGATTTTAGGTACGGCCAGATGTAGCGAGTTCAAAACTGAGGAAGGCCAGAAGAAAGGTGCGGAGATTTGTAGAAAATTCGGTATCGACGGCGTGGTTGTTATCGGTGGCGACGGTTCTTATATGGGTGCTCAGGCACTTGCGCGACAGGGAATTAATACAGTAGGTATCCCTGGTACAATCGATCTTGATATTGCGTGTACAGAGTACACAATCGGTTTTGACACTGCAGTAAATACAGCAATGGAAGCGATTGACAAAGTACGTGATACATCTTCTTCCCACCAGAGATGCAGCATCATCGAAGTAATGGGACGTAACGCAGGCTACATCGCTTTGTGGTGTGGTATTGCAAACGGTGCAGAAGATATTTTGTTGCCGGAAAAATACGATTTTAACGAACAGCGCATTATCAACAGTATTATTGATAACAAAAAACGTGGTAAAAACCATCACATCATTATCAATGCAGAAGGTGTTGGCCATTCTGCATCTATGGCAAGAAGAATTGAAGCTGCAACAGGTATGGAGACACGTGCGACTATTTTAGGTTACATGCAACGTGGTGGTAGCCCGACAGCGAAAGACAGAGTATATGCTTCCATTATGGGTGCGTATGCAGCAGACATTTTGATTGCAGGAAAAACAAACCGTGTAGTAGGTTTCCGTCACGGTGAATACGTTGATTTTGATATTGAAGATGCTTTGAGCATGAAAAAAAGCATTCCGGAATACGAATTTGAAGTTGCTCGTGTTCTTTCAAAATAGTATGACAAAAAGGGTTAGGCATTTGCCGATACCCTTTTTTCTGACTGTGCGCCCAATAAGTGCATGTTTGCATAGGTAAAGGAGAGCGTTATGCTTACAAGTCTGAATAATGCAAAAGTAAAACAGGTAGCAGAGCTTGTCAAAAAGCCAAAAGCGCGCAGAGCTGCGCAAGTTTTTGTGGTGGAAGGCGCAAAAATGTTTGCAGAAGTGCCGGTGGAGCGCGTGACGGATTGCTTTGTCACCGAAAGCTTTTTGGAAAAAGGAGAATGTGCGGATAAATTGGCGCAAGTTTCCTACGAAATTGTTTCCGAGGAAGTGCTGAAAAAAATGTCCGATACCCAGACACCGCAAGGTGTTTTGTGTGTTGTGAAACAGTTTTCTTATACGTTGGAGCAGTTGTTGCAAAAGGAAAATCCACTGTTTGTGATATTAGAAGATTTGCAGGATCCGGGCAATTTGGGGACCATTATACGGACAGGCGAAGGCGCCGGCATTGACGGAGTCATTATGACGAAAGATACGGTGGATATATACAATCCAAAAACAATCCGTGCGACGATGGGATCCATTTACCGAGTACCGTTTTTGTATACAGAAGATTTGGCTGCGGTGATGGGTGCATTAAAAGACCATAACGTACATACATACGCGGCGCATTTGCAGGGAAAAGAGTATTATGATGTGCAGGAATTTAAGAATGGATGCGCATTTTTAATAGGAAACGAAGGAAACGGATTGAAAAGAGAAACTGCGGATATGGCAGAGCGATACATTAAAATTCCGATGCAGGGGCAGCTAGAGTCGTTGAATGCGGCAGTGGCAACTGCGATTTTGATGTACGAGGCGGCAGCGCAGAGAAGAAAACGATAGAAAGGAACGGGAAAGAACAAATGGCAAACAGAAAGATAGGTTTTATCGGACTTGGAAATATGGCAACCGCAATCATCGGCGGTATGCTGGAAAAAGGAATTGTGAAAGCGGAAGATGTAATCGGAGCGGACAAATCAGAGGCTGCAGTAAAAGCGATTGCAGACCGTTACAACATTGCTGCAACTTGTGATAACAGGGAAGTCGTAAAAAGTGCAAATGTGCTGATTCTTGCCGTAAAACCGCAATTCATGACAGGTGTTATTGATGAAATAAAAGATTTAATAACGGATGATATTTTGATAATCAGTATTGCGGCTGGCAAGACAATTCAAAATATTACCGATATGTTTGGAAAAGAAATCCGCCTTGTTCGTTGCATGCCAAATACACCGGCTCTTGTTTTGGAAGGGTGTACCGGAGCTTGCAGAAATGATAAAGTCACCGACGAAGAAATGGAATATGTGATGCAGCTTCTTTCTTCTTTTGGAAAAGCAAGTGAAATTACAGAAAATCTCATTGATGCGGTAGTTGGTGTGAGTGGCAGTGCACCGGCATATGTGTTCCTTTTTATAGAAGCAATGGCAGATGCGGCAGTGGCAGCAGGTATGCCACGCAAACAGGCGTATGAATTTGCGGCGCAGGCAGTGCTTGGCAGTGCCAAAATGGTACTGGAGACAGGAAAACATCCGGGAGAGCTCAAAGATATGGTTTGCTCGCCCGCCGGAACAACCATTGAAGCGGTAAAAGTGTTGGAAGAAAAAGGCTTCCGTGGCGCAGTGATGGATGCTGTCGAAGCGTGTGTGGAGAAGTCCAGAAATATGTAAAAATAAGCGGCAGAGGCGAATGCACGAGTCAAATTTGACAAATGCAAAAACCTCTGCTATTATATTCTCCGTAACATTTGTAACAATTTTGTAATAAACAAGATGAATTGCATTATGGAGGTAACATTATGTCAAAGGGCAGAAGGTTGCTCGGTGCATTGTTAGGCTTCGGTGTTATGACTGTAGTCTTTATGCAAAACGAGTTAACCGTTATGGCTGGTAGCAACAAGGATTACCTAGATACGCTTAATGTAGGTGTGGCGACGATTATCGACCCGAGCGCTTACAACGAGCAGGCGATGGCTGATATGGCGGATATGTCCGAAAGTGATTTGGCTATTGCACAAGCGGCGAAAGAGCCGGAATCTGATTTGGTTATGGCAGATGTACAAAATGCTTTGAATGTACGTGCCGAAGCTTCAGAGGAAGCAGAAATAGTCGGTAAACTCTACAAAGATTGTGGCGGACGCATTTTGGAAAGAGGTAACGGCTGGACAAAAATACAGTCAGGAAACATTATCGGTTGGGCAAGCGACGAATATTTGTTATTTGGAGAAGAAGCAGAAGCCCTTGCCGATGAAGTTGGAAATATGATTGCTACCATTGAGACAGATGCGCTTCGTGTGCGGAAAGAACCGAACACAGAAGCAGGCATTTATGGTCTGATTGCAAAGGACGATGAAATCGAAGTCATTGAAATCATCAACGATGAGTGGATTAGTGTGTACTACGAAGATGAAGTAGGATACGTTTCCGCCGAATATGTGACAACCGATTTTCATATCGATGCAGGAGAGACGGTAGAAGAGATTAAAGCAAGAGAGAAAGCGGAAGCCGAAGCAAAGCTTACAACCAATTATGGAGCTTTTGCAGCAACCGCAGACGAGACAAGACTTTTGGCAGCACTGATTCAGTGTGAAGCAGGCGGAGAGCCGTACGAAGGTCAGCTGGCAGTTGGTGCAGTAGTAATGAACCGCGTTAGAAGCGGTGCATATCCCAATACAATATCGGGCGTTATTTATGCTTCCGGTCAGTTTACTCCGGCACTAAACGGTAAAGTGGAAAAAGTATACAACGGCAATATTTACGACAGTTGTTTCCAGGCAGCCGAAGCGGCACTTGCCGGAAATACAAACGTAGGAGAGGCCACACACTTTAAACGGGTTGGTTCACATGACGGTTATGTAATCGGGAACCACGTTTTCTGGTAAGATGAATTTAAAAAGATTTTTGTTCCGGCGTACCGGGGCAGAAATCTTTTTTGGTATAAGAGTGCAATTTGAAAATAGTTCCGGTTGCCTACATACAAGATGCAGCATATGCCACATCCGGAAGCTAAGAAATTCTATGCGCCTCAGGCGAGAGGATATTCGCGCACGCAATCGGCGTAAATTCGCCATCGTGGCGAAAGTTACGCCTTTTTCGGACATCGTGTCCGAAAATTGCTGAGTATAGGATGAGGCACCAAGAATTTCTAAACTTCCTACTGATGGCATAAGCAAGCATACTTGTATGTAGGCAACCGGAACTATTTTTCAAATGGCGTTTCTAATACAAATTGCAGAAATCTTTTTTTGTATGGATTCGGCATGTACTTGAATTAAAGGTGCAAATATAGTAGAATCAAACGTGGAAATAAAGGAGGTTTATGCCATGAATTTAAAGGGACGCGATTTTTTGAAATTGCTTGATTTTACAGCGGAAGAAATTACATATTTGATAGATCTTGCAGCCGATCTGAAGGCGAAAAAGAAAAACGGTATTTTGACACAGACGCATGTTGGAAAAAACATTGCATTGATTTTTGAAAAAACAAGTACAAGAACAAGATGTTCTTTTGAGGTAGCAGCACATGACCTCGGTATGGGCACCACGTATTTGGACCCGTCTGCTTCCCAGATTGGAAAGAAAGAGAGTATTGCAGATACGGCGCGCGTGCTTTCCGGTATGTTTGACGGAATCGAATACCGCGGATACGGACAGGACATTGTAGAAGAACTTGCAAAATATGCGACAGTACCGGTATGGAACGGTTTGACAAATGAATTCCATCCGACACAGATGCTTGCTGACCTTTTGACAATCCGTGAGCATTTTGGAAAATTAGAAGGCATAAAATTGGCATATATGGGTGATGCCCGCTACAACATGGGTAACTCCCTCATGGTAGCATGTGCAAAAATGGGTATGCATTTTGTGGCATGTACGACAAAAGAATATTTCCCGAATGAGGCACTTGTGGCACAGTGTAGGGAAATCGCAGCTACCACAGGCGGCAGCATTACTTTGACAGAAGATGCGATGGAAGGTACAAAAGGTGTGGATGTTGTTTACACAGATGTTTGGGTTTCCATGGGCGAGCCGGATGAAGTGTGGGCAGGTCGCATCCGCCAGTTGTCACCGTATCAGGTAAACAAAAAGATTATGGAAAATGCAGGTGAGCAGGCAGTATTTATGCATTGTCTTCCGGCATACCACGATTTGAAAACAAAAATCGGCAAAGAGATGGGCGAAAAATTTGGCTTTACAGAGCTGGAAGTAACGGATGAAGTGTTTGAATCCGCGCAGTCTATCGTATTTGAAGAAGCAGAAAACCGTATGCATACAATCAAAGCAATGATGGCGGCTACGATTTAGGAAAAAGTGACAGATTGCAGATGAAACAGCGATATTATTTTGAACAGACAGGGTCCACCAATGACGATATTTTGCGCCTTGCAAAAGAAAGCGCAGCGCATGGAACGATTGTTGTGGCAAAAGAGCAGACAGCAGGGCGTGGAAGAAGCGGACGAGACTGGTATGCACCGGCAGGAAGCAATCTTTATTTTTCCATGTTGCTCCGACCGGATGTGTCGCCGGATAAGACAGCGGTTCTTACGTTGGTGATGGCACTTTCCGTCGTGCAGGCGATAGAGACGTGCTGCGAATTGCAGGTGCAAATCAAATGGCCCAATGATATTGTATGCCATGGGAAAAAGGTGTGTGGTATTTTGACCGAGCTGTGGCTTGATGAGAATAAAAAACCATGTGTTATTATTGGGACGGGCGTAAATGTCAACCAAAAGGAATTCCCGGAGGAACTTCGGGAAGTGGCAAGCTCCTTGGTGATGGAGAGCGGAAAAGAGCAGGTTCCCGAGGAATTGCTGAACCGAATTGAAGAAAAGTTCAAAATAAATTACAATAGTTATTTAAAAACGGAAGATTTCACAATGCTTCAGGAAAGCTACGAAAAACACCTTGTCAATAAGGACAACTTTGTGCGTGTGCTGGACCCGCAAGGAGAATTTACCGGCGTGGCACGTGGGATTAATGACAAAGGCGAGTTGCTTGTGGAGCGGGAAAACGGTGAAATCAGTAAAGTGTATGCCGGGGAAGTATCCGTGCGCGGACTGTACGGCTATACATAGCGGAGGAAAACATGGAAGACAACAGAATTGTGTTGTGCGGTGCAAATGCATACGAAAAGAAATATTATTTCAATGAGCAGTTTTCAGCTATTCCGGAATCCATCAAAGAAGAACTGCACATTATATGTGTGCTCTTTACCGAAGAAATCGGCGGTATTTTTACGATGGTGTTTGAGGAAGACGGAACGCTTCAGTTGGAAACAACGGCAGCCGATGAAGACTATTTGTATGACGAAATCGGAAGCGGGCTTTTGATTAAAGAAATTCAAAGAAACCGACAGGAATTGTTTGAGTCACTGGCGCTCTTTTACAAAGTGGTTGTTTTGCATGAAGACATGTCAGGACTTTTGGAGGAATAAAAAGCGAATGAGCAAGTTGACAATAGGAAATGTGACATTGGACAACCAAGTGATTTTAGCTCCTATGGCAGGCGTAACCGACCTGCCTTTTCGTTTGTTGTGCAGGGAGCAGGGAGCAGCGCTCCTTTGCATGGAGATGGTCAGTGCCAAAGCCATTATGTACAACAACAAAAATACGGAAAGCTTAATGGAAATACATCCGGATGAGAAACCTGTATCGCTGCAGCTTTTCGGTTCCGATCCGGATATTATCAGCGAGATGGCAAAGCGCATTGAAGAAAAAGATTTTGCTATTTTGGATATCAATATGGGCTGTCCTGTGCCGAAAGTAGTGAATAACCAGGAAGGGTCCGCCCTTATGAAAAATCCGGCGCTTGTGGAGCAGATTGTGTCAAAAACCGTAAAAGCGATTAAAAAGCCTGTTACTGTCAAAATCCGGAAAGGCTTCAACGACGAGTCCGTGAATGCCGTAGAAATCGCAAAAGTGGCGGAAGCCGCAGGGGCAAGTGCGGTAGCTGTGCACGGAAGAACGAGAGAACAATACTACGCCGGAAAGGCAGATTGGGATATTATTGCGCAAGTAAAACAGGCGGTTCGCATTCCGGTTATCGGTAATGGTGACGTAACGGATGCAATCAGTGCAAAAGCAATGCTTGACCAAACCGGATGCGACGGCATTATGATAGGCCGTGCTACACGAGGCAATCCGTGGATTTTCCGCGAAATCGTATCTTATTTGGAAAGTGGTGTAATACCTAAGCGCCCGTCCATGCAGGAAGTGAAAGAAGTGATTTTACGCCATGCGGCGTTGCAACTGCAAGTAAAAGGCGAATACATCGGTATCCGTGAAATGCGAAAACACCTTTCCTGGTATACAGCCGGCTATCCCAATTCCGCAAGACTGCGCGCCAAAATCAACGAAATGGAAACAATGGAACAACTCATAGAGAGTGTCAACGAAATATTCCGTTAACAAAGCACAGAGGCGCCTATTGGCAAATAACAACTGTTATGCATAAAACGGAGGCCTTTGCCATATACATAAATACAAAAAATGTATAAGGCAGGGAGCAAGTATGGAACGTAAATCGATTGTATATTTTTATGTGGTTAAGCAAAAAGCGGCAAAAGAGCATTTTTATACAAAGCCGGTTTTCGAAATCCAAAAAATGAACAAGCGGGACATCCATATTGTTGCAATCGGAATTCCACAGTGGTATTGGAAAGAAAAAACGTGGAGTACCGGAAAGCTGAAAAAAGCGTTGAATCGGTATGTACAAGGCGAAGAAAACACATGTTATTTTTATAATAAAAAAACAGCTGCCACATTGCATCTGGTGGAAACAGAGGCGCCATTTTTCTTGATGGAAGAGATACTTGTGCGTGCAGGGGCGAAAGAACAGCTGCTGTATGCGGGTGAAAAAGGAGCTGTATTTGAACTGCTTTTGCAAAATTTTATGGCGCGGGTAAATTATTTTTATGTTGTCACAGACACCCCGGAGCAATTTGAGGAAGAAGCGACATGGTTGTACGAGATGTATGGTTTGGTCACTGTTTTTTCGGATAAGCCATCGGCGAAGGAAATTCCGGCGCTTGTGGTGGATATGCGACCCAGTGGCAAAAACGGTCGGCCGGCAGTAGAACTTGCCGGATTAGCACCCGATACACTCTACTTGGATATGTGCTCCGACCCGGTGAAACGTAACTGGATTACAAAAAAGCGAAAAGATATCCGCTATTTATCACCGGAAAGCCTGTTAAACAAGTGGTGTAAACTTGACACTATCCCATAAAATGGGTATAATACGAGAGTTAAACTAGAATTTTTATACAGATTTTTAAAATAGAAAGGACGAGGGTCATGGAAGAAAAGAAAAATATCTTAACTTATGAAGGTCTCAGAAAATACGAAGACGAGCTTCATGAGTTAAAAGTAGTGAAGAGAAAAGAAGTTGCAGAAAAAATCAAAGAAGCAAGAGAGCAAGGTGACTTGTCTGAAAACGCAGAATACGATGCAGCGAAAGACGAGCAGCGCGATATCGAAGCAAGAATCGAAGAGCTCGAAAAAATCTTAAAAAATGCTGAAGTTGTTGTTGAGGACGAAGTAGACCTTGATAAAATCAACATCGGTTGTAAAGTTAAAATTCTCGATATGGAATTCAACGAAGAAATGGAATACAAAATCGTTGGTTCCACAGAAGCAAACAGCTTAAAAGGCAAAATTTCCAACGAATCTCCGGTTGGAAAAGCGCTAATGGGAACAAAAGTAGGCACTGTTGTAGAAGTGGAAACACAGGCAGGTTTATTAAAATACAAAGTACTTGAAATTCAGAGATCCAACTAATAGAAAAAGGAGTGTTCATCGTGGCAGATACACAAAATCAAAACGAAGTAAAAGAGCAGGACTTAAACCAGCTTTTAAAAGTACGTAGAGAAAAATTAGCTACGTTGCAGGAAAATGGAAAAGATCCGTTCCAGATTACAAAATATGACGTGACACATCACAGCACGGAAGTAAAAGACAATTTTGAGACATTGGAAGGACAGACTGTCCGCGTGGCAGGACGTATTATGTCCAAACGTGTTATGGGTAAAGCATCTTTTTGCAATATTCAGGACCTTCCGGGCAACATCCAGTCTTACGTTGCAAGAGACAGCATCGGCGAAGAATCTTATGCTGATTTCAAAAAATACGACGTGGGCGATATTGTCGGCATCGAAGGTGAAGTGTTCAAAACAAAAACCGGTGAAATTTCCATCCATGCTGCAAAAGTTACTCTTTTGTCAAAGAGCTTGCAGATTCTGCCTGAGAAATTCCACGGCTTAACAAATACAGATATCCGTTATCGCCAGAGATATACAGACCTTATCATGAATGCAGATGTAAAAGATACGTTCATCAAACGTTCCAAAATCATCAGTGCTATCCGCCGTTATCTTGACAACGAAGGCTTCATGGAAGTAGAGACACCGATGCTTGTTGCAAACGCAGGCGGTGCAGCTGCAAGACCGTTCGAGACACATTACAATGCCTTGGACGAGGACGTAAAACTCCGTATTTCTTTGGAATTGTACTTAAAGAGATTAATCGTAGGCGGCTTGGAGCGCGTTTACGAAATCGGTCGTGTATTCCGTAACGAAGGTCTTGATACAAGACACAATCCGGAATTTACGTTGATGGAGCTTTATCAGGCGTATACAGATTACTACGGAATGATGGATTTGACAGAGAACATGTTCCGTTACGTGGCACAGGAAGTGTGCGGCACAACAATGATTCCGTACATGGAAGAAATGATTGACTTAGGCAAGCCGTTTGAACGTCTTACTATGGTTGAGGCTGTTAAAAAATACGCAGGTGTGGATTTTGATGAAATTCCGGATACTGCTGCAGCAAAAAAACTGGCAGACGAGAAAGAAATTCACTACGAAGACCGTCATGAAAAAGGCGATATTTTGAACCTCTTCTTCGAAGAATTTGTAGAAGAGCATTTGATTCAGCCGACTTTCGTTATGGACCACCCGGTAGAAATTTCTCCTCTTACAAAGAGAAAACCGGACAAGCCGGAATACGTAGAACGTTTTGAATTGTTCATCTACGGTCGTGAAATGTGCAACGCATATTCCGAATTGAATGACCCTATCGACCAGCGCGAGCGTTTCAAAGCACAGGAAGCAGCTTTGGCTGCCGGCGACGAGGAAGCAAACACAACAGACGAAGACTTCATGAACGCATTGGAAATCGGTATGCCTCCGACAGGCGGTATCGGTTACGGCATCGACCGTCTCGTCATGTTGCTTACGAATTCTCCGGCAATCAGGGATGTATTGCTCTTCCCAACGATGCGCCAGCAGTAGGAAACAAAAGATTATAGTTTATGTAAGATATGAACCACTTTCAAGTGTAGACTTGGGAGTGGTTTTTTTATGTCTGAAACGCTACACGTTAAATTGTTTTGATAAAACGACAATATTGACGATAATTGTCTGAAATCGTACAATGGTATCATATAGTTTTAGAACAGGAATGAGTTGAAAAGGGAAAAGGAGAAGGGTGAGATGGCAAAATTCAAGCAGTTTAAATTGGAATTGCAGTTGGAAGCGCAGATGCCAATGATACATTTTCAATCGGGACAAACAGGAGCAACCATTCGGGCGACAGAAGTAAAGCCGAAACTGGATGCGTTTTTGTTGAGAAAGATAAGCAAAGAGGCGGGACTTTCTGTATCAGAACTGAAAGGAAATGAACAGTACAAAAGTTTATTTATAGATGCTGATTCGAAAATAAATGATGCATTGGATTATAAACTTCAGATTACGGTAGAAGAACCATCTTATGAAATTGATTTGGGGAAAATAAAGAAAGAAAACGGACGAACAAACAGGGAAGAATGTTACTCCATCTTTTATGGAAATATGGGAAAAAAGAATCCGGAAGAAATGATTTACGGAATTTTTTCCAATCCGAAAGTTACTGTTATATGTTTTAAAGAGAAATTGCGTCATTACATAGAAAACAATATAGAAAAATTCTTTTTGGTTACCAATTTTGGAACAATGCAAAACAAGGGATTTGGAAGTTTTGTGCCGATAGATTGGTGTCCGAAACAAGGCACAGTAGAATTGAACAATGAAAAGATGAAAGAAGTGGCAAATGCTTACAAAGAGTTGATTCCCGGCGGAAAATGTTATGCCATGAAATTTGAACGGATGCCGGTGCAAGCTGGAAATAGAGATGCCTTTTTGAAAGCAAAAAATATTTTTTGTGTAAAAATATCCGAAGCTATCAAGAGTTTTTATTCTGTCATGAAATCAGGACAAAACTTGGGAGAAAGCGGATATGCCAGATCCTATATTTATGAATATGGTCATTCCGTACTTCACATGGGAAACGAAAAAGCATGGATGAAGAAACGTGGTATTGCGCCGATTGTATGTAAACCACAAAATCAAAAAAAGGGCGAGCAAGCGATAGCTGAGGAAAACAAATATCTCAGGGCTTTTTTGGGAATCGGTGAGCAGGTGGAATATGGAACAGGTTATCGAACCAACCAGCAAGGGAAAGAAGTATTTGATAAAAAGCCGGCGGTAAAGATAAGTATTAGTTCCAAAAGTAAGAAAATTGAAAGATTGTCATCGCCTATATATTTTAAAGTAATTCGGAATGTTGTCTTTATTGTTGCGTTTGATATTCCGGAAGAACTATACGGTGCAGAGTTTTGTTTTGCGGGTAAACAAACCGGAAAACGAGATGGTAAAGATGTGATTCCCGGTGGGGCTAACGCAGGTACAATACAGGTTCCATCGAAAGACGAGTTGAAGCAGACAGGTGGAAAATTTGATATACAGGATTTCCTTGAAAAATATGTGCGGTACTACAATGGCGAATTACGAAATAGAATAGGCAGATTCAAAAAAGCACCGCGTGTAGAGGAGGTAAAGTAGATGCGTAATTATGTGGGTATTACGATTGGACCGATATTTGATACGATTTGTGATGCATCTTCCCCGGCAGCACTGTGGTTTTCCAGTAGCTTGTTTTCAGACATTACAAAAAGAATTTGTGAAGCATTGCAAGGGTCAGAAGGTTTTGAAGGTGTAAAAATTTATTCGCCGTATTATTCAGACACTATCACGATGGATGATGGCGTTGGGAAGTTTCACGACAGGATTATTTTTTCGGCACAAAATTTCAGCCATGAAAAAATGAAAAGTATTATAACGCAAGTGAAAAGAGAAACAGTGCGAGAATTGCCGGAAACATTTCAGGATAAAGATGCGGAAGAGTTCTTTTTAGAGTATTTACAAATACACTATATCGCGAAAGAGGAACAGCAGATGGGAGATAAAAATTGTGTGCTCGTATTATCTCCCTATTTGGATGAACTGGAATTGATGAAAAGTTTCCCAAAGACAGATGTGCTGAATCCGATTCGGAAAATGTTTCTCGGAGAGAAAAATAACAGAAACAAATATATAAAAGATGTTTTGGACAAAAAAGTTCGCAAGGAATCAAATCAGTTTCGAAATGTTGACGGTTCTATATGGACAATAGAAGAAATCGCATCCTGTCATAATAGGATAATGGAGCCATTGAAAAGAAAGCATTACTATGCGGTCGTATCTGCGGACGGAGATGCGATGGGAAGTTTTTTAAAACAGATAGCAAGCGAACAAGTTACGGAATTTTCAAAAGTTTGTCTGGAGTATGATGAGGCGGCAGCTGCGCTTATTGGGCAATACGGAGGAATGACTATTTATGCAGGTGGAGATGATTTGCTTTTTCTCGCTCCGATTCAGAATGAAACAAGTACCGTTTTTGAATTATGTCACAATATTCAAAAGTTATTCCGGGATAAGATTCGACAATGTGATACGTTTAAAAATATAGAAAAGATTCCGACTATCTCTTTCGGAATTTCTATCCAATACGCGAAATTTCCGCTGTATGAAGCGCTGGAGTCATCCAGACGTTTGCTTGCATTAGCAAAGAAGGATGGAGATTTTAATAAAGCGGATAAGGAATGTCATAAAAATAATATGCTCATTGAATTACAGAAACATAGTGGGCAAAGTGTATCCATACTGGTATCCAATCAAAATTATGACATATTAGAGAGCTTTTTGGAACTTGGTAAAGGAAGTGCTACAGAAGAACAGTTGCAGTCAGTTTTGTATACGTTACAGCAATTCCATACATTGATTGCCACATTAAACCGCAACGTCAGAGAGTACGAGTGCTATTTAGCAGCATGGAACAATCTCTTTGATAATGCCGGGCAGACGCAAGCGAAAAACTATATTGAAGCAGTTTGCAATACATATTATCACAAGTTGGTACTGCCGGAAGAACTCGGTGTTTTGGTACCTGCACAAATTAGCAGTTTGTATCATGATGAAGATGCACAATCGTTGGATGTGTCGTTACAGACTTTGTTACAGTTACTGCGATTAAAGAAGTTTATGACAGAGAAGGAGGGAAATGAGTAATGCGATATTTGGTAACAATGAAACCGCTAGAGCCATATTCCTTTGGAAATGATCAGAACTTTACATATCCGGGTGAAAAAGCAACCGGAAAAGAGACCTATTTTGTGAAATCGAAAGATATACCGGAGCAGACAAGCATACTGGGATTGTTGCGCTATTTGGTTTTGCAGAATAGAGGATTGCTTCGTACAGATTTTAAGTATTCTGCAGAAGAGCGCGCACAGATGAATAAGCATATTGGAGAACGAAGCTTTTCGTATTTAGAACAAAACAAACAGGATTTTGGCGACATACACGAGATTTCACCTGTTTTTATAATCAACGAAAAGCAAGAAATATTGGTGAGAAATCCGTTTCATAATAAGGCTGACATGTCCGGGTATATGCCGATGCGTATGGAAGACGGAGTAGAGACATCGTGGGGGACGATTTCGTTACCGGAATGTGGACAATACGATGCAAAAAAGGGATATGCCTGTGGATATTTTAATTTAAAAACAAAGGAAATTGTGTACGATTTATTCGAGACAAAAGTTGTTTCCGGTAATCGAAAGAATGAGAAAGATGGTTCTGACGAAGGGTGCTTCTTTAAGCGGGAAATGAAGTGCTTAAAGGCGGGATATTCGTTTGGAGTCTATGTGGATGCAGAAAAACTACCGGAAAAGACAATTGGTTATATGGGCAAGAAAAAGTCTGCATTTTCTATCGAGGCATATATTTCAGATGCACCTACATTAGAGGAGCAGGTAAAAGAATGCTTTTCAGAAGCCGATGGTAAATGGTTTTATGCGCTTTCGGATTTGGTACTGACAGACCGTGCAAAATATGAAGATTTTTGTATTGTGGAAGAAAAGTATCAGAGGAATCTGGAAACGGTATACACCGCGGATAATCATGTGAAAAGATTAAGAAAGAGCGAAGTACGGTTTCATTTGATTCAAAGTGGAAGCGTGTTTTACAAAAGTTGTAATCTGCCGCTTGCAGGCGAAAATTGTCATCAGATAGGATATAACAGAATCGTACAATTAGGAGGAAAATAAAGATGGGAGCAATCGTTGTAAATTTGGAATGTATTACGAACATGCACGTTGGAAATGGCGATGTGAATTTTAATATTATTGATAATGAAGTGGAACGTGATGTTGTCACCGGGTATCCGACCATTAACGCATCCGGCGTAAAAGGTGCACTGAGAGAATATTTTACCAAAAAAAATTTGGGTAAAGTAGATGAAATTTTTGGAAAAGAAGATGCCGGAAAATTGAAATTTCTTACGGCGGATATGTTGGCAATTCCGGCAAGGGCATCCGAAGGAAATGCAGCATACTATTTGGTTTCTACAAAAGAAGCTGTAGAAAAGTATAGAGAAAAATGTCAGTTGTTTTTGAATAAAGTCCCGCAGACTATGGCGGTTCAACTTAAAGAAACCAGAGGCGTAGAAGGACAAAAGCTTTCAGAAGCGATGAATATATCCGACAAGGAAATTCATCTGTTATCAGATGCAGATTTTAAAAAGATTATGCTCCCTGTAATAGCCAGAAATAAATTGGAAAATGGAAAAAGCGTTAATTTGTGGTATGAAGAAGTTGTGCCACATAAAAGTCTGTTCACATTTGCGGTACTGGCAGAAGACAGTGACGATGCGTTGCTTGATTATTTTGTGCAGTGCATTGACGGGCAGATTGTTCAGTTTGGCGGAAATGCTTCGATTGGATATGGCTTATGTAAAGTTTCCGTAACGGGGGGAAAGTAGTATGAATAAAAGCGTCATTAATCAAGAGATAGAATATGCATATGAGGCGTTAAAAGAAGCTGCTATTGCGAATGATAAGGGGGAAATAAAAAAGAGTTTTCGAGGTCAAATATCCACCTTTGGCGCGGCAGTCACAATGGGAAGTCTGCTTCCGGCAATCGCGTTTTTTGATGAGGACGGTGGAGCAGAAGTGCCAAGAAGCAGATTGATGAATGCCATATTACTTGTTTTGAAAAAGCGAGGTGTGGCAGAACAAAATGTGAAAACGCTGTTTGAGTATGCACAAAAACAAAAGAAAGAAAACAGAGAATCTGCATGCCAGGAAGAAATTTTAAATGTGGCAATCGCAATTAAGCTTTCCATGAATTTGTATAAACTTGTTTGATAGTAGGCGTATGGAGGTGAAAAAAATTGAAGTCAAAAAATATGAACTACATTTTCAATGTGGAATACTTCGATGACATTGCGCTGAAAGGTGAAGCAAGTGAAGAGTCAAAAAAACGTATAGAACAGCGTAATCAAGAAATAATAAAATTTTCTTTCCGTGATGTTGCGCCACTAAAGGCATGCAAAGAGATTCCGGGCTATGAAGAATTTGGACTTTTTACTTTATATCCGGGCTTATTGATTGGAACCGGAAATCCGCATGGAATCGCTATGGCAGGTGCGATAAAACAAGGATTTTCCTTTGATTATGTAACAGGATTGCCATATGTACCGGGTGCGTCGCTGAAAGGAATGCTTCGTTCGTTTTTTCCGGGGGACATCAAAGATACGGAAAAAAATAGAGAATATGAGGCAATGATAAAAGGCATTGTTGGAAAGGACAATGTGGATGTATATGCGTTAAAGAAAAATATGTTTGAAAATAACGATATTTTTCTTGGTGCTTTTCCGATACCGTGTATCGGTAGCGAAAAATTGTTGGAGATGGAGTACATTACATCACATAAGGAGAAGTTTAAAAATCCAAATCCGGTCAGCCTTATTAAAGTACGTCCGGGTATCAAGTTTTCTTTTTCCTTTGTATTTACCGACTATGCGGAAAATGGAAAAACAATTGTCAGTGCGAAAGAAAAGATGCAACTATGTAAAGAACTGATTTTGCTTATGGGTATTGGTGCAAAGACGAATACCGGATTTGGAAGATTTTCAGAGAAAAAACCGATGCAGAATATGTTGGTTCCTAAGCCGAAACCGGATAACGGAGGCAGGAATCAAAACGGGTGGAGTTCCAAAGGCAACAAAAGGTAGGAGAAGCAGATGCGCAAAGAATACGAACTGTGGTTAGATGAGAGTGGACAATTTGTTAATGAAAAAGATTTAAAAACAAAGAATCGCAATCCTTCTTTAGTGGGTGGTTTTCTTGTAGAAAAAAGTATGGTGGATAAAATACCCTATGAAACTATTATTGATACTTCGAGAAACCATGCTATGAATTTGACGAACAACGACAAAAAGGAATATGTGCTACCAATTTTGGAAAGGATGCATACAGAGTTTGGTGCTACGCAAGTCTTTTTTGAGAATGCCGAATATGCGGAAGGAAAATCCGGACGGCAGTTATATTTGAGAATTCTGGCAGAAGGATTGTTGCAACTTTTGCAATCGTTAAATGCACAGTACGAAAGTGTGCGCATCAGTGTAATTATTGCACAACGCCAAGACATGCAGGCGGAGGCAGAAAAGCGAAAGATTTTGTCGGATGAATATCAAAATATGCTCAAGTTACTTATGGAGAAAAAACGGCGAGAGCATAGAATTTTTCTTCACGAAAACAGTTTCTTGGAGTTTCAGATTACGCCGGCACATTTGGAGTACAAACTTCAGTTGGCGGATTTTGTATGTAATACAAGACTTACAAGAGATTCGCTGGCTTTTAAAGAGGTGCGTCAGCGAGTAGACAAGTTACATGAAAATGCATATTTGTTTACGCTTACAGAGATTACATCGGCAAACTACATTCGGCGCAGTCTTGCGGACGGTTATATTTCGGATGCAATTATAGAATTGTATACGACCAAAGACAAAATCAATCATGAGAAAATGCTGGCGTTAATTATGGAACGTATTCGCAATACAAATTATAGACTGGTAAAGTCGCAGATGAAGCAATGTGTTGCGGATATTATGGCTTTTGCGGCGAAAGAAGACGATTATGAAATTGGGGAACGTTTTCTAAAAAAGATTGCAGAAGAGCTTGTTGGAGCGTTAAAAAGAGAAGGTTATCCGTACAAAGAATTGTATTATGCCGTTTTGCTACAGCTGGCGGATATGTTTTTGCGGGAAGGTGACATTCTTGCTGCGTCAGACGTGATGAAAGAATGCCGAATCGTGCAGGAAAGTATGGGAAATAGTCTGGAAAATCTGTTTGGTTATTACCAGCTTCTGGAAAAAGAGGCGTTGCTTGCTATTGACGAATTTGATTTTGAGCAAGGCAGACTGCTGATGCAAAAGGCATGTAACTTTTTTGTTAAATTGATGGACTTTGTCACAGCAGATGAGGAACTGAGTAAGAGATTTCCGACGATAAAATCAGAATATTTTGGTGATGCACTTTGTATGCAAATATATGCGATGATGTTTTTGCAACGGAACCAACCGGACCTGTATGAGGAACTGTGCAACTTATCTGACTTAGCACTTAAGCAGTATCCGGACGCAGAAGGTGAGTTGGAGCGTCACAGACAGTACCGCTCTCATATTGAGACGGAAAAGGGAAATTATGAAAGTGGGCTTCGATGGCTGTACCGGTCGAAGTGTTATTACGAGGAAACGTTGTCGGAAGAGACGATGGTATCATTTTTGAATCTTGTGTGTGATTCGGAGGCGGAGATTAGTTGCAAATACTATTTGATGTACTACTTAACTATTATGTGTGAGGCAAAAATTCAAAAACAACTTTTGGCGGACGTCATGTTTAAGGCGCTGCAAAAGCAGGAACGTCTTTTGAAAATTGCCGGTATACGTGTACAAAAAGAACAAGAACATATGCAGGAAGTGGATATGTCGGTCATTCAAGCTGACAGTACGGAAATCGCGTATCATCCGCAAGAAATCCTTTTTTGGAAATACGCAACGTACATGAACTTGAATGAACGGGAGATGTTTTCTATAAAGTATTATGAAAGTGCAGTCCGAATGTGCTTTTTGAAAAAGAAATATTTGACGATGTATATTACCGGATTGGGAATTGAAGCGGAACGCATTAGTTGTCTGTTCAAAA
Source organism: Lachnospiraceae bacterium (assembly GCA_045546775.1). Classification (GTDB taxonomy): domain Bacteria; phylum Bacillota; class Clostridia; order Lachnospirales; family Lachnospiraceae; genus RGIG3002. The sequence goes on along the minus strand of JAZQDM010000054.1, from coordinate 5,356 downwards.
TGAAACAGCATAGCGAGGCAACGAAAGCTTATCGCGCGCTGGAACAGAGGATACAGGAGCTGAAAACGCAAAAGCTGCCGGAAGGAACGGCTCGTTTTGTAGATGAGTTGTTACAATGCATGCAGCCGAATGCGGAAGCAATGTGGCTGTTATCAAGAAGGATTACGTATTAGGAGTTTGAGATGAAAAACAAGCTTGTTTTTATGGATGTAGAAAGCGATGGCTTATATGGCGCTTTTTTGACGGTGGCACTCATTGCAACCGACTGGGAAGGCAATGAGTTGGAACGTGCATATTATGGAATTCGTCGCGAAAACATGCGAGTGAAGGAAGCGTGGGTGCTTGAAAATGTGCTTCCAAAATTGGGCGATTATGAAGTCTGCGAGGACGAACAGGAGCTGCTTGGTAAAGCGTGGGAATTTTGGCTTCGCTATGAGAAAGAGGCGTATGCAATATGTGACGTTGGAGTTCCCGTGGAGGCAAGATTTTTGCAGGCATGCGTTGCGTTGAAACCGGAAGAAAATATGTGGAAAGCACCATTTCCACTGTTGGATATCAGCAGTCTTCTTTTGGCAAAAGGATATGATCCTTTGGTTGAGCGAAAAGGACTATTGCCTAATTTTGATGCTGCGAAAGAACATTGCGCTTTGTATGACGTGGAGTGTACGATACAACTTTGGAAGCGATTAATGCACTAGGGAGAAAAGAAAGATGAAAACATATTTGGACGCAAAAAGTATTCACATTTTTGGATGGCCGTTTTTTGTCGCCGATTTCGAGCCGGGTGGTGAAAGTTTAAAACAAAAAATGCTCCAAAAGGGGTGGAAGCAAAAAAAGATGGATTTTGCTGAAATGGAAGGCGATTCCATGGAACAAATCAAGCAGACGTATATGTTGGAGCAATATTTGTCTTCCGCAGCAAAAGATTTGTTTATCAAAGAAGAACACCGGGATTGCATCGTATTTGAGTACAAAATGCAAAATACAGAAAAGAATGGGTATATATATCGCATCGTTACGGACAAAAAAACATACGAGCTGCCGATAGATTATGTGGAGCTACATATGTACAAATACGGTGTCGGAATTCTTTTTTTGAGAACGTTGAATATGGATGAGGATACGTCAATTGAAGATATCAAAATCATCAACGAAAAAGGAAGAAGCATTAGTATTCCGTTCATTCCGGAGACGGCAGATGGATACATCCTTTGTCCGGAACGTCTTGCCATCGTTAAAAAAGAAAATGGGGAACTGATAGAGAAAGAAAATCTGAAAGCGGATTTCAGAAAGAGAATTAAGAACTTTTATGAAGTTAACAACGCAGAAACGCGAACGGAATTGGGGAAACGCGCACAATTTTTGGACAGTTTATTGAATCTCAATTTTGACGGACGTGGGAATAACGATGTGATGGTTACATCGTTTAATGACTATCGCATGTTTGTAATGGCGCTTATCCGGGATGCTGCGTTGTCGGCAAATATAAAAGATGCAAAGTGGCGACAGTCCAAAAAAGGGGAAAAAGAACTGTATTCGATTTTGTATGTAGATGAGAGTGATGCAACTTGTCAGGATAAAATGATGCGAAGTGCGCTTCTGAGTGAATCGACGTATAGCCGGTGGGCAGACTGGGGAACTTTGTACAACGCGACAGAATATGCATTTATTTGCATTACCTCTGAATCACAATCTATCGATGCCAGTGTGGTCAGACCTTTTTATGCAGAGTACAGTTTTATTGTTTCCCTTGTATTGGCACAAAGAATGGCATTGATGATGTATTTTGACAAAGCAGAGCAACTGGCAACAAGGATGTTTCAAAAGAAAAAGAAACACAGACTAATCAGCAAAAAAGAATGCAGACAGCTGATTGATTTGCAGGAAATGTATATTGAGTATCAGAATAGTATGATGATTTTGGAAATATCCAGCCAGGAACAGGGAATTGAGTTGTATCATTTGTTGCAAAAGCAATTGCTCATTGAACGGGAACGCGCCATTTTGGATAATCAGATTAAGAGCCTGTACGAAGTAGTAAACGTAAGTAACGGTTCGCGCAGTGCGTTGTGGGGAAATATATGGGCAATTCTTGCGATTGTAATAGCGATTCCTACATTAATTTTGGAAGGTCCGAGGATTTGGGAAATGCTTCGAGAATTTATTATGGACCTTATACAATAATATTACGGAGAGAAAAATGCAATTAATAATCAGACATAACGTAGACGTGCCGCTTGTATTACCGATTGGGTATCACCATATTATACAATCCATTTTATTTCGAGCCCTTGAACAGGAGGGGGATTATAGCAGTTTCCTGCATGATAAAGGGTACATGGGCAAGACGAGAAAGTACAAATTGTTTACTTTTGGTTTGCTTCATGGAGAATATGAGATTCGTGGAAAAGAGATTGTATTTACAAAAGATGTGATGTTTGAAGTGCGCAGCGTTGAACCGCACATGTTACAACTTTTGAAAAATAGCTTGGAGAAGAATGGAATTGATTATCTGCAACAACATTATACAAATGTTGTTGCGACGCTGAAAGATAAGGTGATTGAGAAGGATGAGATTTTGATTCGAATGATATCGCCCATTTGTGTGTACTCCACCGACAAACATTCAGGCAAAACGTATTATTACAGTCCGGATGAAGCACAGTTTCAAAAGCAAATCAATGAAAACTTCCGGCGGAAATATGAAGCGTATACCGGCATAACGGTAACCGATGATATTTGTATTGAAAGTAACCGGATTCATCCGAAAGACAAATATGTTACTAAGTACAAAGGGTTTTATATCAATGGCTGGAAAGGTCAATACACCTTACGAGGAAAACGCCAATATTTGGATTTTCTTTATCAAACAGGATTAGGTAGCAAAAATTCCCAAGGTTTTGGGATGTTTGAGGTGCTGTAAGAAAAAAGTCGGTCTACCTTGAAGAACGCATAAATACTGGGTTTTTGATACTTTTTTGAAGTAAAAATTGCACTGTTTTTTAGGAAAAAGCGGTGAAAAGTCGGTCTACCAAAAGGCTTCTTTTGAGATATTGAAAAAAGCTTGTATATAAGGGATTTTGGCATCTTTTTGCTTTTGAGGTAGACCGACTTTTGCGAGAGAATTGCTTCAAAATGCAAGTTTTGTAGTATAGTAAAAGAAATAAACCGCGAAAATGCGGTTGTTATACCTTACCTAAGAGGAATTGAAACGTTCATACCCTTTTTCCCATTCGGCACGGGACTCATCCGTAAAAATGACTTAGTTATACCTTACCTAAGAGGAATTGAAACATTATCAGTATGGCTATAATTGGATCTAGTAAGAGGTTGTACCTTACCTATGAGGAATTGAAACAACACTGACAACATACAAAAAACTACAACAAAAGTTACAATTGATAATAAAATAGTTGTACCTTACCTATGAGGACTCACATCAATTTGCAAGGAGGGAGGAAATGTTTGTAATTTTGTCATATGACATTGGCAAAAAACGTGTTGGAAAAGTGATGAAGATTTGCAGAAAATATTTGATTCACGTACAAAAATCTGTATTTGAAGGGACAATTACGGAAGCGTCGTTGCGGAGATTAAAAAAAGAACTGGCCAAGAATATAGATACAAATGAAGACTCGGTTTGCATATATGAAATGGAGTCTGTTAAGTATACGAGAAAAGAACAAATTGGCGTTGTGGAAGATTTTTCGCACATCATATAATTGTGCATAGGGGGGAGAAATGTTTAGTGTAGATGAATTGCTTTCAAAAAGAAATCAAAGAGAAGCGATGGCACATTTTGCTAATAAACGTGACAGTCGTGGTGCGGATGGAATGAAGGTTTCAGAGCTGAGCAACTATTGGCAATTGAATGGCGATAGGATTATACAAGAAATCAAAACAGGGGTGTATGAACCGGCTGTTATTGAGCAATATGAAATACTTAATGCAAAAGGGAAAAGACGAGTTATATCAAATCTGGCAGTTGTTGACCGGTTTATTACGAGATTAATTTCACAAAAACTGCGGCGTTATTTGGAACAAGGGCGGGACATTTTGGTAGAGATTGACTTAAAAGATTTTTTTGATACCATCCCGCTGGAAATGATGATACGTTTGCTTGAACGAGAATTCACAGATGAAGCAGTACTTCAATTAATTAAAAAAAACTTATATTGTAAAATTGAAAAGGACAACTGCATAGAGAGCAGGACAACGGGGCTGGTACAAGGAAATTCCTTCAGTCCCGTTTTGAGTATAGTGTGCTATTTATATGGATTCGAGTAGCCGTTTGGAAGTTGCAAAGAAGATGGAAATAGCAGGGATACATAATATGCGTGCAAATATTCGCTATTATTGTAAAAAGCATGCGAATCATCAATTAAAGAGTATTGCAGATGAATTGAGTCGTTGTATAGAAGATATGAATAAAGGGAGTGCCGTGGAGACGTTAATGTTGACAGAAGCGCGTGCCAGACAGCTTTATTATGGGGCATTTAATTGTATTTTGGATAAACCGGGTTTTCGGTTCGATAAAAGAACAAAGCAACCGCCATTGGATCCGAAGATAGGAATTGTGCATGCAACAAATAAGCGGAATTATAGTTTGAATTTGGATTTTGCAGATATATTTAAACCTATTATTGTTGACCGCGTAATCTTTTCGTTGGTAAATCTTCAACAACTGAATGCGGAAACTGATTTTGAAAAAACAGATAATGGCGGAATATATTTGAGCAAAGAAGGAAAGCGGGTTTTTATCGAACAGTTTGAAAAGAAGTTAGCTGATAAAATTACCGTTAAAGGGAAAGAACTGACGTATCGGAGGTTGATGGAGGAAGAAGTGTGGCATTATCAGCATTTTGTTGAGAAAGGCGAAAGCTATCGACCATATAAATATTATTAGAATGTCCGTGAATAATTCGGAGGATGAAAAAAGTCGGTCTACCTTCTAAGCGGCATAAATACAGGCTCCGGAGGCAATTGTTTGAGTGAAATTCACCTTAAAAACAGTCTAAAAGAGTCAAAAAGTCGGTCGACCTCAATAAGTTTTTTGCGTTTTGCAAAAACGTTATATTTAGGCGATTTGTCGCATGTCTTGGTTCTGAGGTAGACCGACTTTTCGGCGAGATTAGTTGTAAAAACATATGAAAGTAGTATAATAAAAGAAACAAACCGCGTAAATACGGTTGTTGTACCTTACCTAAGAGGAATTGAAACGAATGGCGAATAGCATTATAGTCTAGTTGACCAACCAATGTTGTACCTTACCTATGAGGAATTGAAACACGATATTCTCCAGTGCCACGGATATCTCTTTGTTGGCATCCGTTGTACCTTACCTATGAGGAATTGA
>JAZQDM010000053.1:0-1893 GCA_045546775.1 Lachnospiraceae bacterium | reverse complement strand
AAAAATTTTTGCGGACGCTTTTTTTCGTATTGTGGCTGATTTTATATTCAGTTCTATCTTATTGTCTATTATTTGTATGGATATTTCTTGGATTCAAATTTTCTGATATATGTTGAAATATAAATTATTTAATGAATCATCGTCTCAATTCGGTTGCAATCTTGATGATACCCTTGCCGTAATTCTGAGTTTTTCCGAATAAAATTGAGGCGATTTTCAGAATTTCATTTCACAGGAAATTTCTGAGTTTTTATGCTTAAAATGCGTTTCAGAATGGCGGGTGGCGTTAAAGATTCCAGCCGCCATTTTTTTGCCAAAAAAATGGTTCTTCGACGGTTTGTGACAGAATTGAGTAGAAAATCATAAAAAACAGAAAGACGGAATTGAAAAAGACCGGAATTGCACCTATTGTTAAGTGTCCAACCAAAACAGTAGGGGGTAAGCAATGCCGGTCAATCTCTACTATACACAGAGAGTTCGTGGATTTCAACAAGAAAGTGTAAAATATTCCAAAGAAAGTGTTGAAATCCGTCTGAAACGCACCAAACATCAGTGTCCGCACTGCGGTTCAACATCTGTAACTGTTGAACCGCTCCGCAGTCGCCGCATTCGCGGCGAACCTTTGGGCAATTGTCGACAAGTCGTATTGGAATTAACCATCCACCGTTTGTATTGTCCCCGCTGTCATTTTCGCGGTCTTGAACATATTCCATTTCTTTCTCACCCCAAAGCCAGACTTACTAAAACATTAGAACGGACAATACTGGAATTACGTCCACATATGAGCATCCAAGCTCTTGCCAACTTCTACGGTTTGCGCTGGCATACAATTAAGGAATTGGAAAAAAAGCATTTAAAAAAGAAATATTCCCGTATCCCAACCGCTCATATCAAAGCCATCGGTATTGATGAAATCCATGTTGGAAAAGGTATGCAGAATCAGCAATATCTGACGATTGTCCGCGATTTACAATCGGGAGCAGTTATTCATGTTGGAGACGGCAAGCGCATTTCTGCCCTTGCCCGGGCTTTGATAAAGTTGAAGAAAAGCAAATTGAGGATTGTAACAATGGATATGGCAAACAGTTATTACTCGTGGATTACCAACAACTTTCCTAATGCACACATTGTCTTTGATCACTTTCATGTTATAAAACTGATGAATGACAAGTTAGATCTTGTCCGCAGGCGGATAACTGCAAAAATGGATGATCTGCAGCGAAAACAGTTAAAAGGACTTCGTTTTATTTTTCTGCGTAACAACGAGGATTTACCGGAAGATGCCAAGATGATTTTGAAGAATATGCGTGGGGATTTTCAAGATTTGGGAGATGCTTATATGTTCAAAGAAGCGTTACGCAGCATTTATCGGCAGGCAAAGGATTCATACCATGCGAGAATGGCTTTTCACCGATGGTGTAAACTGGCTGAAGAAACCGGGATTCCGGAGTTGAAAACAATGGCAAGAACAATACGGGATAAGTTGGAGGGGATTGTGACCTACTGGACATTCCGGCATATCAGCAATGCAAAAATGGAGGGATTCAACAACAAGATCAGATGGCTGATAAAACAGGCTTACGGCTTCCGAGATCGTGAGTACTTCAAATTAAAAATCTATCAGCTGCCGGAAATTTCAAGCACAAAAGAGATATGAGTTTTTGTCATAAACCGTCGATGAGGCATTTTTTTTTAGCGGAGGGAAAAATGTTCCGAAAAGTTTCTTTACTGTTGGTTTTATTTGCTGCCGCAGTCCTTTGTGCTGCCCCTGTGAAAGCGAAAAAAGCGAAATATACGCCGCCTGCGTTGTCGAATCCGGCTTCGTGGAGTATGGTCGTTGTGCCTGATGTGCAGACATACACCCGTTTTTCGCGCAATCAGGGTATTCTTGAC
>JAZQDM010000052.1:0-1851 GCA_045546775.1 Lachnospiraceae bacterium | reverse complement strand
GAAAAACAGGGAGCGCAAAAGCGTCCCTGTTTTTCTTTATTACACCTAATATTAAAACCTGTAGTATGGACTATCAGATTATTCCATTACGCGTTTACGGAATTCTTCTTTGATTGCTGCGTTGTTGTCAGCAAGTTTTTGCCAGTTAACTTTAACTCTGCCTTCAACCAATTTTTTGGTTGCAACGGAACCCAGGGGTTCTTTTACGTCGCCACGAACAGAGTGCATCCAGCCTTTAACAACTGCTTCTTGACCTTCTTTGGACAGCCACCAGTCAACCATAGCTTTAGCGCCGTCAGGATTTTTGGTGGTTTTGAAGATAGCAATCGGGGAAGGAATGTTGATAACGCCTTCTGCCGGATAGGAAACTTTCAAGGGTTCTTTTTTGGTTGCAGCAAGTTTCAGGATGTTTTCTTCCAGAATCATTGCAGCAGCATATTCGCCAGTCAACAATTTGTTTTGAATTGCGGAGTTACCGGATTCAACACGGATGCCGTTAGCTTTCAGTTTGTCGAAGTATTCCCAACCGAATTTGTCAGCCAATGCGCCAACTGCTACATAAGCAGTACCGGAGAGCATCGGGTTCGGCATAGCGATTTTGCCTTTCCATTTCGGATCGGTCAATTCTTGCCAGGATTTCGGAGCATCTTCTGCTTTCAGTTTGTCAGCGTTGTAAGCAATAATCATGTTGCAAACGCGAACTGCATACCAAGCACCGTTTTCAGCTTTATCAGCGATAACGTTGTTGTGTTCTTTGGATTTGTAAGGCATGAGCCAGCCTTCTTTATCCAGTTTCAGATAGTAGGAGGGGTCAGCAACCATCAATACGTCGGTGCCAACTTTGTTAGCTTTCATTTCGCCGGTGATTTTGGTTACAACTTTTTCGGTGCCGCCTTGGAACCAGTTAACTTTCATTTCGGGGAAAGCTTTTGCCAAGTTAGGTTTGCACATATTGTCGATAATGTCAGGATAAATGGAAGTATAAACCATTACTTCGCCTTTTACGCCTTTAGCAGCTTCTTTTTTGTCGCCGCCACCGCAGCCAGCTACTGCTACGGATAATGCCAATAATGCAGCTGCACCTAAAACCCAAGTAGATTTTTTCATTACAGAAACACTCCTTTTCAAAATAACTTTTTTATAAATAGGCATAGAATTTCTATACTGCTACTTCTAAAGATTCTCCCTACCCTTTATTTTTCCTGCTTACAGTTTACAAAATCTTTCACGAAAAATTAAAATTTTTGTCACAGTAACGCTTTTATGGTAGACACTCCACCACAAATTTACAAACAGTGCGTTTTGTCCTGCTGGGAACAATTTGCGTCCCGCTGTTTTGTAATTAAAAAATTAAGTTCCCATGCCGGAACATAAGGATGCTTTCTAAAGAAGATTTTGTATTCCGGGACAAGGTTCCAAATTAGCAGGGGCAGTCTAAAAATATCAACATCGTAATGATAAGCAGCCACGAACATTTTCGGAGCAAAGCTTTTGATTACGGACTTGCCTCCTTCGATAGCCTGCACCTCTGCGCCCTCAACATCCATCTTAATGTAGGAAACTGACTTTCCCTGCGCCAAATTATCTATGGAATTTACGGGAACAGTTTTCTTTTGGGTTGCCAAAAAGGTGGACTGCCTGCCTCCGCTGTCAGAAAATCCTAACTCGCCAGCTTCGTTCCACACCCCGCACTCATGTACGGTAATTTCTCCAAGGTCTTCCGCCATTGCGTTAAGCTTTTTGCAATTACGTCTGTCCGGTTCCACTGCAATGATGTGCTGATACTTACCGCCAGTTAAATTCAAACACTCCTGCACCGTATCGCCATTATAGGCGCCTAAATCCATATAC
>JAZQDM010000051.1:0-57330 GCA_045546775.1 Lachnospiraceae bacterium | reverse complement strand
ATTGTGGATGAAATAGGGGCGTGCTATTATAATATGCGTAACCCCCCCCAATACATTTTATATATATAGTTTTTTGCTATACCCCATAAGAAAGAAATACCTTCTCAAAAAAGGCAGCACAGACATGTGTTGCCTTTTTTCCTGTCCGTCAATTTAGTTGTAAAAAGACGGAAATTCGGCGTCTTATGGAGTTTTTTGTTTTGTGGATTTACTTGAATATCCTCTGCTTATATTATAAAATAGTGGTTGAAAGGATTTATAGGTATTTATGGATTTTAGTAGATTTATGAAAGCCGAGCAGAACTTGCATTACATTTCCGGCATGCGTCCTGTTTTTAGCAAAAAGGCGTTGTTTTCAGATATGACGGAAGATTATGTTTTGCCGGCAGAACCAAGTGCGTACGAGGAAGTGACGATAAAGTTCCGCACGAAAAGAAATAACGTGGACCGTGTCTTTTTTGTGAGTGGCGGTGTGCGTCATCTGATGTTTAAATGCAGCTCGGACAAGCAATTCGATTATTACGAGCATGTGCACCAAATGGAAAATGAGAGAGTAAATTATCATTTTATAATACAGGCAGGAAAAATTGAGTGTATGTATGACCGTCGCGGTGTCGTAAAGGATGAAAATGAATTTTACGACTTTGCGGTAATTCCGGGATTTAAGACGCCGGACTGGGCAAAAGGTGCGGTTATGTACCAGATTTATACGGACCGCTTTTGCAACGGAGATACATCCAACGATGTCCTGACAAACGAGTACAAATATATTGGCGAAAATGTGGTGCATGTGGACGATTGGAATGCGTACCCGGCACAGATGGACGTGCGCAATTTTTATGGCGGAGACTTGCAAGGTGTCATCAACAAGATGGACTATTTGCAGGAGCTCGGGATTGATGTCATTTATTTCAATCCGCTTTTTGTATCGCCGTCCAACCACAAGTATGACATACAGGATTACGATTACATCGATCCCCATATCGGGAAAATCGTGGTGGATGAAGGCGAGTTGCTGATTGACGGACGCACAGAGAACAGTCAGGCAACCCGCTATATTAATCGTGTGTCCAACAAGGACAATTTGGAGGCCAGCAATCAGCTTTTTGCGGAGCTTGTGGCAGAGGCGCACAAACGCGGTATCAAAGTTATTTTGGATGGTGTTTTCAATCACTGCGGCTCTTTTAACAAGTGGATGGACCGTGAACGCATTTATGAAAACGCGCCCGGTTATGAAAAAGGCGCCCATATTTCGGCAGACAGCCCTTACAGAGATTATTTTCATTTTTATGATACAAATGCGTGGCCCTACAACGGCACTTACGATGGCTGGTGGGGACAGGATACGTTGCCAAAAATGAATTACGAAGGTTCCCGCCGTTTGGAGGACTATATTCTTTACATCGGCAAAAAATGGGTTTCTCCGCCTTATAATGCGGACGGTTGGCGTCTCGATGTGGCGGCGGACTTGGGACATTCCCCGGAGTACAATCATTATTTTTGGCAGCAGTTTCGAAAAGCAGTAAAACAGGCAAATCCTAACGCCATTATTTTGGCGGAGCATTATGGAGACCCGAAACCGTGGCTTGCCGGTAATGAATGGGATACGGTTATGAACTACGATGCGTTTATGGAGCCGGTTACATGGTTTTTGACCGGTATGCAAAAGCACAGCGATGACTACCGTGAGGATTTGTACGGAAATGCGGACAGCTTTTGGGGTGCCATGAGACATCACGGCTCAAGCTTCACCAATTCTTCCTTGCTGGTTGCCATGAATGAGCTTTCCAACCACGACCATTCCCGTTTTCTGACGCGAACAAACCGCAAAGTCGGACGTATCAATACATTAGGACCGCATGCGGCAAACGAAAATGTCAACAAAGCGGTTTTGCGCGAAGCAGTTGCCATTCAGATGACTTGGCCCGGCGCGCCCACGATATATTATGGTGATGAAGCCGGTGTATGCGGTTTTACAGACCCGGACAACCGGAGAACGTACCCGTGGGGCAATGAAGATCATGAGTTGATACGTTTTCACAAAGAAATGATTCGCATCCACAAAGAAAACAAAGAATTTTTGACCGGTTCTTTACTGTATCTTGCGGGCGAATACAATTTCATCGGTTACGGCCGGTTTAACCGCAAAGAGCAGTGTGTCGTTCTCGTTAACAACAACGACCAACCTGTTACGAAAGAATTGTCGGTATGGCAACTGGGTATTCCGCGTGAATCCGTGTTGCACCAGCTGATACTGACATCCGACGAGGGATTTACGACAGTAAAAAGAGAACATCCGGTTATCGGCGGAAAAATTATGATTACGCTTCCAAAAACTTCTGCGATAGTGCTCAAACACTATGAAGAAGCAGAAATTGAAGATGACGAGTAAAGTCTGATTAATTTATAAGAGGCGGCGCGGACATCTTTGCATTCTTCGCATTATGCAAGAATGTAAAGATTGTCCGCACCGCCTCAATAAATAAATGACAGACTTAAAAAGTTTACTGTCAAGTACAAAAAAATATTGCAAACGCATTTAATATATGCTAAAATTGCAAATTGTTAGGGCGTTTAAAACGCTCTATATGGATGGATTCCCGAGTGGCCAAAGGGGACAGACTGTAAATCTGCTGCAAATTGCTTCGGTGGTTCGAATCCACCTCCATCCATTGAGGAAGTAACATTTTATGTGAAGAACCTCGTGTCTATAGCTTAATTGCGGACATGCCGGCGTGGCGGAACTGGCAGACGCGCAGGACTTAAAATCCTGTTGTAGCAATACAGTACCGGTTCGATTCCGGTCGCCGGCAGTAAATTTTAGGAGAGAGAAATGTGACGAAATGTCATATTTCTTTCTTCTTTTTTTATGCAAATAAGTGTTGCGTAAAAAGTCGGTTAATTATAAGATATTGTTATATAGATTTGGGAGATAAGAGGGTTATTTTTTGACAACTCAAATTTTAAGGTAATAAAAATGAGAAGGGAATGAAGAAAATTATGGAACAAAAGAAAAATCAGTCACCAATTTCCGAACAGACAATTTTTAAAACAATGTTGTGGATTACGTTTCCGGTTTCGGGCGTATTCCTTATTAAAAATTTGATTGGCAGCAATCTGTCGGGCGCCCTTACGGTAGGTATCACAATGCTTGTTTTTGGCGGGGCGTTGCTTGCCATGCGTGCAATGAAAATCGCCACGGTATATCAGCAGCTGACGGTTTCCGTCGGGTTGGCGTTTGTTGTGTTTATCATTTCCATCAACAGTGGAGATTATTATAGCGACGATTTTCCGCTGTTTTTGGCGGTTATTGCCATGACGGCGTTGTATTTCCGGCCCAAATATGCGCTGGCACAGATGGCGACTTGTGATGTATTGCTTGTATTGCTTTATATCATTCATCCGGAAAAAGCGGAGAGTTTGAGTCAGTTCATTATGTGTACCGTTATTTTTAATTTGGCGGCATTTTTGATTTATTTGACAATTAAGCGTGGTCGTGCGTATATCGCCATGAGCGAAAATCGGGCGAAGGAAGCGGAGAAACTTTTGAATTCGTTGACAAAGCTCGGTAGTGAGTTGGAGACGAACTTCGAAAATTCCACAAACAGTATAGAATCGCTTCGTCAGACAAGAAAACGTCTTGATACCAACACAGCAGAACTTAAGCAAGGTTCTGAAGAAATCATGCAGAGTGCGCAAAATGCGGTTTCTACTTGTGAAGATGTAAAAGTAAAAGTGCGTGCAACCGAAAAACAGGTTGGTGCTTTGACAGAGGGCGTACATAACGTAGAAAATGCGCTGGCAACAAACCAGCAAAATATCCAGGAAATGAGCCAGCAGATGTTGACGGTGCGTGAGGCAACGCAACAGATTAATGAGGTATTCCAAAAGTTACAAAAACATATGGATGAAATTTCGGAAGTAACAAAACAGCTCGACAGCATTTCTTCCAGCACAAATATGTTGGCATTGAACGCGTCCATTGAGGCGGCGCGGGCAGGTCAAAACGGTGCCGGTTTTGCGGTTGTTGCCGAAAAGGTGCGTGAACTTGCCGTTGACAGTAACGAGTGCTCCGGCCAGGTTGTCGGCGTAGTGAATCAAATGCAGGCACAGATTGAAGTGACAACAAAACAGCTTGCGCAAAACGATCAGATTATCGAGACATCCCTCAATGCTCTTAAAGATTTGCAAAGTGGCTTTGAACAGCTTACTGCACAATTTGGGGACTTGTATCAGAGTATTGAGTCACAAAATGAAAATGTAGCAGAAGTAGAGTCTATTTTTGAGCAGCTTCGCGGTAAAATCGATGAAGTTAGTATGTACACAGAGCAAAATCAGGCATCGGTGCAGTCGATTTCAGATGCAATTATTGTCTACAAGGATGGGGTTGAAAAAATTGTGGACGATTCCAGACGCGTGCATGATTTATCTGCGGACATGATTGAAATTTCCAGTCAGGAGTGATTTTGTTAACAAGAAAAATCTATAATTTTAGGGGAGAATATTTATGGATTATCAAAAAAATTTAAATCTGATTTATTGTCCGTCCTACGCTTTCGAGCGTAGGACGAAAGCGTTTAATAAGTATATTTGGTGGTTTGTAGCCCTTGTGTCGGCATTTACGGTGAGTGTCGGAGTTACGGCTTTTCACGCGTGTATGTCATCTGTCCTGGGCATTGTCAGCTCACTTATAAAAGACTATCTCGTTGTATTTTGCATTGTGCCGGTACTTATTTTTGTGGCTTTGACGTATCAGCTTGTGCAAATGGTGGGAGCACTTTTGACTACCTACAAACTGGAAAACGGCTGTCTTGTCAAAGGGAAAATCCAAAGACCTGATAGTGTGCATTTGTCGGATTTGGTATACCAGGGCATAACCACAGTGCAAATGTTAGATAGCGGGTTGGACAGTGATACGGTTCTTGCCGGTAACGCCTCCTTTAATTGGCGGCAGATTACAAAGTTAATCCGCTTGAATATGAACAAAGATTTTGTGGCAGCATACTTTGACACAGACCTATACAAAAAGAAAATCTACTACAATCCAAAACTTATTAAAACAACGAAATATTCGCTTATTTTTGCGTGCGACAACAAAAAGAAGCTTGTTGTTCCAAGGATTTACGAGGGACTTTATGCAGAGCAAAACAGGGCCGAGTCTTCCTTTGTCGGACGTATTGTGAAGCGCTCTGTTCTTGTATTTTTGATTGCATTTGTGGCAGCAGTCGTTGATTTGGCAGTTGGTTTTAGCAAAAATGACGCTTATGTCAGTGATATTTCCGCTACGATGGAGACGTTAGAGGACAATTGGAATGCTTTTGGCTACGAATCCAAGGACGTCAACGAGAAAGTGTGCCGTTTTGTAAAAGAAATAAACGGCAGCGACCGTACAGCGGAAATCAAGTATTATTTTGACAAGCACGGCAACATAAAAGATGTGGATTTTCAGCTGTATTACGAGGCAGGTTCACAAAATGCAGCGGCGGAGCTGGAATACTTAATCGATACGATGGAAGATGATTTTGACAGCGAGGAAGTGGACGAATTTATTGAAGCCGTGACGGAAAGCCTGAATGGCAATCCGAAGCACAAGAAGCTTCAATCCGATAATTATACGCTTCGGATGGGAACAAGTGGAGAATATTTGGATATTCATGATTACTAATTCATAAAAAATGCCCGGAATTTGGCGCAATAAAAGATTTGCTGAAAATGATTGCACAAAAGTCCGGGCAAATTTTTTGAGAATGAATGTAAAATATATTTGACATTTTGTCATATGAGTAGTAGTATCATATTACACATGTGTAATATGCGAGAGTAGAAATATGTCCGGATTTTAGAAATCCGAGTAAAACAGGTTTAAGGTGAGAGGTGGTTTTATGAAGAAGAAGGTCATTATTATTTCAAGTGTTGCTATGCTTTGCATTTTGGCTGTTATGATGTTTTGTTTCAGACCGCGCTATGCGATGCAGGAGGATTTTGAGAAAAAAATTTTGGTGGAAAATGGTGAGTCAAACGAGAATGTGTTGGTGTATGAGTTTACCATTGATGAGGCAGGAGAGTACATTTTTCATGCAAGATGGAAAACAGAGCCTTCGGGCGTGTTGACCGGCTTTTCGATTACGGATGAAGCAGGCGCATATCTTTACCATTTTACTGCGGACGGTATTACGTTAGATTCGGCTGAGCCGCTGGAGCTTGCGGCCGGCACGTATACGCTGACATTAGAATTTATCACAAGTGCGCAGGAATGGCAGGGCTTTTTTGAGAAAGACGGTAACGAAGTATTTTTGGCAAGTGACTTTGACGATTATGAGTTTGCAAAAGACGGTAAATTTACCATTTCCTACAGCTTTTCCATGGAGGAATACAACAATAACTGGAGCATTTCTGTTATATTGGGTACGTTGCTTGGCATTGTGTTAGTGACTTTTTTGGCGGCATTTTCGCAAAAAGATGAAACGATGAAACAACAGTATGACGAAAGACAGGAACTGGTGCGGGGACGTGGATTTAAGTATGCTTTTTTTGCAATGCTGATTTGGAATGCATTGTTTTATATATTAAAGACCGCAGATATTCATGCTTTATATGCGATTAGCATGGAATTTGTCTGCATTGTTGGTATCATGTTAGGTACAGGAATCTACGCAGTCTATTGCATTTGGAATGATGCCTATTTTGCGCTGAATCAAACAGCGGTACCGCTTATGGTAATGTTGTCAGTTTTTGGTATAATAAATTTAGTATTCGGAATCCGGTATGTCATGTACAATCCGATTTTTCAAGAAGGCACATTTGACATTCGGGTAACGAATTTGCTTGCAGGAATGCTGACACTGGTCATTTTTGCTGTTATGCTTATAAAGAAACTGCGTACAGACAGAGAGGATGCGTAGCATGAAAAATTTAAAATTAAAATCTGCCCGCGCCGCGCTGGATCTTTCGCAGCAGGAGCTGGCAGACAAAGTGGGTGTGTCCCGCCAGACAATCAACGCCATTGAAAAGGGTGATTACAACCCGACGATTCAACTTTGTAAAAGCATATGCAAGGTGCTTGGAAAAACGCTGGATGAATTATTTTGGGATGAATAAGGGGAAATACGCCAATGTTAATTTGCGTTGCTTGTCGCAATGTAGCTTTTGCACGTAAGATAAATGAAAAATCAGTGCAGAAGCAGGAGGTATATTTATGTTTCAGGAAAATTTTAAGCAACTCAGAAAGAACAAAGGTTTTTCACAAGAGCAGCTGGCAGTTCGTTTAAATGTAGTGCGTCAGACAATTTCGAAATGGGAGAAAGGTCTGTCGGTACCGGATGCGCAGATGCTGATTGACATCGCAGAAGTATTTGAAGTGTCCGTTAGCGATTTGCTGGGCAAGCCGATTGAACCTGATGAAAAGAAAGATTCCATGCAGGCAGTAGCCGAAGAGTTGGCGAAGCTCAATGAATTGCTGGCGATTCAGCAACAAAAAAATGACAAGCTGAAAAAGAGGATAATACAAGTCGTTTTTGTTGTGATTCTCTTGGTTTTCTTTGCCGGAATTTATGAGCAATGGTGTGAAGTATGGAATGATTTCGGTGGGAATATGTATCATTTCCTTAACTAGAAATATATTTGAAAGATTGTGAAAATGAAACCCCCTGCTATTTTAAGGTGTATACCTCAAAGTAACAGGGGATTTGTAAATGATAGAAAGTTATATTTCTTTATTACTGTTATTTGCCACAAATACATCTGCAACTTCCGTGATAGAAATGTATGCGTGTGGGTCGTTTTCGTGGACAATGTCTTTGACTCTCGGAATCTGGAAACGGTTCAACACAACGTAGAGCACCGTTTTGTCGGAACCGGAGTAGTAGCCTTTCGCATTCATGACGGTGATACCGCATTCAAATGTGGCAGAAATTGCCGCGCACACTTCTTCCGGTTTGACCGTTACGATGGTAGCCGCTTTGGAGCGGTCGATACCTTCTACTACAAAGTCTACCGTTTTGGATGCCATCGCATACGCCACGATGGAGTAAAGCGGAAGAATCCAGCTGTTTAAAGCAATACCGCAAATCACGTACAAAATAATGTTGTAGCCCATCACAAAAGTTCCTACGGACAGACCAAGTCTCTTTGCAAAAATAACAGCCATAACTTCGATACCGTCGATGGCACCGCCAAAGCGAATCGTAAGTCCGCTGCCGACACCGGAAATAAGGCCGCCAAACAGCGCACACAAAAGCAAATCAGAGCCTGCAAGCGGTGAAATCATACTCACATCCACAGGAAGCACGTCAGTGATAAGCCATGCGCCGATGGAATAAATCATAACCGCATACACGGAATAAATCGTAAAAGTAAGTCCCTGTCTCTTTAAACCGATTAAAAACAATGGTATATTTAATAACAAAAGAAACATGGAAAGCGTTAAAAATTCCGGTGTAATTTGTGAAAGCAACATGGAAGTACCGGAAATACCACTATCGTACAATTTTACCGGAGCGAGGAACATCGTAACACCGATGGAATTGATCGTACCGGCAATGGTCAGAAATAAAAAATGGGACCATTTTAAGTTTAATTTTTTAATTTTTTCTAATATTTTCATTCGTTTCACACCCTTCTGTACTAGAATAACATTCGACAAAAAGTGGCGCAAGGAAAAACAAATGAAATATTTATAAACTTAAAAAATTGCCGATACATAGTTTATGAGAGATGAGGGGGGAAATAGTTATGGAGATATATTTATTTGGAGTTATTTTTCTGATATGTGGAATAAGTACTCTAATGGACGGTGTAAATGAGGACAAAGAAACGAAAAGCATTCGGTATAAAATAGCATTTGTTATTTTGCTTTTTGCAGCAATCGAAATAATTGGTGCCGTTTTAAAAAACATGGTGTTGGTGTTTGTTCCGATTCTTCTTTTATTCGGTGGAATCTCTTTTTCTGTAAGTGTGTTATGGCTTACTAAAAAAAGAAGATGCGATGTGCCGGTCGAAGCAATCTGCGTTGGAAAGGAAAAATATCCGAATCCTTGGCGCATAAATTCACCTGGTCCAATTTTTTCATATGAATATGAAGGAAGTATTTATCAAAATGAAGGAGATTATTCATACAAATCACTTGTATTCAACAGAAAATATAAGGTAGGAGGTCAATATATAATTTTTATTGATAAGGAAGACCCGAATATTTTTGTGCTAGACAGGAAGATAAATGCAGATATTATAACCTTTCTGATTATGGGTACTCTTTGCTTTCTTGCAGCTATTTATCTATGTATACCGGGGGTACCGGTTCCGTGGTAAAAAGTCTAAGGGTGTGAAGTCATGTGGCAGTAAAGTTGTTGGGGCTATCGCATGAATGGAAGATTATAAAGATAAGGGAGATTACATTTATGGCTGGCTTATGTTTATTTTTTGGGATTTTATGGTTGATTTGCGGGATTTGCACTATTTGGGCATGTCGGCGCACGGACGAGCCGTTGTATGCAAGACAGTATGTTTTGATGGCAATGTTTGTGATTTGCGGGATTGCCGGTATTTTAGGGTTTATTTTGCATAATCATGTGTTGGCGGCACTTGCTACATTTATCGGGCTGGGCGCCATTATGGTGTGGGCTGTTGTGACACAGCTTATTAACAATTCCAGGTGCAAGACGCCGATTACGGCAATTTGCACGGGCAACCAGAGATACACCAATTCAAAGGGACCGGACAGCTATGCCCCGATTTTTACTTATACATTTCAGGGAAAACAATATGAAAAGCAGAGTGGACGAGGATATACATACAGAAAATTTTACAAACTTTATCAGATCGGGCAACCGTACACGATTTATATTGATGAACAACGGCCAACGATTATTTCTGATGGAAAAGGACTCGGGGCAGCTTTGGTTTTTTGCTTGATTTTTGGGCTTATTATTATTTTTGTGGGCCTGGTGTTGTGCATGGCCGGAGGAGATATTTATGGTTGGAATTAGTTTATTTATGGGAATTATTTGGTCATTATGCGGTATTTGCTTTTTGGTATATAAGCCAAAGTTTAAGTCGGAAAATGTAAAACGATATTTTTTAGCGTTCGTATTTTTGATTTTCGGAGTAGCAGGATTGGCAGGTGCTTTATTTAAAAATGATAAATTGGCATCTCTTTCCACGTTTATTGCATGCGGCATTTTTGTGATATGTGTATGTGTGAAGCAAATATATGACAATTCAAAATGCAAGACACCGATTATGGCGATGTGTATTGGAAATAAAAGAACCCGAAACGCAAGAGCAGCGGATACCTATACACCAATTTTTGCGTACACTTACAAGGGATACAATTTTCAAGAGCAGGGAAAACGCGGCTATACATTCAGAAAATTTTATGCAAAATTCCAGATAGGGCAGCCGTGTACGATTTATATTGACGAAAAACGACCCACGATTATTGCAGATGGAAACGGCTTAGGAGCAGGTATGTTTTGGGCAATATTTTTTGGTATAGTTCTTGTCGCGGCTGGCATATTGGTGTGTATGCCCGGAGTGGAGGTTTCATGGAAATAAACAGTGTAAATAACATAGCGCAGGAAGCAAAAGAGCTGATAGCGGCGCAGAAAGCGCAAATTCTTGAAAAACTGAAAAAGGGTGAGACGGAGCAGTCTATTGTCACCGGCGGAAGCTCTTTTACGGAATCGGAATGGCGCAAGCTAATAGACCAGATTGACGAAACGCTTGAAGTGACAAAAAAGGAGCAGGAGGAGCGTTTTACCAAAATGGAAGAGCAGGCAGCAGAAAAGGACTTGGAAGATAAGCTTCTTATGGAAAAACAGCTAAAGGATGAACTGTTTGAAAAGGAATCTTTAGAGGCAAAGCGGCGTTTTTTCTTAAAAAATGGTTAATTTCCGAAAAAAATACTTTGTTTTCCTGTCGATTTCTATTATAATGGGATTTGCAGTGTAAATTTTAGTAAAAAGGATATGAGGACATGAGTTACAAAAAATTATTGAGTATCATATTGACAGTTGGTTTAGTGGCAACAATGGTAACCGGCTGTGGTAAAAAAGAAGAGACTGTTACGGAAACAGTAGAAGCAGAAACAATTAACACAGTTGTGGAAGAAACAACTACAGTAGAACCGGAGACAGAAGTTGTTGATGACGGATTTTTATATCCGGTTATCGGCGAAAGAGAAGTTGTAGACGGACAGATTCAGAGCTACCTTACAGGTGAATGGGTAGACGAGAGCATCGGAACAAGACGTCCTATCGCAGTTTCCATCCCGAACCAGAAAAGCTGTCTTCCGCAGTACGGTATTTCTAATGCAAGCGTTATTTATCAGGTACCGCTTCGCGACAACTTAACAAGATTATTCTGCTTGTTTGAAGATTTTGATGATTTGGATCGTATCGGACCGACAAGAAGTATCCGTGATTACATGGTATACATCGGACTTGAACATGACGCTATTGTTTGTCACTGGGGTTCTGCAGTATATGCAAACGATTTGTTAAACAGTGACATGGTAGACAACATCAGCCAGGCTACATCCGGTATCAACAAACCGACAGCAGGTGCTTTTGACAGATATGACAGAGGTGGCAGCTACAACTCCACTGACTCTGCTTATATGTTTGTCAGCGGACTTATGAAAGGTGTAGAAGACAGAGGTTACAGCTGGGACTACAGCGAAACATTCCAGCCGAAATTCTCCTTTGCACAGGATGGTGTAAGAGCTACATACGATGATGCAGCAACAGCTACAAAGATTTGGCCGGGCACAGAAGGTAACTACAACACAGTAGGTGCATACTTCGAGTATGACGAAGCTACAGGCAAATATTTGTATTATGAATATGACAAGCCGTTAATCGATGAGCGTACAGGTGAGCAGATTGCAGTTGACAACGTAGTTCTTCAGGTTTGCTACGGCGAAGAAAGAGACGATCACGGTTACCTTATTATGGAAATGCACGGACCTATGACAGGTGACGGCACAATCTACTTCTTTACAAACGGTAAAGTGGTGGAAGGAAAATGGCTCAGAGTAAACGGAGACGAAGCTCCGGCTAAATATTACGACATGCAGGGAAATGAACTTGTATTCAATCAAGGAAAAACTTTTGTATGTGAAATTTGGAGCAAATGGGCAGATTCCATCTCATATGAATAAAAAATGACAAAACTGTCGGGATTATCCCGGCAGTTTTTTATATATAAGAGTGTGCATTAGCGGCATCGTTGCATTACATATGAAATAATGATAAAATGCAATTGTTGTCGAGAAATGCAGAGGATGGAAGTTTTTTATGTTATTTAATTCATTAAGCTTTTTAATATTTTTCCCTATTGTAGTGTTGCTTTATTTTGCAGTACCAAAAAAATACCGTTACATATGGCTTTTAGTCGCGAGTTACTATTTTTATATGAGCTGGAATGCAAAATACGGTTTGTTGTTGTTGTTTTCAACCGCGGCTACGTATTTGGCAAGTATGATGATTGAAAAGAAGCGGGAGCACAAAAAGCTTTGGCTTGTATTTTGTGTTGTAGTTAACATAGGTATTTTGGGAATTTTTAAATATTTGGATTTTGCGTTGGAAAATATCAATGCAGTTTTAAATGCTTTTCACGTGGAAGCCATCAATCCGGCATTTGATATTGTGTTGCCGGTAGGCATTTCCTTTTATACGTTTCAGGCGTTGAGCTATACAATCGACGTGTATCGCGGGGATATTAAGGCAGAGAAAAATTTTGCAAGATATGCACTCTTTGTATCGTTTTTCCCGCAATTGGTAGCCGGCCCGATTGAGCGTTCCGGCAATTTGTTAAAGCAGTTGCAGGAGAGTACGGATTTCAATTATGAAAATGCAAAAAACGGCTTGATTACGATGATTTGGGGATTTTTTGAAAAGTTGGTCATCGCAGACCGGGCGGCAGTTATCGTAAACGAAGTGTACAACAATTATGAAAGCTATCCCTTTGCGATGTATGTGTTTGCGACGGTTCTCTTTGCATTCCAGCTTTACGGAGACTTTTCCGGTTATTCGCATATTGCAATCGGTGCGGCAAAGGTGATGGGATACGATTTAATGGAGAATTTCCGTCAGCCGTATTTTTCCGTGAGTATCAAAGATTTCTGGAGCAGATGGCACATCAGTATGTCTACGTGGTTTCGGGATTACATTTATTTTTCTCTGGGCGGAAGCAGATGCTCAAAGCTCAGACAAAACATAAACCTTATGATTACGTTCACATTAAGTGGTTTGTGGCACGGCGCGCGCTGGAATTATGTAATTTGGGGTGCTTTGCACGGCGTCTATCAGGTAGTCGGTAACCTGACCGGAAAGGCGAGAAGTTCCCTTAGAAAAAAATGCCACATCAAAGATAATTGCTTGAGTTACCGGCTGTTTCAAATGATGATTACGTTTGCATTGCATTGTTTTTCCTGTTTTGTATTCCGCATCGACAGCTTTGCTATGGGTGGTGAGATGATCAAAAAAGCAGGAGTAAATTTAGGCATTGGTTGGTTTTTTGACGGTGGCGTATACAGCGCAGGACTGAGTCAGGGTAAAGTTTGGTTGCTTTTATTTTCTATCGTGCTGTTACTGTTAATTGATCTTATACATGAAAAGAAGTGGAGTATCCGCAGTTTTATCAATAAGCAGGATATCGTATTCCGTTGGTTTTGTTATTTGGCAGCAACAATCGGTTTGCTCATTATCGTGCTCCAGGACTACGGTGTGGGAGCGGCCAACTTTATTTATTTCCAATTTTAAAAAGGCCCGTTTGGGGCTGATGGGAGCGGAAGCATATGAAACATTTTTATAAAAAAACGGCAATCTTTTTGCTCATACTTGTGTTTGTCATTGTAATAGTTGATTGGTTGTCTATGACATCGGAATTTCGTGTTGCCATTGCGAAACTTACCGGCAGCGAGGAATATTTGACAGAAAACAACGGTTCGGACGAGATTATTCCGTACATTGAGCGTGTGCGCACAAAGGATCAATATACAAAACTGATTATCGGCGACAGCGTGTGCGGGCAAATGTATCGAAATTTGCAGGTATTTAATGATGACGTGTGCATTATCGGCGGAAATGCGGCGATTACGATGGCAGGTCAGTATATTCTGGTACACGAGTTTTTGGAAAATCATGAGGATGCAACGGATATTTACTTGATTTTGGTACCGTTATCCTTGAATTCCACGTTTGATACGAAATTTGGATACCAGTATACGGCGATGCCGTTTGTGTTGACGGACACATTACAGCTTTTGGATGAAAATACAATCGAAAAAATGGAATCCATTTATGGCGAATTTTTCATGAAAAAACCTGTCGTATATGCCATTGAGCGGTCTGCCATTAACCGCAAGCTGTACTTGAATGAGTTGCAAAAACGGGTAACCGTGGAGGAAGAAGGCAGAATTTCGGAAGTAGCGTTGCAATATCTTGTAAAGATTAAGGAGTTGTGTGACGAAAGAGGCGTTACGCTTCACTTATTGCCGGGTCCTTATTCGGATTCCGAGGCACAGGCAGTGCTTTATGAAGAGCTGCGTACAGAGTATGAGGCATCTGTGTTGAACGAATATTTTCCCAATTATTTGGACGATGCATGGATTTATCCGAGTGAGCAGTTTGGAGACGATTTGCATTTTGGCGGAGCCTTTGCAAACCAGCAAAGCTATAATGAAAAGATAAAGGAAATGTACGAAGGTACAAAGTTGTTAGAAGATTTGAAATTCGATTGATTTTTGCAGAGGATTGTTTCATGAAAACACTTTATGTAACAGATTTAGACGGGACACTTTTAAATACAAATCACAAAATTAGCGACTACAGCAGACAGATTATCGATGCGCTTGTAAAAAAGGATGTGCTTTTTACGTATGCAACAGCGCGGTCGTTATCTTCTGCAGCAGTTGTTACAGAAGGATTTGTTACAAAAGTTCCCATTATTTCCAATAATGGTGTATTTATTGTTGAGCCTGACAGCGGAGAAATTCTGCTGTCAAATTTTATTTCCGGGGAACAAAAACGCATTTTAAAACAATTGTTTGAAGAGCATAACGTATGGCCGCTTGCGTATGCATATGTGGACGGAGTAGAAAAGGTGACATGGTGCCCCGATTTTGAAAATGACGGCATCCGGCATTATTTAAATACGCGGAAAGGCGACAAGCGTTTCCGGCCTGTAGGTGCGCATGAACTTGACAAACTGTACGAGGGCGATAGTTTTTACTATACATGCATCGGCGAAAAAGCGGACTTGCAGCCGATTTATGATGCATTGAAGGACAGCGAAGACTTCAATTGTCTCCTTCATCAGGAGCTCTATCGCCCGGAATACTGGTGTGAAATTTTGCCGAAAAAGGCGACGAAAGCCAGTGCGCTTTTGGAACTTAAGAAATTGCTTGGCTGCGAAAAGGTAGTCGTTTTTGGGGATGCGGTCAACGATATTCCGATGTTTCAGGTGGCAGACGAATGCTACGCCGTAGAAAATGCAGTGCCGGAACTAAAGGCATTTGCTACGGGCATCATTGCGGGCAACGACGCGGATGGTGTGGCAAAGTGGCTGGCAGAACATGTGTAAGGCGTGCTGCAAAGTGGCTGGAAAAAAAATTTTTATTTAAGGATTATTTAATATTTCCTGTTGTAAACTCTCTTTAACGTGAAGGAGAGAAGGAGGAATTTCATGTTTTTTCACATATTAAAGAGAGATTTGAAGCGAAAGAAAACAATGAATGTGATATTGCTTCTGTTTATCATATTGGCGACGATGTTTCTTGCAAGCAGCGTAGGTGCCTTGTTAAAGATAAGCGGAGCAGTGGATGAGTTCATGGAAATGTCGGTTGTGCCGGACTATTTTGTACTGGCGTTGGCAGATTCTAAGGACGATGAAATTGCGGATTTTTTGGAAGACAACGAGCTGGTGAGTTCCTATGATGTGACGTATGCGTACAATCTTTTGGAGGAAGATATCGAAGTGCTAAGTTGTGCGCAGAACCCGGAAAACTCTGCTTATGACCGCACGGATACGCTGATGTTGCAGGCGTTCCCGGAGCAGATGTTTAAAGTATTTTCTGAAGATGGGGAAGAAATTACGTTGCAGTCCGGTGAGATTGCCATTCCGGGTATGGAGGCAAAAAACAACAATCTGCAAGTGGGCGATATGCTTGCAATCAAAGTCGGCCAAGTGAAGCAGGAATTTAAAGTAGCATATATTGTGAAGGATTGCACGTTCGGTACAACTTACATGGGAATGAAGCGTCTGTTTATCAGCGCGGAGGATTTTGCAAAGTATGAGGGACAGGAAGGCGTGCCGTATTTAAATATTTACGGAGCGAATTCAGACGATATTACCCGGTTTAAAAAGGAGCTGTCCGACCGGAATTTTTCCATTATCAGCTCCATTGACGGAAAAAGTACCGTGGCGAGGTGCTATTTGTTTGATAAGCTGACGAGTGGTATTTTCATTGTGGTGAGTGTTTGTCTCATTTTGATTGCGTTTATGGTGCTTCGTTTTACGATTGTGTTTACGTTGCAGGAGGATTACAGGGAAATCGGCATTATGAAAGCCATCGGTGTGCGGGAAAAAGGAATCCGCCTTTTGTATCTCGTAAAATATTTTGTGATTTCCGTTGTAGGTGCTGCGATAGGGCTTTGCTTTAGCTTTCCGTTTGGGAGTATGCTTTTGAAAAATGCGATGGTAAATATTGTGATGAATACGACAGACGGAAGCTTTTTATTGCATTTGTTTTGTGCGGTTTTGGTTGTAGCAGTAGTTTTGTTTTTCTGCTATACGAGTGCCGGAAAATTAAAGAAGTTTTCTGCGATTGAGGCAATTCGAAACGGCTCAAACGGCGAGCGTTATCAGGCAAACCATCATTTGCATCTTTGGAAAAAGAAAAAAATGCGCCCTGTTCTGTTCCTTGCAGTCAACGATATTTTTAGCAGTTTGAAAAGATTCGGTATTTTGATTGTGACGTTTTGTCTCGGAACAATGCTGATTTTGTTACCACTCAGTGCGGTGCATACGCTGCAGGATGATGACATTATTTATCAGTTTGGGATGTGTCCGTCCGATGCGTATGTGGACAAAGGCGATATAGAGTTGTATGTGGTGGAAAACGGTAAGGAACTTTTGCTTGCCGATTTGGAAATTATGAGACAGACGCTTAAAGAGCATGGACTTTCTGCGCATATCGGTGTGGATGTAGGTTGTGTTGCTGCGGCATATACAAAAGAGTCGGAGGATTCCTATTCGGGCTTCATATACCAGGAAGCCGGCGATTGGGAACGAAGCTATGTGGTGTTAGAAGGTCGTGAGCCGGAGCTGGAAAATGAAATTATGGTAACGGACATCACGATGCGCGATATGGGCGTTTCTATCGGGGATACGATTTATTTTAAATTTTCTGACGGAGAAAGAGAGTTTGTTATTACCGGTTCCTTCCAGACGATGATGAATATGGGCGAAGGATTCCGTGTCAGCAGAAGTTTTGATATGTCCGGAGAAATTTTGGCAGGTGTTTTTTCCATTCAGGTGGAAGCAGACGACATGGAAAGCGATGAAGTGTGCCAAAAACTAAAAGAAATTTTCCCGGATTATGAAGTATGCAATACCCGTGGATTTTTGGAAAAGATGCTTGGTGAAACACTGGCACAACTGGATGTGATTATGGATTTAATCGTAGCTTTGGTACTTGTGATTAACAGCCTTGTTACGATTTTGATGATGAAAACGATGATACACAAAGAGCGGGGCGACATTGCACTTTTAAAATGCATGGGATTTTCCCGACGTTCCTTAAAGCTGTGGCAAACTGTGCGAATCGGAATTGTACTTGTGCTGGCAATTTTGATAGGTACGATTTTGTCCAACCTTCTGGCACCGTATATTATGGGTCCGATTTTTGAGATGATGGGCGGCTCGCAGATTGCCCTGAAAATGAATCCGCTGGAGGCGTATGTGGTGTACCCGCTGCTTCTTTTGACAGTAACGTGCCTTTCGGCATATTTGTGTGCGTCAGACATCAAAAAAGTGGATTTGAAAGAAGTAAACAGTATGGAATAGAACGGAGGAAAATATGGGTTCTTTAACAGTAAAAGATTTGTGCAAAACGTACGTTGTGAACAAGAGACAAAACAACGTGCTTCGAAATATAAATTTGGAAATCAAAGAGGGTGAGATGGTGGCAATTATGGGGCCCAGCGGTTCCGGCAAATCCACACTTCTCTATACCGTGAGTGGCATGGATTCCCTCACAGCCGGAAAAGTGGACTTTTTTGGAAAAGACATTGGGACACTGGAAGGCGACAAGATGAGTGAAGTGCGTCTTCGTGAGATGGGTTTTATTTTTCAGCAGATGTATATGCTTAAAAATTTGAGTATATTTGACAATATTGTGTTGCCGGCGTACCAGTCGGGGGACAAAAAAAGCCGCAAGGAAATTAACGAGCGTGCCAGAGAATTGATGCATAAGCTTGGCATTTTGGACGTGGCGGACAACGATATTAATGAAGTTTCCGGCGGACAGCTGCAACGCGCCTGCATTTGCAGAAGCCTCATCAACAATCCCAAAATGCTTTTTGCGGACGAGCCGACGGGTGCGCTCAACCAGCAAAATTCCAAAGAAGTGATGAAGGAATTGAACCGCATTAACGCGGACGGGACGACGATTATGCTTGTGACACACGACATGAAAGTTGCTGCAAAAAGCGACAGAGTGCTGTATATTGAAGATGGAAACATTAAGGACGAATACGTGCTGGGCAAATTTGGCATTGACCAAAGCGAGCGTGACAGAGAGCGCAAATTGTCCGGTTGGCTGATGGAAATGGGTTGGTAGTATGGCAGATATTTTGTTGGTGGAAGATAGCAGGGAACTGCGGGATTTGATGTGTTTGTTTCTGGAGCGGGACGGCTACGTTGTAAAAGCCGTCTCCTCCGGCGAGGAAGCACTTCGGTTTTTGGAAAAGGATACGGCGAAGCTGTTGGTGCTTGATGTGGCTTTGCCCGGCATGGACGGTTTTGCGGTGTGCGCGGCAGTGCGCAAAACGAGCAGCGTGCCTGTCATTTTCCTAAGTGCCCGTGTGGATAAAGAGGACAAAATGAACGGTTTTTTGCAGGGAGCGGACGATTATGTGGAAAAACCGGTGGACATGGATATTTTATGTGCAAAAGTCTCTGCGCTGATGCGTCGCAATTACGATTTGCAAACAATACAGTCTGTCATCGAGTCCGGCAACTTGCGGCTGGACAAAGAAGCACAGCGCGTTTTTTTGGATGGGCAGGAAATTACGTTGACGATAAAAGAGTACGAGCTTCTTTTGCTTTTTATGGAAAATCCGGGAAAAACGCTCAACAAAGACTATTTGTTTAACCGGATTTGGGGCATGGACAGCTTCAGTGAAAATCAGACGCTGACTGTGCATATTAAGATGCTTCGCGACAAAATCGAGGAAGATTCCAAGAACCCGAAACGCATCAAAACCGTGTGGGGCGTAGGGTATCGCTTTGAGGAAGATGAGGAAGAATCATGAAAGCATTTAACCGCATTCTTGTAGGAGTGCTCATCGTATACGGTATTTTGGCCGCAGTCATTTTCGCAAGATTTGCCCAAATGCCGGAAGGAGAAGAGCTTGCCTACAAGGTGGAAATCAACGAATTGATGCAGGCGATGCAGCAGGCAGGTGGATTTTCGGCGCCGGATTTGTCCGGAATGCAGTATGTGAAGGAAGTAAGTTTCTTGGAAACCGGCGCAGAAATCGGCGAATTTTATGAAAATAAAAATGGCCAGAACAGTTACATTTGTCCACTTATTTTGAATGACGAAGTGGCAGGGTATGTGCGGTTTGATTATACCGTGAAACAAAGCACGGGTCGGCTGTTGTGGATGATGCAGGCAATTTTACTATTGTCCTGTCTTTTTGTCGTTGTGGTGTTGCTTTATATCAAATACAAAATCATCAAGCCGTTCGGCGTTTTGAGTGACATGCCTTATGAGCTGGCGAAGGGCAATTTGCAAAGCAATCTGGAGGAAAACAAAGGCCGGTTTTTTGGCAAGTTTGTGTGGGGTATCGGCATGCTGCGGGATACGCTTTCGGAGGCAAAAACAAAGGAATTGAAGCTGGAAAAGGAAAAGAAATTGTTGCTTTTGTCCCTTTCCCACGATACCAAAATTCCGCTCAGCACGATAAAACTTTACGTGAAGGCTTTGGATGAAGGGCTTTATAAAACCGAGAAAGAAAAGAAACAGGCGCTTCGGCAAATTCAGACGCACATCGCCCGCATGGAAGAGCTTGTGGGTGAGATTATGACGGCGTCCAGCGAGGACATTCTCTCCGTGGAAGTCAACAACTCAGAGTTTTATTTGCACGATTATGTAGAAAAAATCCGCGCTACCTACGGCGCAAAATGCAGCCTGAACCGGATTGCGTTTTCGGTTGGCGAATATGAGAACAAGCTGCTTTACGGGGATTTTGACCGGGCGTTTGAAGTGATGCAAAACTTGATGGAAAATGCGTTCAAGTACAGTGACGGCAAGCAGATTGCACTTTCCTTTTCGGAGGAGGAAGATTGTCAGCTTGTCAAAGTTTACAGCAGCGGAAATCCGGTTTCCTTTGAGGAAATGCCACATTTGTTTGACAGCTTTTACCGGGGCAGCAATGTAGGCGGCAAGGATGGCAACGGTCTAGGCCTCTACATGAACCGCCAAATCATGAAAAAGATGGACGGCGATATTTTTGCTGAGAGAGTGGATGATAAGCCGGGCGCGGGAGAAGCGGGCGATGAATTATCTGTCCGGGTGTCAAGCGACGCGGTGAGCGCAGCGGATGGAGAAGGCATGTGCTTTACGCTTGTTTTCCGGATGTGAGTTGTGTTTGTGTAGCTGAGTACGGCAAAGTGAATTTAAGAAAAGATTTGATTGGGCGTCGGAGACTTTTTAAACCAGTTGACGCCCAAAAAGTTGTAGTTTTGTGGGCGTGGAAGTCTGGTAGAGCTTCCTTGCGCCCATAAATCATCTCTGTAGTAGAGAAAAGGACTTCAAAATAGCTCTTTTATAACTTGGTTTTCGCACTACAATGTGTTAAAATCTCGTTATATAAACGGGGCAAACTTGTGGAAACATAAGGACGCAAAGCATGAAGTCTAAGTAATGGGATATCGTTTCTGTTATATTGATGGTTCGGTTGCAATGAAGTTCATTGCAACCTTTTTTCGTCCAATAAGACGACTCGCGAAGCGTGTCGGCGTTTGGTTTTAGCGAGGTAATTTATGATTTTTACATTCGGCAACAACAAACTGGATATAGATGTACAAAAGACAAGAGAGTATTATGCGCAGACAAATTATGACGGGGAAGGTTGCACATGTGACGGTTGTCGCAATTTTGCAAAAGCAATAGAAATTTTTCCAAAAGCGGTGCATGATTTTTTTGAGGAATTGGGGTTAGACATTAGAAAAGAAGCAGAAATTATGGTGTACTGCTCCGAGAACGAAGGAAAAAGCCTGTTGTATGGCGGATTTTATCATCTTTGCGGCGAGCTGTTATCGGACAACGATATGTGGATTCCGCTTGAGGGTAATACAGAGATTTCCAAGGGATATGCAATGAATGAGGAAGACATGTATGTTATTGCGGATGGCTATCGCGTTGGTTTTTCGAAAAAATGCGCATTGCTTTCAAAAGATTTTCCAAGACCGGTAGTGCAAATGGAGATAGAGTTTCTTGTTCCGTGGGTATTGGAAACGGAAAATACATATTAAGGTTGGATAGGCAATATGATTTTATATTATTTGAACATTTGCGATGAAGAATTATCTTATGAAAATCACGAGGTACTGTTTGCGATAGGACTGTTTTCATCCGAAACAAAGGCAAAAGAGACGGCGGAATACTATCTTTCCGGTGTCAGCGGATTTAAGGACTACAAATGTCATTATAATATTGTGGAAAAAAACGTAATCGGGGATCCGTCTGCCACCAAATTTTACATGGTCTGTGGTTGGGACGAAAATGAAAATTATGATGCTGTAAACGTGATAGAAAGTGAGATATACTCGGACGAAGAGGCGGCAACAGGGAAGCTTAGCGAAATGAAAAAACAGCACAAGAGAACGGAATGGACAGTAGATTTTTATATCGTGGATGAATGCCTTTGGAAAGAAGGATTTGTAAGGGCATGAGGCGAGACGCGTTAGGAGATAAACTATGAAAAAAATACAAGAAGACAAACGCCTACTAACACCCGCAGAACGCGCCTACATACTGGATTGTAACGAAAAGAAAAATACAGCAGCGTTGTTCGTTGTCAGTGTGGTTGCAATACTTGTTTTTGTTGCGCTAAGCGCTTTTGTTGCGATAGCATGGGCGTGGCTTGCGAAAGAAGGCGGATGGATTCATACAGGAGTGTTTTGGCAGTTTTTGAGCGTAGGTATCTTGCTTATGACAATAGCTTATGCCGGGCATTTTGGCGCGTTGGCAGTCCTATTGAAAAAAGCAAAGTCAAATACGTTGTATGTCAAAGAGGCAATATGCCACACGGCGGAAGGCCGGGAGCGGTATTTTGACATCATAAAAAAGGACAAACGAAAATCCATTATGTACAATGTGCTTGCTAGAGAAAATGTGAACAGAGGTGATAAAGTAATCCTCACAAAAATATTCGGACAGTGGTACATGTACAAAGCAAGAGACGAGCAAAGCGAGGCGACAGGTATGATAATCGAGAGCAATACGGGCGATTTTGAATGTAATACAAGAGAACAATTTTTGGAGAAAGTTTTGCAGTTGCTTCAACTGGAGCAGGGCGACGAATTTTGGTGCAAGCTGAGTGAATACGAGGAGTATCCGTGCATGTCGTTCGTTTCGGACAAAGGCGAAGTTGTGGCGGACTATTTTACTGCGGAAGTCGACCAATATGCGTCTGTTGGTGATGTATCCCGGGAAGGAATTGTGCAGTTTCTCGGTGGTCAGTACGATGTGGAAGCGTGTCAGATTATTTCGAGAGATACGGCGGTTGCGTGCGCGCTTGAGTTTTTTGATACACACGAAAAGCCGAAATGTATACAGTGGGAGGAGCTGTAAAAGTAGAGATTATGACAGGAGGAGTTATGACATTTAAAGCAAAAAAAGGTACATTATTTAGCGGAATTTTTTTGATAGCACTTGCCGTTTTTATAGCACTTTTCCTAGTTTTGCTGTTTTGGAAAGATGGCGCAGACGGGATTGTTGTGGTTACGGTGTTCATCTTGTTTTTTTTACTGCCTATGGCAGGCATCGGAATTTGGGTGATTTGTAATTACAAAAAAATGCAGGCAGAGCTTGAAAATGCTTTGGACATATACGGCGAAGCGGGAATTGTTGCAAACGTGGAACGCGCCACGATGAAAATATACCGCGTGCCGTCATCATCGGAAATTGTGTATTTTACAGATCGGCTTATTGTGGATGCGGGCGAGGCAATTATCGATTATAACGAGATAAGCATGATGAGCAAGTATGTCACACGTTCGCGGTATTCCAGTACTTCGTATATCGCGTTTTATTTGTTGAGCGGAAAAACGTATTATCTGTGCGCTCATATAAAAGACGAGGAAATCAATGAGATTTTGCAGATTTGCTACCAGAGAAATCCGGACATTTTGTGGGGGCTGACAAAGGAAAACAAACAAAGCCACAAGCAACGGGTAGGAGCTTACAAAAACGGAGAAATTATTTTGCCGAAAGTTCGACTGTATGGGCAAGCCGGTGAGCAGCAGGTAGAGCGAAAGACAAATGAGACGCTCCCGACGCCGAGTGAGCTTACGCCGGGTGGAAGAGCCAAAGAGAATGCCAAGCGGGTATTTGATATTGGCATACTATTTTGCCTGTTTAGTATAGCAATTTTTATCGTGCTTCTTTTGGATATTGAGGGTGCAGGTTATAATAAAATTGTGGCGCTTATCGGTGCTGCGCCGAATATGATGATTGGGCTGTTTTTGGCAGCAT
This sequence comes from Lachnospiraceae bacterium, assembly GCA_045546775.1. Taxonomy (GTDB): domain Bacteria; phylum Bacillota; class Clostridia; order Lachnospirales; family Lachnospiraceae; genus RGIG3002. The sequence goes on along the minus strand of JAZQDM010000051.1, from coordinate 33,344 downwards.
TTGGGCGCAGTAAGTTAAAAAAAGCAAAGGAAGGTAACTAACATGAGTGATACAACAATAACCATCATCGCGGTCATTATTCTTGCGATAACGATACCGCTTATTATTTTTATGTTGCGTCTTACGCGTATACTGGAAGGAATCGGCAAGCCGTATTTGAAACAATTGTCACCAACAAAGTGGTTTATTTTGGCGGCAAGCTCGCCTACAAAGGGTAACCAGTACAAATGCGTCATTGATATGTGGGCGACGCGTCTGTCTGCGGAAAAAGTCCGAAAAGTGAAAATGTTGTTTGAGTGGGGCTGGGGTGCCTTTACATACGACAATGCAAAAGAGACTGCGGAGCATTGCATCAACAGCGGTCACAACAGCAAATTTATGGAATATTGTAATACGAGTCCGATGGCATCGGGGCAAACTGCGCTCTACAACAAATTTCAACTCGCCATTTTGGAGGAAACAAGACAAAAATATCCCCGGGCAGGATTTCTCGGATGGGACCTTGTGCGTGCGCTTTCGGTTGTCGGTGGTGCGTACATGGGCGGTATTATGTCTTATGAGGAAGCGAGCCGCATTGCCCTCGATGTTTGCAGAAGAATGCAGGCAAATTTTTCATCTTGGGACGATATGATTGGTAGTTACACACTTGGCTATCAGTTCTGGCGTGGCAAAAGAAATACCGACCGCCTGCGCTACTACAAGAAGCTCAAACGCTTTACGGCTTTGTACAAAATTGCTTGGGATACCCCGTTAAAAGAGGACGAATTGTAGAAAAGCAAAACGAAAATAATAAAAATAGACAAAAAATTTAAAAAAGTTTGTGCAAAAAACAGCGGAAATGTTATTGAATTTTGAAGGCATTATGTTATGATATGTCATACTAAGAGCAAACTTGTGGAAACACAAGGACGCAAAACTAGAAGTCTAAGTAACAGATGGGAATGCTGTTATAATTGATGGTTCGGTTGCAATGAGATTCATTGCAACCTTTTTTAATGGACTTAGGAAGAGGGATACAAATAGATGAGCGTGAAACCGTATACAAAAGATTTAAGTGCATATCTTGCTGCAGATAGCATTATCGATTACAAAAATAAAAGAATACAGCTTTTATGCAATGAACTTTGGGAAAAATCCGAAGACAAGACGGATTATATAAAAAATGCTTACGAATATGTGCGAGATTTGATTTTCCATTCTGCAGATATCAACAGCAACGACATTACGTGCAGTGCTTCAGAAGTGTTGCGGGCAGGACATGGCATCTGCTTTGCCAAATCGCATTTATTGACAGCCTTGCTTCGCTGCAAAGGAATACCGGCAGGCATGTGCTATCAAAAACTGACATTTTACAACAAAGAGCAGGCAACATTGGTATATCACGGATTAAACGGGGTATATTTGGAGGAATGCGACAAATGGATCCGTCTGGATGCAAGGGGAAACGTCCGGAACATCAATGCACAGTTTTCCATCGACGAGGAGCATCTGGCGTACCGCATTTTTAGAGAGCGCGGTGAGGAGGACGGCCTCATTGTATATCCTTGCGCAGACAAAAAAATTATTGAAAAGTTGAAAATTAACAAAACGAGAATGAATCTTTGGAGAAATCTTCCTACGGAATTGGCGTATAATACGGCAATTTGACAGAGACGTATGTTTTGGGGTCATGTTTTTTGTTAAGTTAATCTGCTAAACTGTTAAATAAAAAAAGCTTGACTTATTATTAAAAATTAGTTATAAACATAAATGGAACGAATTTGGTAACAGAGTCTTTCCGAGCGATTTTTACGGACCACTCCGAGCGGAGTTAAGGCCATACGGACAGCCGGGTCCACTGCCGATTGGCGGTTTTGCCGCCTTATTGATTGAGTTAAGAGCTCAATTTTTATAAGTTGGTTACTTCATAACCGAAATGCGTGTATTGCGCAAACTTGTGAAAAGGTCAATAAAGAGTAGTAAAAGTATTGTTGCTATATAGACTCTAAGTACCCTATATCCACTCCTGTATAAAGCGAGCGTGCTGTAGTTTTAGGTATTCGTTTGTATATTTTTAAAAAGGATAAAGTTGCCGTGCCAGGCAAAGTAGGATAGAACGCAAGTTGTGTAATCACAGCTTGCGTTTTTTTGATGGGTTTATAGTGTCAAAAAGGCTTTAAAAATTTATATGGCAGACGGTACAGAATAATTAACTACTAAACTCCGTACTTCAAATATAAGTTTTTTTAAGTGCTTTTAAGGAATCTTTTCTTGATAAGACGTAACCGGCTTATATTCGCCATCCGTGGCGAAATAAGCCTTACGCTGACATCGTGTCAGCGAATTACTGAAAACAAAAAAGCACTAAGAAAAACTATATATTTTACGTAAGTCGTTTATTTAGTTAATTATTCTGTACCGTCTGCCACACAAAAGCTTTTAAAGCCCTTTTTGACACCATAAAGCAAAGATACTTTTGATGAGGTGTGACATGGAAGAGAGAATGATGGATCAGAATAGGGCGCCGATTTATGAGGCGTTACAGACATTCCGGCAGATGCGCGTGGTACCTTTTGATGTGCCGGGGCACAAGCACGGAAAGGGAAATCCGGAGCTGACGGCTTTTTTGGGTGAGCAGTGCGTCAGCATTGATGTAAACAGTATGAAACCGCTTGATAATTTGTGTCATCCGGTTTCGGTCATACATGAGGCGGAGATGCTTGCGGCGCAGGCGTTTGGCGCGGCACATGCCTTTTTGATGGTAGGTGGCACTACCAGTTCTGTGCAAAGTATGGTGCTTTCCACATGCAAGCGGGGGGACAAAATTATTTTGCCGCGAAATGTGCACCGAAGCGTCATTAATGCGCTTGTGCTTTGCGGGGCGGTGCCGGTTTATGTGAATCCGGAAATTGACCATCGCCTTGGGATTTCGCTTGGCATGCAGCGGGAGCAGGTGGCAAAAGCGATTGCGGAGCATCCGGACGCGGTGGCAGTGCTTGTGAACAATCCGACGTACTACGGCATTTGCAGTGACTTGCGGGCGATTGTAAAAATGGCGCACGATGCGGGCATGTACTGTCTGGCGGATGAGGCGCATGGAACACATTTTTATTTTGGAGACAATATGCCGGTGTCGGCCATGGCAGCAGGAGCAGATATGGCGGCCGTTTCCATGCACAAAAGCGGCGGGAGTCTGACCCAGTCGAGCCTCCTTTTGGTGGGGCCGAACATGAACGAAGGCCATGTAAGACAGATTATCAACTTAACGCAAACGACGTCCGGCAGCTATCTTTTGATGTCCAGCCTGGATATCAGCAGGCGCAACCTTGTCATGCGCGGAAAAGAAGTGTTCGCAAAGGTTATCCAGATGGCAGATTATGCCAGAGAAGAAATCAATGCGGTAGGCGGCTATTATGCCTTTGGCAGAGAGCTTGTAAACGGCAATTCGATTTACGATTTTGACCCTACGAAACTGAGCGTACATACGAGAGACATCGGGCTTGCGGGGATTGAGGTTTACGATATTTTGCGTGATGAGTACGACATTCAGATAGAGTTTGGTGATATCGGAAACATTTTGGCCTATCTTTCTATTGGCGACAGACCGCAGGAGTTGGAGCGTTTAGTGAGTGCGCTTGCAGAAATCCGCCGCAGATATCAAACCGACGGAAGTGGTTTGTTGAGCCAGGAATACATTGACCCGGAAGTGGTTTTCAGCCCCCAGGAAGCTTTTTATGCAAACAAAAAAAGCGTGCCGTTGCGGGAAAGTGTGGGGTGTGTCTGCAGCGAATTTGTCATGTGTTATCCGCCGGGAATACCAATTCTTGCGCCGGGTGAGCGCATTACGTCGGAAATTTTAGATTATATAGAGTTTGCAAAGGCAAAGGGCTGTTCCATGACAGGCCCGGAAGACCCGGAAATCTTGAATTTAAACGTATTGGAGTAGAGCGGTGATGGTGCAAAGAGACCTCACCGGATTGGAGTGAAAAAATGGAATTATGGTTTAGTGAATATCATGCGCCGGATGTGAAGCACAGCATCCGCGTGAACCATCATCTTTATTCAAAAAAGAGCGAGTTTCAGCAGATTGACATTTTGGAGACGCCGGAGTTTGGCCGGGTGCTTGCGCTGGATGGCAATGTCATGCTGACGGAGCGGGATGAATTTATATACGACGAAATGATTACCCACGTGCCTATGTCGGTGCACCCCCATGTGCAGGATGTGCTTGTGATTGGTGCAGGCGATGGCGGTGTTGTGCGGGAGCTGGCGCGTTACGACAGCGTAAAACGGATTGACCTTGTGGAGATGGACCCACAGGTAGTGGAAGTGTGTCGCATGTACCTTCCGGAAAATGCCAGCCGTCTGGACGACAGCCGCGTGCACATTTATTATGACAATGCGCTGCGCTTTATAAGGCGCTGCAGCGACGAATATGACTTGATTATTGTGGATTCTACCGACCCCTTCGGACCGTCGGAAGGCTATTTTACGAGGGAGTTTTATGGTATTTGTTATCATGCGTTGCGGGAGGACGGCATTATGGTGAATCAGCAGGGTAGCCCTTTTTACAAGCACGATGCGGAGGCAATGCAACGCAGTCACAAGCGGATTGTGAATACATTTCCAATCAGCCGCGTGTATCAGGCGCATATCCCCACGTATGCGGCAGGGTACTGGCTGTTTGGGTTCGCCAGCAAAAAATACCATCCTATCGATGATTTTGATGCAAAAAAATGGCTTTCCTTAAATCTTGGCACAAAATATTACACGACAAAATTGCATGTAGGCGCTTTTTATCTGCCTGCATATTTGGAAAAAATGCTTGAGGAGGTAGAGTGATGCTGGAAAAAAATGTAGAGACGTTTATCGGATGCGATTGCGGGTATGAAAAGGCGGATATTGTTCTTTTTGGGGCGCCATTTGATTCCACCACAAGTTTCCGCCCGGGCGCGCGGTTCGGCTCAGCGGCAATGCGCCATGAGAGCTTTGGATTGGAAACGTACAGTCCGTATCAAAATAGCGATTTGACAGACAAAAACGTGTTTGACAGCGGTGATTTGGAGCTTTGCTTTGGCAGCGCGGAAGCGGCTTTGCAGGACATTGAGGCAAGAGCGACACAAATTTTAGAAGACGGAAAACGTCCCCTATTAATCGGCGGCGAGCATCTTGTGACACTGGGAGCGGTGCGTGCAGTAGTAGAGAAAAACCCGGATTTGCACATCATTCATTTTGATGCCCATGCGGATTTGCGGGACGATTATCTCGGCGCGAAATTGAGTCATGCCTGTGTCATGCGAAGATGCCACGATTTGCTGGGCGATGGACGGATACATCAGTTTTGCATCCGAAGCGGAGAGCGGGAGGAATTCCGGTTTGCCAAAGAGCATACGGACATGCACCCGTTTGATTTTGACGGTTTGTCCGAGCTTGTGAAGGAGCTTTCCGCAAAAAATATACCGGTGTATTTTACGATAGATTTGGACTGCCTTGACCCGTCGGTATTTCCCGGAACGGGCACGCCGGAAGCCGGAGGCGTTACGTTTATGCAACTACTTTGGGCCATAGTGGAAGTGTGCAAATGCAACGTGGTAACGGCAGATGTGAACGAACTTGCGCCCATGCTTGACCAAAGTGGCGTGTCTACGGCGACCGCATGCAAAGTGTTACGGGAATTACTACTGGCGATGTAAAGCACACCGTGCGGCGGTACGCCGCAGGGCATATTTGGATGATAAAAAAATTTTTTATGGAGGATATTATGAGTAGAGTTTTAGTGATTGGTTGCGGCGGTGTCGCAAATGTTGCAATTCGGAAATGTTGTCAGGTGAGCGAAGTTTTTACAGAGCTTTGCATCGCCAGCAGGACAAAGTCAAAGTGCGATGAGCTTGCACAGAAGCTGCAGGGAAAAACAGAAACAAAAATTACGACAGCGCAGGTCGATGCGGACAACGTGGAGGAGTTGAAAGCGCTGATTGACAGTTACAAGCCGGATCTTGTGATGAACATTGCGCTTCCGTATCAGGACTTGACGATTATGGACGCGTGCCTTGCTTGCGGCGTCAACTACATGGACACGGCAAATTATGAGGCGGAGGATACCGATGATCCAGAGTGGCGTGCCATTTATGAGAAACGTTGCGAGGAAAAAGGTTTTTCTGCATATTTTGATTATAGCTGGCAGTGGGCGTATCGTGAAAAATTTGAAAAAGCAGGACTTACCGCGCTTTTGGGTTGCGGCTTTGACCCGGGCGTGACACAGGCATATTGTGCCTACGCAAAAAAACACGAATTTGATACGATTGATACCATTGATATTTTGGATTGCAACGGGGGCGACCACGGCTATCCGTTTGCCACAAACTTTAACCCGGAAGTAAATTTGCGCGAGGTTTCCGCGCCCGGAAGCTACTGGGAAGACGGTCGCTGGGTGGAAATCCCGGCCATGAGCATCAAACGGGAATACAACTTCGACTGCGTGGGCGAAAAAGACATGTACTTGCTTCACCATGAGGAAATCGAGTCGTTGGCTTTAAACATCCCGGAAGTGAAGAGAATCCGCTTCTTTATGACGTTTGGGCAGAGCTATCTCACCCACATGAAATGCCTGGAAAATGTAGGTATGCTTTCCACAACACCGATTCTGTACGAAGGAAAAGAAATTGTGCCGATTAAATTTTTGAAAGAGCTGCTCCCGGACCCGGCAAGCCTGGGCCCGCGCACCCATGGAAAGACAAACATCGGATGCATTTTTACCGGAAAAAAGGACGGACAGGAAAAGACGTACTATATTTACAACGTGTGTGATCATCAGGAGTGTTACAAAGAAGTGGAAAGCCAGGCAATCAGCTACACAACGGGCGTGCCGGCGATGTGCGGCGCATTAATGCTTCTGACCGGAAAATGGAACAAGCCGGGTGTGTATACAGTAGAAGAATTTGACCCCGATCCGTTCCTCGATGCGCTTGATCAATACGGCCTTCCACGCAAAGAAAATTACAATCCGGAGCTGGTAGATTAATGGATACTTTACATAGAAAATTACAACAACAATTTGCAAATCTGCCCACGCCGTGCTATGTCATCGATGAGGAAAAACTGATGAAAAACGGCGAAATTCTCGCCTCTGTTGCCCGAAACACAGGTTGCAAAATTCTGCTTGCCCAAAAGGCATTTTCTAATTACGATTTTTATCCGGTGATTGGAACCTATTTGGCGGGAACGGAAGCCAGTGGTTTGTACGAGGCAAGGCTTGGCGCAGAAGAAATGCCGGATGGCGAAGTGCATGTATTTTGTGCGGCGTATCGGGACGATGAGTTTGAGGAGCTTTTGCAATACGCAGACCATATTGTATTTAATTCGCCGAGCCAGCTGAAGCGATTCGGCAGCAGGGCCAAAGAATGCAAAAAAAGTATCGGACTCCGCATTAACCCGGAATGTTCCACCCAGGAAGGGCACGAAATCTATGATCCTTGCGCGCCCGGAAGCCGCCTCGGTACGACAAGGGCAGTTTGGGATGAACAGATGACGCCGGAGCTTTTAGAAATGCTGGACGGACTGCATTTTCATACGCTCTGCGAGCAAAATGCGGATGCTTTGGAAGTAACGTTGCAGGCAGTAGAAGAAAAGTTTGGCGATATACTGCCCCGGATGAAGTGGCTCAATATGGGTGGCGGACATCATATTACCCGGGAAGATTATGACATTGCCCGTCTGGAAAAAGTGCTTCGTTATGCCCGTGAAAAATGGAATGTGGAAGTATATTTGGAGCCCGGAGAGGCGGTGGCACTAAATGCCGGTTACTTTGCGACTCGCGTGCTTGATGTCGTGAAAAACGGCGACACTTCTATTGCGATTTTGGATGCAAGTGCAGCCTGTCATATGCCGGATGTTATCGAAATGCCCTATACACCGCCGCTTCTTAGCGCAAAATCGGTGGCTGGCGCGGGAGGTGAGCCGGGAAGCGACGAAAATCAGGGCAGTCAGGTGGCGCACGTTTACCGCCTGGCAGGACCCACCTGTCTTGCCGGCGATGTGATAGGCGATTATCGTTTTGAAGCGCCGTTAAACCTAGGAGATATGCTGATATTTGGCGACATGGCCATTTATACGACTTGCAAAAACAATACGTTCAATGGTATGCCGCTTCCGAATATTTGGAAAAAAAGCGTAGATGGGAAATTTCTGCGACTGACCGATTTTGGGTATGATGATTTTAAGATGCGGTTAGGCAGTCCAAAATAAGAAAATGCTTAGAAAATTTCTGCGATATTGTCACAAAATTTTCTAAGCATCTTTTTTAATTTTCCATGTATGCGATTCCGCAATAATCAAATAGTTCTGTTTTAAATCCGGCATCTTTAAAAAGTTTTTCTTCTTCGAGAGTGATGACGTAGACAGTATTTGCATCAAATGCATCGATGGTTTCTTCATCAAGCCGCCAAACGAAGTCTCCAAAAGATTTTGTTTTTAGCCATCTTGCCGGATATTCCTGCCACTCTACCGTTTCCAAATAATTGTCCAACGGCCACTGCGTGTGAAACAGAACTGCCGGGTGGCGGAGCACATTTGGTAAGCTGATTTTGTCATAGCCTTGTTCTTTCATAAGGAGCGCATTTTCCAGCGCACTGTCAGCACCGGCGAGCTGCCGTTCACTAATTTGTTCCTGGTAGGAAGTGTAATAATAACCTTGGAAAGAAATAAAACTGATGAGATAAACAGCAACCAGTACAGCACCGGCTTTTTTCTTCCATTTGCGGCATATCCATGCGGTTCCTTCAGTCCACAAAATGAGAATAGGAATGTGGATATAGTTCATTTTATTGACATTTACACCTTGCAATATTCCAAGGCACAAAGAAATCGCAATCCAAAATAAAATAAACAGTTCATATCCAAATTCTTTTGCCTTCAAATGCGCAATCATTTTTTTGAAAAACAAAAAGCCTCCAAAGAAAATGAGTGGCATGGAAAAGAGATAATACATTCCAAAAAAGGCTGTGGAATTCCACAATAATCCATCATTTTGGCTAATGATAAGACGCATTAAGTCTACCGCATTTTTTACAATATTACTTTTTCCCACTTCATCAGAGCGGAAATCTACAAGTTGCGGAATGGACAACCATTCACCTCTAATTTCAGGAATCCATCCCATATTAACCATCACAAATAAAAGCAATGGAAGTGCCAACAGGAACAAAATGATAACGGATACAAAAGTATACGAGTTGAACCGGATTTTTTTGTATACGAGACAATATATTCCAAAAAATAAGAGCAAAAGCGGAACTACGATCCAGACCGTTGCATAACAATACAAACTTAAGCCCCAGAATAGCGCTGACATAGGCAAGAACTTTTGCTTTTCCAAGCCTAAAACAAAAAAATAAAATCCAAACAACAAAAAGCCCGGTGCGAGATTACAATCAAGGCCCCAGCGGGACATCATAACATGCCAAGGACAAATTGCCATTAAAAACATGCCAAGTAGTGCTGTGTTTGTACCACGCAGTTTTTTTAGGAGCAAATAAAAAACATATACCGACAATATACCGATTAGCATTTGCGGAATGCGGGTTGCAATCGTATTTAACCCCAATATTTTAACAAACGGAATCATCAGAACGGAGTTTAAAACACTCATTCCGGATCCCCACACATTTAGGTAAACAGGATTGGTATAACCCCATGAATCGGTACCGTAATTCAATAACGACCACGCTTCATAGCCGGCGTATGCCTCATCCATACTGACGCCTCCCGGGTATTTGCCGAGGCCGATGGTGCGGCTTAAAACAGCAATGAGCATAATGATAAAGAAACACCATTTTTGGGTGTCCATTTTTTTAAATTGGTTTAATAATTTCATTCCCTTTTACTTCCTTCTTGCGATAAATCCGTCTTCGTTTTCATAAACGCGTTCAAAAGTATCCAGATAGTCGCCCAATTGTTCCCGATACAACAAATCATCAAAAAACACAATGAAATACTCGGCATTATACCTATCCAAAGTGCTCTGTAAATCTTCCTGCGACCATGTAGCCTTTATGGAACCGGTTCCGCCGGCATAAAGACCTACATACCATGAAACAGCCCCCAAACGCTCATTTGTTACAAGAAGAGGCACATAAGAGTCTGTTTCTAACTCTTCCATGGCATATTCAAACAAATAGAGCTTTTGATTATTGCTCATATATCCGGTTGAAAAATCCGTGTTGATAAATTTGCTCAAATTTTGTACATAGATGCTGTGATTCAAGCTTAAACTGTCACTTTCCGTGCTATTAAAAGAGAAAATGAGAAAACAGCCGATTCCGACAAAATAAAATTTTAAATTTCTTTTATAGTTTTGTGATAAACATCTGCCACCGAGCATAACAATAGAAAAGGCCAAAAACCAAAGTATAATATAACTTTTAAACAAATAATACGTTGATATGATGCCAAGTGCAGATAAAATAGTCATGCCTGCCTGCAAAAGCATATGCACAAAAAGGCTTATGTGGAAAATATTCCAACTTTCCTTTTGCTTGTAAACATTGTATAGAATACAAACAATTACAGGGCTTATGAGTAACAATTCCAAAGCATTTGCTTCCATGCTGCCCAATTGCAGTACTTCAAAAATTTTGAGGCCCCTGCTGGCGAAGACAAAGTGATATCCGATGATTGCGCAAATGCACACAAATACGAGAATCATAAAGGAAACAAAAAGCAGTTTCTTTGTAATCACTAATTTTTTTTGTTTGTACGCCCAATAAATAAGTGCAGCCAGCACCGTAAGGAATATTGCCGGCGCAAACTGGATATAGCAAATGGATATCGAAAAACAGCCCATCACGATATACGTAAGCAATGCCTTGCGTTGTTCCGTATTTGCCTCATAAAAATACAACAGAAGCAAAACATATTGTATAAGCATAGTTGCCATACCCCAGTAAGCATATGCACCGATTGCATAACTGAGGAACGGAAAGCCGCACCAGTAAACAATACTGACAATAAGCGGAAGAAATTTTTTCTTTGTGTTTTTCAGTAAAACAGTTGCGACAGCAAAAAAGAAAACAAACTGCATCGCATTATGGAAAACATCAGCTAAAATATAAGCTTTGTACGTCCAATCAAGAGGAAGAGCCCATTGAAGAGCACGAATAAACATTCCGTTGTACAAAGGGGTAAAAAACAGTCCATCCAGTTTTTCGGTCCGAACTACCTGCATGGCCATTGCGTAATGATTGCTCGGGTCTACCGCATTTGCATAGCGGATGTGAAGGAACGGTGTGAAAATATAGAGCGCAATCCCTCCGATTATGAGAAAAATGAGCAATATGGAAACAATGTCTGTTGCTTTTACGAATAATTTTTGAATATGCTTCTTCCTGAAAGTGAGCAGGAAATAGATAGCAGCCATGCAAATGTATAGCGTGCCCATAGTGATAAGAGTAATCGGAACTTGTAAAACATTCATGGCAAACGCATAAACTGCCCCGAGACACAATAAAGATACATATGAAATAACAGCGCAAATAAGACCATTTATGCGCTCCTTGCTTTTTGGATATATGGTTATTGCCAAGATGGCCAGTAAAAAACTACTTATATAATAAATGGATTCAAACATACAATACGCCCTTTTTACAGTAATATTTGCGTTATACAAAAATACGCCAAAATAATTTTATCATATTTTTTAGTATGAGTAAAATAAAATCAAAAAAGATACTTGACAAGAGCCGTTTCATTCGGTAAAATCGTTACTGTTGTGACGTGAGAGTTTCCAACTTGCCCAGATAGCTCAGTTGGTAGAGCAGAGGACTGAAAATCCTCGTGTCACTGGTTCGATTCCGGTTCTGGGCATTTGTTAATGCCATAGGGCGGTTAACAGACTACGCGGGTGTAGTTCAATGGTAGAACACTAGCCTTCCAAGCTAGATACGTGGGTTCGATTCCCATCACCCGCTTTCATGTATAAGGTGCATTGATTCGAAAGAATCGGCTGAACAAGTCGGCAACTTACAGCGAGTGCACGAGTACATGTTCTCATATATGCGCGAGTGGCTCAGCGGTGGAGCACCTCCTTGCCAAGGAGGGGGTCGCGGGTTCGATCCCCGTCTCGCGCTTTCCGCAAATCTATTTTATGAAATATCGGTATTTTACCGGTATTTTTTTTTGTTTAAAAATTGAATCGCAGCGCACTTTGCATACCATTGCGCAATTCATCATAGTTATCTTTGTATGTTAAAATATAATTCTTTTCTGTGACACCGATGTCAGAATGTCCCAGCAAAACAGAAATATCTTTTGTTGGCATCCCTGAACCATGCAGCATAGTTGCAAACGTCTTCCGAATGCAATGCGTATTGAAATATGTGATTTCACAAAGAGCACATAACCGGCGAAGCGTCCTGTCTAAGCTGCGGCTTAAAATAGTATTGCGTCCGTCATATGCCAGGCATTGACTCCGGTACCCGTTCCGATCATGGTGTTCTTTCAATCGTTCCAGGATAAAAAGAGATTCAGGAAGCAGCGGAACAGCACGAACAGAATAAATTGTCTTTGTACTTTCCACAACACGATATACCATTGCGCCCTGACGTTCCCCATCTGCATCCCGGTCAAATGTTTTCGTCTCTGTCTTCCAGACCAGAACAACTTTCTTTTCATAATCAATATCTTGCCAAGACAACGCTGCCAATTCACCGACACGTAATCCCAAGAAGAAATTCAAAAGCAGACAAAGACAAGCACTTCTTTTTTCCGGATAGATATTTTCATCCAAGACAAGCCGGAGAAGCTTCTCAATATGATCCCGGGGAATCGCAAAATCCATATGCACATCCGGTATAATTTCCCCGGTTGGAACATAACGACGTATTTTATGCCAATCAAGCAAGCGAGCACCACCCAATTCCAAATCCCTAGCATAAATCATCACGTTACTAATAACTTGAAATATACGACCAAATTCCTTCGTCGTAATACCGCCTATTCCGACAATTATCTTTGTTAAAAAACGTATGATCATATTTTCATCAATCGCAGAAATGTTTGTCTGTTCCAGTTCGCTGTTCTTATAATATCTGTTATATGTACACTCTATCCGGTCACAGCTTTGACTCTTTATGACATTTAACTTCATCAAGAACCATTTCTGGTAGACTTCCTGAAAAGTCATTTGCTGCCCTTCAGGAAGCGTTACAATACCTTTATTTACGCCTAAATCAATCCATTCTTGTAAGTCCATTTTTATATCCTTTCACGCATCTACAAACGCATACCGTACCAGTCAGTCGCACTAAATGCGCTGCGCGTTCCGTACCTTTATCATCGTAAATTATCGAGAACGCGCGCTTATTAAGTGCTTTGTGACAGCCTAGACGCTAGGCATTCATAATCAGAGAAATGCCGGCAATGCTATCACGACTTTAACGACGAACGCAACATTTTTTTCATAATTTTCCTCACGCATTTTTCCAAAATCTGCAGCATATCACCAAAAACGCTTTTTTCTTTATCCAGATCCTGCAGCTCCGGACGAACTCTTTCTTCCAATTCTAACATTTCAATCCCATCCATATCCGGATCCAAATCCAACACATTCTGTTCTAATTCCACTTTCGCATCCTTTTCCTGTTCCGGCAGCCTGGAGGGAATCGCGGGGCCCCTTTTGTCCCCACTCATCCCTCCAGGCTGCCCGGGCACGCTAAAATCAGCGAAAGTGTCATAAATAGAAAAAAGACTTTTTTTTCCAACAAACACATTCATTTCCAATTTTTCTTTAATTGGATACCAACGACGAACAGAAACATATAAATTATTACCAGTAACAAGACCTACAAAAAAACCAATAGTACCGAAATTACTTACTTTTCGATGAATACATTCATATTCTATTAAGCAACGAATCTGACGATCCAACATTCGATCAAATTGAGCCATTAGAATAATATTAAATCCATATTTACGATGCTGTGTAAAAAAAGAAAGCCAACCTTGCCGACCAATATTTTGCCACTCCCTAGAGTTAAAAAACAATTGAGCTTCATCAATCATAAGCAATATTTCACCTTCGCGGAGCCGTCTTTTCAAATGCCAAGACAAACGCTTAGAAAACTGAATAAGTCTGTCCGGCGTTAGTCTATGATTTTCCACCATTATGTAATACCCCTGACATTTTTTAATTGCCTTAGTATCAACATAAAAATTCCCAATCACAATCCTTTCTTTTTTCCGAAGCTGGTCACGAATATCTTTCGCACCGTGCAAACTCTTTCCGGAACCGGGCGTTCCGCTGTACAATTCAATCATTTAATCACCCAATAATTTAACCCAACGCGCTATCACCATATACGCATAATATCCGCCAATTGCCAAAAGCCAGGCAGAGCCAATTTTCAACATTTCACCAACCGGGATAAACCAGTTCAAATAAGAAAGAAACGGAAGTTCCGCTAACTCATTAATATAAGGACGAAAAGGACTTAAAGGAAAGATAGCAAGCAACGCATTTAAAAACCCATCCAAAAGTTCTTTCATAAAAGCAATCATAAAAAAACACCTACCACTTAATCATTTTGCTTGTAACAATTATCAAACCTAAGATAAAAGTCACAAGCACACAGACTCGAAAAACTTCCATTGTCTCATTAAAAATAGACAAATCCAATTCATAAACTTCATGTATATTCAATGCCGGGACAACAAGAGGAATCTCAAATACTGGTGCTTCCGGTTCCGCATCCAAAACATCCAACAACGCAATCAAATCAAACGGAAGACAAAACGGAAATAAAGATGTAAGATCCGTTCGATACTTTTTTAAATCTTCCGGCGGCTCCACAGACTCCGGCTGACTATCCGGTTCCACGCCCGGATTACTTCCCGGATTACCGGATGGATCCGTTCCCAAAGCACTATCTACAGCACCCTGTACAGCTCCAATATAATCTTGTGTATTCTGCGGTTGATTATCCGGATCCGCATCTGCAGCGTTTGCCAAATTTGAAGAAAGAGCCTGACGAAGCTGCGGAATAGAAGAAGGATTCAAATTTATACCGGTAAGCGGATGAAGTGCTTCCAGAGCACCAGCACACACTCCGGGAAAATCATAAGCTGCACCGTTCAACATCCCGGACGTATCTATTCCTTGAAAGAAATTAACCATATCATCATACGACATAAATACCGGTATATTCATACGAACAGCCAGTCCACTCAAATGTTCCTTATCGAGACGCCCGGTGCTATCAACAGCACCACTAATTCGATAATATGCTGCAGGAGTAAGCGAGCCATCGATGCAGCTGCCATATTCATAACGTATTGGATATTTTTCCACAGCACCCGTTTCCACGTCGTATTCATAAAATGTCAAATCATAATTATAATCACCTGTTGATGCCACAAAAGCGATTGGATTCGCATTTGCTACATTATCAAAAAATAAAGTGTGATATCTGAGATCAAAAGCATCCTGCTCAATATCTTTTGCGCCAATACTGCCTTTGATTAATATGTTACCGGCTTCATTATACTGATAGCCGACAAACTGAGTTGCATCCGTCAATGTACCCAAAGGAATCTGCGGATTCATTCCCAAAATTGCATTTTGAGCAACAGCTGCAGCCGTTTCAATAACATCTGCAGTAATAAAAGCACTATTAATCGGACTTTTTAACAAATCCGTATCATCATCATTATTATTATCATCACCATTATCTGAAGTTCCGCCACCACCTTCGATTACTTCAAAAGATGCACGCCGAGCTTCCCACTCTTCCAACGTAGGAACCGGAGCTTCCGAACCACCAACATAACTTGTAAGCCAATGATCCATTCGCACAAACGTCCCATCCTGAAGTTCAAATGTAGTACCAGCAAAAGATTCACCGGCTTCCATTTTTTCCATACAACTGTCAAGATAAGATGAATACAACGCAGCTTCCGTTTCATAATCACCGGCGCTCAATTCATAGGCACCACCGGCAATAACAGTTGATATAAGTAAATCCCATATCAGCCACCCAATTTCTGCACCAACTTCTGCAGCAATAGCTGCAGCTTTCACCTGTTTTGCAGGAGCAAGAACAGAAAGTAATATACCAAGAGCAAGAACAGCACACACAAAACGTTTCTTTTTGTCCATAATTTTCTCCACGCAAAAAGGACAGTGCGCACCTGTCCTCTTATACATTATTTTCCGAGGGATTTAATCCATTTCATACCGAATTTAACACCCACAACAGCAACAGCAACACCAGCAACAATCGGAACAACGATAGTTAAAACACTAAACATCTGACTGGATGCAGTCGTAGCAGCAGATTCAACAACGCTAGTAACATCGAATGCCGGAGCAGCAGCTGTTAATAATCCATTAAGCGAATTCATAACCATTGGTTTTTCACCTCCGTTCTTTACGCGCCTTTCATCATAGACAAGACACTCGTTAGTAGATAATCCAGTAATATTACTATTATTTCAAAAACTGCCCCAACCGGGACAAAGGTTAATGCTAAAGTTATATATATCATACCCGCCTCAATCGGAATCCCAGCATTAGCACAATACCGCACAAGATTCCTAACATAATATTCACACCGACAAATCCGGCATGAATTGTTTCCGTTTGCGCATTAATCGCATCCACCACCGGAACAAGTACTTCCGCACTTATTTCCGTTTCTGCAGCAAGTTCTGCACGAATCTCTTCCAGCTCATCCACACCCGGCAAGTAGTTTTCCGCTGTTTCCGGTTCCTTCAACCCGGTTACAGTTTCCGTTTCTGTTTCTGCTGGAAGAGTCTCTTCCGGAACTGTTTCATCCGGAAGAGCTTCAGAGGATGTTACCGGAACTGTTTCGTCCGGAACTGTCTCTAAAGGAGATGTATCTACTGGGGACTCAATCACATTTTCCATACCTTCAATCGCTAATTGTACTCCTGTTTCCATTTTCTACCTCACAAACAAAAACGATTTTTCCTAAAATCCCCCTCGGAATTATAGTAACCATATCCATTTTGTACATCCACAGCGTGAGTATCAAAATCAGCGTCTATTCCGTACTCCTCGCACACTATCAATCTACCGCTTTCATCATAGTAACCAGCAATATATTCATCTTGATACCATTCTGCAGCCATATCATCACTTCCAATCTTTAGTCGTGAATCCACTCAATTCAGGACGTCCAAAGCTACTGATAGAATATTCCGGAACAAATTCCTTACCAACAATATCCGGTGTAAGCTTGCCCACATAATCTTCCGGCATGAAAAAATCCGTCACTTTATGCCCTACCTGTCCGCGCGAAATATCCGCCGATGTGCATTCGCTCATAACTGTTAAAATCGTCATTGCTTTTCCGTCTGACTTTCTGTTAAAGTCTTTGTACCCTAGTACCTGAAATCTTACACTCATTTTCTCGTACCTTTTCCTTTCCGTTTCACATACTATTTTCAGTTGCTTGCTTTTTCCGTTTCCCTTTGCTATTATGTTGTTATGTACGCGCTGGTGAGGGGACTATTCACCGCGCGCACCTACAAGGGAACTGAAAAACACATTTTTCTTATAGAGTGACGCCAATGTGACATCACCTAAGTTATAATATAACTTGGTGACGTCACTTTGTCAACACTCTTTTTCGCGAGGAATATACATGCCAAGTAATTTGCCACGTTTCACACTTAGAACGGAACAAGAAGTAATTGACAAAATCACAAAAATAGCTGAAGCAGAAAGTCGCAGTACAAACCAACAAATCAATCACATACTAAAAGATTACATTACAAAATACGAAACAGAACACGGACGCATTAACAGCGCGGAGTTGTCAGTTTCGAAGATTGGATAAACGAAAGAGGAAAACACAAATGATTACATTCTCACTCACGGTAAAAGAATGCATTGAAATCATTCTTGTGATATGTTTCATGTTTTACCTAGTTTACAAAACTAGTGTAGACAATAAACGTCTAAAAGCAGAAGAAGAACGAAACAAACCCCATTATTTGCGCACACAAACGACGCCTGCAGAAGTCCGAAGACGAAACAGACAAATAAAACAAATCCGTCGAAGAGTACGCCAAAAACGCCGTGATGCAATTGCCGCCACACGCGACAACAAATCCGACTATATAGCAAGCTGTTGGGATGAAGTCGACAAATTATGATCCATCATCTATTCCCCACCAAGATTACCTAAGAGCCTGAACCGCAAAATATATTTTTGCGTCCCATTTCTAAGGTAATCTATCCGCCCCCTTACATGACACAGGTGAAGGAGGGCGGAAACAAAGGGGGAAAGAGTTTCCCCCAAACCCCCGCTGTTCTCTAATTCATGTTATTCAAACGTCATTCGACAAAGGTGAGAATAAAATATCCCCCTAACCCCCTTACATAAGGGGGAACAAAGCAAGTTAAATCATGCATAATTCCGGGCAAAATAATCATTCCACCAATCCGGATTGCTTTCCGTAACAAGCTGCTGCATATGATTACTCATCCGGAGCACTGCATCATCAAAATGTTGCGTGATTATATCAAAGCTGCCACCATCGGCAACAATAATACCGGCAAGAGTCGGTAGAACCGAGCGCACAATCCAGCGGCGTTTTTCTTTCAATGTCTTTTCCTGTTCTTTTACAAACAAAGACAATTTTCCAACTGCTTCCGTAAATTTTTCCCAAAGAGGATGCACAGAGCAGCGTGACCGGTTCGAGTCATCCAACTCGACAATCCGAACATAATTATTCAAAATTTCCATCACAATAAGCCCCAAATCTTTCCCAGAAACTAAAAGATCTGCAGCAATATTTGCACGTTCATTTTTCAATTCTAATTCCCAACGCACCCATGCTTCAGGATGCATTACATCTTCACTTTCTGCCTTCTGATTCTGTTCCAACTGTTTATCATACACACGAAGCATAACTTCACTTTGCCTGGACCCAAGATACACAGTATACCCGGTTGCTTCTCCGGCAAGAGTAGACTCATTAACTACTTTGTACTTACGGAACTTACTCACAACTTCCTGACGCTTCAAAAAACCGCACACATCGTCCAGGCTAAAAAATTCTGCACCCAAATCATCCACAGCCAAGTCAAAACGAGTCAACCAACCAATTCGACGAATCTGCTGCAAGAATTCCAACATTATATCATTGTCAAAGTGAGAGTATTCCACTATATTTTCATCACCGGAAAAAGGCGTTGTCCCCATCAAAGAACGCCTAAAATGTGATAAAACATCCTGAATAGCTGACCCGGTAATAACTGCATGCACGCCCATATCTTCCGAGCCATCACTCAATATAGTCACAGGAAAGCTATTTAAACGATACATTTTACGATAGCCATGCGCACCTTTTGGAAGAAGCTGAAAGTCAGACGTACTATATCCTAAAAATTCTATCATTTCCCCAGCTTCCTGCATGACTGTAGAAGTGAATGCCATCCAGTCAATAGACACTAAAAGATTGTTGTTAAGTTGTTTTTCGTTTCCCAAATTCATTTGTAATTAGTACCCCCGTATTACTGTACTGGGGGTATACGCCCTTTCCGATTTACGGAATTTCTGCGGGTTCGATCCCCGTCTCGCGCTCTAAAAAAGGATGATGCAAAAGCATCATCCTTTTTTGTGTCAATTGTTACGACATATTATTTTTTTGATTTCCTTTTTCTGTGTCAACAATAGTAATAATGAAATTATGAAACAAGGAATATAAGTAGTTTCATAATGAGTCAAAGAAACAAGTTCCGATGGATTTGTTTTATCATAATAGATGTTTACTACATCGTTTAGCTTGCTATTACTTATCTCATCATTTAATACGCGAATCATAACTTCATAAACCTGACCATCAACCGTATACTCAACTACCGGGCGTGCATATCCCAATTCGTTTGCTGTATAAGATACAATGGTAGCTTTTGTTTTTCCAACATCAATATTGGCCATAAAATTAAAAACAAAAGAAAAAAGCCCAAAAACAAAGATAAATACGGATATTCCGATAATTAACTTTGGGAAGTAATTTTTACCTTGTTTCTTTTTTTCTAATAGGTAGATTGTCAATTCTAAAACAATTGTTATAGCTAACAATAACAAAAATAGAAACATGGCTCCCAAACTTATAAACACTTCACCGACATATGTTAAGCCGGGCATTATGCCATATCCGGGCAAACTATCATAGTATAACATAAAAATTGTAGAAAAAATGATAGCCAATACTTCACATACAAAAAGTATGCCCCACTTTAGCTTGCTTTTTAAACATCTTACCAATGCTATGAGTAAGAGAATAAAAATTAATGCATAAACCACTAAAAGAATGTAATACATTTGTAAGCACTTCCTAGGTTTTTACTGGAAAATCTTGTAATTGTGCTGGTTGATTTCGTACATTCCGGTATCCTCAAAGGAGTCGGTTTGCTGTCCGTCCAGCATATTTTTGATGCTCTTAACAGCCATTTCACCCCACAAACCGTTTCTCTGAACAATCTGTGCAGTTACAATGCCGCTTGCAACAGCATCTGTTACATTTTGGTCTTTACTCAAAATAACAAGATGTTTCTTCAAGTTTTTCTCTTTGAATACTTCGGCAGCCATAGCACCGCTGTCACCTGTAACAAGATACAACAAATCAAAGTCAGGATATTTTTCTACCAAATCTTTGATCATCGCTTTGGAGCGTGCCATATCGGTGTCTTTTTGTTCCATCTTGCACAATAACTCTACGTCGGCAAGCGAATTCAAAGTATCCATAAATCCGCGGAAACGCTGGTCTACAACAGGTACTTCGCTGGCAGCGAGGAAAACCAAAACTTTTCCTTTGCCTTTTAATACTTTGGCAGCTGCTTCACCGGCAACTTTACCACCTTGATAACTGTCAGATGTTACATGCACGTGACGTTTACTTCCCGGCATATCGCCATCGATACAAACTACTTTAATACCCTGGTCAACCGCTTTGTTTACGAGAGGTGTCATAACGCCAACATCACTCGGAACAAGGGCAATACCGTCCACACCGTCATCAATAAGTGACTGGAACAAATCAGCCTGTACTTTTGCATCGCATGCTTTTGGTGTGCGGCAAATTACTTCCACGCCAAGCTTCTGTCCGGCATCCAAAGCAGCATCTTCTACGTCTTTGTAGAAATCCATCTGCTCCAGACATACAATACCAATCTTTGCTTTTTTGCGTTCCAGTTTTTCCACGCGGAATGCACTCAATGATTTGGAAATTGTCTCGGACTGGTTGTACAGACCTTGAAGCATGTCCAAAATCATCTTGTCGGATGCGTGCTGTTCCAAGGAAACAGTGGAAACAATCTGGCTTGTTGCAGCTGATTCCTGTGTCAGGGATGCGATATTTTCTATCTTATCCTGCAATTTGCAGTTGTCTTTGTACATAACATCAACATGTCTTGTAATGCGTTGCTGGCCTTCCATCAATTCCAGGATAGAAGAACGCATTTCGTTAATCATGCCTTCTACGTTGCTGATAGCTTCCGTCTGCGCAGCCATTTTGGCACTTTCCTTACGCACGGATTCCATCATTTCTTTCATCTCTTCCAAAATTTCTGCGATAACATGAGCAATATTTTCTGTTGCCACGGTACTTTCTTCGGCCAGTTTCTTTACTTCGTTGGCAACAACGCTGAAACCTCTTCCGGCTTCGCCTGCGCGGGCAGCCTCGATAGAAGCATTGAGTGCAAGCAAGTTGGTCTGGTCAGAAATGGAAGTGATCGTGGAAACAACATCGTTGATTCTTCCGATGGAGTCACCCAAATGTTCCATTTTGTCATTGATATGTAAAAATGTATCGCTGAATCCACTGATTTTTGTCAGGAATTCGGCCAGTGAAGAAACACCGGCAATACTGATTTTTTCAGCTTCTTCACATTTAGAATTCAATGTTTTGGCTTCTTCTAAAAGTTTGTAGAAACCGTCTTCAAACTGTTTGGACAAATCGGCGCATTCCAAAGCTGCTTCCGCCTGATTGGTAGCTGCTTTTGCAATGTCCTCGTTGGCGTCGGAAATACTTTGCGTAGATTCCATACGTTTCAAATAAGAGGAACGGATAACGTCGGACTGTCGGTCCATTTCCTCCACATCTTCGATAATTTCTGCAAGAATATCATGATATTCTTTTGCAACCGCATAGAGTGCTGCGGTATTTTTTGCACCGCTGCCTTTTTGCTGTACTATTTCGCGTAGTTCTTTTCTCTCCAGCAGCTCAATCAAGTCTGCCAGCTTTTTGTCTGTAAACCCGTAACCCATAGTTGCCATCCTTTCAATGTTATTTTTCCAATACGTGCAAAAATCCCTTTTAGCACATTATACCAAAAGTTTTTTTAAACGACAACAAAAGTCCGACAATTTTTTGCATAAAAATTGAATTGCGAAACAATAGGGCGCGGTGTAAAATTTGTAGGGTCGAAAAACTGAACTGAAAATGGACAAACAATTGAATTGACATCGTCAATGTGCTACACTAGCAAGGGGTATTATGTAATTTGAAAAATAGCTATTGGATGTGAAAAAAATGAAAAAACCATTAATTATAATTCCTGCTTACAATGAAGCGGAAAATATAGAACGTGTTGTGAGAGAAATAACGGAGAACTATCCGCAGTACGATTATGTTGTAATCAACGATGGTTCCCAGGATACAACGCGTAAAGTATGCCATGACACCGGTATTAATGTATTGGATTTGCCGGTTAATCTGGGTCTCTCCGGTGCCATCCGTGCAGGTATGAAGTATGCAAATTATCACGGTTATGATTACGTTATTCAGATGGACGGGGATGGACAACACCGTCCGGAATATATAAAAGATATGTTTGAAACAATGCAAAAAACAGGAGCGGATATCGTAATCGGCTCAAGATTTAAAACCGAAAGAAAGCCACTTACGCCAAGAATGGTAGGAAGCCAGATTATTACGTATGCGATACGGCTTACAACAAAAGGAAAATACATCGGCGATGTGACGAGTGGCATGCGTCTCTTTAACAAGAAAATGATTAAGATGTTTGGGTATAGGATAAATTACCGACCGGAACCGGATACGCTGGCTTTTTTAATTAATCAAGGTGTAAAAATTGAAGAAGTACAAGTAAAGATGCGGGAAAGAGTTGCCGGTGAAAGTTACTTGAATTTTGGAGGTTCGATGCGTTACATGACGCATGTTTTGTTTAATATTCTGATTTTTCAGTGGATAAGAAAGGAGTAAAAAGATGACATTAATCTTAAGAACTTTATTATTAGTAGCATCTGTCATTACGGCAATTTGGATTCTCCGGAAAATCAGAAAGTGTAAAGTAAAGCAGGAAGATGCAGTATATTGGATTTGTTTTGCGATTATTCTGGCCGGATTAGGTATTTTTCCGGAGTTATCTTATATGGCAGCGCAACTTTTTGGAATACAGTCACCGGCAAATTTTGTATATTTGGTAATTATATTTTTATTGTTGGAAAAGTTGTTGTCAGTTTCCATACAGATATCTATGTTGGAAAGCAAAGTAGAGGTTATGGCTGCCGAGTTGGCACTTCGATGCAAAGATATTGAAGATAAGGCAACCGGTGGGAATTCGGATGAGAATAGGGACGTGACAGAATAATGAATAAGTATGGTATCTACAAAACCTTTCCAAAAAAAGACGGAGATTTAGAAGGTGGATTGCGGCTACAGGGAATATACAAAAAGGATTCCCAAGATATGCCATTGATTACCTACGTTACGGTTGTATATAATCGTGTGGACACATTACTTTCCTGTATGGAAAGTGTGTGGAATCAGGATTACCCCAATATCGAATATATTGTAATTGACGGGGCATCCACTGACGGAACAACGGAGTTAATACAAAAACATGCAGATAAGATAGACTATTACATTTCGCAGCCGGACAGTGGTATTTACAATGCCATGAATAAAGGCGTCATGTTGGCATCAGGCAGATTTATCTGTTTTATTAATTCAGACGACCAGTGCATGCAGGGAGCCGCAAGCAAGGTCATAGATTTTTATCGTCAAACCGGTGCGGATATTATTTGCGGAAGTAGAGAGCTGGTGCAGGATGGACAACGCGTTTACGAAGTAAAATATCCTCGCTATAACATTAAAAAGAGCGTTTTCAGATACGTTCAGATGTTTCATCAATCTACTTATGTAACAAAAGATGTATTTGAAAAAGTGGGATATTTTGAGGAAGAATATTCCTTATTAGCAGATTGGATTTGGGAATCCAAAAGTCTGGATGCAGGATTTAAGGTGTTCTTTTCTGATGAGGAATTGGCAAGATTCAGTTACGACGGAGCTTCCTGTCAAGGTATTTATCAGAGAGACTATGAGTGGGAAAGATGGGCGAAAAAGACATTTCCGCAAATTTCACTAAAAGATGTGCAGTTTTTTATTTATTGTCTGGATCGGGGACGGCACCCCTTATTTGATGTAAAAACATTAAACAAGGTGGCTTTCCGATATTTTGATATAGAGGATTTCCGCAAAACCTACTATGCGACTATATTGACAGCGTGCATGGAGCAGTGCACGGATATCCGCTTGCTTGGACAAAAGCATGAACGTTATATTGCAAAGCAAATACAGCGATACCACTTAAAAGAACAATTTGGTATTGAGAAGTTTGAACAACTCGTTTCTTTGATAGAAAACAAATTGTTTGAAACTTATAGTGATGAAATTACTATCACAAAGGAAATGCTGGAATGTCTGATTGATATAAAACGATGCTTGAATCGGATTCTTTACTATGTGTATATGCATAAGAAACAGGAAAGAGGGGCGTCAAAAATAGACAGATTGTTGCGTGTGATGTGTTATACAACAAGTAAATGGGCCGCAGGCAGTGTGTTTTTATCCAGAAAGTTTTATACTACGCTGAGAATCGTGTGGTACTATTCATTCAAAGGAAGATTCGTTGAGAATTAAAAGAGGTGTAAGGGAGAAAATGGCTTTATTACGAAAAGAATTTAAAGATACAGATATATGCGGATGTTACACAACATTTCCGAAAAAAGAAGGAGATGTGGAAGGTGGTCTGAGAACAAAAGGGGTATTGAAAGAGGACACAGAGGATAAGCCGCTTATTACCTATATAACAGTTGTGTTTAACCGGATTGATACGTTGGAAAGATGTATGCGCAGTGTGTGGGAACAGACATATTCCAATGTGGAATATATTGTTGTCGATGGCAGATCTACAGATGGTACACTTAAGCTGATAGAGGAAAATGCAGATAAAATTGATTACTATATATCACAGCCGGATACAGGGATCTACAATGCCATGAACAAAGGAATAGCATTGGCGAGAGGAAGATTTCTTTGCTTTATGAATTCTGATGACGAATGTGTTCCGAATGCGGCAGAGGATGTTGTGGAAGAATACAAAAGAACAAACGCGGATATCGTATGCGGTATTCGCCATTTGTACATGAACGGGAAAAGAGTAGAAGAGACAACCTACCCACGTTATAGTATACAGCATAGTACATTCCGCTATATACAAATGTATCATCAAGCAACCTATGCGTCTTATCAAGTTTTTAACAAAATAGGCGGTTTTGATGAGCAGTATTCGTTACTTGCAGACTGGATTTGGGAATCAACGGCGATTGATGCCGGATTTACAGTAGATTTTTGCGACAAAATATTGACAAAATTCAATTACGACGGAGCATCGTTTAAAGGCATTATAAAGCGTGATGAAGAGTGGATTGCGTGGACACAAAAGTCCTTTCCTTTGCTTACAAAAAAGGATGCAGAACTTTTTGTATACAGTCTGGACCGTGACCGCCATCCAATGTTTAATTTAGCAACGCTAAACAAAGTGGCTTTCTTTTATACAGAGGATGCTACTTTTCAAAAAGCATATTATGAGAGCGTTCTCTTATCTTGTATTGAGGCGTGCATTGACATACAAAACTTATTCTTACAAGTAAATTTTGATATTGATAAATTTTTCCTTAAGTACAGAATCAGTGATGGCAAAAACTTGCGCCGATACAGTGATTTGCAGCAATGGCTGGATGAGAAATTGACACAGTCCTTACCTAGAGTTGGTATAAAAGTATTTGAAGAAGAAAAAGAGACGTTTGCAATATTGGAAAAAATTAGAAAATTCCAAGTGGATGCATTATGTAAAATGTATAGAAAGAAAGATTTTAAAGGTTTCAAAATGCGCGCTATTTGGCAGAATGGTTATTATGAAGCAAGCAGACAAGCGGGAAAAAGTGTGGAATTATCCAGAAAATTTTATCCCGGTGTTCGCGCAACATGGAAACTGGATTGACGGAGAATTTTGATGAAGAACAACTATTTACTTCAACAATTGGTTGTAAGGGATTTTAAGGAAAAGTATAAAGGCTCTGTTTTGGGCATGCTTTGGTCTGTGATAGTACCATTGTTTATGATGGTAATTTACACATACGTGTTCAGTGAGATATTTCAGCCGGTTTGGAGCTCAGAACCGAGTAGCAAGTACGAGTATGCATTGGTTATCTTTTGCGGACTGAGTGCATTTAATATGTTTTCAGAAGTGATGACCCGCTCAACAGCAATCATTACAGGCAATGTAAACTATGTAAAAAAAGTTATTTTTCCATTGGAAGCATTACCTTTTACCATATGCGTTACAGCGTTTGTGAATTGTCTTATCAGTTACGGAATTCTCCTTATAGGACATTTGTGTCTCACGCAAAAAATATATATAACAAGCTTGCAATTAATTTTGCAGTTTATTCCGTTATTTGTGACGTGTCTTGGTGTTTCTTATGCATTGGCAGCATTAGCCGTATATTTCAAAGACATTGTCAATGCAATTAGTGTGCTTGTTATGGTGTTGATGTATGCGTCCCCTATTTTTTATTCACTGGAAGCGGCACCGGTTCAGTTTAAATATCTCGCTGCGATTAATCCGTTGGCATATATTATTGAAAATGCCAGACGTGTTTGTTTGTACGGACAAAACATGATTTGGAGTTATTACTTTATTTCCTTAGGTGTGGCAAGCATTATATTACTCGTAGGAGTATTGATTTTTAAGCGTTTAAAAGACGGATTTGCAGATGTATTATAAAATGAGGCATTAAAAAGTATGAATAGTAGCGAAACAGCAGTCAGTATTAGAAATCTGAATAAAACTTATAAGATATACGATACACCCGGGCAACGATTTAAAAGTTTGTTGTTTAAGAAAAATCTCGGAAGAGATTTTGTTGCTTTGGATGGAATCACAGTTGATATCAAAAAAGGAGAGGCCTTTGCCATTGTTGGAAAAAACGGCAGTGGAAAAAGTACAATGCTTCAGATTTTGGCAGGCATCCTAAAACCAACGTCCGGTGAAGTACAGATAAACGGCAGAATTGCGGCACTTCTTGAGTTGGGAAGTGGTTTTAATCCGGAGAGTACAGGATACGACAATATATACATGAACGCGGCTATACTGGGGCTAAACAAGGAAGAAATCGAAAAAAAAGTGCAGGATATTATTGCCTTTGCCGATATTGGTGACCATTTGTACGAGCCTGTAAAAACGTATTCCAGCGGAATGTATATACGATTAGGTTTTGCTGTAGCAATTAATGTGGATGCAGACATTTTGCTCGTTGATGAGGCACTGGCAGTGGGCGACGTATTTTTCAGACAAAAATGCTACACCAGATTAAATGAGCTCAAAGCAAAGGGTACGACTATTATATTAGTTACCCATAATATGAGTGAGGTCGAGCAGTTTTGTGACAGAGCCATGCTGTTGCAGAGCGGAAAGCAGATTTCCGTTGGCAGAAGCCAGGAAGTAGTGAAAGAGTATTATTTGGAAGATCAGGCGGTTACTGTACGTCATGAAAAAAAATCAAATGATTTAGGCGTAGAGAAAAATCAAGATAGCTTGACATTTGAATCGGGTTGGAAAATACAAGAAGAAGAATTTTATGATTTGAGCCTTTCGCAAGAAGTGTCAAATGGAAAAGCTTCTTTCGGTAAGATTGGGTTATTTGATGCAGAAGGAAAATCGAGAAGAGCCTTTACGCAAGGCGAATATGGTTATTTTTACATCGAGCTTGATATTTTGCATGATATTGAAATTCCTGTGACGGGGATAATTTTATATAATCAACGTAATACGATTGTGCATGGTAAAGACACAAGTCAGACCTATACTAAGTTGCCTGATAACGTAAAGAAGGGAACAAAACTAGCATATTTACAAAAGATAAAATTCGATATTGCGGAAGGTGAATATAGCTTTGAAGTTGGTTTTACGCAAATGTTTAAAGAAGGATATGACCAAAGGAGCTATCTTGCACAGGAAGTAATCAACGAGCGAATGGAACGTGTTTGTTTGCGAAATAATGTGGGTTCTTTCTCAATCATGCAAAAACAGATTGGTACACCTACAAAGATGGGATTTCATGGAGATTGTGATTTGCCCGGAGAAACAGAACTTGTAATCAGATAGAGGAAGAGAGGAACAAAATTTATGATAGTACAAAAAGTTGATGATATTGTGATGTGTGAGGCATTGTACAATGTGACAACGAGATGTAATTGTAGATGTCAACACTGTGATCCAAAAGTATATACAGGAAAAAACAAGGAATTATCTGCTAAAGAAATTATCGAAAAATTTGAGAAATCCAAATATTTATTGGGAAATACAATTAATATAGCAGGTGGAGAACCCTTTATTAAAGAAGATTTGGATGAGTTTGTATTGTACTTGAATCGCAAAAAGATTCACTGTGTCATTGCAACAAATGGGTGGTTTACAGAAAAGATTATCCGCCTTGTAGATCAAATTGAAAATAAAGATTACTTAAGATTTGCCATTTCTATCGACGGAACAGAAGAAAAGCATGATGCTATCCGACGTTGTAATGGTATTTACAAAAGAGCAATGGAGAGCGTAAAAGCACTTAAAGAAAGATGTTTTCAAGTTCAGATAAATGCAGTTATTCAAAAAGACAACATTGATACGTTAGAGGAATTTGACTGCTTTTTCCGAGAAATGGGTGTTCCGGTAGCGTACATTCCTGAAATTTTTGTGTCAGAGAGAGAGTTTAATTTTAGTGTGGATGATATTAAAAAAGCGTTTAAATATGTTACTTATCCGCGCGGAAGAAAATATTTGTTATCTCAAGGGAAATATAGTATCACGAATTGCCATGCAGGAAAAAATACGTGGTATTTGGACAGCAATGGCGATGTATACGCTTGTTGGGGTAGTTATTATCGGGATGATAGCGATGAATATATACTGGGAAATCTTTTTGAGCAGGATTTTGATACAATATTTGAATCGGAAAGAAAACAGTATGTATGCGATAATGTTGTAAAAAATTGCAGTGGATGCTTGTTGCCAAGAGATTTAGAAAGAGAGGCAGATATTTTTGGTATGAGTACCTCTTATACCAAAGAAGAGGTAGCCATTTTGGCTGATGAATTGAGCAGTTGTAGTATGTTAAATGATTTTTCAGTGGATGAATCAGAGTGGAATTTATTGGAAAAAGATGCAGAAGGTAGCACTTTCCGCTGGATGAAGAGTAAATATGCAAGAGTGTATCTTAATGTAAACGATGCGAATCCACAAAAAATCTCAATGGAGTATATGAATATCAGACCTTATAAAGAAGGCGACAAACCATTAGTACTTCATGTAATGATAGATGGAAAAGAAATAGGTTCCAGAGAATGTATTGCGGGAAGAGAAGTCCTTTCCTTTGATATTCCGAAAGGGTTAGAGCTGAAAGGATTAGTTGAGATAAGTTTGGAAATTAGTGAATTATGGCGTCCATGTGATTATACGGATTCTCCGGACGACAGACAACTTGGCATAGCAGTATTTTCTGTAAAAGCACAATAATCACAGGAAAGGAGCTAACAGATATGCAAAAATGCTGGTGTGGATCTGAAGTCGAAAAAAAATATTCGGAACATTACTATGTGTGTGAGAAA
The DNA here is from genome assembly GCA_045546775.1 of Lachnospiraceae bacterium. GTDB lineage: Bacteria > Bacillota > Clostridia > Lachnospirales > Lachnospiraceae > RGIG3002. Next base: position 3,371 of record JAZQDM010000051.1, on the reverse strand, counting down.
TGCCATACTCTTGTTTCGGATGTGGATTTTTCTGAAAAAATTGTAGAGGTTGAGGATGAAGAAAAAGATCTCTATGGAAAAAATTATTGGGAAAAATTAATGTGTCAACTTACCGGAAAAAACTCTTTGGACGAAGTGATTGACCACTATCTTCAAGAGAGAACGATATATTGGCTTCAATATTTGATGAAATATCGTTTGCCTAAGGCTACTGTGGCGGAAATCGGAGCAGGAATAGGCCAGTTTTCATATTTGATGAAGCAGGCCGGATATGAACAGACGGGCTTTGAACTCAGCGAAGAAATATGCAAATACGCAGCAGAGACACTGGATGTTAACATGCATCAGGGAGACATCAGTGATATCGATAAAAAGTATGATGTTATTGTTTCCTTTGATTTGTTGGAGCATATTGTGGATCCGATTTCTTTTATACAAAGATGCAAAGAACATTTGAAGGAAGATGGTATTTTCTGTTTCCAGACACCGTGCTATAACCCGAAATTGTCATACGAAGAAATGAAAGAGAAAGAGCCGCGGTTCCAATCACATTTGACGGAGTTTCAGCATATTAATCTGTTTAGTAGGGAATCTGCGGAAAAACTGCTTCGTGAAAATGGTTTTAATTATATCAATTTTGAACCGGCAGTTTTTGGTGATGATTACGATATGTTTGTGTTTGCATCCCGTACTCCGATGAAACAGAATAGTGCAGATGAAATGAATGCTTATTTGAATTCAACAGATAATGGAAGATTAATAAAGAGTATGACAACTCTTTATCAACAAGTGAATGAAAAACAAAAAGTAATAGAAGAACTCGTTGCATACAAAGAATATTTAGAAAGTATAAAGCTTTCCAAGTAAACTATAATTTGACTGGAAGAAAAGGTAACTTTATGAATATTGGTATTGTGATTGACAAGCTGTATCCGGGAAAAATAGGTGGAGCAGAGCAATATATCAGAAATATAATAGACATATTTTCAGAAACAGAATCTATAGAAATGGTGCTGTTTCTGAATGAGCATGCCATTTCTTCTTTCGAGAGCAATGCACATAAACCTTATACGATAGTAAAGGTTCCGTATGAGCTCAAAGATACTGCGGCATTTTTTGAGTATTACATTGCAAAACATAATATTCAAGTAATGTTTTGTCCACTGTTTTATGTTCCTTATGAGAATTGCAGTGTACCAATGGTGACAACCATTCACGATATACAGTATGAATACTATCCACAATATTTCACACCGGAGATTTTGAATTATCGTATTCATGAAACAAAAAAAGCTGTAGACAACTCGCAGATGATTATAACCATTTCAGAGTTTTCGAAACAAACAATTATCGATAAACTGGGGATGAATGAAAGTCAAATCCGAGTTATATATGAGAATGCAGACGGAAGTTTTGACAAAATTACAGATGAAAAGCGTAACGCTGATATAAAACAGAAATTGCCGTTTAACTATATTTTTTATCCTGCCAATGGTTGGGAGCACAAAAATCATAAGCGTTTGGTAGATGCGTATAAAATATTGAAAAATAAGTATCAAACTACGTGCAAATTGGTATTAACCGGAAATGCTAACAACGATGAAAACAAATTGCAGGATTACATTTACGAATGTGGCTTGACAGAAGATGTAGTATTGCTTGGCTATGTGGAACAGAATGATATGCCATATATATTCCGCAATGCGAGAATGCTTGTTTTTCCGTCTTTGTTTGAAGGATTTGGCATTCCGTTAGTGGAAGCAATGCGTGCAGAAATCCCCATTGCATGCTCAAACTGTGCAAGTATTCCTGAAATTGCCAGTGATGCTGCAATTGTTTTTGATCCATTTACACCGGAAGATATAGCAAAAAAAATGCACACTTTGGAAACGGATGATTGCATCCGTGAACAATTGGTAGAAAAAGGTCGGCAGAGAGCAATGCTCTTTTCGTGGGAAAAATGTGCAAAACAAACACAGGAAGTACTGGAAGAGGTAGTTAGCATAACCGCAAAGAAAGAAAAAAACCTGATTCCAAAAGTAAACATACTTGTATCGTCGTTTGGTCCTTCAAAAGAGTTAAAGAAATTATTAAGTGATATAGAAAAGCAGAATTATTCAAATAAAACAGTTACAGTAATTAAAAAGACAAAAGATGTAAAAAGATTGCTTGAGTTTGTAGATAAAGAAAGTATAGTTGTGATTTTTCAAAATGGCCAGAGCTTGGAAAATGAAAATGTTTTGGAAAATATCGTACTTAAGCTTTTGCAAACAGATGATGAAATTTTGTGGATTAAACCACAACGGGATGATTTTTGGGGATTGCTATTGCACAGTTCTATACAAAATAAGACATATCAGACATATATTGATTTAGATAAAATCTCATGTTGTGTACCGGTTTTAAAAGGTGAAACAAAGAACATTTTAGAAAAGATTCCGTATTGGTTTGGAGGGCATTATCAACAAGCTTTGTACACTCATATTAACAGAGATTGGAGTGAGCAGAATATTGTCGAAGACGATAATATTCAAGTAAAAATCGTTCCTTACTTTACAAAGGGAAGAGTATATAAAAAATCGTTGAAATATTTGTTGGAAGAAAACAATTATATTTCATTGAGTAGTTTCAGTGATAGAGAGTTTGAGAAGTTAAATTATAAATATTGTGAAGGAGTCTCTATTATACAAAAATACTACAAACAAATTACAAAAAGTGGTATAGAATTTGATGGTATAACAGCGGATGGATGGATTTCGAGGAATTGTGAAATTATCATTGACCTTAAAAAAGGAGATAATTTGTTGACAATATTGGGGGAAAATCAGGTGTTGAAAAACACAGCAATTCTTGATATATTTGTGGACAATGAGCAAGTATTAAAAGATTGTGTGGTAGATTCCGGCCAATTTAAAATATGCGTCAACCTATCGGAGGATATTGAGCCCGGTGGCCATATCATAAAGTTGCGAGTGGGAGAAACTTTCTCATATTATGCAGAAACCAAAAAAGATATCAGAGCATTATCCATTCGTTTGTTTGAAATATCTGTGAACAACCGAATTGTGTGGAAGCAATGAAAGGAAGAACATGAAAAAAGTATTGAATTATATTAAAAACATAAAAGAGCAAATTGCGGTTGCTTTACTAATTACAATTACATTTTTTATTTTTGGACCATTAGAATTGTATTTTACGAATGAAGAGGAATTCTTTTTTGGAATCAATAATGTGTTGGGTTGGCTATCTATTTTTTGGTTGACAAGTACAGTTATTCTTGTTCTAACACAAATTATTTGGAAAAAGAAAGTATCTACTGTAATTACGGCTATTTTATTTGGAATAGGTGTCGCATTATATGTGCAAGGAAC
>JAZQDM010000050.1:0-11277 GCA_045546775.1 Lachnospiraceae bacterium | reverse complement strand
TGAATCGTTTGTCCCGCCAGTTGTTATCTGGCTTTTTGTTTGTTTGGTTGTTCTGAATTTTCTCTTCGTGACTTAAACTTCAGATGATTTTCGTCACGTCGGAATTTTCAGGGTTGCATTGCTGTTTATTTGTCAAGGTTCAAGGCAATACACTTCGTGAGTTGCCATAAATATGCTTCGCATATTTGCTTGCATCTGTTGTTTGTCTCAGACGCAACTCGTTTATAATATCACGCGTCTTTTTGTTTGTCAACAGACTTTTTTAAATTTTTTAAACATTTTTTACAATTCAGTCAAAACCTCATAAATAGGGCATTTCAGAAAAAAAATAAGGAGTCAGAAACATCTCTGACTCCAAAATTTTTTATTGTAATACTAAATTTGCACTACCTTCTTTTCCCTTTAAAGTAAGTGAAATATTTTGTACATTAGAACTTTCTGTAACAGGAATTTCGGTAACAAGAACAGCCGAAATAGTTTCTCCGGCTGCAATCGGACCTACATAAGCAGACAAATCATCCGTCAACATAGTAACCAATGTTCCTTTTGCATCTCCGCCATTCACAGATACCCGGAATCTTGGCGAAACATCAAGCATACTAAAGTTCATATCCGAACCGGAAATATTGGTTACATTAAATTTCAAAACAAGAAGTTTATTGCCGTCCGTTGCTCCAAGGGCAAAAAACATTTCTTCCTCCGCGCCTTGTGTCGGATAACTGTCACAAACTTCAAAACCATTGTATGCAATCTGAACACCCGGAATCTGATAATACTCTTCTATAGAAGAAACAACTTGCTGATTTTGACCTGTTCCGTTGCCATTTGCATTTTCCTGTTTTGCAGCTTCCTCTTCCTGTCGCTTCTTTTCTTCTTCTTTTGCCGCTTTTTCTGCCGCTTTTCTTTCCTCTTCGGCTTTTCGCTCTTCTTCTCTGTGATATGCCGTAGTGTCAACTACTTTCACTTCATAATTCTTATCATATTTCAAAAGAAGGTTTGCTGCATATTCTGACACAATCCAATTTTCCTCTTCTGTCATATCCGGAATCGTATTACCACATCCTGTCAAAGCAAACATTCCACATAATGCAATTATAAAAGCATAAACTTTTTTCTTCATAAGTTACCTTCCATTTATATCTGTAATAATGAACTTTTATTATAGAAAACATTATACAATATTTAACACAAAAATCCAACCTGTATTTTGTTTGATGTTTCTATTGTACGGTCTCCAGTTCAAACCAAAACTCCACCCCATCCTCATGATTTAGTACCCCATATTCTTGATGAAATGATTTCATAATTGCTTTTACAATAGATAAGCCCACTCCGCTTCCGCCATACTCTCTTGTTCTTGCTTTATCCACTTTATAAAACTTGTCCCAAATTTGCGGAATACTGTCTTCCGGTATCGGTTCTCCGGTATTAAAAACCGAAATTCGAACCTTACCTTTTTCTTTTTGCAATGCAATTCGAACCTCACGTTCGCCATCACAATGATGAATTGCATTTATAAAATAATTTGCAAACACCTCTTCCGTCTTAAATTCATCTGCCCAAACGAAAATAGGAGGATATTGTTGCATTTTAATTTGAATGCCATTTTGTTTTGCCAACAATTCTGCTGTCTGTAAATAATTCGCAATAAGCGCAACTATATCAAAACGTTCCACCGTTGACATTTCATTGCCAAACTCCAATTCATTAAGCGTCATAAGTTTTTTTACCATAACATTCATTTTTGACGCTTCGTCTATAATCACATCACAATAAAAATCACGGTTCTCTTTGTCGTCATGAACTACTTCTTTTAATCCTTCGGCATATCCTTGTACGAGTGCAATCGGCGTTTTCAACTCATGGGATACATTAGACAAAAATTCCTTGCGCATTTCATCTATTTTATTTTTATGTTCAATGTCTTTTTCCAATTCATTGTTGGCACTTTTCAATTCAGAAATTGTTTTTTCCAGTGTGCAGGACAATTCATTAATATTTTTTCCCAAAACAGATATTTCATTTTTTGCATCACCTGTGTACTTTGCTTCAAAATCAAGATGTGTCATTCTCTCCGATATATCCGCCAATTCCAAAATCGGATCCGTCACTTTTTTCGAAACAAAAAAGATTACTATCGCACTGATTATAACTGCACATATACCAACATACGCCAAAAAACGGTTTGCAATCGTAACACTATCCCGAATGCCTTCCAACGCACTTCGCATCAAATAAATGTTACTATTATCCAACGTCCCCCACATCTCGATATATTCCGTTTGGGTTCTTTGATCAAATGTAATTTGAATGATAGAGCTGTCCGTTTCCTGCAAAATACTTTTTTGTTCATCTGTATTGCTAAACAAATTATCAAGCAGCTGTCTGCCTAAAATATCCACATCATTTCCGGAACTTTTTAACGTCTGTGAATCCGCATCCATCACAATCACACTGATGTTGTAACGCCCGCAAATTTTACGCAGCTCAATATCAAAATCATCGGTACGGATATCGCCCTCTACCGATGCCAAATTAATTTTTTCATATGCCTGCAACAATGCTTTTTGTTTGTTTTGCAAATAATAGTCTTCCAAAAAAATGTTATTCACAAGAAGGCACACCAAAATTGTGCCTGCCATCAAACCTATAAAAATAAATGCAAACTGTTTTTTTATAGAATGCCGCATAAAAACTCCTCGTCATGCTTTCAAAAAAACAAGAGAATTTCTTTATGAAAGAAATATCTCTTGTTTTACACACTTCTTTTTAGAATAACCTTAAAATTCCTGCATCCGCATCTGTCTTTGCTTTCATGCCAAATATGCGGTACTGTTGCAACACTTCGTCGCGGTTTTTCTTTGTCATCTCTTCGCCGTAATCCGTATCTCTAAGTCTGCTGTCCGCCGCCGTCAAATTGTAACCTGCATATTCGTTGTAGTTAATCGTATGATTGAGCGCATTGGACTGTGCGCCAAGACGACTTCTTGCTTCGCTGACTCTGTCAATCGCTGCATCAATATCATCCAAGTTAAAATCACCTGTCACATCAAAGTCTGCAATCCCTAAAGATTCCAACGTAGCATTTTCCATCTGGATCTTCAAACCGCCACCGGAAGGATTCGTTGCAAGCTCGATGTCTGCCATACTGCCCTCCAACAATTTCATGTCATTGAAAGTCGTTGCTTTTGCCGTGTGCTGAATGGATTGCTTCAATCCGTCAATCTCAGTCTGAATGGACTTCTTGTCTTCCGCCGAGTACAATCCGTTGGACGCTTTCACAGCCAACTCACGAATTCTCTGCAAAGAATCATGCATACCAGAAAGAGCACCTTCTGCCACATTAATCAAGTTGATGCCATCTTTGGCATTGGATGTAGCAACAGAGTATCCGTTTTCCTGCGCACGCAATTTCTCACTGACAGACAAACCAGCCGCATCATCTGCCGCTCTGTTTATCCTGTTTCCACTGGAAAGTGCCATGTATGTATTTTGTGCGCCAACTCCTGAAATATTCACCGAATCACTCCTTTCCTCTCTACGAAAAGAACTTCTTAAAATTTCACGTTTTTTGGTACTTTAATTTTACTATATTTGAAATGATATGTCAAAAAATACCGCTTAAAATCACGAAAAAATCACAAAAACATATATGGTGTTTCTGCAATACTTTTGCAATCCGCTATCCCCAGTCCGGTACTTGCCTGAATTTGTCTGATTGCCTCATTGATATCACCACGCGCAACCGTATCCAGTATCCGTTCTTTATCCTTCGCATTTATCTCTCGTGCCGCATGGAACAATTCCAAATAACCATTATCATTTTTCCGCTCCGCCGCCGAACAATTAATGTTCATACGATACGTGTCTACATACTGCACAAACCTTTTATACAATGCCGATTGGTCAAGGGAAAAAGTACATCCCGCGCCTTGGTAATTCATTTGCGGCCAAACAATAAACTCCACCATCGCATTCATCGTGCGAAGTCTGGCATGTACGCCGGGATTTAACATGCAATATTGAAATTCCTCCAGCAGAAAACTCATCCTGCGATAATCATAAACAACACGAAATGCATGATTGGCATATTCCACTTTTACGATATAAAATGTATTGTCAAAAAAATAAACAAAAAACAATTCATTTTCTCGGTTTGTTGCAAACACAACCGGCGTGCCCTTCTGATATGTCTTTGTCTGTTGCAAAAGACATTTCTCCACATCCGCCATTGAAAATCCACTGTTCAATTTCCGATTCCTCCTACAACAGCTATTTTACACCGCACTCCAAAAATTTCCGGTACCGTCTATCACAAGTTTATAAACCATGCCGGACAACGCATCAAAAAATTTCTTTCCTTCTGCTTCGTTCATGCGGGTATTTCTGTACGCATCATAGGCGCCGCCACAGACAAAAGAAAGCCCAAACTCTTCCCACGACGAAAATTTCTCTAGTGCAAAATCTACAATTTCAAAAAGCAATGATTTTGCCTCTTCGTATTCGAGCATGCCGCATGCCAGTCCCATTCTGAGCATCGGAATCGTCTCTGCAATGTCCCATGCATAAAAACCAAACTCTTTTACGATATTTCTGTAGTTCTCCGCATAGTCCATATAGTTACGAAAAATCGTCATTGTATTGTCATCGATTTCCGAAATTTTGTAGCACGGCTCTCCTGCCCAAAATGTCAAAAAATCCGCGTAATTTTTTCCGGCACCGTGTTTCAGTCTCTTTTCAATATATGCAGCAAGCTGATTGCGGTCTGTAATGCCAATCGTCGTAAGAAGCTGCTGCATTTGTCCGATATCGGGATTGTCAATTTCCAATTTCTGCAAATTCCAACGACGCACCAAACAAGACGGCGCACTCAATAAAATGCCGAAACTTTCCTTGTCTGACGGGTCCCATTTCTTGACGTTATTAAAATTAATATTTTGTATTTTTTGTTCAAAGTAATTCATTTTTTTGTCTCCCTTTTCTTATATTACAATTCCGGTAATTTCGCTTAACAAATCCAATCGTTTCTGTCTGCTTAAAAATGAAATCTTGTATGTTTTTTGTTGTCCGGTTTGCTTATTCATAGTGGTAATTTGGATGCCCCATGGAAAAACAAAAGCTACCTTTGATTTTTTCATCTGCACAATGTCTTTGTAATGTATGGTCATGCGCGAGTAGCCAAGAAAACAAATCCGATTGTCTGTAAAAACAAAATTGCCTTCGTGCCAGAAGCCCTCACACCAATAGGAACCATAGCCATATGCTAAGATTGTTTCTTCTCCGGCATACATACCATATCTTTTCAAATCATCCAGCCAAAATTGTTGCTCTTTTTTAGGTAGTGGTTGCATTTCGTTTTCTCCTTATTGGCATAAACCGATTCGGCACGGAATCCATACCACCGGTTCGCCCTTTCCTTGGATTCGCTTTGCAAAATCGCACACTTCATCGAAAGAGTTTTCCAACAATCCATATTGATTAAACTTTGTATCTTGCAATTCTTTTTGCAACGCATTATCTAAAAATGTATAAAAATGAGCAATGTCCCATCCTAAAATATCAAATCCGAGCAGTTTTGTCCGATCCTTTTCTCCGTTTATAAAATCCGCTACACTATCACTATTCTCCGTCAATTCTTTCTGCAAAATCTTCCAATATTCTTCTGTCGTAGAAAGGCTTACTATAAGGCAATCTGATCGCGAAAAATAAGTATTATAAAAATGATTAGCATCCTCTAGTTCGCGAAAGCGCCCGTCGATGGCAAGGTCTTTTTCAAAGAGTCTTCCTATATCTTCTTCTAGCTGCTTAATATTTTGTTCATTAAGCTGATACTTTCCCCGATAATTCTTTCGTTGCTTTTTCAAATTGTTGAGAAAAAAGCAATAGTTCAAATCCGGATTCACGTCACCAAAACATCCCGTCACCGATAACATCGACTGACTTATATCACCAAGCCATTCCGGCGTATCGACTATCTCACATATATAATAACCTAATGTTATAAACTCCATGACCTTCTCCCATTTCTTGGATTTATTGTTTTTCATTAAAACATTAATTACATAATAGCGGAAATTAGGGAATAATGCGAGGATTTTTGGATTAAATTTTATTCCAACACAAAAATCATGATCCGTTCCCGCAGGTCATTTTCCCCAAACAAATCATCACAACATATCTCGTCATAAAATTCCAACTCATCAACTGTCATAAGGTAGGAAATATATTCCTCTGACGGATAGTAAAAAAACAAAAACATTTCTCTCGGATTCTCATAATAAGATTTAATTATTTTTGCCAGCACTTTTTGAAGAAGCTCCACTGAAAAGGGATTAAAAAAATAGTACTTGTTAACTTCCGCCGGCACTTCATACTCTTCTGCATTTGTCAATACAAATTCTGTCCTTGTTCGTGAAACGGCTGATTTCTGATTTTCCAGAGCCCCCTTATAAATCCGTTCATCATATTCCACGCCTATTGTAGTTGCTTTCGTCTGATAAGACAGAAAAAAATCAACGCGTCCTTTTCCGCATCCATAGTCCAAAACCACATCGCCTTTACGAATAAAACCACTCTTCGCCAAACGCTCCAACACGCTATATGGTGTAAGTTCATACGGATAACGATATTGATCAGAATTCGAATCATCCCGACCGGTTGTTTTTATTTTCAGGAGCTTATCCCATGTATGTTCATTATCTTTCATTATTCTTTCCTACGATAAAATTATATTTGAGTCAAATATGTCCGGAACCATATCCGTAACACATAATGTTTTTTACATCCCCTGCTTCAAAACCTGTGTTCGTTTTTTTATGATATAATAATACCAGTAGCAAGCTTGCTACTGGCAATCGTGATTCTCTTGGCACTGCTGACATTCATTTATTTGATTTGTCACTAACATAACAAAACCTTCCCTGTACATTGGCCCTGTATGGGAAGGTTTTTCCTTTTCATGGGTCAACCACTCTGTGGCGATTGCCTTTTGTTAATTATATTATAGCAAAACCACATAATATTACAAGTTAATTATAAAAAGTATAAGCATTTTGGTTTTGTCCACAGTCTCGCTTTCAAATTGTTATACAAATATTAACATTTTTTAGATTTTATCCCTTGATTTATATTTGTTATTGTGCTAATTTAAATAACAAGTGATCAGGTTGCAGAAACTTGCGATGCCTGCGACCGGAAGAAGGACCTGCGGGCCCTTCTTTTTTATAAATATCTATACCTATTATCTTTGGAGCACTTCTATGGAACCCAAACCATCTAAACCCTTTCTAACATACGAACAGCAATTATATAATCTAATCGAAAACAAGAACTTAACCGTGTGCAATACTGAATATGCAATCTCAAAACTACAGGATATTGGTTATTATAGTTTGATTGATGGATACAAAGATTTATTTTATAATTCTATGACACGTATCTACATTCACGGAACATGTTTCGAAGATATTGTTGCTCTATACAAATTTGACGAAAATCTTAGATCTCTTATTTTCCAATACATATGCCAAATTGAGCAAAAACTTCGCTCTCAAATTTCTTATGTATTCTGTGAAACGCACTCTGTAAACCAAGACAGTTATCTTACACCAACCAACTATTGTTATTCACCCAAAACAAAAAATCATATTGATAATCTACTTAAAATCCTCTATTTTGAAGCAAATATGAATATGGAACACGCTTATGTAATTCACCAGCGAAATACATATAAAAATGTACCACTATGGGTTATTATGAACACTTTGACCATGGGGCAAACTTCTAAAATGTATTCCTTTCTAAACTCAAGTATGAAATCAAGAATTAGTAAACAATACAAAAATGTTTCTGAAAAAGAACTATCTCAATTTCTTAAACTGCTTACTCATTATCGAAATCTTTGCGCACATAACGAAAGACTTTTTTCGTTTAAATCTCGCTATGCTATTCCTGATACAATTTTACATAAAAAAATGAACATCCCTCAACTCGGAAAGCAGTATATTCTGGGAAAACATGACCTATTTGCTGTTATTATAAGCTTTCGATATCTTTTACCTAGAGAAGATTTTCTAATTTTTAAAAAGAAACTTAATCAATTAATTAAAAATTTTTCGCAAAAAACAGACTCTTATAAAAAAGATAAACTTTTATCCGCAATGGGTCTGCCTAAAAATTGGACAAACATCAGTAAATACAAATTGTAAATTATAATTCATAACTTCGCACTATCGTGCTACGTTATTCGCAGCGCCAGCTCGCGAACAAGTTCGCTCACTGACTGTGCTTCGCACAATAAAAAGCGCATCATCCATGCTCATGAAAGTAAACTTTCATCGCATACCTGATACGCTTTTTGCTCTGCTCATAGCTAACACTCAAATTTATACCCCATGCCCCAAATAGTCTTGATGAGCTCGCCTTTTTTGCCCATTTTGCTGCGGAGCTTTTTGACGTGGGTGTCGATGGTGCGGGCGTCGCCGAAATAGTCGTAATTCCAGACGTTGTTTAAGATTTTTTCTCTGGAAAGGGCGATGCCTTCGTTTTCTACAAAGTATGTGAGCAACTCAAACTCTTTGTAGCTTAAGTCGATTGTTTCGTTATCAATGATGACCATGTGGGCATTTTTGTTGATCGTAATGCCGCCGGCCTCGATTATACCGTTTGGAACTGCCTGACTTGTGCGGCGCAAAATAGCTTCCACGCGTGCCACAAGGATTTTGGGACTGAACGGTTTGGAAATGTATTCGTCCACGCCGAGTTGGAACCCTTGCAATTCGTCACGTTCGTCCGATTTTGCGGTAAGCATTATAATGGGAACTTTGGAATATTCCCGGATTTCGCGGCATACTTGCCAACCATCCATTTTGGGCATCATCACATCTAATATAATGAGCGCAATGTCTTTGGATTCAAAAAAAATATCCACCGCCTGACTGCCGTCCTCAGCTTCCACAACTTCATATCCGCTCTTTGTCAGGAAATCTCCCACAAGCTTGCGCATTCTGCTTTCATCATCTACTACTAAAATTTTTAACTTATCCATGAATACCACCTTTTATATTTTGTATTGTTAGTATAAACAATAATTATGTTAAAAATGTGAAATTCAGTCAGTTTCTTCCAGTTGTTTCTCGCGTTCGCGCACGGTCGCCTCTCTTTCGTTCAGCTCCTGTTCCCACTGCGCATATTTATCGACCAACGTGCGTTCATAATTGATCATATTGGGGGACTTTGCCCCGAATGCAATCCAAAACATCACAAAGACCATGACAAAAAGCGCAATATTGAGCATGATGGAAACCCGATATTTGTATTTCAATGTATCCTTCTTTTTTACCGGCTGAATACGCTGTCTTGTAGGGCTTACATTTTCACGCACGGTACGGCTGTAATAATTTTGCAACGGAACCGGTGGAATTTCCTGGGTAATATGTTCGTTATTTGCCAAAAAATGATAAAGCTTTGTCATATACTGAAGCCCAACCGGTGTCTGAAAAGCTTTTTCATCCAACGCCTTTTTATAAACTGCAAACACAGTCAGTGGTCTTTGGTAATTCAAACGACGCTCAATGTATTCTATTTTTTTCACTTCATTACGTGCAACTTCGGCTTCTTCCTCATTTTTAAAAGCATAGCCGTTTACGATTAATGACTGTTTTTGTTCCATGTTTCCTACTCCATTCGTTATTTGACATGTCGCCTTCCGCTCTTATTAAAGCAAGCTTTTTCCGGCTTCCCATTTCTCCGGATTTGCCAAAAACTGCTCGTTTAAGTAATCCACCGACATTTCCACCCCTTCCGGAGAAAACGGAAGCTCCTTCCGTACTTTTTTCTCTTCCGGTGTCTTGGCATAATTCAAAGGACCGGGCCAAATAATCACTTCCAGCACATCGCCTTCTTCCGTGCTCTTTTTCTTTAGCATATAACGCATGCCTTCCATACTTCCGGTCAACTCTTCTTTTTTTATGTAATTATAATTGTGAAATTCGTTTTTTTCTATCATAAGGGCACTTCCTTCCGAAACTCATTTTACCACAAAACACCGCACGTTTTCTCATTATATCTAAAAATTTTTTATATTTTATTATTCAAAATCAATATCTTTATAAATCTAAATCAATATTTTTCAAAAATGTTATTTTTAAAGCAAGATAGTTTTAAGCAAAACGTTTTGTTTACAATTTGTTAACATTTTCATCATTCTTTATACACATTCAACTTGTATTATATAGGAAAGAAGCAAGTTCCACGATAAGTGGCACAAAACTTTTTCATAAATATACTCCCTTACAAATAGCAACGGCTCCCCTCCGTTGCTATTTTATTTTTTATATAAACATTAACAAAAAAAGACGCCGCAACTGCAACGTCCTTTCAAGTGGAATAGGCGGGAGTCGAACCCGCGTCCAAAAACCCATTCCCTGTCCTTCTACTATCATAGTTTGTTGTTGTAAGGCAAGCCTTTCATTCCCTCCTGTATCAGGAAACAAACATCCCAATACATTCAGTAGCTTCATAATACGCCCTTATACGCAAAGCTTTGCATAAGTCGTTTCCTACGTTCATGATGCCCGAGTCTTAATGTGTAGGTCCACTAAGTCGGACAGCTGCCATATGGCAACGTTTGCTCACAGACTAGGCTGCGAGAGCTAATTTTTCATCAGCGTTTATATTTAAGGTTGCGATTTGACGCATCGCCTACGGATAGCTTCTCCAGCTGCAAGATCCCTGTCGAAACCTTTACTATCCCTTATTCAATTTATTTGAATCACTTCCGCAGTAACGCGGAAGTAATTATTTCATAGTCATTATACGAACATTCTCATCTGCGGTCAACCGTAAAAAAATGTAAAAATTATAAATTTTTTATTTTGAAATCACGCTCTGTTTCGCGGCGTTTGTCCTTCTTTGCAATGTCCTGTCGTTTGTCGTAGAGTTTCTTACCTTTTGCAAGACCAATCTCCACTTTTGCCCGTCCGTCCTTAAAATATACTTGTAAAGGAACGAGAGTATACCCTTTTTCTGCAAGTTTTCCTGCAAGTTTGTTGATTTCCTGCTTGTGCAAAAGCAGCTTTCTTACGCGCAACGGGTCTTTGTTAAAGATGTTTCCTTTCTCATAAGGACTGATGTGCATGCCGTACACAAACACCTCGCCTTTGTCGATACGGATAAATGCTTCTTTTACACTGCATTTACCCATACGCAAAGATTTTACTTCCGTGCCGTGGAGGCAGATGCCTGCCTCGTACTTATCCTCTATAAAAAAATCATGGT
>JAZQDM010000049.1:0-56667 GCA_045546775.1 Lachnospiraceae bacterium | reverse complement strand
GGTATACATCACTACCCTGTACGTTTACTGTACAATCGATGAAGTTCATCTGTGGAGATCCCATGAAACCTGCAACGAAGAGGTTGTTTGGTCTGTCATAGAGATGCTGTGGTGTATCTACCTGCTGAACAACACCGTCTTTCATAACAACGATTCTGGTACCAAGAGTCATAGCCTCGGTCTGGTCATGTGTTACGTAGATGATGGTAGCGCCCAGTCTCTGATGAAGTTTGGAGATCTCGATACGCATCTGTACACGAAGTTTTGCATCCAAGTTGGACAAAGGCTCATCCATAAGGAATACTTTCGGGTTACGAACGATTGCACGACCCATAGCAACACGCTGTCTCTGTCCACCGGACAAAGCCTTCGGTTTACGGTCAAGCAATTTTTCCAAATCCAAAATTTTTGCTGCCTCTTTTACCATTCTATCAATTTCATCTTTCGGAACTTTTCTAAGTTTCAAACCGAAAGCCATGTTGTCATATACAGACATGTGAGGATACAATGCGTAGTTCTGGAATACCATTGCGATATCTCTGTCTTTAGGTTCTACGTCATTTACTACTCTGTCGCCGATTTTGAGTTCGCCGGAAGTAATGTCTTCCAAACCTGCAATCATACGAAGTGTTGTGGACTTACCGCATCCGGAAGGTCCTACGAAAATAATAAATTCCTGATCTTCAATTTCAAGATTAAAGTCTTTTACTGCTTCAAATCCGTTCGGGTATACTTTACAAATATTTTTTAATGATAAACTTGCCATCTTTATGGGCTCCTTTCCACTTCTGGATAAATAATAGTGGCATCCGCCAAATCTAGGTTTAGTATAACGAAAACCAGACCTGCACGCCATGCCACTATTCCACAAAGATTTCCTTTTCCATTGTAAAAATTGCTTATCAAAACTTGTATTTTTTCTTTTGTATGTCAGATTGAACAAAGAATTTGACTTTTCATGTACAGATTGTACAATACCTTTTACTCTTCTGTCGTCTCTTCTGTCGTTTCTTCTGTTTTCTCTTCCATCTTTTCTTCGATTCTTTTGAAGGTGCTGCTATATAACAGCGCTGAAAAATATGCCGGACCTGAAAATCCAAACAAAATCACAACCGGAATGCATCTTAATGAAAGGAACAACAGCGCAAAGGGCAATACAAAAAGAACTACCATGGCTACTGCCTTCGGAAGACTGATGACTACAATTTTGAAAGCATTCAAAATGGTATTTTTTACCGTATTGTCAAATCTTGCCAGTACCGGAAATACATATACAAATATAAGAGAAATCACAATTGCAACTGCAAATACGACAACTACTACCGCTTTCGGAAATTGCATTTCACCGTACACAAAAAGGTACACATCAAATGCAAAAAACAAAAAGATTCCTAAAAAAATCATCCATATAGCAGTTGACTGTTTCAAGTTTTGCTTAAATGACTTGAAAAAAGGTTTTGTAACATATCCGTCTTCGTTCCGCGCCATTTTCAACACTACATAATGCTGCGCGGTAAACGCAGCGCCGATTGTCACAATCGGCAAACAGCATACTATTGTAAGTATGTTAAGCCACATCAAATCTGCAATCCTGTTTAACACCCTAAAAACCGGGCCATCCAAACTAAATACACTTCCCATTGTTATTCTAAGCCTTTCTCGTTCTGTCTTTTATTTTCTTTCGAATTGAACACGAATCTTTTCGTAATCTTCGTTCAATTTTTTGTACATCGCCAGCGCATCGTTCATTTTTTCTTTTGCACGGTTCATAATCGCGTCGTAATTGTTAATCATTACCGCCGTCACCTGGGGATTCAATTTATTGCGCTCCGCTTTGCTGTTAATTTGGTCAATTAATTCCTGCTTTGTCTTTGCCGGACGGAAATTCCAATCCAAAGAAAGGGCAGAAACTTTATCAGCAACTTGTAAAATACGCTGCAATTTGTTCGACTGCGCATCCGTAATATGCTTCGGATATCCTGTGCCGTCCCCTCTTTCATGGTGGCTGATGGCCAGGTCTACAATCTCATCTTTGATACGTCCGCGCAACAGTTCTTCGGTCTTGTCCACATGCGTGCGAAGCACTTTCATTTCCTCTTCATCGATTCTTCTGTGCGCATTAATCATATCTTTTGGCAACGTAAGCATACCGATATCACGCAAAAGCGATGCATAGTGCAGCACTTCCAACTCTTCCTCGGTTGCCATGAATTTTTTCGCAAGTTCCCGGCTCACATAAGCACAGGATCTGGAACAAACCGCATAGGTTTCACTAATAAACGCGATGCAATGCATCAGCATTTGTATATAATCTCTCTTTTCCTCATTTGTGAAAATAAGGTTATCAAATAATTGTTCCAGTTCTTCTTTGTAAGAACCGTTTTTTATATTTTCAAGGACATTGCACTCTTCCACTGCCTGATAAAACAACTCCAGACCTTCTTTTGACAACTTCGTTCCACTATATTTTTGGAACATTTTGTAGTCAAACTTACTTCCCATGGCATTGTGGTAAATGTCCATTTTTTCCGCAATATTTATGTAGCTTGCCAAATCACGTATCTGCTCATTGTCTGCAAGCTTTACAAGCTGATTATAATCCGTGTGATGATACAGAAGTACTTTGCTCAGCTTTTCAAGGGGAGACAAGTATTTCAAAAAAAGATAGCCGTAAATCGAGTGCGGCATATAATCGCGACCTTCGTAGCGAAGCATATCACCCGGATCGTCCGTTTTGTAAACACCGATATCATGGATGGTTGTAAGCATCGCCATATCAGCCATCTCATAGTCTTCGTAACCGCCCTTACACTGCTGCATTTTGTAAATGATATAAGCAACTCTGGAACCGTGCTCCATTACCCTACCATCAATCAATCGCAACGTATCCCTTATTATGTAAAATATATTTTTACTGCTAATATAATCCATGCTTCCTCCTAAATACCCAATCTGTTTCCTTCGATATACCCCATATTATTTATAATCAATTAATGAACGCTTCATCGGTGTGTATCGGATACCACTTTTCGACTCCTCCGGACCTAAGTCCAAAAAACCAAGCTTGTGATAAAACTCCACGCCGTAAGGTGCCGCATTTACTGTAATAAAATCTTCGTTTTTTTCTTTTGCAACAAAGTTCCACATTGCCTGCATTAACGAGCTGCCCACACCTTGTTTGTGATATTGTTCGTCCACAAAAAGCAAAGAAATATGCGTATCATTTCGCAAAGTAATCATACCGATTATTTTTCCTTCGTCTTCCGCAACAAACATATGATAAGCGTCATTCAAAAACATTCGTTGTAAAATGGGGTCCGTGACAAAATCAAAAAAGCTACGGACCCCTTCTTTTGTATAATCATCCGCTTCAAATTTAACAAATGTTTTCCAAGCCACAGCCATGGCATCGTCCCAATCTTCTTCTTTTGCCTTACGAATGAAGTAGGGAAAATCATCCATCAACATTTCACTGTCCTCTTTTCAAACTTTGATATCTTAAAAGCAATTTATGAACCTACACGGTTTTTGAGCGGCAGGCCATTTTCCAATGCATACGCATTTTCCAGTGTTTCAACTGCAATTGCCTGCATGGCTTCCTTTGTAAAGAACCCCATATGAGAGGTAACTAATACATTCGGGAAAGTCATCAGTCTGGCAAGCGTGTCATCTGTAATAATGTCATTGGAACGGTCTTCAAAAAACAGACCTTCTTCTTCCTCGTATACATCCAAGCCTACTCCGCCAAATCGTCCTTCAATCAGACCGGCAACAACGGCTTCCGTATCAATCAGACCGCCTCTGGAAGTGTTAATCAAATAAACACCTTTTTTCATCCGCGCTACAGAATCTTCGTTAATGATATGTTCTGTTTCTTTTGTCAGCGGGCAATGCAGACTGATGATGTCTGACTGCTCCATCAATTCCTGCACAGAAACATATTCCACAGGAAGACTCGTATTCGGATATGGATCGTATGCCAAAATACGCATACCAAATCCCTGGCATATTTTAATCATGGCCTGTCCGATTTTACCGGTACCGATAATACCTACTGTTTTGCCGAACAAATCCGTTCCCATAAGACCGTTGATATTCATATTGAAATCTCTTGTACGATAATATGCCTTATGAGTAAATCGGTTCACGGTTAAGAGAAGCGCCATTGCAAACTCCGCAACTGCTTCCGGAGAGTAACTGGGTACTCTCAAAACTTCAATTTTTCCTGCTGCCGCTTTGATGTCCACGTTGTTGAAACCTGCACTACGCAAAAGTATGGCTTTTACGTTCATTTCACACAACTTGTCAATCATAACCGCGTTCACATGATCATTTACAAAAATGCAAATTGCATCATATCCGTTGGCAAGAAAAATGGTGTCTTCATTGCATGGAAGTTCAATAAAATGAATTTCAAATCCATACTCTTTCCCAAGAGGCTCAAACCAAATTTTGTCATACGGTTTTGTTGCATAAAAAGCTATCTTCATACTGTTTCACCTTTCTTATGTTATTAAAATCATTATATGAACTTTCACAAATTTTATCCTGTTTTGGTTGTCATTTTTTGTAACAACCAATTTGAAATATCTTCAAATACTGTTTTCTTTTCCGGCTCATGCAAAAGTTCATGACGTGCTCCGTCATATTTTTTTACAGTGACGTCCTGCATACCTATTTTTTCATAGCTGTCTGCAAGCATTTTGATATCTTCAAAATAACGTCCAACCGGGTCTTCACTTCCTGCCATCAGCATAACCGGCAAATCTGCCGGCATGCCGGCAAGGTTTTCATGCTTATAAAGCCGAAGTATCATTTCAAAAAAAGTTTGAAAGCCATTTGCAGTAAATTTGAATCCGCAACGTTTATCTGCCATGTACCTCTCTACAGTCGCTTCGTCTCTGCAAAGCCAATCCCACTCTGTTTTCGCATTTTCAATTTTGTCGTTACACTTTCCGAATATGAGTTGATGTAGCATGTTTGAAACATGCGTGGAACCACAAAATGAATTTTGCATACGTGCGAATGCTTTTCCAAAAGTCAAAGACGATTTAGGAGGCATGCCTGTCGCCATCACAATTGCTCCCTGAATTCCTGTTCCGTATTTACAAATATAATTTCTTACAAGAAAGGACCCCATACTGTGTCCCAATATGAAACAAGGAATTCCCGGATATGTTTCTTGCGTCAGTTTCTTGAGACGATGTACGTCCCTGACCAAAACAGTTGTCGGATCATTTTTGCAAAAATAGCCGTATGTTCCGTTGTCAGACACGGACTTACCGTGACCCAAATGGTCATTGGCAATGACGAGAAATCCTTGTTCCGCCATCCATGTGGCAAACTCCTCGTACCGTCCTATATGTTCTGCCATTCCGTGAACAATCTGCAAAATTGCTTTCGGTTTTCCGTCCGGTATAAAACGGACTGCGTGGATTTTACTTATATGATCACGTGAATCGTAATAAAGTTCTTCTTTTGTTACCATATAAAATCCTCCCATGCATCTATCTGTGCATCCGGTAATTTACATTAACCGATTTCCGCACCTGCAGGCATCTTAAATTCCGGTGATACCAATGCCAGATTTCCGTCTGCATCTTCCGCACACAAAATCATACCTTCTGAAAGGAATCCGGCAAGTACAGTAGGCTGAAGATTTGTAAGAACCATAACTCTCTTTCCTACCATTTCTTCTGCTGTGTAATGCGGTCTGATACCGGATACAATCTGTTTCATCTGACTACCGATACGAACTTGTGAACAAAGAAGTTTTTTGGATTTTTTAACTTCTTCACAAGATACAATTTCACCTACCTGGAACTGCAACTTCTCGAAATCTTTGATGGTAACATCCGGTTTTCTCGGAATATCGATAACACCCATCGGGATTTCGTCCTCTGCTGCCTCTACTACTGCAGCAGCTGCCTGTGCTTCTTCCATTTCTTTTTCTGCCTGAGCAGCCATAGCTTCTGCTTTTTCTGCTACTTCGTCCATATCAAGACGTGCGAAAAGAATTTCCGGTGTTCTTGTTACTCTTTCACCTGACGGATGAAGACCAAACTCTGTTATCTGATCAAAAGTACGTAACTTTGCATTAAACTGTTTTGCAATCTGAATCGCTGTCTGCGGCATAAACGGCTCAAGCAAAGATGCACCAATCATAATACTTTCTACTAAGTTGTAAAGAACAGTAGCCAGTCTGTCTTTTTCAGACGGATCTTTGGCAAGAACCCAAGGCTCTGTCTCATCAATAAACTTGTTACAACGTTTGAAGAGATTGAAAATTTCTGTAATCGCATCTGCAACACGAAGCTCTTCCATTTTTTCGAGAACTTTTTCGTAAGTGCCGATTGCAACATTTCTCAAATCTTCGTCCATGACGTCTTCTACGCCTTTGTTTGTAACAATGCCTTCAAAATACTTGTTACTCATGGAAACGGTTCTGTTTACAAGGTTTCCTAATGTGTTAGCAAGGTCGGAGTTCACTCTTTCTGCAACCAATTCCCAAGTAATCACACCATCGCTTTCAAACGGCATTTCATGAAGTACAAAATAACGTACTGCATCTACGCCAAAGTACTCTGCCAAATCATCTGCATACAAAACATTTCCTTTGGATTTACTCATCTTGCCGTCGCCTTGTAAAAGCCAAGGATGTCCGAAAATCTGTTTCGGAAGCGGCTCACCGAGTGCCATAAGGAAAATCGGCCAGTAAATAGTATGGAAACGAATAATATCCTTACCTACAAGATGCAAATCTGCCGGCCAGAATTTGTTGTATTTTTCCGTGCTTTCGCCACCGCATTTGTAGCCAATACCGGTAATATAGTTTGCAAGTGCATCCAACCAAACATATACAACATGTTTGTCGTCAAAATCTACAGGAACACCCCATTTAAAAGAAGTTCTGGATACGCATAAATCCTGTAATCCCGGTAACAAAAAGTTGTTCATCATTTCGTTTTTACGGGATACCGGCTGAATAAATTCCGGATGTGTGTTGATATGTTCAATCAACTGATCCGCATATTTGCTCATTTTGAAGAAATAAGCTTCTTCTTTTGCCGGTTTTAACTTTCTGCCACAATCCGGGCATTTGCCGTCTTCTACCTGGGACTCCGTCCAAAAAGACTCACAAGGTGTACAATACAAACCTTCGTAAGAGCCTTTGTAAATATCGCCCTGCTCGTACAGCTTTTTGAAAATTCTCTGTACCTGTCTTTCGTGCACCGTGTCGGTTGTACGAATAAATCTGTCGTAAGAAGTTTTCATCAGATCCCAAATTTCTCTGATTTTTCCGGAAACTTCATCTACGTACTCTTTTGGTGTTACCCCTGCCTGTTGAGCTTTCTGCTCAATCTTTTGGCCGTGCTCGTCCGTTCCAGTCTGGAAGAAAACTTCATATCCGTCTCTTCTCTTGAACCGGGCGATGCTGTCCGCCAGAATTGCTTCGTAAGTATTGCCGATATGAGGCTTACCCGACGTATAAGCAATCGCTGTCGTGATGTAATACTTCCCTTTCTTGTTCATTTTTTCCTCCTTTGCATATGAGCATGTTTTTATATAAAAAACGTCCCAGTGCACTATGAATGCAATGAGACGTTTTTTTGCCGCGTTCGAACCCCCTGTTTTTTGGGGGCATTACACCTAGTGTAATATTCAGCGTAACATATTTTTGGTTGTTTGTAAATGTATCAAGTTCCGTTTTTGTCTACATTTATGGACTTATTTTCCTATTTCAAGAAGCTCTTTTACGTTTTGGGCAATGTCACCCTTAAACACGGCAGAACCGGCTACGATAACATTTGCTCCGGCATCCCGCACATCGCGCACGTTGCCGGCATGAATTCCACCGTCTACTTCCACATCAACGGTCAATCCTTCTTTTTGGATGAATGCACGTACTTCTTTAACTTTGTCCAAGGTTTCCGGAATAAATGCCTGGCCCCCAAAGCCCGGTTCCACAGTCATAATAAGCACCATTTCCACCATGGACAAATAGGGGAACACATCCTCCGTGGGCGTACCCGGTTTAATGGTAATACCGGCTTTGATTCCGAAAGAATGAATCAAATCGATGGTCTCTTTTACTTTTTTTGTTGCTTCCAAATGAAACGTAATGATGTCTGCGCCGCTCTCTACAAATTCTTTGATGTAGCGTTCCGGCTCCGTAATCATAAGATGCACATCAAACACTTTGTCCGTTGCTTTGCGGACGGATTTGATAACCGGCATTCCATAAGAAATGGAAGGAACGAAAATTCCGTCCATCACATCAATATGAACATATTCAGAACCTGCATCGCACGCTTCTTTCATCTGTTCGCCTAATATTGTAAAATCTGCAGATAAAATGGATGGTGATAATATCATGATTTCCTCTTTTCCGTAAATTGGGCGCGTAACCCGTTACACGCCCATTGTTTCTTACTATACAAATTCTTTTACGCTCTTGTAAACGCCTTCTGCGTCCAAACCATATTTTGCAATAAGCTCTGCTGCCGGACCGGATTCACCAAACACATCCTGTGTGCCGAGTTTTTTTACCGGAGTCGGTGCAAGCTCACAAAGTGCTTCGCTCACTGCACTTCCCAAACCGCCGATTACGGAATGTTCTTCTACCGTAACTACTTTTCCTGTTTTCTTTGCAGAAGCTGCTACAAGCTCCTTGTCGAGCGGTTTGATTGTGTGGATATTAATTACTTCTGCGCTGATACCGTCTGCTGCAAGTTTCTTTGCTGCCCCAATGGCACTGTCAACACAAATACCGGTTGCTACGATAGTAACGTCTGTTCCTTCTCTCAAAAGAACACCTTTTCCGATTTCAAATTTGTAATCCGGATTGTCGTTGATCACCGGAACTGCCGCACGTCCAAAGCGCAGATACACCGGACCATCGTGCTCAAATGCAGCAATCGTTGCAGCTTTTGCTTCCACATCATCTGCCGGGTTGATGACTACCATTCCCGGAATCGTTCTCATGAGGGCAATGTCCTCATTACACTGATGTGTAGCACCGTCCTCGCCAACACTGATGCCGGCATGTGTGGCACCGATTTTTACATTCAAATGCGGGTAACCTACGGAGTTACGCACCTGCTCAAATGCTCTTCCTGCTGCAAACATGGCAAAGGAGCTCACAAACGGAACTTTTCCTACTGCTGCAAGTCCTGCCGCAATACCTACCATGTTACATTCTGCAATACCGCAGTCGATATGACGCTCCGGAAATGCTTTTTTGAAAATTCCTGTTTTTGTTGCCTCTGCGAGGTCTGCATCCAGCACAACAAGCTCCGGATGTTCTTTTCCTATTTCTACAAGCGTATTACCATAGCTCTCTCTTGTCGCAATTTTCTTTACTTCTGACATAATTCTGCCCCCACTTTCTCAAGGTCTGCCATCGCTGTTGCAAATTCGTCATCATTCGGCGCTTTGCCGTGCCAACCTGCAACATTTTCCATATAGGAAACACCTTTGCCTTTGATACTGTGTGCCACAATTGCTGTAGGCATTCCTTTTGTCTCACGCGCCTCTTTAAACGCTGCGCGGAGGGCGTCAAAATCATGTGCATCCACGTTGATTACATGGAAATTGAACGCTTCAAATTTTTTATCAATCGGATACGGAGAACATACATCTTCAATGTCACCGTCAATCTGCAAACCGTTGTTATCTACAATTACACAGAGATTGTCCAATTTTCTGTGGCCGGCAAACATAGCTGCTTCCCAAACCTGGCCTTCCTGGATTTCGCCGTCACCGAGCAATGTATACACACGGTAATCTTTGTTATCCATCTTGCCGCCTACTGCCATACCGACTGCTGCAGAGATGCCCTGTCCCAAAGAACCGCTGGACATATCCACACCCGGAATATTTTTCATATCAGGATGACCCTGAAGGTATGAACCTACTTTACGCAAAGTTGTCAAATCCTCAACCGGGAAAAATCCTTTCTGTGCCAATGTAGCATAAAGTCCCGGAGCTGTGTGACCTTTTGACAATACAAAACGGTCTCTGTCTTCCATCTTCGGATTTTTCGGGTCTACATTCATTTCCTCAAAATAAAGAAATGTAAAAATGTCCGCTGCGGAAAGGGAACCGCCCGGATGTCCGGCTTTTGCACTGTGAACGCCGGCAATAATACCTTTGCGAACTTCGTTTGCTATTTTAGCAAGCTCTAAGTTGTTCATGATAATCCTCCTGAAATATATAAATATCTGAAATTAAAATATCCTTTTACGCACATCCTCGTTTCCTACTTTACCACATCTATTTCTTTCCGTCTATAATAAGGATGTATGACATTTCCAAAAAAAACGCAGTCTTTTTGAGCTATTTGCCCAGTGCTTTGACTGCGGCACGCTCAATTTCCATTCCTTTTTTGTATCGCTCCATGAAAATACGCATGCTTTCCAAATCCGCTTCATCCGGCGCAATCTCCTCGCCTGCCTGACCTGCAAAAACCTTTGTTTCCAAATAAGAATCCAATGTTTCTGCACTCTCGCGGTTGCGCATATAGGAGGCCAGAATCGCAATGCCCCAGGCACCGCCTTCCCCTGCCGTTTCCAGTACGGAAACCGGTGCGTTCATCGCTGCCGCAACCATTTTTTGTCCCACACCTTTTGTCTTGAACAGACCACCGTGTCCGGTCAGGCGATCAATAGTCACGTTTTCATCCGCAATAATTTCCATACCGATATGCAACGTCGCCACTGCCGCCTGCAAATGCGCACGCATAAAGTTGGCAAGACTCAATTTGCTCTCCGGTGTGCGCACAACGAGCGGTCTTCCCTGCGCAAAACCGGTAATGTGTTCGCCGGAATAATAGTTGTACGCAAGCAATCCGCCACAATCAGTATCTGCCTCCAGCGCCTTTTTATAAAGGGTCTCAAAGAGCGTATTTTTATCTACCTGCATACCAAAGCTTTCTACGAACTCACCAAACAGATTGACCCATGCATTCAAATCCGATGTGCCGTTGTTGCAATGCACCATTGCCACAAGATTGCCGGACGGTGTCGTCACAAGATCAAGTTCCGGATACACTTTGGACAGCTCTTTTTCCAAAACAATCATGGCAAAAATACTCGTTCCTGCAGACACATTTCCGGTACGTTTTGCAATGCTGTTTGTAGCCACCATTCCGGTACCTGCATCGCCTTCCGGCGGACAGAGCGGTATACCTGCCTGCAAAGTTTGACTTGCATCAAGAAGTTTTGCCCCTTCCTCCGTAAGTGTACCTGCATTGTCTCCTGCCACAAGTACGCCCGGCAAAATATCCGCTATTTTCCACGCATACCCTTTGTCTGCTACGAGTGCGTCAAAACGCGCTAACATCGTTTTGTTGAAATCTTTTGTTTCGATATCTATGGGGAACATGCCGGACGCTTCGCCCACGCCGAGTACTTTCCGGCCCGTCAACTTCCAGTGAACATAGCCTGCCAACGTGGTAATATAGGTGATATCTTTTACATGCTCTTCGCCATTCAAAATCGCCTGATACAAATGCGCGATACTCCATCTTTGGGGAATGTTATAAGAAAACTCTTCTGTCAGTTTTCCGGCCGCCTCACCGGTAATGGTATTACGCCATGTGCGGAACGGCACAAGCAAATGGTCGTCCTTGTCAAACGCCATATAGCCATGCATCATACCGCTAAAACCGATGGCACCGATAGTCGTCAGCTCCACACCGAATTTGTCTTTTACATTAGCTGCCAAATCCGCATACGCTTTCTTCAGACCTGTCCAAATTTCATCCTCATGATACGTCCAAATGTCGTTTTCCAGCCTGTTTTCCCACTCAAAACCGCCTGTTGCCACCGGCTCGTTGTCCTCTGTCACAAGCACGGCTTTGATGCGCGTGGACCCAAACTCAATACCAAGTGCACTCTTTCCTTCCAGCAATGCTTTTTTCACATCATCCAAAACCATATTTACCCCGCCTTTCCTGCATTTGTCTACATTTTTACCCTATTTTAAGTTTATCATAGGCGCTATTTTGAAACAAGGCACGGATGGGGGAAATATGCAAAGTTTTGCATGAAATCCCCTTCCACTTCATACATTGTAAAAATATTGTGTTGGGACTTCTGCCATGTTTTTCAAAAATAAAAAAATTACAAAGAAGCATTTGTTTTTTGGCGCATTTGCGCTTCTCATCCCGCTGTTTGTCTTTTTGCTTCTCACGTCGGATACACGCAAATTCCGCTCCTTTACGGACCAACTTTTCTGTTCGGAATTATCGCGCAATACGCTTTCCATGCACTACACCGTAGCCAATCCGGAAAACTTTGGTCTGGAACAGGTAAGCGCCACGCTGCCTGTCTATGCACCGGGAACGAAAGATACACAGGCGTTACAAGTGGCACAAACACTGGATTTTTTGGACGGTATTTCCTTTGACCGTCTCAGTTCTTCCGACCAAAAAATATATGCACTCCTCTCCGCTCACTTTGAAAATGAACTTGGAGCAAAAGATTTGTTTTATTACGATGAACCACTTTCCCCTTCTTCCGGCATGCAGACACAACTTCCGGTTTTGCTTGCCGAATATACTTTCCGCTCCGCAAAAGATGTGGAAGATTATTTGAAACTGTTGGATTGCACAGACGAATACTTTGGCGGACTGCTTGTGTATGAGCGGGAGAAGGCTGCTGCCGGACTTTTTATGTCGGATGCATCCGCAAAAAAGGTAGTGGAGCAGTGTGACACCATTATGGACACATCTCTTTTGGAATCGGGTACCCATTTTTTGCAAACTACTTTTACGGAACGACTTGCTCTTTTACAGGAGCAGGGACTTCTAACCGAGGAGGAAATCGCCCAATACACAAGCGAAAATAACCGCCTTTTAAAAACCGTTATGGCACCGGCTTACACTGCACTTGGGGACGGTATTTTTGTACTTATGGGAAAAGGTACGAACGACGGAGGCCTTGCCGGATTTCCAAACGGTCGCGAATTTTATTCTTATTTGCTTCGCAGAGATGTCGGCTGTTATCGCGACATGAAAGAAATCAAGTCCATGATTTGCGAAGATTTCAGTACAAATATGGATGCACTTGTGACACTCACAAGCGAAAATCCCAATGCTCTCGCCCACGCAGAAAACGGACATTTTGAAAACATTCTTCCCTTTGAAAATGCAGAGAGCATGCTTGCGTTTTTGGAGCAACGCATGCAAAAGGATTTTCCGGCACTGCCGAACCCGGTGCCCTATTCGGTGAAAAGCATTTCCGAATCACTGGCAGATTACAGCAGTCCCGCTTTTTATTTGACACCGCCGTTGGATGACATCAACAACAACGCCATTTACTTAAACCCAAACAACCATTACGGAAAGCTTGACATGTTCACCACTTTGGCACACGAAGGCTATCCGGGCCATCTTTACCAGTGCGTCTACAACAACAGCAAACCTTCCTCCAAACAAAATCCCATTCTCAGTCTGCTCGGTTGCGTGGGCTACGCGGAAGGATACGCCCTTTACGTAGAACTGATTTCTTACGATTACGCAAAAGAAATTGCCGAAAATGCCGGAAATACAGAAGCTGCGCAGTATTATGAAATATTGAAAACAGACCGCAAAGTACAACTTGGACTGTATGCTTTGCTGGATGTGGCGATTCACTACGAAGGCGCTGATTTTGAGACAATTCAATCGTTCCTCTCATCCGTCGGCATTACAAATGAAGACGCTTGCCGTAACGTGTATGAATACATTGCCGAGGAACCTGCCAACTATTTGCGCTACTACTTGGGCTATCTGGAAATTCTTTCTTTAAAAGAAAAAGCCGCCACCTTGTGGGGTGACGACTTTAATGATTACAAATTTCATACGTTTTTGCTTGATGCCGGTCCTGCCGACTTCAAACATTTGAACGCGTGGCTTGATGACACTGAATAAAAGACCGACTATTCTGCTTTTGTCTCGCTGTTGTCATCGATTTTCTTTTCCACTTTTTCTAAAGTGTGAGCTGCAAATGTGCGTCCGCCAACACCAAATGCGATAGCGATTGCTACACAGATTGCTGCGATGATTAAGATAAATGTTGTCTCAACGATTGTAGAAGCAATACCTAACTGGCTTAAGCAAACGAATGCTGTAACAACATAAATTACAACCTTTGCTGCAAGAGCGCTTGCTTTTGCCTGCGGGAATTTTTTCACGATAGCAGCTTCTGCAGTGTTTGCTACGAAAATTCCGATTGCAATAATGATAACTGCGCTGATTGCCAACGGCATATATGCGATAATTGCGGAGCCGATTTCTGTCAAAATCGGAAGGTTCAGCACGTTGATTCCCTGTACAAGGAAAATGATAACAAGTACGTATTTTACAACTTCACTGATTACTTTTGATAAAGAAATTTTCTTTTCTGCATTGCCACAGATTTTTTCTACTAATGTATCTGCGCCAACGCCTGCCAAAAAGCTAGCCAACAATTTTGCTACAAGAGTTGCGATAAACACACCAACTGCGATGATAACGATTGCACCAAGTACGTTCGGAATCATAGCAAAAATGGATGCTACAATGTCGCTTGCCGGAGCAGAAATAGCAGAAATGCCAAGCTGATCCAAAGCGGTTGTAATCACAACAAGCAAAATGAGACCGTAAACAACATTTGCAATAATGCTGGAGAATGTTGTGTTTTCAGAAGCTGTAATGCCTGCTTTTTCCTGTAATGCGTCTACTTTAACTGCTTTTAAAACAGGAAGAAGTAATTCTTTTACGATGTTAGCAATGAAAATACCAACTGCAATGATGATACCTGCTGCCAACAATTTCGGAAGGAATGCCATGAAAGAATACACCATGTTGGAAATCGGTGAAGAAACACTGTGCATTCCTAATTTGTCTAATACACCCGGTAAGAATAACAAAAATGTTACAAAATAAACAAGTTTTGCGATAAATTGAATCACGCCGCCTGCGGCTTCTTCTTTTACGCCGACTTTGCCTAACCATTTCTCAATGTTCACAATTTTGAGCAGTTTAAGCACGATAGATCTTACAATCTTTGCTGCTAAGAATGCTACAACTAATAAAAGAAGAGCAAAAATCACGTCCGGAACCATATTCAGGAGTGAATGAAGAAAGTTTTCAAGTGTGTTCATTAGGAACCTCCTTAAGTTTATATGTATAGTTTTTGTGCGATTTGTACATTATCACTCACACACAAATAATGATATTGCTATTTTTGACGAAAGTCAATGACACTATAGTATTATTTTTGATATATATTGCCGAAAAAATGCCCGGAGCGTTACTCCAGGCATTTTTGAAAATATTCCGAAAGATTGCTGAGCGCTTTTGCCAGCACATCTTTTTCTTCTTCATTCAAATTTTGTACGACGGTAGCCACCATATCCTGATGGAATCTTTGGTGATATTTGTAAGCTTTCTTCCCTTCGTCCGACAAAGAAACAAGCACCACGCGTCGGTCTTCCTCACTGCGCACACGCTCCACAAGACCTTTTTTCACAAGGCTGTTCACCGAAATCGTCAGCGTACCCGTTGTTACGGACAATGACTTTGCCACGGCTGTCATGTTTTTGGGTTCACCAAGACCGATGGCTTCAATGACATGCATGTCATTTACAGTAACATTTTTGTACTTTCCCTTCTTTAATGTTTTTTCTTCTATCGTACCTATATTGCGGAAAAGCTTTACTAAAATTTCGTTTAAAGCTGCATTAATATCCACGTTTTATTCCTCCATCATACTTTCCAAATAACCTCTGTCCCAGAGAAGAATTTTCAATCTTTTTGCGGCCTCAACTGCCGGCGTTGTAAAATACTGGTTCGTCAAAACTGCACCCACCATGCGGTCATAATAGTCTCTTCCGGCATACGCTTCCTGCACCGCCTTGACGCCCACCGGGTCAGAATAACATTTGCACTGAATCGCGTAAGTGACGCCATCCTTCTCAGCAAGTATGTCAATGCCGTAATCGCCGCTTCCCTTTGTCACTTCCACATCGATAAAACCGTGCTTTTCCAACAGGTCCGCGCAAAAGTGTTCAAACTCATGGCCTTCCATCTCGTCCAGCGTACCATATTTTTTTCTGCGTTTCGCTAAAAAACACATATACGCTATCCCGCTCAGCACAATACAAATTCCAACTATGATTGCTATTATAATGATGACAGAACTGATTTGGAAATCGCCCATAAAGTTATCCTTTTTACCTTAACAACAAATTTACTTACAGTATACCACAAATTTATAAAAA
The DNA here is from genome assembly GCA_045546775.1 of Lachnospiraceae bacterium. Lineage (GTDB taxonomy): Bacteria > Bacillota > Clostridia > Lachnospirales > Lachnospiraceae > RGIG3002. The sequence goes on along the minus strand of JAZQDM010000049.1, from coordinate 40,419 downwards.
AACTTAGAAAATTTGACATAAAATAAAATCAGTTTTATACTCGTTTACGAAGAAAAGGAGCAGGCAATATGGAAAATTTGATGTTTAGTTTAAATGCCACAATTCCGGTATTTCTCGTTATGGTTATCGGCTATGTGTGCAAAAATTTGAAAGTAGTCGATGACAATTTTGTAAAAACACTAAATTCTTTCAACTATAATATTACTTTGCCCGTTCTTGTTTTTAAAGATATTTCTGCTGTAAACATCTATGAAGTATGGGACACAAAATATGTGTTGTTTTGCTTTTTCGTAACGCTGTTTTGCATTTGCGTAATCTGGATTCTTTCCGGTATATTTTATAAAGATAAGACACTCATCGGTGAATTTGTGCAAGCTTCCTACCGGGGAAGTGCAGCCGTACTCGGTATCGCTTTTATCCAAAATATTTACGGTACATCCGGCATGGCTCCGCTTATGATTATCGGCACTGTTCCGCTCTACAACGTGGCTGCTGTTTTGATTTTGTCCTTCACCGGACCAAACAACCAGGGGCTCAATAAGGCTGCCCTCAAAAAATCCATCAAAGGCATTTTTACAAATCCGATTATCATTGGTATTTTCTTCGGTATTGTGGCATCCCTTTGCCGCGTATCTTTCCCTGTTATTATTTCCAAAACGATTGGAAATATCGCAGTTTTGGCTACACCTCTTGCGTTGCTTGGTTTGGGCGCCGGTTTTGAAGGCAAAAAAGCACTTGCAAAAATAAAGCCTACCATCGTGTGCTCCTTTACAAAATTAATGATTCAACCGGCAATTTTTCTCCCTATCGCCGCAAGTCTCGGCTTCCGCGAAGAAAAAATGGTTGCCATCTTAATCATGCTGGGCGCACCTACAACGGTAAGCTGCTATATTATGGCAAAAAATATGAAACACGAAGGCGTTCTCACCTCCAGTGTGGTCGTGGCAACGACCTTTTTAAGCTCTGTCAGCCTCACATTCTGGCTCTATTTGCTTAAGGTGTTTGCGTTGATTTAATCTTCTCCACGCCCGGTAAGTACTGGCTGTTTATGCGGTCCTCAGGCTTTGCGTCAAATAAATAAAGTACAAACAAAAATATCCATTCTAACGGTTTCATAATGATATACGTGACATCCGCGCTCCACGCACTTTTGATGTGTTTGGAAATGGGATATCCGTATGTATCATAAAACGTTCTCACTGCCTTGTGAAATCCGGGCATCTTCTCCATGATAAGCTGTTCAAATGCGTTGGCAACGCAAAGTTGTCTGTTCACGACGATTTTTTCACCCCGCCGGATGCCGTAGCGGATTGGCTTTACAAGCTGCCTGTGTCCGCGCAAGGAAACGGTACACAAATAATGTGCGTCCTGAGCCACAGACGGTGGCGAAATCTGCTGCGACAAAATCCAGTCACTTGTTTGTGTAAATGCCAAAATTGCGCTGTTTGGCTGCTGTCCGAACAGGACAAGAAGAAGCATCAAAACCGCAAGAACCGGAAGCAGGGCAATCCCTGCAACCCAAAACAAGTTGGCGCCTTTCAAAAACCATACGTTTATTTTTTGCATGACCGGATTTTTGTAGGAAAGCTCCGCCTGTCTGTCTGCTTTTTCCTTGACAAGACGCACCACCAAGTGCACTGCATGCACAAGAAATACAAACGGAACAATACAAAGGCAAAATGCAAAGAAAACGTCCGAAGTTGCCATCGAAATATGTATCGGCTTTTCGTGAAATGCATCCGCCGGTACCGGCTGCGGACTGGCACCGCATATAAGCTGGACGATCCACACCATGCACAGCGCAGATGCGATATAAACGGTTGCCAAAAGGAACACTTCCACAAGCGGCGGCAACTTTTTGCGACCGTATTTCAGTACAAAATAGCACACAAAACCAACTACTGAAATAAGCAACAGCGCAAGAAAATGCTCGCTGCTCACCGGCTCATGCACATTGGCAAATCCATAATAATTGAGTGGTTCCGTGTAATCCGGCAAATCCCAAAATGCCCACGCCAGCAGCATATACATGCCGCCAACTACAAACGCTGCAAATTCAAAAACCGGTTTCTCTTTCTTTCGCACAAAAAAGAAAAAATCCAAAGCAAGTAACACTACCGGCAATAACAACAGTGCCAGAAACACTGCTCCCCAAAGTAAATCATTCATTTTCATCATATGTTTTTTTCTCCCTTTTTAAAGTTTCTCGATAAAGTTTACTCCTTCCAACTCACCAATCAGCGTAAGCATCTCTGTCTGCGGACGCTTCGTGTGGCTTTCCAACGTAAGTACGATATTTAAATCCCCATCTTTATCGTACTTATTTTTGCTTATTTTGATGTTGGATACATCCATATCCAGCTCTCTGGCGCTCATCAAAAAGGCGCTGAATTTTTTATTGCTGTCGTATTCGATATATACGTCCATAATGGGCGAATGTTTCCGAATAACCATATCCATTTTTTCCAAAAATTCCATTGTGATAAACACAATCAAACCGCCAATGAGTGCCCCTTCGAAAAACCCGATGCCGATTGCAAGGCCACAACACGCCGCCGTCCAAAGGCCTGCTGCCGTCGTAATTCCTTTAATCTGCTGACGGCCTGTCACCATAATCGTTCCGGCACCTAAAAAACCGATGCCGCTGATAACCTGCGCGCCCATACGGGTCGGATCCGAAGTACCGAACGCTTGAAACACGTACTGGTTCGTCATCATAACAAGAGTGGAGCCAAGACAGACAAGTATGTATGTGCGAAGCCCTGCCGGTCTGTTTTTTCTGCCACGTTCCATGCCCAAAAAACCGCCGATTGCAAGGGACAGTAAAACGCGTACACAGATGGATACCATATTAATTTCTCTCAAATATTCAATACCCTCTATCATAATGCCCTCCTTCTCTACTTTTGTTATTGCCATTATACCATATTTTTTTACATAATACTTCCCAAAATTACACTCACAATGACGCCTGCTACCGTGCTCACAAGAGCACCGGAAAGAGTCCATTTTGTCTTTGTCACTTTTGCCGCCATATAATACACGGACATCGTGTAAAAAATCGTCTCCGTGCAGCTCATCATAATGGACGTAATCATGCCGGTCACAGAGTCCGGTCCGTACGTTTTAAAAATATCAAGCACAAGTCCGGTTGCCGCCGAGGAGGAAAACATTTTAATAATCGTAAGCGGAATCAAGTCCGGTGCAAAGCCTGCTTTTGTTGCAACATCCGCAAAAAGCAGACCTACAAATTCCAAAAATCCGGAAGCACGGAGTACCCCTACACCTACCATCAAACCGATGAGCGTAGGCATAATTTGTACTACTGTTTTTAAGCCTTCCGAGGCACCTTTTACAAAATCATCGTACACTGCCGTCTTGGTGGAAATGCCGTACGCCACCACATAAAAAATAACAAGCGGAATAATAATATTGGATATATTTGTCAAAACTGCCATCATACGCGCTTTCTTCTCCCTTTCATTTTGCAATACACAATGGCTACCAATGTGTTGATCAGGGTTGCAATCATTGCCGGCGCAATGATGACTGCCGGATTTGCGCTGCCGTACTGGCTTCGATAGGCAATCATATTTACGGGAATCAGTTGCAAGGAAGAAATGTTGAGTATTAAAAATACGCACATTTCGGGGCTTGCTTCCCGCTGACGCGAATTCGTGTGGGGCGGCGCAGTTGCAGCGCTTCGCTGCTTAGGTCCCTCGGCATACTGCGGATTGCCCCGCTCTTTTTCCAGTTTTGCCAGTGCCTCCATCGCCTTTAAGCCGGCCGGCGTACACGCCCAGCCGAGACCCAGCACATTGGCAATGATATTTGTGGATATGTACTGCCTCGCCTCATGGTCTTTGGGGATATCCGGAAACATAAAAGAGACAAAGGGCTGAATCCCCTTTGTCAGTTTATCAATCAATCCTGAATTTTTTGCAATTTCCATAAGCCCCATCCAAAGCGCCATGACGCCGAGCATGGTGATGCAAAGTGACACGGCTTCCTTGGACGAATCCATTGCCGCGTTCGTAAGCGCCTCCATATTCCCTGTAAATGTGCCGTACACAATGCCAATCAAAATCATAAACGCCCATATATAATTTAACATAGTACCGTTCCGTTTTCTTTTTAACTATGTATATGTGGGCGGGGAAGAATTCATGCGGTTATTGTTGCTATCAATATTGTCATTATCGTTACAAATTTCTTTTTCATCTTTATCTTCTCCCTGCAAACAGCCTATCTCCCAGCCATTGTACAATTAATATTCGGATTGTATTGATTTGAAAATCTTTATAAAGCCACAAATTTTGATGTGCAATAGAAAATCCACTGGAATGTAATGCGTTCCACAGGCATGCAACATATATCACAACAAATACAACCATATAAATTATCATAGCTGTTTTCTTTATTTTGCCCTGAAGATGCAACGCCATATAAAAAGAATACACAAAGCGCGCAATCATGCACCCTACACTCACAACAAACCCGGACAGAAACAACAATAACTCTCTGCCTTGCAGATTCCTATCCATTGCCTGCGCAACGGAAGCAATCCACAGCAAGACACCTGTTGTAAGCAAAATAAAAAATGCTGTAATGTTATCTGTTGTTATGTTTTTTTTATTCATGCGATTTACTCCCCTCGCCAATTTTTTATACGTAATTTCCCTGTTTGCGGTTCCGACTGTGATACTCTGATATCGGAATCGGCAAATTCTTCGACTCCTCCCCTTTGTACAAGCCATGGAATCCGCCTTCTATGTACTTTCCTTTCCACTTATACACCTCACAACTTGTATCCCGCAACTTGCATCTGGGGCTCCCCGCATAAGGCTCGGAATAGCGCAATTTTCTCTCACCATTCTCGTAAAATGCGATGATGAGGTAGTAGGCATGCTCGCCTCTCCCTTGAAAGAAAAAATGTGCACCGATTATCGTTCCCGCAAAAGTTTCACCATTTTTAGCATACTTTTTTCGTTTGCAATTAGGTGTTAAATAATACACGGTATAAACAATGCCCGCTACAAAAAAAATAACTGCCATTTTTACTTCATCGCTGTGTAAACTGTCTCCCCAACCTAAAACTATCGTAATAAAGAAAAATAACGTCATTATTGCCGAAATTACACCTGTATAGAACTCCTCTTCCCTTTTCGTCTTGTATTTTATTTCTTTTTTTGTATTCTTCATTTTCGCTCTTTCCTCAAAAACAAATTATCTCCCAGCCATTGTGCGATTAATATCGCAACTGAGAAAATCTGAAAAGCATTGTAATCTCCAAGCGCGTGATATGTAACAGAAAAATTGCCTGACTGTAACGTTATCCACAAAGACCAAACATAAAGTATACTCCATGCTGCCATGTAGAAAATCATGCCCATTTTTCTAATTTTACTGCTAATTTGAAAGGCCATATAAAAGGAATGCGCAAAGCGTATGAAAATGCAAATAATGCTCCCGATAAATCCTAACAAAAAGCAAAACAACTTACCTCCACTAAGATTTACTTCCATTCCCTGTGCCATAAAAGTCAGCCACATATTAACAAGCATCATAACAACTATAAAAAGTGCGGTTGTATTATCCATTATTTTGTATTTTTTGTTCAACATATTTACCCACTTTCTCAAATTATTTTAATAAAAAAGGCTGCAATGAATCTCACTGCAACCGAACCATCAATATAATAGAGTCCTACCTATTCCCCATTACTTAGACTTCCTGCTTTGCGTCCTTGCGTTTCCACAAGTTTGCCTCCCTCTTTAGCACAAAAATATTTTATCGTAATATTCTGTGAATTACAACAATATTTTTGCACTCTAGAATGTTTCGTGTAGCATGTCCCGTGCTAAAATCAAATCTCCTTAAAAGTTGACAGGTTCTGCTTTACCCCTTACACTTACAGTACTTATATTTTCTTGATATCAGTTGGCTTACTGTAGCCACCTGAAATACCCTTGGGAGCAACTTGATGAAAAAGACACACCATCTTACCCTAATTGCATTAATGTCTGCCGTGATGTGCATTCTCGGGCCATTCACGATTGTGATTCCGTTTTCACCGGTGCCTATTTCTTTTATGAGCTTTGCAGTGTATCTTTCGGTTGTTCTTTTGGGCATGAAAAAAGGAACTGCAAGCTACATCATTTACCTTTTAATTGGTTTTGTAGGAGTTCCTGTTTTTTCCGGTTTTTCTGCGGGACCGGCAAAATTGCTCGGACCCACCGGCGGCTATTTGATTGGGTTTATTTTTTTGTGTCTGATAAGTGGTGCTTTTTTAAAGCGTTTTCCGGGCAAAACCGTTATGACAGTGCTTGGCATGCTCTGCGGCACGGTTGTCTGCTATGCATTCGGAACCGCCTGGCTTTGCTACCAGGCCGGACTTACCATACAGACAGCACTGATGGTCGGCACACTTCCCTACATTCCGGGCGATTGTATAAAAATTGCATTTGCAATTATATTCGCCCGTAAAATGCGTTTAAAGGGCATTGAACTGCCCGATTAAATAAAGATCTTTTTCAATTTTCATAGTGTCTACGTGATGATACCATTCTTTTAAGGATTTTAGGTCTTTGCGCATTTTTGTGGAATAAATCAATCCCAATGTTTTTGTCTCGTCATTCCAAAAAAGAACAGAAGTCTCCTGTACCCAAACACCAGAAAACTTTTCCATCACAACCGCCAGACTCTCCTCTAACTGCGCATCCCCCGAAATATCATACAAACTGACAGTGACATGTTCTCCCTCTTCCGGAACATAAGTCGCCATCACATATTCCGCAACTTCCCGGTACGCATCCGCTCGCTCGGCATAATATATGCTACGTTCGTCCTTCAACAAAAAGAAACGCAGGCATCCGCCAACCGCTATCAACACTAAGATTACAAGCAACACTTTTTCCCACTTTTTCATAAAAGTACCTCTCTACCACTCCACAACACAGGTGCCCCATGTCAGACCGGCACCAAATCCGGACATGACGATCTTGTCACCTTTTTGAAGCATTCCTTTTTTGTTCACTTCATCTAACAAAATCGGCACGCTTGCCGCTGAAATATTTCCGCAATGGTCAAGGGCAATCGGGAATTTTTCCATAGGCATGCGAAGTCTCTTTGATACGGACTGGATGATACGGATATTTGCCTGATGAAGCAGGAAATATTTGATATCTTCCACCGCAACTTCTGCTTTCTCCAATACTTTATGAATCGAATTCGGCACGGTGCTTACTGCAAATTTGTATACTTCCTGACCGTCCATATGTACGTATCCTAAATCTTTTGAATTTTGTACAAGCGGGTTGTTGTTCTTTCTGTTTTCACAGGCAAGAACCATTCCTTTTGCTCCGTCGGAGCCCTGCTCAAATCCGAGGATTCCGCCCTCTTCGCTCATACCAAGCACGACTGCGCCTGCGCCGTCTCCAAACAACACACAAGTGCCTCTGTCGTTCCAATCCATAATTTTTGACAATGTTTCTGCGCCAATCACAAGTGCGTTTTTGTAAATGCCGCACTGCATGTACGCATACGCGGTGTTCATGCTGTAAAGGAAGCCGGAACAAGCTGCGTTGATGTCAAATGCAACCGCATTTACTGCGCCCAGCGCTGCCTGCACTTCACAAGCTGTGGACGGAGTCACGCAATCGCCGGTAATCGTTCCGACGATAATCAAATCCAGTTCTTCTGCCTTTACGCCTGCGTCTTCCAGTGCTCTTTTTGCTGCCTCTGCAGACATGGACGCGGTGGTTTCTTCTTTTGCGAGTCTTCTCTCACGGATTCCGGTACGACTGCTAATCCACTCGTCAGATGTATCCATGATGGTAGACAAATAATCATTTGTGACTACGGTTTCCGGCAAAAAACTTCCGGTTCCCATAATTTTTATAGACATAACTATTCTCCTGAAAATTCTTTCATAATCTCTTTTACGGATTCCATTTTTTGTGAGCGCCATGCATTTTCACCGCAGAAAATGAGGCCTTCATCGAGATTGCCTTTCACCGCATTGACAAGCGCATCGGTAATGCAGTACGGTGTCTCGTCGGGCTTGCATGTCTGCACGCAAAGGTGGCATTTTCCGTGTGGAATCTGGCCCTCGGCTGCTCTTTTCATAAAAGCATTGTTGATGGCGCGTCCCGGCATCCCAACGGGACTTTTCACAATCACAATATCTTCTTTTTTGGCGTTCAAATACGCCTGTTTGTATGCGTCGGACGCGTCGCACTCATGAGTTGTCACAAAGCGGGTTGCAACTTGGACACCCTTTGCGCCCAAAGAAAGTGCATGCTCCATATCGCTTCTGTCGTAAATGCCGCCTGCTACAACAACCGGGATTTCTTTGCCCTGGGTGTCGCCAAACTCATTTACGGTATGGATAATGTTACGGATTTCCGTATCGTAATCCATTTCCTCTATCTGTTCCAGCTCTTCCTTGGAAAAGCCTAAATGACCGCCTGCTTTGGGTCCTTCGATGACAACCATGTCAGGGAGTCGGCTGTATTTTTTGAGCCAGTATTTGCAAATAACCTGTGCCGATTTTACGCTGGACACAATAGGCGCAATTTTTGTTTTTGCACCTTCCACAAGTGCCGGCAACGACATAGGCAGTCCTGCGCCGGAAATAATCAAATCCACGCCTGCTGCCACAGCTGCTTTCACATACTCCTCGTACCGTCTCGTGGCAACCATAATATTGACTCCAATAATGCCACCCATGGCTTTCTCTTTTGCCTTTTTAATCTCCTCACCGATTGCTTTCAAATTTGCCTCAATCGGATGCAAATCAAACTCCGGCAACCGATACCCGATTTGCGCGGTGGAAATGACTCCGATTCCACCTTCCAATGCCACAGCACCGGCAAGTCCGGAAAGACTCACTCCTACTCCCATTCCCCCTTGTATAACGGGGATTTTTGCAACTAAGTCCTCTATCACTAACGGTTCTATTTTCATACACTCTCTCCAATAGCAAAGGTAAGCTCTGCCTGTGTTACTAATTTATCGCCCACATACGCCTTTGCACTTCCAACACCGATAGGGCCTTTTACTTTAATAATTTCCGTCTCCAGACGAAGCACATCGCCGGGTACTACTTTTCCTTTAAATTTTGCAGAATTGATTGCACCGAAATATGCGGTTCTTCCTTTGAATTCCGGCTGGCTCAAAATGGCCACCGCACCAACCTGTGCCAAAGCTTCCACAATCAAAACACCGGGCATAACCGGCTCCTTAGGAAAATGTCCTGCAAAAAAGGGCTCGTTATAAGTGACGCATTTTTTGCCTACTGCTCTTTTTCCGCTTTCCAGCTCTTCAATCGTGTCGATCAAAAGAAACGGCTGTCTGTGCGGAATAATTTCCATAATCTGCTTAATATCAAGAACTGCCATGATTGTCCTCCTATAAGAATAACACAATATTTATTGCATTCCACTAGTTTTCTTTATATTTTTTTATCAAAATACTTGCGTTGTGTCCGCCAAAACCGAGGGAGTTTGACAAGGCATACTCAAATTCACCTGCAACCGGCTCCATGCAATAATCCAAATCGCATTCTTCATCCGGGTTCTGTAAGCCTACCGTCTGGTGAATGTAGCCTTCTTCCAGCTCTTTGACACAAGTTACAAATTCGATGGCACCTGCTGCACCGAGCAAATGTCCAATCATGGATTTTGTAGAGTTAATCTTTACGTCTTTTGCGTGCTCACCAAAAGCAAGTTTGATGGCTCTTGTTTCAAACAAATCGTTGTGGTGTGTGCTTGTTCCGTGTGCGTTGATATAGGTTACATCTTTGGCGCTAACGCCTGCATCTTCCATGGCAAATTCCATTGCTTTTGCTGCGCCCATGCCGTCCTCTGCCGGGGAAGTGATGTGGTAAGCGTCTGCACTGCATCCGTAACCTACGACTTCCGCATAAATTTTTGCACCACGTTTTTTTGCATGCTCCAATTCTTCCAAAACAACAACGGCTGCGCCTTCGCCCATAACAAATCCGCTTCTGTCTTTGTCAAACGGAATGGAACATCTTGCCGGGTCGTCGGAAGAAGTAAGTGCTGTCAAAGCGGCAAAACCGGCTACGCCAATAGGTGTTACACTGCTCTCTGTACCGCCTGCTACCATCACGTCCGCTTCGCCGTACTGTACCGCACGGAATGCTTCACCGATGGAGTTTGTACCGGTTGCACAAGCGGTAACTACGTTAATATTTTTTCCCTTCAAACCAAACTGGATAGACACGTTTCCGGCTGCCATATTGCAAATCATCAGCGGCACCAAAAGCGGATTTACTTTGTTTGGTCCTTTTTCCAGTAACTTGCCGTATTCCCGTTCCATTGCCTGCAAAGAGCCAATGCCGGAGCCTACCGCAACGCCTACTTTGTACGGATCTTCTTTTTCCATATCAAGTCCGGAATCTTCCATTGCTTCTTTTGTTGCCGCTACCGCATACTGGCTAAAAAGTTCCATTCTCTTTGCTGCCTTAAAGTCCATGAAGTTCTTTCCTTCAAAGCCTTTTACTTCTGCTGCCAAATGGCATTTGTACTCGGAGGAATCAAATTTTGTAATTTCACCAAAACCTGTTTTTCCCTGCTTTACGCTGTCCCAAAACTCATCTACACTAAGTCCGATCGGTGTGATTGCACCAAGACCGGTTACTACTACTCGTCTGCTCATCTTTTATATCCTCCCTAAAAAATTGTGTTTACATCGCCATACCGCCGTCTACAGAAATAATTTGTCCTGTAATATAAGCGGCTTTATCACTCGCCAAAAATGCTACTGTTTCTGCGATTTCCTTCGGCTGACCGATTCTCTTTAACGGAATCTGTGCCAAAGTAGCTTCTTTTGCCGCATCCGTCATGGCCTGTGTCATCTCGGTATCGATAAAGCCAGGCGCCACAGCATTTACGGTAATATTTCTGCTTGCAAGCTCTCTTGCCACGCTCTTTGTCAAACCGATAACACCGGCTTTGGATGCAGAATAGTTTGCCTGCCCTGCATTTCCCAGCACACCGGATACGGATGTCAGATTGATAATTCTGCCACCGCGCTGTTTTAAGAACGGACGGTACATTGCTTTAATCGTGTTGAACGTTCCTTTTAAATTTGTGTCGATTACTGCATCAAAATCTTCCTCGCTGATTTTCATCACAAGGTTGTCCTTTGTAATGCCTGCATTGTTTACCAAAATGTCGATATGACCGAATTTCTCAAGCATGGCATCCATCATTCCTTTGCAGCTTTCGGTATCTGCTACGGAACACTGGTAAGCTTCTGCAGTGCCACCCATGTTTTCGATTTCGGCTACCACTTCCATTGCTTTTTCTTTGGAGCCGTTATAATTTACAATCACCGACGCGCCGTACTGTGCCAACGTAAGTGCGATTTCTCTTCCGATACCACGGCTTGCGCCTGTTACAAGTGCTACTTTTCCGCCTAACATGTAATTCCCTCCAATTTTTCTAAATCTTCCACCTTCTCGATGTTAATCACCGTCACATCACGGCTGATTTTTCTCATAAATCCGGATAAAGATTTGCCCGGTCCGATTTCGATAAATGTCGTTACACCGTCCGCAATCATTTTTTCTACGCTCTGCTGCCAACGCACGGAAGATGCCACCTGTTTGGAAAGAAGCTCCTTCACCTGTGACTTGTCTGTTACATAGTCTGCTGTCACGTTTGCAAGATACGGAATTTTCATATCGTTTACAGTTACCTGTTCCAATTCTTCTTTTAACTGCTCGCCTGCTTTGGAAAGCAACGGAGAATGGAACGGGCCGCTTACTTTTAAGGAAACGCATCTCTTTGCGCCTGCCTCGGAAAGCTTTGCTGCTGCGGCTGCAACTGCATTTTCTTCACCGGTAATAACGGTCTGTCCCGGACAATTGTAGTTTGCTACGCTCACTTCGCCCGGTGTCTCATCGCAGATTTTTTCGATTGTCTCGGTATCCAAGCCTAAAATTGCGCTCATGGCACCGCCCTGGGGATAGGCTTCCTGCATAAAAATACCGCGCTTTCTTACTAAACGGAACACATCTTCCGTCTCCATCACGCCGGCTGCCAAAAGTGCACCGTATTCGCCAAGGCTTAAACCGGCTGTCACATCTGCTTTTACGCCTTTTTCTTCCACAGCCTTAAGCATAGCCGCCTCTGCCGCCAGCATGGCAATCTGTGTATATTCTGTAATATTGATGTTTTCGTTTTCTTCAAACATCAGCGCTTCCATATCAAGACCGCTTGCTTTTCCGGCTAACTGAATGATTGCTTTGCAGGCCGGATTTGTATCATAAAAATCTTTTGCCATTCCTACATATTGGGAACCTTGTCCCGGAAATATAAATGCTATTTTGCCCATTGTTTTCTTCCTCTTAACAAAAATTTTGCTGCTGCACAAAACGATGCAGCAGCTTTATCTGTGTAAAAATAATGTTATTTATGTAAAAGCGCTTTCGCCTCTGTCATAATTTCCTGAATCATTTCTTCACAGGTCTGCTCTTTGCTGACAAGGCCTGCAATCTGGCCTGCCATAACGGTTCCGTTTACTACGTCGCCTTCCATAACCGCTTTGCGAAGAGAACCGAGGGTCAGAACTTCCAACTGTTCAAAGCTTGCCCCTTCTTTTTCCATTTTGAGGTATTCTCTCGTCATTTTGTTACGGATTTGACGCACCGGATGTCCCGTGCTTGCACCTGTAATCTCCGAATCGATATCCTTTGCTTTGATTACTTTTTCTTTATAATTTGCATGTGTGATGGCTTCTTTTGCTACGGTAAAACGGGTTCCCATCTGTACCGCTTCCGCACCAAGCATCATCGCTGCCGCAAAACCTCTGCCGTCGGCAATACCACCGGCTGCAATAACCGGAATCTGAACAGCATCCACAATCTGCGGAACTAACGTCATTGTGGTGGCAGAACCGATATGTCCGCCGGACTCCATCCCTTCTGCAACAACCGCATCCGCGCCGCCGCGCTCCATCAATTTTGCCAGCGCAACACTTGCTACAACCGGAATTACTTTTACCCCTGCTGCTTTCCACATTTCCATGTATTTGCTCGGATTTCCGGCACCTGTTGTAACCACTTTGATGCCTTCTTCCACAACCACTTTTGCAATCTCATCCGCTTCCGGATTCATAAGCATGATATTCACACCAAACGGCTTATCCGTAAGCTTTTTAGCCTCTCTGATCTGCTCTCTCACAAAAGAGGCCGGTGCGCCGCCGGCACCGATTAAACCAAGTCCTCCGGCATTGGCTACCGCCGCTGCAAGCTTATGCTCTGCAACCCAAGCCATACCGCCTTGAATAATAGGATATTCAATTCCGAGTAATTCGGTTACTCTTGTTTTCATATTATGCTTCCACACCTTTGTTTTTCATGTACTCAATAACAGCACCAACTGTTGTAATCTGCTCTAAATCTTCAGAAGGAATTTCGATTCCGTATTCTTCTTCAAAAGCCATAACCAATTCAAATAAGTCAAGAGAGTCTGCACCCAAATCCTCTTTAAAAGAAGATTTCTCTGTAATTTCTACTCCGTCTAAGTTTAACTGTTCTTCAATAATTTCTTTTACTCTTTCTAACATGATATTCTCCTTAAAATTTGTTTGATATTTAATTAATTTGATATTCAAAGTATATTTGCAAAAAAAGCTTTTGTCAACTACAAATGTGGAAAAATTTTTTGATGACAAAAAAAACCTCCCTGACTGATTTTGTGTCAATCGGGGAGGGCTGTTCCTTATCCCAGTAAATGATTGTAAATGTCCCGCTTGGAGACGCCTCTGTCTTTTGCCACCTTTTTCATGGCTTCTTTTTTGTCGATGCCTTGATTTTCGTAAAGCGCCATGTGCTCCTCAATGGTCATCTCCTGCCAGCCGGCCTCTTTTTCTTTTTGCTTCTCCTCCAGGCTTTTCCCGTCGAGAACAAGCACATACTCGCCACGCGGCTCTTCTTCCTCGTAATAATGCAACGCTTCTTCCAGCGTGGTAGGCATCACAGTTTCAAACTTCTTTGTCAGCTCCCGGCAAAGTGTGATACGGCGGTTGCCCACTGTTTCGTAAAGTTCCGTGAGAGTGCGCACAAGATGGTGGGGAGCCTCATACAAAATAATGGTGCGGCTCTCTTCCTTTAACTCTTCCAAAATTGCCTTTTTCTCTTTTTTGTCCGCCGGCAAAAAGCCTTCGAAACAAAACCGGCGCGTCGGAAGTCCGGAAAGGGTAAGCGCAGTAATACAAGCTGCGGCTCCCGGCAGAGATGTAACCGTAATTCCGGCTTCGTGGCACATCTGCACCAAAACTTCGCCCGGGTCCGAGATGGCCGGAGTTCCCGCATCGGTAATCAGCGCCACATTTTTTCCCTCCTGCATATTGGCGATAAGCGTGCGCGCCTTGTCTACTTTATTGTATTCGTGATAGCTCGTCATGGGCGTGCTGATGCCAAAGTGATTCAAAAGCTTAATGCTGTTTCTTGTATCTTCTGCCGCAATCATGTCCACTTCCTGCAAAGTTTCCACAACGCGGGGCGTCATATCTTTTAAATTCCCAATTGGAGTCGCACAAAGAAATAATTTTCCTGCCATGATTGTTTCCTTTCTAGTATCCGTACACGTCGTAGATTTCGTCGGTGTAGACGCCCTGCTCTTTGTATACAATGAGGGGTTTTTCCACGGTCATGCGGGATTTCCCGCCCCGGTTTGCCTCAATAAGTACCATGTTTGGTTCCTTGTCCACAAACGGATACACAAGCCGCATCCGCTTCGGTTCCAGATGGTACGCCACAAGCAGCGAAATGATTTCGGCCAGTCGAAACGGCCGGTGTACCATATAAAAGTTGCCGCCCGGTTTGAGCACCTTTGCTGCCTGTGAAATAACGTCTTCCAGCGTACACAGCACTTCGTGACGCGCAATCGCCTTTGGGGCATCCGGATTCGCAATGCCGTGCTGTCCTATCATATAAGGCGGATTGCAGGTCACAACGTCAAAAGAGGCACCGCCAAAAATTTGTCCTGCCTCCTTAATGTCACCTTGCACGATATTTATCTTTTCCTGAAGCCCGTTTAATGCAACGCTTCTTCGTGCCATATCGGCACTTTCCTCTTGAATTTCCAAACCGGTAAGATGAGCGGCCTCGGTTTTTGCTTCCATCAAAATCGGAATAATGCCGGTCCCGGTACCCATATCGAGAACGGTACTTCCTTTTTTTGCCTTTGCAAAACCGGAAAGAAGTACCGCATCCATGCCAAAACAAAACTTCTCAGGGTTTTGGATAATGCGGTATCCGTTTCGTTGCAGTTCATCCAGTCTTTCGTTTTCTTTCAGAAAGCCAAGTTCCTCGTTGGAAATGTTTTCTGCTTTAGTTGTCATCTAACTTGGATTTTCCTTCCTGCTTCTCCAATTTTTCCAGTGCTTTCAAATCTTCATCCGAAATTTCAACATTGTTACGTTTGTTGTGTTTTCTCTTGAATCGTATTTGATTTACTTTGTATTCATGAATCTGTTTTTCGTCGTTTACTTCCACAAGCACTTTGACAATCTGGCGCAATACGTTAACACTTTGTACTTCGCCCTTTAAGCCATCGTCCGTAGTAACGGTATCGCCCACATTCGGAAGCTTGCGGTTTAATTCTTCGTATGTCTCTTCCTCGTGTTTGAGGCAGCACATCAATCTGCCGCACACACCGGAAATTTTAGTCGGATTCAAAGAAAGATTTTGTTCTTTTGCCATTTTGATAGATACCGGCACAAACTCGGACAAATGCGTATGGCAGCAAAGCGGTCTTCCGCAAATACCGATACCGCCGAGTATTTTTGTCTCGTCTCTGACACCAATCTGGCGAAGCTCAATTCTTGTTTTGAATACAGACGCCAAATCTTTTACAAGCTCACGGAAATCGATACGGCCGTCTGCGGTAAAATAAAACAATACTTTGTTGTTATCAAACGTATACTCCGCATCAATGAGCTTCATCTCCAAGCCGTGTTTGCGGATTTTTTCCAAGCAGATTTTGAATGCTTCCTTCTCTTTTATTTTGTTGGCAGCTTCCTGCTCTTTGTCTCTTGCCGTAGCAATACGGATAACCGGTTTGAGCGGCTGTATGACTTTGTCGTCCTCCACCATGCGCGGCTCGCCCACTACGGTACCGAATTCGATACCACGCGCTGTCTCAACAATAACGTTGTCGCCTCTTTTTATCGGTAACTTGAGCGGATCAAAAAAGTAAATTTTACCCGCTGTTCGAAATCTGACTCCAATAATTTTTATCATCTATAAACCTCCACATAGTTTCGCTGTTACGAATTTTCTTTGATTGTAAGGAGCAAAAGTTCCATTGTCAAATCAAAGTTTACATTCGCACTCAAGCGATTTTTTGCTTTATCCAGTGCCTGAATAATATGCTCGATTCCCTCGTATGCACATTTGTCAGCCACTTTTCTAATATACTGTATTTCGCCTTTAAAAATCAAGTGATTGGCATCATTTGTCGCTTTGAACAACAAAACATCGCGATACCAGATAGACAAAATATCAAGATAGTCGTTCACATCAAATTTGTATTCGGTAATTTTCTTGATTGCCGCAACGATTTCATGTATTTCCATATCACCTATATATTTCAAAAGGGTAATGGCTTCTTCTTTAATATTGTCAAACTCTTCGCTGGACGCCAAAAGCTTTGCCTTTCCTACGTTTCCACGCGCAAAAGCAACGCAAACATCCGCTTTGTAATCCGGAATCTGCACCGTCTCCATGAGGAATTTTTTGACAAGCTCATCCGCAACCGGCTTCATATTCAAAACAACGCAACGGCTCAAAATAGTCGGCAAAAGTGCATCCACATTCGTTGTAAGAATCAAAATGACAGCATACTCCGGCGGCTCCTCCAATGTTTTTAACAAGGCATTTTGTGCCTGCACCGTCATTTTTTCACCATCGTTTATAATATAAATTTTTCTCGGACTGCTGTACGGTTTAATCGCAATGTCTCCGTTAATCTGTCCGCGAATATCTTCCACACCGATTGTGTTCGGTTTCTCGTGGGTGATGCGGATGATATCCGGCTGGTTTGCCGAAAGTGCCTGCTTGCAGGAATGACATTCCTGACACGGCTCTACGCCTTCGCCCTCGCACTGCAATGCCATAGCAAATACTTTTGCAATGAATTCTTTGCCCGCATTTCTCTCGCCGTTGATGATGTATGCATGTGACACTTTTCCGGTCGTAATCGCATTTTCCAAGTGCTCTTTAATTTGTTCCTGCCCAATAATATCTGAAAATCTTGCCATACCATCCCTCTTTTCTCTTACGTAAAAATATCCAAAAGCAATCCGCGTATCTCGCCGATTTTGTTTAAGATTGCAATGTTGTCCTGTTCGTCCTTCACAAGTTCCTGCGCCAGCTCATCCAAATTTTCATCAATCAGGCGGATGATGCCGTACACTCTGTGACGTCCTTTGCGGTCCAAAAAGTTTTCCCTCGTAAAGCTATGGGAGCGATTGACGATTTCATTCAGGAAATCTTTAATCAGCCCACGATAGCGCTTCATATCTTTGATGTCTTTCTTTTTGGAAATTTTCTCACCCTGCGCAGTAATTTCCTCCATCAGCGTTGTCAATTTCGCCTGTAGCTCCTGCTCTGCCACATGGCTGACAAGTGTAAACTTAAACGTACCGTCTGACGGTGCCACCTGTTTGGGCTGTTCCACAGGGGTCGGCTGCTGTATTTGATTGACTTTGATATCCATTTTGCTCTCCCTCCTGTGATTTTACTATCCGATGCTTACAGGCTGCTCTTTAAATATATCATAATTTCCTGCAAACATTTTTGTAAATCATTGTTAATAAAACGTTTTGTAATGCCGGACTGTGCAATTTTTTCTTCGCTGAAATCTTCCGCATCTGCCAAAAAACGACGACACATTTCGTCATATTTGGGCTGCTCCTGCACTTTTTCGCGGTCCAACGCACGCTGTAAGCGTTCTCCGTCGTCCAGCTCAATGAGCACGGGAATCATCTTTTCCGCCCCGAAATACTGTTTCGTTTTGTTGTAGGATTCCAATGTTCCGATGATTATGTAATCGTGATGCGCCAAATCAATCTGCGCATCGTTTACCGTAAAATAGCGCCACACACCAAGGCACGTATTGTAAGCGCGGTCCTCGATAAGCTTGCCTTCGCCTTTCAGCTTCTCAAAGCCTTCTTCATCGGTAAAAAAATATTCCACACCCTCCGTCTCGCCTGCGCGAATCGGTCTTGTCGTATACGGTATAATTGTTTCCAGTGCGATTTCTTTGTTTTCCAGCAACTGTTTATATATCGTGTCTTTTCCTGTTGAGCTCTTTCCCATCAGATATACAATTTTGCCCAATTAATCGTCCTCTTCTGCATATTGGATGGCACAACGCACAGCGCGCTTCCACCCTTTTACTTTCTCTCTTCTTTTCTCTATGTCCATGGTCGGCTCAAACACGCGGGACAGACTCCAACGTCTCCTCACCTCGTCCACATCTTTCCAAAATCCGACTGCAATACCTGCCAGATAAGCGGCTCCGAGTGCCGTACTCTCGATGCATTCCGGACGCAACACCTGTTCCTGCAACATATCGGCCTGAAACTGCATCAAAAAGTCGTTGGAAGATGCTCCACCGTCCACTTTTAAACTTTTTAAAGAAATACCGGCATCTTTTTGCATCGCCTCGATCACATCCAAGCTCTGTAACGCCAGCGATTCAAGCGTAGCCCGAATCAAATGGGCTTTTCCGGTTCCTCTTGTAAGCCCCACTATCGTTCCTCTTGCATGAGGGTCCCAGTAAGGTGCTCCAAGTCCGGTAAATGCAGGCACTACATAAACGCCGTCGGTATCTTCCACGGAAGTAGCAAATCTTTCTGACTGGGCGGAATCTTTGAACATTTCCAGTTCGTCGCGAAGCCATTGCACCGCTGCTCCGGCCACAAAAACGCTGCCTTCCAGCGCATAATGCACTTCCTCATCCACACTTGCCACAATGGTTGTCAAAAGACCGTTTTGTGAAGCGATTGCCTTCGTTCCGGTGTTCATCAGCAGAAAACAGCCGGTTCCGTACGTATTTTTTGCCTCACCCGGCTCAAAACAGCACTGCCCGAACAACGCTGCCTGCTGGTCGCCTGCTGCCCCGGAAATGGGAATTTCCGCGCCGATAATCGACTCCTGCGTCATGCCGTAAAAGCAACTTGACGGTTTTACTTCCGGCAACATACATTTGGGAATGTTTAACTCATGTAATATTTCGTCATCCCACTGTTTTTTATGAATATCAAAAAGCATTGTTCTGGACGCATTTGTATAATCCGTCACAAAAACTTTGCCCTTTGTCAAATTCCAAATCAGCCATGTATCCACCGTACCAAACAATAGCTCTCCTGCCTCGGCACGCTCTCTGGCATCTTCCACATGATCCAAAATCCACTTAATCTTTGTGGCACTAAAATAGGCATCCGGAACAAGCCCTGTCTTTTCCCGGATTACTTTGTCAAAACCCTTCTTTTCCAGCTCTTCAATCATCTGCGCCGTCCTGCGGCACTGCCACACAATTGCATTGTAAACAGGCTTGCCTGTTTGCTTGTCCCACACGATGGTTGTCTCGCGCTGGTTCGTAATACCGATGGTGGCAATCTCCGATGCGTCCACCCCGATTTTTCCCATTGCCTCTACAGCCACACTGAGCTGAGAAGACCATATTTCCAAAGGATTATGCTCCACCCAGCCCGGTTTGGGATATATTTGCGTATATTCTTTTTGTGCCATGGAACAGATGCTTCCCGTCTTATCAAATAAAATGCAGCGGGAGCTCGTTGTTCCCTGGTCCAATGCCATTACATATTTTTTCATAGAAAAACCCCGTAAACCTTCTTTCCACCCATTTTGGTGGGGTACTCTTAAGTATACCAGTTTTCCTATGTGTTGGAAACTTTTTTTTCCACAAATGTGCGCAATTTGTGCACGTTTTGTTACACAAGTTACTCCACGTCGATGACACGAATCATGTTTGTTGTACCGGAAACACCAAGCGGTACACCTGCTATCAAAATAACTTTGTCACCCGCTTCAATGTAATCCGCTTCTTTGCACACACGGATTGCTTCTTTAAACAGCTCTTCCTCTGTCTCTTCTTTCATCATAAGAATCGGCGTAATGCCCCAATTCAGATTCAATTGTCTGCATACTCTCGGGTTAACGCTGCAGCCGAGTACCGGACAATCCGGTTTGTATCTGGACACCATCTCTGTTGTGAAACCGGACATGGTAACGCTGATAATCGCCTTTGCTTTTAACTGCATCGCAAGGGAACAAGCTGCGTTGGAAATGGCTGTGGTGGTGTCCGCATCTTCCGGGACAACTCTCTCTTTTAAGCGTTTTTTGTAGTCTATGTCTTTCTCTGCTCTCTCTGCAATTCTAGCCATTGTTTTTACGGCTTCTACCGGATACAAGCCCGCTGCACTTTCGCCGGAAAGCATAATTGCTGTCGTACCGTCATAAATCGCATTGGCAATATCCGTTGCTTCCGCTCTCGTCGGTCTTGGATTTTTAATCATGGACTCTAACATCTGTGTCGCAGTAATAACATGTTTTCCTTGCTTTTCTGCCATTTTAATCATGCGCTTCTGGAGTACCGGCACATCTTCCATCGGAATCTCGACCCCCATGTCACCTCTGGCAACCATAATACCGTCGGAAACCGTGAGAATCTCTTCCAAATTGTCGATACCTTGCATATTCTCAATTTTTGCAATGATTTTCATCGGACTCTTGTGGGCGTCCAAAATTTCTCTCACCTGCAAAATGTCTTCTTTTGTTCTCGCGAAGGAGCAGGCAATAAAATCAAAGCCCATCTCGATACCAAAGATAATATCGCTACGGTCTACCTCACTGATATAAGGCATGGAAAGCACTGCTCCCGGTACATTGACGCCTTTGTGGTTGGAAATCGGTCCGCCGTTCATTACCTTACAAACGATTTCCGTGCCTGCAATTTCTTCTACCTGCATTTCAATCAGGCCGTCATCAATCAAAATATGTGTACCGACATGAATGTCATTTACCAAATTTTTGTAAGTAATGGAAACTCTCTCGTTTGTTCCGAGAATTTCCTCTGTAGTGAGGACAAACTTCTGACCGGCTACCAGCTCTGTTCTGCCGCCTTCAATGTCTCTCAAACGGATTTCCGGTCCTTTTGTATCCAAAAGAGTGGCAATCGGAAGCTGCAATTCATTGCTTACTTTCAATACATTTGCAAGCTTTTTCTTCTGCTCCTCATGGCTGCCGTGTGAAAAGTTGAATCTTGCCACGTTCATTCCGGCAAGCATCAACTCTTTTAATTTTTCCTCACTCTGGCTGGATGGTCCTATTGTACAAATAATTTTTGTTTTACGCATTGTTTTCTCCCTTTTCTTTTTCTTGAAATCTATTGTTGACGACCGGAACCCGTAGTTCCTTGTCGATTCCCTGCACATGTAATTGTTTGTCGTGCCAGTCCAAAATCATTTCCACAAGCTCTTTTGTGTACCCTTCACCGGGCACAACAACCGGTATTCCCGGCGGATACAAATTTATAAAATCAGCTGCCGCTTCGCCTTGCGCATTGGAAAGCGCAACCCACTTTGTCTCTGCGTCCAACGCCTGGGTGATGTTGCATTTTGCGTCGGGCTGCAAAAATGTATGTTGTCGGAAATTTTTGTGAGCAACCGTTTCCCGGAACGCATCCGGCCTATCCTGCGAAAAAGCCTCCTGCTGCAACTTAGAATCGATTGCAAGCAACGCCTCCGTCAGCCGCACAAATCCTTCCTCGGAATCCAAAATAGTAAACATGGCAAGCACATACGTTTCAGTTGCCATTTCCATCTGCAAATGATAGCGGTGAAGCAGTGCCTCGTACAACTGTTGCCCGCTCCAGGAAGAGGACGCTGTAGATATTACAAGTTTTCCCATATCAAACTCTTTCATACCGCTTTGCAAAACGTCTTCCCTTGTAAGGATTTTAAGTACTTTGCATTGCTTTAAGCTTTGCAGCATCGCATCCCAGTGCTGCCTCATCTTTGACAAAAGCTCTTTTCCTTCTGTCTCCACCAAATCGGCGCAAAGCTCCATCCCTGCCATAAGCGGATAAGACGGGCTACTGCTTTGGTATATCCGCAAGTATCGCGCAATGCGGTCTCTGTCTGCAAGCTTACCTTTCACATGCAAAAGTGCGGTCTGCGTGGGGGACGGCAGCGTTTTGTGCAAACTATGTATTACTACGTCCGCGCCACATGTTACGGCACTTTCCGGCAATGCACCCCCAAGACAAAAATGTGCCCCATGGGCTTCATCCACAATAAGAGGAATGCCATACGAATGCACAATTTCTGCAATTTCTTTTATGTCTGAAACAATACCCTCATAAGTAGGGCTTGTGATAACAACTGCTTTGATATCCTTTTGTTTTTGCAGTTCTTCTTTTACCTGATCCGGCGTCACACCAAGCGGAATGTCAAACTCTTCCTGCACATCCGGAAAAATATAAGAAAGCTTAAGTTCTCGCAAATACGCTGCATGGTACACCGATTTGTGACAATTCCTGGCAATCAGAATCCGGTCACCATAATCGGTTACCGCACTGATGGCACCCAAAATACCACACGTACTGCCGTTTACCAAAAGGAAAGTTTCGTCTGCACCATACAAACGATTCATCCGCAAAGCCAATTCTTTCAGAATTTCTTGCGGCTCGTGGAGATTGTCAAACCCATCTATCTCTGTAATGTCGATATCGTAAAATAGGGCAAAGTCCCTGCCTTGCATATTGCGCTTGTGTCCCGGCATATGGTACGGGTAAAAGTCGGATTTTCCATATTGTGTCAGTTTGTCATACAACTTCCCCACTTAGCTATGATCTCCCTCTGTGCTTTCTTTTTGCATGCCCTTTGTGCACGCGAATGGTTTCCAAAAAAGAGCAGTATTTGTCTGCCGTTGTCACAATCCATGCCTCCTTGTAACGGGGCGGTGTTATCGTTAATGGCCACATATGCTTTTTGATAATGTCTTTCTGGCGTGGCGTCAAATCATACTCTGCATTGGCATTTTTGAGTGCAATGCCGGGGTGATAATATCCGTGAAGCGGATTGTAGTTTTCCCGTTTCGTATCGTGCCAGTCATACAAAAAATAGTCATGCAAAAGCGCGCCTCGCACCAAATCCCGCTCGTCACATTTGATGCCAAGCTTCCGACTCAGTGCCACGCTGTATTTTGCTACGTTGATGCTGTGCTTTTTCACGGACATCGTGCCGTGCTGCACATTTTGCTCTGAACTTTTAAAATTCTCGGACGACAAAATGTCCTGTCCGTTTTCCTTTAACGCGTTGTAAAGCGCCCTCTGTTTATCGTAAAACTTGCGATATTTTTCGGAGCGCTTTACCTCTTTTGTTTTTTTACTCATATCATACCACTCATTCGGTATTATACTATGTGCGCCGGGCGCAGACAAGAAAAGTACCGTATATTTTTTGTAAAGATTGGGGGTTTTATAAAAACTCTCCGGTGAATTCGGGTTCTAAAATATCCATGTATACTTCGTCCCACAGGCGGCCGCGGCAAAAGTAGCATTCGCGGCGTCTGCCGATTTCTTGAAAGCCCACGGTTTTGTACATATGGATGGCTCTTTCGTTGAAGGAAAATACTTTCAGCATGACGTTGTGCATGTGCAATGTGTCAAAGCAAAACTGCAAAAGCAGTGACAGCACTTCCTTGCCGTAGCCTCTGTCGCGATTTTCCTCTTCTCCGATATAAAGGCACACTTCTGCCCGTTGGAATGTGTGCGTCACTTGCGAAATGGCACAGTGACCGACAAGCGTGTCGGTGGCCCGTTCAATAACCGAAAACTGATACTCCCCGGCATTGTCCATCATCCAGTCGCGCACCGTCTCCTCTGCATAAACCATCGTGGAACTGCCCATATTGTCCGCAATCTCTTTGTCATTCATCCACAGTGCATACACCGGCGCATCTTCCTCATTCATCGGCGAAAGATACACATTTTTGCCGGATATTTTTTCATAATATGCCATAAAAATAACTACTCCTAAAATTCATAATCGATGCAAGCTCTTAACTCTCTCACGGAAGTGATGAACTTGCCGAATTCTACATGTTTCGGGTCTTTTTGATATTCGTTCAAATCCGCAATGCTCTCGAAATCGAAAATCAAAGAAAGCTCGTAATTTGTATCCGGTGTACCTTCCACGTTTGTCACCACTTCAAATTTTTTAATCTGCGGCAAATCACGCAAACTTTCCACGCGGATTAACGCCTCTTTCAAATTTTCCTGTTTGTTTTCTTCCTGCAATTTAAACATACAAATGTGTCTGATCATCTTTTTTCACTCCTTATAGTTCTTCATTATATTCTAATTTTTTTAGTGTCTCATAAAACTCCGGATACTGCTTTTTCAACACAATAGGCTTTCCGTCCGCGTCCAAAAAACAATGCACACTCGTTGCAGCGCAAACGACTTCTCCTCTTACCGTCATTGTGTAAGCGAGAAACAGCTTAAGCGGCTTTACTTCCTGCACTACCACTTCTATGGCGATGGTATCCGCAAACGTAGTTGTCTTTTTGTAATCGCATGTCACACTGACAACCGGCGAAACAATGCCCATTTCTTCCAGCTTATCATACCCGAAACCCGCCTGCTCCAAAAAAGCAATCCGCGCTTCCTCCATAAACCGTATGTAATTGGAGTGATGCGTAATTTGCATTTTGTCTGTCTCGTAATATTGTACTTTGTGTGTGTAGGTGTTCATGCGCCAGTTTCCTTTTTTATATATTTCTTTTTTAAATTATTACATTTTGCACTTAAAAAAACAAGTAAAACCTCTTGTCAACTTATACCCCCTCTGTTATAATGACCCCAACAAATCATTCTGAATAGAAATCTTTTTTCTAAATTTTTTCAATTGTTCTATCACACAGATAGAACGCAATTCAATTTATCAAAATTTGTTCCAAATTTAACAATCACATTTATTCGATAGATAGCGCTTTGGCAGCGTTTGTTTGTTGTATCCATGAGGGCCGCATGATACGTTTATTCATTATGTTATTTTGACATAACCATTCAAATGCTCCTGAGCAAAAAATGTATTAAGGAGGAAAACAGTATGACAAAATTTGAAAATTTAGTAATTCAAAAATTTGAGGAGATGGACAAGCGGTTTGACCGTATCGATGATCGGTTTGATAGTATCGACATGCGCTTGGATGGTATGGACAAACGTTTTGATGGTATGGACAAACGTTTTGATCGTATGGAGCTTCGTCTCGAAAAATGTGAGAGCGAAATGTCTGCCTTAAAAGTCGGGCAAAATGAGATGCGTAAGGACATACGTCGCCTCGAGAAAAAGATTGACGATACTTACGAACTGGCTTTGGATGCATGGGGACAAGGGTATGAAAATCGCAAATTAATTTTGGAAGCATAAACTAGGAGGTATAAATTTATGACAGAATTTGAAAATTTAGTAATTCAAAAATTTGAAGACATGGATAAAAGATTTGACGGTATCGACAAGCGATTGGATGGCATGGACAAACGCTTTGATGGTATCGATAAGCGCATTGATGGTATCGACAGCCGACTGGATGGCATGGACAAACGCTTTGACCGGGTGGAACTTCGTCTCGAAAAATGCGAAAGCGAAATATCTGCCTTAAAAGTCGGACAAAACGAAATACGTAGTGATATACTGCGCATAAGCACCAAAATTGACAAACTTCTCTCTTTATGTTATCCTACATTTACTCATTGCACTGCGTATATATACAGTACAGACTGAGCAGACCGTGGCACTTTGTCATGGAGTCGGGTCACAAAAGTGACAGTGGAATTTCACATCCACGGGACAGTAGTTGCTAATACTGATTCGTGGGTGTTTTTTTATACTTTTTTTGACTGGAACTTTTAAAAAAATCCCACATATAAGTAAGATAACGTTTTGCAAATTATCTGAGTAATTACGGAGAGTAAGGAAAGGAAACATATGAACAAAACTGAGATTATTACAAGCGAAGAATTCCAAAAAACAGCGACCAGAGTGTCCGTCATTACCATTGCGGAAAATATCATTCTTTCCATTTTCAAATTATTTGCCGGCTTTGTTGCACATTCCGGTGCCATGGTTAGTGACGCAATTCACTCTGCATCTGATGTTTTCAGTACTTTTGTTGTTATTATAGGAATAAAACTTGCATCCAAAGAATCGGATAAGGAACATCCTTACGGACACGAGCGCATGGAGTGCGTTGCAGCGATTGTCCTTGCTATGATTTTGTTTGTGACCGGACTTGGCATTGGACTGGATGCCTTCAAAAAAATTATAAGCGGCAACTATACAGGACTTGAAGTACCGGGGACACTTGCACTTGTTGCGGCTATCATATCCATTGCTGTCAAAGAGGCAATGTATTGGTATACAAGACATTATGCAAAGAAGCTTGATTCCGGCACGCTCATGGCAGACGCATGGCATCACCGTTCAGACGCACTGTCTTCTGTCGGTGCGCTTATCGGTATCGGCGGCGCACGCTTAGGTTTCCCCATTATGGATGCGGTGGCAAGCTTCGGGATTTTTCTTTTTATCGTAAAAGCTGCCTATGAGATTTTTAAAGACGCAGTAGATAAAATGGTTGACCACGCTTGCGATGAAGAAACCGAAAAGGCAATTTATGACTGTGTTATGTCACATGAAGAAGTGCAGGATATTGACTTGTTTCAGACACGCATTTTTGGTAACAAAATATATGTAGATGTAGAAATCAAAGTAGATGGCTCTTACACATTACGAAAAGCACATGATATAGCAGAAGAAGTTCATGACGATATCGAAATGAACTTCCCTAAAATCAAACACATTATGGTGCATGTACATCCGATTGATATGACTTAGGAAGGCGAGATTTCCTCTCCGAAAGTAGTATGGCTTGAAATCCGCAAATTGATATTGAAAGCATAAGCACACTGTTAAGGAAATAATTCAACTTCCATTGAAAATGTATCAGGCAAAATGTATAATATCTTAAAGAAAAATATGATGATTTTGGAGGCTACCATCCCTTATGGAAAATAACAAAATAAATCCAACAGTAAACAAGCCCCTGAACCGTCCAATGCAAATTATGAAATGTATTGGTATTATTGCAGTGGTTTTTGGACATGCAGACTTAGGTGGAAGTAACATTCCCACACTAATCAAAATTGGTTTTCCTTACTATTCCTGGCATATGGCTTTTTTTATATTCATCTCCGGTTATCTTTTTAATCGAAAGGCAACCATCAGACAATACTTATCTAAAAAAATTAAAAAAATGTTGGTACCTGCATTATTTGCAAATTTTATCTGTGCCATCATATGTATGCTTATATCTCATTATGAAGTCATTGCAATTTTCAAAAGTTCCATTACCTTTAAGAGCCTATTTGTTGCACCCTTTACGTTCGGTGGCTTTTTTATCAACACCGCAGTTTGGTTTGTATTCGCCTTGTTCCTCATAGAAATTGTTTCGTGCTTATTAGACAGAATGACAAAAGGCAAACTCGATGTATACTTTCTTTTTATCTCTTTATTTATATCGTTATTTTGTTGTTTTATAGCGTTTTATCATTTTGAAGAAACACGTGGAGAATATATCTATGCAATTTTAAGATTCGGTTATTTACTATTTTTCTTTTGGTTAGGTATCTGCTATCGCAGATATTGGGAAGAAAAAATTATGAAATTTATAAATGCTAAAACTGCGGCAATTATATTCCTTTTGCAGGCATTAGTAATTGGCTTATTTGGATACACTATTACATATAACACCAGAGATATGCGATTGACATCCATATCTGTACCGAATGGGTTCTTTGTCCCCATATTAGTTCCAATACTTGCTATTATATTTTTCTTAGGTATATCGTATACTGTAGATTTATATTTGAAAAAAATGCCTCCTCTTTTAGATTTATTGGCAAACAATACAATATACGTAGTTTACTTTCATCAAATTTGTTTTATTTTATGTTCCATGATATTAGGCACATTAATTAGATTAAACTTAATACCATGTACCCCCAACTTTTCATTTGAACGTTTAAGTGAATCCCGCTATTATATCGGTGGCAATGCTGGCATTGCCTTTGTTATTTGCTTTTTGAGTATTTTTATTCCTATTGGCATTTGTACTCATATAAAAAAACTACCAAAAATAAAAGCTTGTCTTGTTAGTACAGGGATATTACTATTGATTGCAATTTTTCTCTATAGTATTAAAGATATCCTATATCCGTAATGTTTCCAGGAACGATTTGCCCTACATATAAGTATCATAACAGTGGATAAATTATCTGAGTAAGGCACGGAAACCTATAAGATTTTTAAAGATGCGATGGATAAAATGTTTGACCACGCTTGTGATAAAAAAACAGAAAAAGCGATTTTTGACTGCGTTATGTCATACGAAGAAGTTCATGACGATATCGAAATGAACTTCCCTAAAATCAAGCATATTATGGTGCATGTGAATCCGATTGATGGTGATTTGCCCTAACAAACTGTATCAACACTTTAAGTGTACGACGCACATCAATCCACCATGCCAATGACAGGTTGTTTTCTTTTAGTGCACGGTGTGCTTCTTTTAAAGATAGAATATAGCTACCTGCGCCCCCGGTACTTGTCCCGCCGTAATACATTTGAACAATTGTCTTAGGCACATAAGCAAGCTTAACGTTATCATTTTTAAAAACACGCACCATAAACTCATAATCTGCAGAGCATTTATATGAATCATTGTACAATCCGTACTTTTCATAGATTTCACGTTTCAGATATAAGGTTGGATGCCCGGGCATCCAACCTTCTTTTATTTTTCCTTGTCCCATTTTCCAATAACGTTTCACTTTTCCTTGATCTGCATAAATCAAATCTGCGTGTGCGCCATCGTAATCTCCGCTTTCTATCGCATCAACCATCAACGACACTGCATTTGGTAGTAAAAATAAATCATTAAAAAATGCTACAATCTCTCCTGTGGACATCAAATATCCTTGATTCATGGCATCATAAATTCCAGAATCTTTTGCAGATTTCCACTTGCAACTATGTTTTGTTCTTTGAGAAAACTGCTTTATGATTTCAACCGTACCATCCGTTGATTCACCGTCTTTAATAATTATTTCAATGTTTGGATAGTCCTGTTTTTCAATGCTTTCCAAAGTACATGCAATATTATCCTGACAATTATAACTTGTCAAAATCAAAGATACTTTTTTTCTGTCCTTCATTTTTTGTTCCTGCATTTAGTTTAACTCAAATACTTCTTTATCTTTCACATCAATATCTTCACCAAGCTGTACTTCAATAATATTTAAAGTCGTTTTGGCAATGATGGTGTGTTTACAATCATGAGGAATTTTAATGACATCACCTGCGTCTACATCGTGGCCTTTTCCGTCCAAAATGACTTTGCCTTCGCCGGACACAATAGTCCACACTTCGTCACGGTTTTGATGGCTGTGATACTTCATCTGATTGCCCGCATTTAACAGAACTTTGATTGTCATGAAAGTATCCTGTACATCAATAACGTTGTACGTTCCCCAAGATTTTTCAGCATACATGGCGTCCATATCCAGTTTTTCAACATACGGTTTCATGTAACTGCTCTGCTCTTTATCTGCGATAAGAATGCCGTCACTGCTGGCAGCTATAACCATATCTTCACAACCCATGCACAAAATTGGGATGTCTAACTCATTCACTACATGTGTGTTTTTGCAAGTATCATCAAGTATTACATTACCCTTTGTCTGGTCAGCCATTACTTCTGCCATCATGTTCCATGTTCCCACATCTTTCCAAGAACCTGCGTAACGCATTACCTGAATGTTGTCTTCTTTTTCTACAACCGCATAATCAAAGCTAATCTTCGTAAGGGAATCGTATTTTTTCAAAAGGTCTTTGTAATCGGTAAAATCAATCAGGCTATGGGCAATATCCATCAAATAGCCGATTTTGAATGCAAATACACCGGCATTCCAAAGAGCGCCCTGTGCAATATACTGGGCTGCTACTTCTTCCGTCGGTTTTTCTTTAAATTCCTTAACTTTGCTGAGATTTTCTGCATTTTCCGGGATAATATAACCGTATTTTTCACTCGGATAAGTCGGCTCTATCCCCATTAAAGTAAGATTTGCCTGTCCTTCGGAAGCCAACTGTCCCAGTTTATTCACCGCTTCATAATACGTATTGTCCACATACGGGTCAACCGGACATACTACGACAGCTTCTTCTCTGTTCAGTTTCTTTTCATAAAACAACTTTGCAGCAGCCAACGCAATTGCCGGGAATGTATCACGTCTGCAAGGCTCCACACAGATAGAAACCTGATCTCCAAGCTGATTGATAATCGCACTTACCTGTGACTTGCTTGTGGCAACCATAATCTCGCTGGACTCATCCACCGTCTTAATCTGATGGTACACACGCTGTACCATAGATTCATACTCTTCCTGCTCATTTTTGAATAATTTAATAAACTGTTTTGACCTAATGGAATTGCTTAACGGCCATAATCTTTGTCCGGAACCTCCGGAAAGTAAAATAATGTTCATCTTTTTACTCTAATCCCTTCATTGCTTCTTTCACAGCAGCTTCTCTTTGTGCAAGTTTCAAATCATGTAATGCCATAATTTTTACTAATTCTTCGTATGTTGTTTTCTGTGGATTCCATCCGAGTACTGTTTTGGCCTTTGTCGGGTCACCCCAAAGGTTGTCCACGTCAGTAGGACGGTACCAAGCTTCATTCACTTCAACCAATACCTTGCCGGTTTTTACATCGATACCTTTTTCATCTAATCCGGTACCTTCAAAACGCAGTTCAATACCTACTGCTGCAAATGCCTTTTGTGTAAAGTCACGAACCGTATGCTGCTCACCTGTAGCAATAACAAAATCTTCCGGAGTATCATGCTGAAGAATCATCCACATACATTCTACATAATCCTTTGCATATCCCCAGTCTCTAAGTGAATCCATATTACCAAGCTGCAATTTCTCCTGCAAACCGCATGCGATTCTTCCTGCTGCCAAAGTAATTTTTCTTGTTACAAAATTTTCTCCACGACGTTCTGATTCATGATTAAACAAAATACCGTTAACCGCAAACATACCATATGCTTCTCGATATTCTTTAACCATCCAAAATCCGTACTGTTTTGCAATCGCATACGGACTGTACGGATGAAACGGAGTAGTTTCTTTCTGCGGAACTTCCTCTACTTTTCCGTACAACTCAGACGTTGATGCCTGATAAATACGACAAGTTTTTTCCAAACCGACATTTCTTACTGCTTCCAATATACGTAATACACCAAGTGCATCAATATCTCCTGAATATTCCGGAACATCAAAGCTGACCTGTACGTGACTCTGCGCAGCCAAGTTATAAATCTCATCCGGTCTTACACTGCCGATAATTGCAGTAAGGCATGAAGAATCTGCCAAATCTCCATCATGTAAAATCACTGCATTTTTTTCAATCAAATGGTCAATTCTGGCTGTATTGGAAATGGACGCACGTCGCACAATACCATGCACTTCATATCCTTTTTCCAACAAAAACTCTGCCAAATAAGAACCATCTTGTCCTGTTATTCCTGTAATTAACGCTTTTTTCATTCTCTCATTAATGATAAATTATGTTATTTATCATTGTCCCCCTTCTCTTCTTCAATCTCCATAAATTCTTCTTCTACTTCTTTGTTGCGGTTTTCATCAATATTCAGTGCTGTGTTTACCTTCTTTTTGGCTTTTCTCCAAACTACGGAAATGATAGCACCTCCTGCGATAACGATTCCGGCTACAGCTTGAATTACATATGTTGCAACTGACGGGTCAATGTATAAAAGCATTTTTTATCCTCCTTAAATTGTTTATTTTTCTTTTTTGTTTTTTGCTTTTTCTTTTAAACTTTCGATGATATAACGTGCGCCAATCTGGCTACTCTGCCCATAATTAGCGATATATTTGTTTCTCAATTCGATGTTGTTCTTTATATACTCATCCTGATGTTCAATCAATACCGAAATTTTTTCATAAGCACCGGATAAATCGCTTGGATTGAGTCGGATACCTACCTGATCTCTTAAGCTGATTTCCAACGGCTCAATACCCAATTCTTCATATTTCGGATTGTTCACTTTCATTTTCGTATCTACAAATACAACCGGCTTTCCGGTTACAAAAGCAGATTCATACGCTGTTCCGGACCAATCGGTAATAACAACATCTGACACAAAAATAGATTTATTCTGCGTGAAATCCAACTCAAATACTAAATCATTGCCTTCGTAGTTTTCATAACGTTTTACGATGGCATCCATTTTAGCTTTATATCTTTTCACATACTCCGGATGCGGGCGAACGATTACGTTAAGCCCTTTTCCTAACAATTCGGACAGCAATTCATCTATGCACGAATCCAATATATTATCTTCCTGCCATGAAGGAGCAATCAATATTTGCTTCTGACTTCCTGTCTGCTTGTCCATACTGTCATATGACTGTTGTATTTTTTCAAGCTGCCCATAGCCACATACAACCAATTTTTTTTCGGGAAGATGATACAATTCTTCCTGCTTTCTGATTTCCGGTATTTGGAAATCACCCACACAGAAAATCGTATCGTAATGGTCCAACGCCCCAGTGTGCAACACCATATGTGTACTCAAAGGATAGTGGAACATGTAAATATATTCAATATCTTTTCTTACATAACTGCGCTTGATATGATAGTTTTCCAAATCAGACATCGTCATTACAACAATGTCTGCATCCATTTTCATCATAAGGGTAATGAGTCTTTTTTCCCCGATATAATAACCTCTGATGCGATTGTTTTCTTTTTCCAGTTCAAATATATTGTCATTTGGATCGCTTGTCACATAGTGGATTGTCAGGTTTGTATGCTTTAAAAGGTACTCTATAACGCCTTCAAAATACTTATAAAAACCATTTTTCTCTGAATAAAAAACAATATGCTTGTTGACCACCGAGAAGAAACGTTTGTAATCGCTTTTCTCTTTTGCTGCGTAAGGATTGCGTTTTCCTTTTTCGCCTTCGCCCAAGCTCTGCAATTCATTTAATTTAGCTCTGCTTTCTTCCAAGGCTTCATGGTCAACGTATTTGTTCGGGTTAATAATTAAGTTTAACAACAACTGCTGCAGAATAGTCAAAAGATTACTGCATATCCAATAAAAACCTACTGCCACGGGAACAAAAGCACCGAGGAAAAGAGAAATTCCAACGGAAAAGGCCATTGTTCCATACTGTCCCTGTTTCGACTGTTCTGCCTGCAATGGATTAAGACGATTTTGCACAACACTCAAAATAAACGCCGATGCACCTGCCAAAAGCGGCATAAGCCAATACAGACCTCCTGCAACATACGGATACACCGAAAAATTGATATTTGCAACCACCATATCTGCTTCGCTTAAATTGGCATATCCCGGCTGCTTCACAACCTCGATAATTCCCAATAATATTATGATTTGTACAAACATAGGAATGATTCCAACAAAAGGATTGTACTTTTCTGTTTTGTACAAAAGTGATGTTTCATCAGCAATTTTATCTTTGTCGCCGAAATAATTCACCTTAATCATATTCAACTTGGGCTGCATTTTAACCATTTTGATACTGTTTTTCTGTGTCCACAAACTGACCGGAAGCAACAATATCTTAGAAAGCAATGTAAACAAAACTATCGCAAGGATGTAATGATGCAGGCCCATGTTATAGCAAAATAAAAATATATATCCAAAAACTTTAGCTACATATGACATTTTACTATCGCTCCTTCATAAAATACTTTAAAAATTAATCTAACTGATTTAAGTAACTCATAAAAGCTTTTTTGTTATCTAAGCTTGTAGAAGTCGGTCTTCCCAAATCATCTCTTGCGCCGATTGCACATTTTACTTCGATGAAACTCAACTCATTTCTTTCTTTTGCACGCTGCAATTCGTTGTCCAAAGCTGCATTATCACTTACGGTTACTGCATTTGGATAACCTACTGCCTTGGCAACGCTCGGCCAATCCACATTTTCTCCCACAGTTGGCATACCGCCTACCGTTTCATGTGCACCGTTATTAATCAATACATGAACAAGGTTTTCCGGTCGGTTCGCTCCGATAACCGCCATGGCTCCCATGTGCATAAGAGCCGCACCGTCACCGTCCACACACCATATTTTTTGCTTGTTCTTTTGTATTGCTACACCGAGTGCAATGGAAGAACTGTGGCCCATAGAGCCTACCGTGAGGAAATCATATTGATTGCTCTGTCCTAACGCAACTCGTGTCTCAAACAACTCTCTGCTCGCTTTTCCCGTTGTGGAAACAATCGGGTCTTCACCGGATACTTTGACAATATGCTGAATAATTTCTTCACGGCTCATCTCATATTTATTTGCATATTTGACCTTTTTGTCGTATTCCAAAGCATTTTTGCGTACGACGAAAGCAACGCTCTTTCCGGTTTCCAAAACAGCAACAAACTTTTTCATTGTTTCTGCCAAATCTTCTTCTGTTGTATTTTTATCGATAATAAAACTTTCAATATCAAGCACTTTTAACAATTCAACCGTAATTTCACCTTGATAAATATGTTGCGGTTCATCGTGAACGCCCGGTTCACCTCTCCAGCCCACAACAAAAATCATTGGGATGGCATATACTTTATCATTCAAAAGTGATGCAACCGGATTGACAATGTTTCCTTCTCCGGAATTTTGCATATACACTACCGGCACTTTTCCTGTTGCAAGATGATATCCTGCTGCCAATGCCACACAGTTTCCTTCGTTTGCTGCAATCATATGATGCTCTTTGGAAATCCCGTAATGATCCATCAAATAATCGCACAACGGTCGCAGCTGCGAATCCGGCACCCCTGCAAAAAAATCTGCCTGAAGTGCGTCCAAAAATGTTTGTACTTTCATTTCCTTTTTCCTCTATTCTTTACTAAAAATCTCTTGATATATCGCGTGAATATCTTGTTTTTCCAACAATACCGGATTGTTTTTTAACCGTCCCACATTGACAGAATCACACAAAATCTGTAACTCCTGTTCACTTTGCATGTTGGGTGCCTGTAAAGCACTTCTTTGCATCATACGGACAAAAGTGGCAGTGGCTTCTTCCGGACTATCGGCATTCATACATTGTGCTATTTCGTCAAAAATGGCTCCTAAGAAATCTTCGCCGCGGGAATCCACACAGTTTTGCATATGATTTAACATGTACGGCCAAAGCTTTGCAATGCATAACGCAACCGCATGCCCATGTGCAATTCCGTACATGCTTGTCAGCTTATAACTCATCGCATGTCCGGCTGTTGTCTGGGTGATATTAATCGCTTTTCCTGCAATGTTTGCCGCCAGCATCATATTGGCATGTCCTTCTTCTGTGCCTGCCAAATATCCTTCCTCGTTATCCATAACCAAACGGATTGCCTCTTTGGCGTACTCTCTGCTCTCCTCCGTTGAATGAACCGACCAAAAAGACTCGATTGCATGTCCCAACGCATCAAACATCGTTACCTTTTTTTGGTAGTCCGGCAATGTCTTCAAAAGCTTCGGCTCCAAAATCACATACTCCGGTATGCAGCTTTCATGGCTCACCGACTGCTTTACTCCGTTGTAATAAATAACCGCAAACCGGGTTGCTTCGCTTCCTGTTCCCGCCGTTGTCGGTACCGCAAGTATCGGCACATTCACTTCCATAAGAGGCTGCTCCAAATAGCATACCGCATCGTTCATGCCGGAAAAAAGTTTGATGCATTTTGCTACGTCCAGCGCACTTCCGCCGCCGGTTGCAATGATAAAATCTGCTTTTTTCTCCCGAAACAAGGCTACACCGGCACATACCGATTCGTATTTGGGATTTGGCTCAAAGTCGGAAAACTCTGTCACTTCATAGTCGCGTACGATTTCTTGCATTTGTGTGTACAAGTCCTGTTTCCGAAAGGAATTTGTACATACCCACAAAATACTACGTGTCGCATGCTTATCTAAAATGTCTTTAAAAGATGTATCTAAATTACTGCAACTGATAATTTCTTGTTTCATAACCGCGCATCCTACTCTTCTTCCGGAATTAACGTAATGATTTCTTTGATGGACATACACATATCATCACACTCTTTTGCACGATGATTTTCCAAAATAGTCATAGCTGCCTTCTGCATTGCCGGGAAGCCCGTTCTTGTCAATTGGTTTGCATATATAACAACATTGACGCCTCGCGCTTTAAACTCTTCTTCCGTTACCGTATTGAAAGAAGTCGGTACTACAACGATTGGCAATGTCTTTTCTACTTCGCGGAACTTCTCTACAAACTCAAAAATTTCGGCAGGATCTTTCTTTCTGCTGTGAATCATAATACCGTCGGCTCCTGCTTTTGCATACGCAAAGGCTCTTTCCAACGCATCTTCCATGCCTTGTTCCAAAATGAGACTTTCAATTCTGGCAACAATCATAAAGTCTTTTGTCTTTTGCGCGTTCTTTCCTGCTGCAATTTTTGCACAGAAATTCTCTATTGTGTCCTGCGTCTGACTTACTTCCGTACCAAACAAAGAATTCTTTTTGAGTCCTGTTTTGTCCTCGATAATAACCATGGAAACGCCCATTCTCTCAAGCGATTTTACCGTGTAAACAAAATGCTCTGTCAATCCGCCGGTATCCCCGTCAAAAATAATCGGCTTCGTCGTAACTTCCATAATATCGTCGATGGTGCGGAAACGGGATGTCATATCCACAAGCTCAATGTCCGGTTTTCCTTTTGCTGTCGAGTCGCACAAAGAACTTACCCACATAGCATCAAACTGGTGCGCCTCGCCATTGTTATAAGCAACTGTATTTTCAACAATCAAACCGGTAATACCACTGTGCGCTTCCATAGCTGTTACAAGACCTTTCATCTCGATTGCTTTTTTCAAGCGGGATCTTCTCATATCCGGCAATGATAATGCTGCGCGCGTACGGCTGTCTAATTGTTTGTATTTTTCATCTTTTGCATATGGAAACTCTACCAAAACACCGCCATACGACTCCAGACAAGAGATAACTTCCTCTCGTATCGGCTTCTGGAAACCGGTCACCCAGTCATCTCCGTGCACCACATAGGTTGGCTGGTATTTTTGCAGATTTTTCTTGTAGCTTAATGTATCCTGCTCTACTACTTTGAATACACCATGAAGGTTTTCAAACAATGTTTTTCTTTCATGAAATGGCATTAACGGAAATCTCTTGTAGCTTGCAACGACTTCATCCGTCAAAACACCTATAATGATTTTACCATAATGGGAAGCTTTTTTTATAATGTTAATGTGTCCGCTGTGAAGCACATCCGTTGAAAAACACATATAAACAGTACGGGCTTCTACTTCTTTTACCCTCTGTGACACACATTCCAAATCCTGTGCATTATCAATCTCGTTACACAATCTATCTTTCACATCCAACGGATAAATGCGGCAAGCATCCGATACCTCATTGAAGGCATTTTCTGCATAACACTTGCGATTGTCGCTCTCGCAAAATGCAATGATTTTATCAAGCCACACGTTCCAGTCCTGTCTGTTTATCTTATACAACGGCTGCGCAGCTACTGCATTTTCAAAACAGTCAATTCCTACCTGTACAATTCTTTCATCCTGTAAAACTGCCTTAAAATCTTTTTCCGGCAACGGCAATGTGGAACTCACTGTCATACAGCTGACTTCACTTTCCATCACGTCATCCAGTACAGTATGCTCAAACACCAAATCCCCGTGCATCAACAAAATGTCATCATCCAAATGCTCTTTGGCACAGTAAATAGAATAAATATAATTTGTCTCACTATAAAGCGGATTCTTTACATAGGTCATTTTGAGCGGCAAGTTTAAGGATTCGCAATAACTTACCAAAACGTTCTCAAACGGACCTACCGTCATAACAACTTCTTCAATTCCATTCTCCACCAGCAATTTCAATTGGCGGCTTAAAATCGTCTCATTTCCCAGAACTTCTGTCATACATTTGGGATGTTCCGATGTCAAAACTCCCATTCTGCTTCCGGTTCCGGAATTTAAAATCAGTGCTTTCATGATTTTTCCTCTTTTCTTAATCGGTAAAATATAATCGTCTATTTTATTTCTATTGATTCGTATGCAGCCGATAACTGTCTCGTATCTGCACTACCATTGAGTTCTTGTGGCGAGATTGCGTTTGGATAGGCTATTGTTAATGAATTAATACCTTCCACAAAACTGCTCGCCGGAACGGTTATCTCAA
The DNA here is from genome assembly GCA_045546775.1 of Lachnospiraceae bacterium. Taxonomy (GTDB): domain Bacteria; phylum Bacillota; class Clostridia; order Lachnospirales; family Lachnospiraceae; genus RGIG3002. The sequence continues at coordinate 2,016 of JAZQDM010000049.1, read as the reverse complement.
ATTCCAGTGCATTTGCATCTACTTCCTGCACTAATACATCGTTCATATAAACTTCCAGTTTCTGTTTATCATCTACCGTCATTTTTAGCTTTACATGCAAAGTAACTTCTTTATCCGGCACTTTTGTGACGCTCCAATAAAATGTACTCTGCTCGCCTACCGACCAACGAAGCCCTTCCTCATTGGCGCCAAATCCACCACCTACAATTTTATCGGAATTTCCTCCAGTTCCAAATTCATATTTGGTTCCCGTCTTAAACTCTTCCAAATTGCTAAAATGCATATAATCATAAACAACAGACAAACCTTCACCGGTATGGCCTTCTATAATCATGTCGTTTGAAATCGTGGCATCAGGGTAAACAATTTTCATATTCATGATGTCTGTGCTTAAACAGTCTTCCGGAATTATATAGGTCAAAACAGTTCCAGGAGTTTGTGCAACCGCTTCATCTACATACTTATCATTAACATATAACTGCAATGTCTGTGGAGCTTCCATTACATTTGCCAAGGCAATATCAACTTTCAAATCACCACCATCATACTCTGACATATCTAACGAGAAATCCGTATATTCACCATAGGAATAAATATATCCTCCCCAGTGTCTATAACCATTCCCGATGGTACCTTCATAATTGCCGCCTACTCCAAACGATACAATTAAATCATTTTCATATTTTAATTTTTCCTGCTGGTGCGCGCCAGTTTCATCATATAAAACTCCGGTTTTATACATGGATGTTATATCACTGGCATCTCCCTCTATTGCATATTCTATCAACGGAATGTCCGTTTTTCGCTGATTTTCTAAAGCATACCATCGGAAATATCGCGTTCTTTGCTCTCCTTCTTCAAAATCATAAATCGTTGTCCTATCACCTGCATCTCCGCTGATCCAATAAGAATAGGTTCCTCTTAAATCATCATACGATACCGGTGCTGAATTAATTGTAAAATCATGGTCTGCATCTGCTTCTTTTACGAGAAACAACGGCGCTTGTCCCATGCCTTTATAACCATGATCCGCCATTACCACAATCGTTGAATTATCATAAACATTGTTTTCCTTAAGCTTCTCAATATAACTCTCTACAATTTTCAATTCGCCTAATGCCTGTTGTTCCTCTGTGGCATTTTTATTTTCTATGACATTTTCATCCATAAAATACGGTGCATGAATACCATTAAGATGATAAAAAATAAACGTTTTTCCTTCCTCTAGAGTAAGTCCTTCGCTCTGTAATTTTTCGTAAAAATATATATCCTTCTCAAATTTATAAGCAGCATCTGCATGATACGCATTGAACGAACTATATTCTATAACATTATATTTCTTCAATTCATGAGGAAAATAACGAAAAGCAGTTAATTTCACAAATATAGACGTCGTTCCCAACTTTGAAGAAACATTTTCTTTTCCAACACGTAGATTTCTTGTATATTCTGAAACAGAATTTCCTAACTTGTCGCCTGTTCCATATAAACCGATACTATATCCATTATCGTAAAGTTCTTTTTGCAAATTTCCCTCAATATAAGCGCTCTGAATAAAATCTCGAAATGGAATATCGTTATCATACCACTCTCCACTCAGGATAAGCGGAATAGAATAAGCAGTGTATGGGTATCCTGCCACCATATTATCGTAATACGTAAAATCAGTAAACTGCTGCGAGATAATCTCGCCATTTGCACTTTCTAATAAAGTATCAAATACTTCACTATCAAATGTATCTAACAATATAATAATGATGTTTTCTTCTGTGCCTACCGTAAATTGGTCCCTTTCGCTTACAAAAACGGATTTACTCAACCCAGCTTTTGATGTTAAAAGCAACGTTCCTAATGTCACTACTTCAATTGCAATAATAAACGTCGAAATATACAACTGATATTTTTTTACAGTTTCTTTTTTTAACTTTAAAGATAATGCTAAAGAAATTATTATAACTAATATCCAAAAACATGTATCTATTATACTGTAAATTTTATATTTACTCCAATCTATAG
>JAZQDM010000048.1:0-2263 GCA_045546775.1 Lachnospiraceae bacterium | reverse complement strand
GCTGAACTTTGATTTGGGTGAAACCGTAAAAGTTTCTTATGCTGCATCATCCAGAAATGAGTTTGAAAAATTAAAAGACTCGCAAAAAAAATATATGAATGAAGCACTTAAACAGTTTGGGTATATCGGAGTGCGAGACCGTATGACAAAGCATATGGTAGAGCAATTGGATGTAGAGTTTCAGGTGAATTTAAACTGTGATCCAACGTTTCTTTATTCGTTTGGTTTTGACAAGGAAGCATATCGAAGGAAGTTTTGCCGGAAATACAAGCTGGATGAGTCAAAAAAGATTGTCGGGATTATGATTCCGGATGACCGGTTGTGCAAGGCAATTCGCCAAAAATACGGGGATGATTACGTAGTGGTTTCCCTGTTGGACAAGCTGGCAGATGCGGATTACAATCTGTTGGGTATCACACCTTTTGAGTGGGTGAAGACAATAGGTATTTTGGACATTTTGGTGACGAACCGTTTCCACGGAACGGTATTCGCAATCAAAAACAACGTGCCCTTTCTTTCCGTGGATGATTACGATGACGTGGAAAACAGCAAAATATATGATTTGCTTTCCAGATGTCAGTTGGAAGAGCATTATTTCCCTTATCAAAAAACAGGAACATCGCGTATCAGGGAGGAAATTCTTCACAAAATGGACTTTTTTTTGAACGATGAAAAGAAAACGGATTTTAGCGCGGTTGTGCGCGAAGAAAAGAAGCATGCAGAAAGTTTTACAAATTATATAAAAAGTATAGTAGGAGGGCAATATGTAAAATGAAAAACGTTATAGTGTGGGGAACCGGGAAGTATTTCAATTATAAAGTCCCATATTTAGAAAAAAGAGGCTATCAAATCATAGGCGTTGTGAGCAAAGATACAGACTCGTTGAAAGAGAGTAAATATGACTGTATTTCAAAGCAGGAAATAGCGTCCATGAACTATGACCAAATTATTATTATGTCTGAGCGGTTTATGTTTGAAATATTGCAGGAAATGTTGGAGCTTGAAATTCCACTAGAAAAGATTGAGTTTGGTGTCAACTTGGCTCCGGCGACAGATAGCGAAGCTGCATATATTTCAGACGAAATTAAACTTCGTTTACAGCAAAGCGGAAAAGTTGTATGGAATGGAAAAATAGAGGTGTCGAGTATGAGCGACATAGAAGCTGTGAAAAGCAGTCACCGTGGTTTTATGTCGAATGATACCATGGCTAAAATGCCGATGAAACCATTGTCTTATAACTATGGAAAAGCGGGAACAGGACATTCTATAGCACGATTTTTTATAGACCAATTTGCAAAAGAGTGTAGTGAGGATATCCAAGGTATTGTAATGGAAGTAGGAGATGACCGTTATACAAAATTTGGGCAGGAAACCGCGTTGGAAAAATCACTCATTCTTGTATTGGAAAGTATGGAAGGTGACCGTTATGTTAAAGGGAATTTGGAAACCGGAGAAGGCCTAAAAGACAATATGATAGACTGTTTTATTTTAACAAATGTATTTTCTTCGCTGTATGATCTTCGAGCGGCAGCGACTAATGTGGGAAGAACGCTAAAGCCGGGAGGAAAGGCAATTATTACAGTTCCGGGGATTGCTTCCTTATATCGTCCGCAATATGAAACATACGGTCAATTTTGGCGTTTTACGCAGTCTAGCATAACACGACTTTTGGAAGAATGTATTCCGGGTGCGAAGCTGACTTTGAAGACATATGGTAATGTAAAAACAAGTGCAGCATTTTTGTACGGGATGACAGTGGAAGACTTAACGCCGGAAGAATTAGAGTACAGAGATAGCAATTTTCCGATGGTTATCGGAATTTTGCTTGAAAAATAAGAGAACAGGTTATACAAAAACGGAAGGGAGAATTCACATAATAATCTGAATTTTAACTTACCATCGAAGTATCAATTATGGTGCGTTTTTGCAGGCATATTCTTTGCAAAAGTATGTGCAGTTTTTGCGTTGTGTTAATATTATGCAAAAATCAAAAGACAGTTTAGTGTCGGATGATGTAACACAGGTACAACAGTTTTTGCAAAAGCAACAATATGATGTCGTGATTGTCGGCAGTGATGAGATATGGAAAGTGGATGGTATGCGTGGATTCCCGACTGCATATTGGCTGAACTTTGATTTGGGTGAAACCGTAAAAGTTTCTTATGCTGCATCATCCAGAAATGAGTTTGAAAAATTAAAAGACTCGCAAAAAAAATATATGAATGAAGCACTTAAACAGTTTGGGTATATCGGAGTGCGAGAC
>JAZQDM010000047.1:0-1502 GCA_045546775.1 Lachnospiraceae bacterium | reverse complement strand
TAAAGGCGTCGATATCCATCCCAATCGCAATTGCTTTGTCCCGGATAAAATCTATGCGCTTATACAATTTTTCATTCGGATACGGTTTCAGAAAAAAATACGCCCTTTCATTCAACTGAGCGATTGCTTCTGTGCCGAGCTTTAATTTTTCGTCCGGGGCGCCGTCTCCTACGCACAAAGTGATTCCTGCATTTTTTGCGGCTGAAAAATAATTGATATAAAAATCTGATTCGTTTTCAAAGCCGATATTCTGAACCGCTCCTGTTACCGGCGCAATTCCAAGATTGTCCTTTGTAACAGGAATAGATTCATCTGCGGCAAAATTATCCCACGAGGAACAATTTAAAATAAAGTTCCGGCTGTTGTTTACGCCTCCCATTCCAGGAAGTTCGCCAACACAGCCGAGTCCTTTGCATTCAGAGCAGAATCGGCATTTAAAATTCCCTTTGAAAAAAGTATTAGTCGCCAAAACAGATTCCTACAGAACGACCTTCTTTGATTAGAGGATCATCGATTGGAATATTTCTTACTTTTCCGGCACAGGTGTCAAGCGGAACAGGAACAATCTTGTTGTCTTTCATAGCAACTAATTTACCAAAATTGCCTTCCGCAAGGAAATCTGCTGTTGCGGCTCCAAACTGGGTTGCAAGTACACGGTCAATGGCACTAGGAGTTCCACCACGCTGTAAATATCCCAAAACTGAAGTTCGGCTTTCAAGTCCGGTTGCTTCTTCCAGTTCCTTTGCAACTCTGTAACCGATTGACTGCTGCATTTCGGCTCTGGCTTTTTTGAAAGCCTTTTTGTCAAGTTTTGCTTCTTCAACAGAAAGAGCGCCTTCTGCTACAACAACGATAGAGAATTCTTTTCCATGGTCGCGGCGAGCAAGAACATTTTTTGCAACGGATTTAATGTCATACGGAATTTCTGGGATAAGACATACATCTCCACCACCGGCAATAGCAGAATGTAACGCCAGCCATCCGGCTTTGTGCCCCATTACTTCTACAACCATTACGCGGCTATGGCTATGTGCTGTTGTGTGAATGCGGTCAATTGCTTCTGTGGCAACGTCAACTGCAGTGTGAAAACCGAAGGTGATGTCTGTTCCAACGATATCGTTATCAATTGTTTTTGGAAGCCCGATTACATTGAGTCCTTCTTTTGCAAGAAGACTTCCCGTTGTATTTGTTCCGTTTCCGCCCAAAACAACAAGTGCATCTAGCTTCCATTTTTTATAATTTTTCTTAATTGCTTCGATAGGTAAAAGGCCAGTTTCCGGGTTTGCCACTGGATTTTTAAATGGTTTTTCGCGGCTTGTTCCTAAAATTGTTCCACCGCGGGCTATGATTCCAGAAATTGTGTCAGCAGTGATAGGAAAACAGTCTCCGTTTATCAATCCACGGTAACCGTTTCGAATTCCCACGATTTTCATTCCATAATTAATCATTGCAGAACGACAAATTCCACGAATTGCAGCATTTAATCCTGGTGCATCTCCACC
>JAZQDM010000046.1:0-6657 GCA_045546775.1 Lachnospiraceae bacterium | reverse complement strand
AAGACCGCTTGGCCTCCGACTTCCTGTTTTTCCTGCAATTGCCATATTTCCGAAGTTCACGGAAGTAGCAGTACCTCCGGTAACAACGTCTTCCATGGCACTTGTAAGAAGGAAAGCAGTTGTTTCTTTCATAACCTGTTTAGAAGCAGGTTGTGTGTTATCTAAAATCACATTTCCATCGTGGTCTACCACTTTTGTATAAAGTCTTGGTTCGATGTAAGTACCTTTGTTCGCAATAGAAGCATACGCAGCGTTCAGTTCCATATTTGTAACGCCGTTTGTAATACCGCCAAGAGCAAGTGGTTGTTGGATGTCAGAGAAAATCTGACCGTTGATCAATTTGCTTTCTTCCAACGTTGTAAATCCAAAGTTTAGCAAGTAATCATAGCCAAGCTGCGGGGTAATCCAAGTAAGCGTTTTTACTGCAATAATATTTAAGGAATCCCGGATACCATCGCGGAAAGAACAAATACCACGATATTCTTCACCGTACCAGTTTCGAACCAGCTTGCCGTCTGCGTAATAGTAAGGTTCGTCCGTCAATACAGTTGCCAGTGTAAGTCCTGCACTGTCTAATGCGGGTGCATAGGCGGACAATACTTTAAATGTAGAACCGGGTTGTCTTGTTGTATCGGTTGCACGGTTTAACGTACGGCTGCCTTCTTTGGCACCGCGTCCGCCAACCATGGCAACAATGTATCCGGTGTTATGGTCTTCTACCGTAATGGAAACCTGAGGCTGTGGGATAAGCGAAATCTTTTCTGCAAAAGCTTCGTCCCCTTCGCCGCACATAGCGACTTTGTAGCTTTCAATATCTGCATACGCGTCTTCCTGTGACTTGTAGAGCAGATTGTAATTGGGTTTTCCATTGTTTTTCCAGTAGGACATGAACATCTCTGTACTGTGGTTTTCAAAAGTACCATCCGCTTTTTGAATGGTAAGATCATAGCTCAATGCCCATTTTGTATTGGAAGGGTAGTTTTCTTCATTTGTAAATACTTCATCACAGATTGCCTGAATTTCCGGGTCCTGTGTAGAGTAAATTTTCAAACCGCCTGTGTAAAGCAATGTATAAGCTTGTGTTTCGTTGTAGCCGGCCACATTTACCAGGTCGTCCAAAAGTTGGGCTGTCAAAGCATCCACAAAATAGGAGTTGGTTGTTTCTTCACCTACTTCTGCGTTTACGGTCTGAATGCGGTCGTAGACGTTGTCTGCCATAGCTTCGTCATATTCGAGCTGGGTAATGTAACCTTGGTCTAACATGTTGCCAAGAACTTTTTCACGTCTTTCCGCATTTTTTTCCGGATTGGTAATCGGATTAAATCTGGACGGATTTTGTGTGATACTTGCAATAACCGCGCACTCGGAAAGTGTCAAATCGCTTACGGATTTGTTAAAGTAACGCAAGGATGCTGCCTGAACACCGAGAGTATTTTGACCTAAGTTGATGGTGTTCATATAATGATTCAGAATCGTATCTTTGTCCATCGTCTTTTCGATTTCAAGAGCAAGATACTGTTCCTGGATTTTACGTTTTACTTTATCTATAAAAGAATCTTCGTTTACCCAGTCCGTAAATACGTTGTTTTTCAAAAGCTGTTGTGTAATTGTACTGGCACCTTCTGAAAATTTACCGCTTGTAATACCGACAAATCCGGCACGAATAATACCTTTAATATCAATACCGTTGTGGTCATAAAAACGTTCGTCTTCAATGGCAACAAATGCATGAGCCAAATCTTCCGGAATCATATCCATGGAAACCGGAATACGGTTGGAATTTGTTGCGACCAGTTTTGCAGTCTGGTTTCCTTCAATATCGTACACAAAGGTAGAAAAACCGGTAGGGGAAACATCCAATGTAGATGCATCCGGAACGGTGGCTATGATACCTTTAAAAGCACCAATGCCTGCGCAAATACCGACAATACCTACAGAAAGTATAAATATTAAAAGAACCTTCATACAAAGAAGGATGACTTTGCGTCCCCACTTTACGGATTTAGAATTCAGTGCCTCTTGCTTCTTTTTGACACCTTTTTTGCCATAATTCATATAAAAACCATGCCTTTCTTTCTTCTCGTAAAAATTTACCACATTTGATTATACCAAATTAAAACAGGTAAATAAAGGTTTTTCTTCCATATTAAGAATTGTTCACATTTTCTTTCGCTTTTATTCTGTCTATGTTAAGATAATAAAAGAGTAAAATAACGGAAAGAAACGGAAAATAAAGTTATGGCTGATAAAGTTATGGAAAAAGAAGTTTTAGAAAAATATAAAATTTTGCTGCAAGGTGGCGAAGGGGAGATTGTAGAAAAGAAATCCCGCTTTATCGCAACTGTCCGCGCAGTGGAAACGGAAGAGGAAGCGGTAGCCTTTATCGAAGAAATGAAAAAGAAATATTGGGATGCAAGGCACAACTGCTCTGCGTTCGTCATAGGCCCTAAGGCAGAGATGACAAGATGCAGCGACGACGGAGAACCGAGTGGGACAGCAGGGCGCCCTATGCTGGAAGTATTGTTGGGAGAAGAAGTGCGAAATGTCTGTGTCGTTGTTACCCGGTATTTTGGCGGAACCTTATTAGGGACGGGAGGCCTTGTGCGCGCCTATACACAGGCGGTCAAAGAGGGGCTTGCAGCATCCGAAGTGGCATATATGCGTTATGGAACCGTACTGGAAGTGCATACCGATTACAACGGCGTCGGGAAAGTACTATATTTATTAGAAAAAATGGAATTAAAGCCGGAAGATTCGGAGTACACAGACCGGGTAAAACTGCATGTAAAAGTGCCTTTTTCGATGGTGGAAGCGCTGAAAAAAGAGATGATTACGGCAACCGCCGGAAAATGCGAAATTGAGGAAATCGGTCGCGATTATTTCATTGACAAGGGAAATTCATTTTAGTATATTTTAGTTGTCTGAAACAAAAATAAATGTGGAAGCTTTGCTTCTTGAAAGGTGGTGGTTTTTTATGAAGAATAGCAGTCAATCGTATAGTACAGACGGTCCTCTCCCCGGGCGGACATTCATAAAAACCAAAACTGAACAAGGAGAAAAGCGATGGAAGAAATTTTAGAGTTACTGGAGACAAAACAGTACACAAACTTGAGACAATACCTTGCAGAAATGAATGATGCGGATATCGCTGTGCTGATGGAAGAACTGCCCCGAGAGGAAATGCTTAAAGTATTCCGTATTTTGCCCAAAGATATGGCAGCGGATGTCTTTTCTTATCTGGAAGTGGAAAGCCAGCAGTTTATTATTACATCATTGTCAGACAAGGAAGCGGCTAATATTATTGATAATCTGATGGCGGATGATGCGGCAGACTTTTTGGAAGAAATGCCTGCAAACATCGTAAAAAAATTGCTTGCCAACGCAAATCCGGAGACGAGACGTGACATCAATCATTTGTTGCGTTACCCGGAATCCAGTGCCGGTAGCATTATGACGGTGGAATACGTTGATTTAAAAGAAAATCTCACCGTGGAACAGGCCATTGAAAAAATCAGAAACGTAGGTCTTGACAGCGAGACGATTAATATTTGTTACGTATTGGACAGCCGCAGAACACTTGTCGGTACGGTAGCACTGCGTTATTTGCTTTTGAGCTCGCCGGAAGAGCGAATCGGCGACATTATGCATGAGAATGTTATTTCCCTGCATACTTTGATGGACCAGGAAGAGGTTGCACACCAATTCCAAAAATACGACTTTATTGCCATGCCCGTAGTAGACAACGAAAACCGGTTGGTTGGTATTATCACCGTCGATGACGTTGTGGATATTATGGAAGAAGAGGCTACAGAGGATATCGAAAAGATGGCAGCTATCGTGCCATCCGATAAGCCGTATATGAAAACCGGCGTTTGGGAGACTTACAAAAAGAGAATCCCGTGGCTGTTGTTGTTGATGATTTCAGCTACTTTTACCGGAAAAATTATTTCCTCATTTGAGGATGCATTGAGTGCCTGCGTCATTTTGACGGCCTACATTCCGATGCTTATGGATACGGGCGGAAATGCCGGTGGTCAGGCAAGCGTAACGATTATCCGTGGACTTTCTTTGAATGAGATTGAATTCAAAGATATGTTCCGCATTATGTGGAAAGAAATCAGGGTTTCCGTTGTGTGCGGACTGACTCTTGCGGTAGCCAATTTTGCGAAGCTTATGCTTGTTGACGGTCTTGCAATGTCGGTAGCACTCGTAATATGTATTACCTTGGTAGCAACCGTCTTTTTGGCAAAACTGGTAGGTTGTTCGTTACCGATGTTTGCAAAAAAAATCGGACTCGACCCGGCGGTTATGGCAAGTCCGTTTATTACAACAATCGTAGATGCCCTTTCCCTTATTATTTATTTCCGGGTTGCTACGCTGATGTTGGGAATTTAGAATGCATTTGGTGCAATAATATTCAAGGACTATGGAAACATAGTCCTTGAAATATTTTAGGTGTGAAAAGGAACGATTTAAACATGAGACTTAATGATAAATGGATTGCTTTTTTCTTATATTGCTTATATAATAAAACAAGATAATAAGCAAGATAATAAGCAAGATGGAGGCAAAAATGAACGGATATAAACCACCATTTACTATAACAAATGAAATTTTGGCATATGTATCTTCTATTTCTGAAAAGATTGGGAAGATATCTGTAGCTAACAATCTTGAAACAAAACCTCATCTTAGAAGAAATAATAGAATTAAGTCTATACATTCATCCTTAAAGATCGAAGCAAATTCGTTGTCTCTTGGTCAAGTAAGAGATGTCATAAATGGAAAGATAGTTCTTGGGGAAGAAAAGGAAATACAAGAAGTGAAAAATGCCTATGCTGCTTATGAAAAAATGAGCGATATTAATCCATACAGTATAAAGAAACTTAAAGAATTTCACAGTATTATGACGAAGTATATCGTTGAGGAGTCCGGAGATTTTAGAAAAGGGGAGGAAGGTGTTTTTAACGGAGATGTATGTATTTTTATGTGTCCACCGGCAAAATTAGTTCCTGGACAGATGGAAGAACTTTTTTCTTGGATGAAAAAAGAAAAAACTAGTATACATCCTCTTATCTTAAGTAGTATTTTTCATTATGAATTTGTGTTTATTCATCCTTTCTCGGACGGGAATGGAAGAATGGCAAGGTTATGGCACACCGCAATTTTATCTCAATGGAAACCAATTTTTGAATTTATTCCCATAGAAAGTCAGATTGAAAAGTTTCAAGATGACTATTATGAAGCAATTGCGAAATGTCACGTAGAGGGAGAGTCTACTACATTTATAGAGTTCATGCTTATGCAGATAGATAAAATCTTAGATGAAGTATCGGTACAGATATCAGAAAGTAGTGAACAAATGACAGAGTATTTAAAAAGAATGCTGGATGTTATGAAATATGATGTACCATATACAGCAACTACGATTATGGAAATGTTAGGGTTAAGGTCAAAAGAAACATTTCGGAAAAATTATATGAATCCGGCATTAGAACTTAATCTTGTCAGGATGACGATACCTGATAAGCCGAATAGTAAAAATCAACGATATATAAGATGTTAATAGAGGGCACAGTATTCCACGGAGGAAAAGATGAAACTACTATACGGTACCACAAATAACGGCAAGCTTCAGGCAATGAAGAATGCCTTAAATGCTTTTGATATCGAACTTATCGGTTTGAATGATATGGAGGGTGAGTTTCCGAAGATTAAAGAAGACGGAGCCACTCCTTTAGAAAATGCAGAGACCAAAGCAAGGGCTTATTTTGAAGCATTTCATATGCCGGTGTTTTCCTGTGACAGCGGGCTGTATTTTGAGGAGCTACGTGATGATGAACAGCCGGGGATTCATGTGCGTAGAGTCGGTGGAAAAGAGCTGACGGACGAGGAAATGATAACACATTATGCCGCTTTGGCAGAGGCGCACGGAGGAAAAATCACCGGACGGTACCGCAATGCGATTTACTTTATTTTGGATAAAGACCGGCATTTTTCAAGCATGGATATGTCCATTGCCACGGAGCCTTTTGTGTTGGTGACAAAGCCACATCCTAAGCGCGTGAAAGGCTTTCCGTTAGACTCCCTGTCGGTGGATATTGCGACAGGGAAGTATTACTATGATTTGGAAGTAAAGGATGTTAGCACGTCAGTGGATGACGGAGTGCGGGCATTTTTCAAAGAGGCACTTGGGGATGGCAGGTGAATGTATGAGTGCAATCGTTCCTATGGGATATACACGTAAAAGAATCGGTATTTTTCTGGCAATTGTAGTGGTTGTCGGTGCGGGCGTATCAATAAGTATTTTTTTGGCAAACGGTGCGTCGTTTGCTGATGTCAAATACTTATGTATCGGGGCAATTGTGTTGGCCTTGTTGTGCATGCTTTCCGATGTGACAACGAATCTGCGCAACAAGGAAAAGAGGGAGCATCGGGAGAAGATGTTGCTGTGTCCTGCGGTAAAAGGGCATGTAACTGAGGTGAGACGTATTCCGTTTTATTTCGGGAGAGAAGTTAAAGAGAATGCCCATATTTATGTCAGTGAAAAGAATTGCGTGTATCGCTTGGTAGTGGTGTTTTCGCATCCGGTGACCGGTAAGGAAGAAACGATTGTCTCCGAACGGTACAGCAGTAATGTCGAGGCGTATCTGAAAG
>JAZQDM010000045.1:0-22241 GCA_045546775.1 Lachnospiraceae bacterium | reverse complement strand
ATTGTCTTCCTAAGCCCGCTTGGCCCCCGACTTCCTGTCCCGCCAGTTCCGCCGGTTCCGCCGCCTGTACTACCACCCGTGCCGCTGGAACTACCGGTATAATTGCTTCCAGTTTTGGTCGTTCCACCACTACCCCAGTTTCGGTTTGTTCCTACACTGGAAGTCACAAACGATTGGGTATCATCCGCCTCATATACAGACGAAGTAGCGTTATTATTGGACAACAAATCGCTGTCTGTAAGTCCTGCAACAAGTCCACCATTTCCGGTTGTTCCGACTGCATTTAACAAGTCGGAAACAAAGGATGCGGAAGCTGCATCTCCAAATTTATTTTCAAAATCGGAAAGCGACGTATATGCACCGTTTGAAATCGTGTTAATAATATTATCCAATGAATCGCCGTTCATCAAATCTTCAAAAATTTTGTCTACACCGCTTGCCAGCGTGCTTGACGTAATGGATGAAGGCGAACCTGCCGCCATATAGCCAAGATACATACAGGCCAAATATCCGGTACCGTATTTGGACTGCGTTGTTCCACTGGACAACGCATTGCCGGAAGACTGAACCGCTGATTTAATCTGTGCATCCGTGGAACTTCCTGTCAGACCAAGACCACCATTAACCCAGTCATTCGAGTTGGAGCAACCGCCTGCTGCCACCTGCGCCATACCTTCCTTAAACCAGCCCGGAAAACCATTTGTAGCGTCCTTGGTTCCGTTCGTCGCACCGACCATACCATTCATCAAAGTATCATCCATAAACGCATGCACCATCTCATGCACAATTGTTGTTTCCAATGCGGTGCGGCTTGCCTCAGTCAAATTATTTCCATCAAAAACTAACGAATTTACATTGACAGAAAGATTCAAAGAAATGGACGAATCCGCAATTGTACCGTCAGAATATGTACCATAACGTAACGACACAAAAGCGAGTGTTGTACTGCTATCTCCATAAAGTTCCAAACCTATCTGGTCACTTACCTGATTTGCATTGGCTGCCGTCTGCAGTGCCGGAAACGCATTTAATAACGCATTTACCGCCTGTGGCACAATAGAATCTTTCAAAATCGTGTTCACATTGTCAAGCTGCGTCTGCGTCAAATTGTCCGTTGCTCCGGTTCCAATGACTGCATCCACACTGACATTTCCGGCATACTGTTGCATGCCGCTCTCCTGCATTGTCGTTTGCACATAAGGAGAAGACGCGGTGTCCTCCGGTCTTGCAAACCGTCCGTCCAACAATGCCATTTCGTTGAACGTAGTCGCTTCCGCCACTCTGTCAACTTCGTTTATCAAATCATCAATCTCATTTTGGATTGCCTGACGTTCTTCCTTGGAATTAGTTCCGTTTGCCGCTTTTACCGCAAGCTCATTAATTCGTTGTGTAATGTCATGTACTTCATGCAATGCGCCATCCGCAATTTGCAAAAGGGAAATGCCGTCCTGCGCATTGGAAGACGCCTGCGTAAGTCCTCGAATCATGCGGCGCATTTTTTCACTGATAGACAATCCTGCCGCATCGTCTGCAGCACGATTAATCCGATAGCCGGAAGATAATTTTTCCATGCTGTCGGCTCCTTTTGAAACACTGCATCCATAATTTCTCGCTGCATTTTGTGCAGTCATATTGTGCTTTATAACCACCTGGGCACCTCCTTGTACTCCGGTAATCTTTCTCCAAATAGCTACGTTTCTTTGTTCCCTAGTCCCATGCTCCAATCACATCGTATCGCATTGGCTCCCCGCATACCGGGCACGCTACCTGCTCTTCGGTTTCACAGGAAACCGGCTCTTTTCCGCATTCCGGACATGCGAGCTGTACGTATTGGGGAGATTCCCCCTTTTTTTGATACATCAATTGCGGCACCGTAAGCAACTTTTTGCACGATTCACATTTTGCAAACATGTGCTGTAGCAAATACTTTTCAAAGTTTTCTTTTTCCTCGGCAAGCATCTTCGCTTCTTCCGGGAAAAAACGTTCTATCGTCTGCATATTTCTTGCGGCCATTCCGGCTCCGTAAAATATACGTTGTTCATATCCGCAAGAACATACATAATTTCTAATATCTCCCATGCAATCCTCTTCTCTCGAAACTTATCATCCGATTCTTTTTGCATATACTCTAGTAAATATATCGGCACAGGATAAAAAAATCTGTATCATTTTTATAAAATATTTTAAAAAAAAGAAACATTCTATCATATAAAGTTGCATGAAGCGGATGTCTCTTTTCCCAAATTACTGTATGCCTAATAATATGCTTTCTTCTAACATAACTTCCAAGGGCAAACTGGCAACTTCTTTTTTGTCCGTGCCTGCCGTAATCATACCGATGAAATGTCCCTGCTCATCAAAAGTGCCTCCGCCTGACATTCCTGCTAACGCGGTGCAATGCGCATACAACATATTAGAATGAAACTCCGGAAAATAATACGATACATTCCCTATCGTTCCTTCATAATAGTCCGACGCCACACCATTGGTAGACCCAATCACAAACATCGTATCGCCCGGCTGCAGCGCTTTGTAATTTTCCACATTTTTGCCCGCGAAACGCAGTTGCATCCACTCTTCCCGGTACAATTCTGTAAGCGCTACTTTTATGAAACCGATATCCCGAAGCTCGGATACAGCAACTACGTTTCCCAAAACTCTCGTCCCGGTGCCAAAATCCACCACTCCCGTTTCGGCAGTTTCCAACAAATGCGCATTGGAAGCAATGATAACATACCCGTCTTGGACATCCCAAATGACACCACTGCCATAAAAATCACCCATATTAATTTTCACAACAGACGCTTTCGCTTTTTCGTAAGCATCTTCTTTCTGCAGTTTTTGTAATAATGCCTCATATTCCGACAATCGATATTCTTCCTCGTCCGCGCTGTGTCCGCTTATTTGTTCACTGCCACCCGACGTCATTTGTGCATCCACACCGGTATCCAAAAAACCAAGATTCACAAGTGACTCATATTCTTCTATCACTGTTGTTGTCTGAATAAGCGGATGACGCACCGTTTCATAATCCGAAAAATCAGAACTCGCCTCGGTTTCCAACGAAAAAAAACAGGCAAAAACAAAGCTTAATCCCACGCAAAAAAGCCACGTTTTCCTTCCACGTGGTACAAAATCCAATATGGATAAATATTTACCTTTTTTCGCATCGCCTTGCCGTTCCATAATATTTCATCCTGCGCACTTTTGATTTTTAAATAAAAGTGCCGCAGCCGTCTAAAGACAGCGGCGGCATTGTTTTTGTTAAAATGTGAGCAGACACGTAAGCCGGGTTATGTCGGATAACAAAAAATCACAAAGACTTCTTGTCATCGAATGATCATCTATCTAGAACTGCCGTTGCCGGCAGCTTCAAGCGGCGCACCTGAAAGCAGGTCGGGCAAACCTATCGCTTTCTTTTTCGCCTTGCTTCGGATGGGGTTTACATGGCTCCCGTCGTTACCGCCGGGACGGTAGTCTCTTACACTGCCTTTCCACCCTTACCGATGAAACTGCATACGCAGCTTACGTCAAAAGACGCCTTGCATCGGCGGTTTATTTCTGTTGCACTGGCCTTGGAGTCACCTCCACCGGACGTTATCCGGCATCCTGCCCTACGAAGCCCGGACTTTCCTCACCTGTCAAATTGACAGCCGCGATCATTCGTTCTACTCACGATTAGACTATACCATATTTTTTTAAACTTTAAAACAGGAACCTCCGACAAACTCTCGGCAAATAGAATTTTTCGGCAAATTCTCGCTGCTTACACCGATAAAATATCCCAAAAACTTGAGAAGTCTCTTTGCTTCGTGATATTCCGGCTCGTCTTTTCCGATACTGAACAACAGCGGTTCTGCAAACTGCTTGAGCACCGCAAGCTCATAAATCAAAACGGAATTAAACATGGCATCCGCACTTTCTTGGAACGGGAAAATATTTTCCTCTTCGCCTCTTCTTACGGACGGCCACATCTCGATTGTTCTCTTCGCAGAGGCACCTCTTGTTCTAGCATCACGCACCATACGACGAAGCAACCTTCCGTCGGTAGTCGGAATGCGGTTGTGTTCATCAATATTCAAACTCGTCAACGCGCTGATGTAAATTTTGTATTTGCTCTCATTTGGAAGGGAATAGGACATCTTGTCATTCAATCCGTGGATTCCTTCAATTACAAGAATATCATCCGGTCCTAATGTTTTGTAGTTACCTTTGTATTCTCTTTTTCCGGTCATAAAATTGAAGGTAGGAAGTTCTACGGTTTTGCCTTCCAGCAAAGCACACATATCCTGATTAAACTGCTCCACATCAATGGCACCCAGGCATTCAAAGTTGTAATCTCCATTTTCGTCTCTCGGTGTTTTTTCACGGTCCACAAAATAATCGTCCAAAGCAATCGGATGCGGTGTCAGTCCGTACGTTCTAAGCTGCACGGAAAGTCTGTGTGAAAACGTTGTTTTTCCGGAAGAAGAAGGTCCGGCAATCATGACAAATTTTACACCGCCGCGCTCTGCAATTTCTTTTGCAATCTCACCAATTTTTCTTTCTTGCAACGCTTCCTGCACAAGAATCAAATCGTTGATTTTTCCCTGACAAATCTGGTCATTCAAATCGCCAACCGTGTCGACACCAAGTTTTTTGCCCCACTCATCTGCCTCTTTCAATGTGGCAAACAATTTTTCTCTCGGCTCAAAAAATTCGATTTTGTCCGGCTCCTGTCTTGCCGGTAAAAGCAGCATAAAACCGCCTTCATAGGCAATCACATTATAATATTTTACATAGGATGTGTTTGGCAACATATAACCATAATAATAGTCGTAGTAGCCATCCATATGATACACGTTAATATAAGAACTTCTACGATATTTAAACAACTTCTCTTTGTCGGTCATGCCGTTTTCATGGAAAAGCTGCATCGCCGCATCTACATGATACGGTTTCTTTGTAATCGGTATCGCTGCCGCAACGATTTCGTCCATTCTTTTGTTTACGGCATCAATGAGCGCGTTGTCGATTTTGAAATCGCCTTCTGCCGCACAGTAGTAACCTTGGCCAATGGCAAAATCGATTTTTAACTTTTGGATTTTTTCTTTGCCCACCACGTCTTCAATCGCTTTCAGCATAATCATGCTGGCAGTTCTCACATATGCCTTGTGTCCGATTTTTTGTTTTAAAGTAATAAATTTGATTTCTCCGTCTTTGGATACTGTCTTGTTCAATTCACGGATTTTTCCGTTTTCCAACACAAGCGCAATCTGATTTTTATATTTTTCCTGATAGTCGTTTGCAATTGCCTCGAATGTCGTTCCAACGGCATATTGCTTCTGTTCTCCGTCTATTGTTAATGTAACCATAACCCTACCCTTTCTGTCTTTTCATGATGACTGGCCTTGCGGCCCTTTTTATTCTATGCACTTATAGCGTGCAATATGGATTTTTTTCTGTTGCCGTATCGACTCTGATAAACGGTAACTCTTTTTGTAAATATGCTTTCATATAAGGCACAAACAGCTTCTCTATTCCGTAATGACCTGCATCGATGACGCACACCCCCTGTGCCTTCAAATCGATGCCCATATGATGGTCTACATCTCCGGTAACAAGCACATCTGCCCCTTTTGCAAGAGCATCTTTCACTGCACTCTTTCCGGAACCGGGACATATCGCCACATGTTCCACCATCGTATCCAAATCTCCGTACACATTTACATATTCAATGTGGAATGCCTCTTTTACATATTTTGCACACTGCTCCAACGTAAGTTTTTGCTGCAATGTACCGATTCTTCCGATGCCGTCACTTCCGTCTTCCGACACATCCGCAACCATCAGCGCTTTTGTGTCTGTAAGTTTAAGCTTAAGTGCCGCTGCATCCGCCATTCCTTTTACGTCAAAGTTGGTATGCATGGCATAATAGCAAATGTCCTTTTGCAACATCGTTACAAGACGCTTTCCAAGGAAATCGTCTGTTGTAATTCTTTTTAGTGGTTTGAAAATAAGCGGATGGTGTGTCACAATCATATCCACACCTTTTTCAATTGCCTCCTCCACCACTTCATCTGTGGCGTCCAGTGCCAGTAAAATATGCTCCACTCGCTTTGTGCGTCTTCCTGCAAGAAGTCCCACATTGTCCCATTCTTCCGCATATTTTGTAGGAGAAACCGCTTCCAGCTTTTCTATAATGTCGCTACATCTCATAGCACCCCTCCTTTGCGCTTTTGTTAAAAAAACGATTGCGCTTTTTCGTTTTGCACCATCTCTTGTTTTAACGTAAGCAGACGGCTTTGTTTCTTTTCACTTTCTTTGCCCATTTGCTGTAATTCCTGCTCAATCTTTTGAAACTGCATGCTTTCCCACAAAAGATACTGTTTCAAAACCGGATGTTTCTTGGCAAGTAACTTGGGACCATATTTGTCAAAAAGCGCCTGTTCTTCCTGCGCCAAACTCTCATCACTATGTACTGCCCCCGAAACACGCACACAAAGAATCGGATAAAACTTCCCGTCTTCTTCCACCATATCCTCGTCATAGATCACAAACCCGCACTGCCTCAAAAACTCACGTACAAGCCAGATTTCGGATTGTGGCTGCAAAATAAGCTGCTGCATGCGTTTTACCTTATCCAAACTGTCCGACAAAATTTTTATCACAAGACGACCACCCATGCCGGCACAAATAAGCGTATCCGCCTTTTCCTCCGGCATACTTTTAAGACCGTCCGACAAAATCACTTGTATATCCTGCTCAAAACCATATTCTTTGATATGCTCTTTGGCGCGCTCCAACGGACCGGTCCGCACATCCATGGCATACACTTTCGGACTGATTTTCTTTTCAGTTAGATAAATAGATACATAGCCGTGGTCACAACCCACGTCACACACAATGTTTCCGTTGTCCACTTTTTCCGCAACCGCTTGTAGTCTTTTGGATAATTCCATCATCTCATCCTCTTGCTGTTTTAATCCAAATAATCTTTCAATTTGCGGCTTCTGCTCGGATGACGCAATTTTCTCAATGCTTTTGCTTCAATCTGACGGATACGTTCACGTGTTACGTTAAATTCTTTTCCTACTTCTTCCAAAGTTCTTGCTCTGCCATCATCCAAACCAAAACGGAGGCGAAGCACTTTCTGCTCTCTTTCCGTCAATGTACTGAGCACTTCCACAAGCTGTTCTTTCAAAAGAGTAAAGGCAGCCGCATCTGCCGGTACCGGCACATTGTCATCCTGAATAAAGTCGCCCAAATGGCTATCTTCCTCTTCACCAATCGGTGTTTCCAAAGAAACCGGCTCCTGAGAAATTTTTAAAATTTCCCGAACACGCTCTACCGGCATGTTCATTTCTTCTGCAATTTCTTCCGGTGTAGCTTCACGTCCAAGTTCCTGAAGCAACTGTCTGCTGACACGAATCAATTTGTTAATGGTTTCTACCATATGAACCGGGATACGAATCGTTCTTGCCTGATCCGCAATCGCTCTCGTAATCGCCTGACGAATCCACCATGTGGCATATGTGGAGAATTTGTAACCTTTGCGATAATCAAATTTTTCTACAGCCTTAATAAGACCCAAGTTACCTTCCTGAATCAAATCAAGGAAAAGCATACCGCGGCCTACATAACGTTTTGCAATACTTACAACAAGACGAAGGTTTGCTTCTGCCAGTCTTTTCTTGGCATCCTCATCGCCGTCTTCCATTTTCTTTGCAAGTTCAATTTCTTCTTCCGCTGACAAAAGCGGTACTTTACCGATTTCTTTCAAATACATTCTGACAGGGTCTTCGATACTGATGCCATCCGGCACAGACAAATCGATGGATTCCACATCCACCTCGTCTTCCTCTGTCAAAATAATTTCTTCCTCATCTACCTCATCGTCATCGGTAATTTTCAACACGTCAATCTGACTTTGTTCCAGCACTTCCACAACCCGCTGTTTCTGTTCTTCTTCCAAAGATAAATCCGCAAGGAAATCCATCACTTCCTGATATTCCAAAACGTTCTTCTTCTTTTTGGCGAGTTCCAAAAGTTCTTTTATTTTCTCCTCGTATTTTGCCTGTGTGTTTTCGTCCATTTTATGGTCCATCCTTCCATTTGTAATAAATATTATTAGCCTACATCGATAGAAATATGCGTTTTTCCAAGCTCTTCCAATGCTTTTTTTGCTTCAATTACTTGGTTTAATGCCGCCACATCACTTCCAAGCTTCGTAGAATAATAGTCAAAACTGTTCTTCTTTACCGCATACACAATATCATGAAATGCTTTTTCTTTGTCCTGATCGGTTTCAAGAGCCTCCAACTTTGTATTAAATAATGCCGCCGCTTCCCGCTGTTCTTCCTCGTCTGCAAAGCTGCTGATGATTGCAGCCGGATTATAATTGCCTGCATCCAAACCGCGAAACAGCTTGTCCGCAACGTCTTTATAAAGCTCTTCGGTAAAATCATCCGCCGAAATGTATTTTTTGATTTTCGGATAAAGCCTTGGCTCGTCCGTAATCCACGTAATCAAAATCCGTTGGACACGTTTTGCATTATCCTCCGGCTGATTTTTCTTTTGAATGCCTGATTTGGGGCGTTCCACCGGTTTTACAAGCCCGGTTTGGGAAGCGTAGGAAGTAACAAGCTTTCGCAAGTTATCAAACCCAATGTGGTATTTTTCTGCCACTGCGCTAATGTAATTTTCGCGTTCCACCTCTTCCGAGAAACCGCATAACTTCTTGGCAATCTCCCGATGAAACTTCGTTTTGGATTCGGGGTCATTCATGTTAAATTCCCGTTCCAATATACGCAACTCAAAAAAGAAACTGTTTTCTGCCTTGTCAATCCGCTCCTGAAAAGCCTCTTTTCCGAGATTTTTCATAAATTCATCCGGGTCTTTGTACGGTTGTAAATCAATGACTTTTCCGGTAAGTCCTACTTCTTTTAAAATGGCAATGGCACGTAGCGCTGCCTTTACGCCGGCTCCGTCACTGTCGTAAGCAAGCAGCACTTCCTCCGTATACCGTCGCAAAAGGTTCGCCTGCCCCGGAGTAAAAGAAGTCCCGAGAGACGCAACCGCCTGGTTAAAACCGGCCTGATGCATGGCAATAACGTCCATATAGCCTTCGCACAAAATAATATTATTTTTTCTTGCTGTTCTTGCAAAATTGAGTCCGTACAAGTTACGGCTCTTATCAAACACAGGGGTTTCCGGAGAGTTTAAGTACTTCGGCTCCCCGTCTCCCATCACACGACCGCCGAAACCGATGACTCTGTGGTTGATATCCTGAATCGGATACATCACCCGGTTCCAAAATTTGTCGTGCATACCGAACCGTTCATCAAAGCTGGCAAGCCCGGCTTCTTGTATAAGACTTTCCGAATAGCCTTTTGACACAAGGTATCTGGTCAAATCATCACTCGTCTTGTGGGCAAAACCAAGCCCAAACTGTTTGATGGTCTCATCGGACAGCTGCCTGCCCGACAAATATTTGTACCCTATGGCACCTTTTTCGCTGCGCAGCTGATAAAAAAAGTACTTCGCAGCTTCTTTATTTACTTCCAACAGTTGTGCACGTCTGTTTTCTCTCTTTTTTACTTCTTCCGAATATTCGATTTCCGGCAAGTCCACGCCTGCCCGTTCCGCCAGCATTTTAATTGCCTCCGGAAACGTAAAATTCTCATAATTCATCACAAAAGTAAACACATTTCCGCCCGCGCCGCAGCCGAAGCAATAATACATCTGCTTGTTTGGCGAAACGGAAAACGAAGGAGATTTTTCATTGTGAAAAGGACACAGCCCAAAATAGCTGCCGCCTTTTTTCTGAATACGCACATAACCGGAAATTACGTCTACAATGTCGCTCTTTGCGCGCACTTCCTCTACTAATTCATCCGGGTAATACATACTTTCACCTTTGTTGTTTTTCTATTTTTTTAACCATGCCATGATTTTGGTATATAGATTTCTTCGTACTTTGCAATGGCAAAACGGTCTGTCATAGCACCTACATAATCGCACACAAGACGCTCTTTTGCCTCGCCTTCATCCAGTCTTTTCAAAAGCTCATTCGGTAAAAGGTCGATGTTGCGGCAATAATAGTCATACAAAGTCTCCATCAGCATCTCCGCTTTGCCTTCCTCGCTTTTGGCATCCGGATTTTGGTACACACGTTCAAACATAAACCGACGCAAATCTTTCATTGCCTTCGCCACCGGCTCTGACATCAAAATATCGTCTTTGTCCATACTTGCCGTAACCAAATCATGTATAAAATGGTCCAGTCGCTCGCCGCACGTCTCACCGATTACACTTGTAATATCTTTCGGCACATCTTTTTCCGTCAAAATACCACCTCGGATTGCATCATCCATATCGTGATGAATATAAGCAATTTTATCCGAAAAACGCACTACTTTTCCTTCCAGTGTAAAGGGCATGCCTTCGGTCTGGTGATTGCGGATACCGTCCCGCACTTCCATCGTCAGATTCAGTCCCACACCGCCTTTTTCCAAAACATCCACCGTCCGCACGCTCTGTTCACTGTGTGAAAATCCAAACGGCGAAACGCGGTCGAGGGCGCGTTCTCCTGCATGACCGAACGGCGTATGTCCCAAGTCATGTCCAAGCGCAATGGCTTCCACCAAATCTTCGTTTAGGCGAAGCGCCTTTGCAATGGTTCTTGCATTTTGGGATACTTCCAGTGTATGCGTCAGTCTGGTACGATAGTGGTCTCCTTCCGGTGTCAAAAACACCTGCGTTTTATCCTTTAACCTTCGGAAAGACTTGGAATGCAAAATACGGTCCCTGTCCCTTTGAAAAACCGGACGGATATCACACTGCTCCTCTTCTTTGAGTCTTCCTTTGGAATTCATACTAAGCGTTGCATAAGGACTTAAATAGTGTTTTTCCCACTGTTCTAAATTTTCACGAATTGTCATCGACTTCCTCCATCTCACGTAAGTACAACGAACACCACCTAATTTTAATATTCTGCGCGCCTTCCCGAATTCCTTTATTTTTTTTGAAATTTTTAATTTTTTTATTTTTTTCGAAAACAATTCCTCACGCCAAATATTCCACCACAAGCGGCACGATAATGACTGTCAAAATTCCTGTTACCACAATGGCAAGGGAACTCATGGCACCTTGTGTCTCGCCAAGCTCCATTGCCTTTGATGTGCCGATTGCATGGGACGGTGCGCCAAGTCCAAGCCCTTGCGCCACCGGTTCTTTGATGCGGCATAACTTCAGCACGGTAGGCCCGATAACGGAGCCCAAAATCCCGGCCACACACACGCCCGCCACCGTCACTGCCTGAATGCCTCCGATTTCATTGGAAATACCGAGCGCAATCGGTGTAGTAACACTTTTGGGCAAAATGGATATTGTTAAAATATTGTCCATTTGGAACAACGCCGCAATTGCTACCACAATCAACACATGTGCCACACATCCGCAAAAAATACTAATAACAATGGCTGCTATATTTTTCTTTAACACTTCCAGTTGACGATACAACGGCACGGCAAGGCAAATCGTGGTAGGGGTAAGCAAAAAGGTAATATACTGTGCACCTCGGTTGTACACTTCATAATCGATTTTGCCGACCGCCAGTATCGTGATAATAATCACCGTCGCAATCAAAAGCGGATTCAACAACGGGGTATTCCATTTTTGACGAAGTTTTTCTCCCACAAAGAAAGCAGCAATGCTCAGTGCCACTCCAAAAAAGACAGAATTTTGTAACACTTCATTCATCTTACCGCTCCTCCTTCTTTGCCTGTTTCTTTTGTTGCACACGAATAACCGTCTGCGCTACGCCGGACGTCACCACCATCACCCCAAGCGTCGAGAGAACACACATAAGAATAAGCGGTAAAATCTGCCCCTTTATGGCGTCTACCGAATTCATAAGTCCCACACTTGGTCCTACAAACAAAATGGGCATAATCCGGATAAGCCAGTCTGCCACATCTTCTATCTGCTCTAATTTTATAATTTTTGTCACAAGCAACAAAAACAAAAGTACAAGCCCGTACACACTTGCCGGCACCGGCAAAGGCAGTACCACATACAAAAGCTCCGCCACAAAACTGATGGCGCTGATGATTCCGATTTGATAAATATATTTCATAATTTCTCCATTTCTACATTTGCATATGTTCCTAATCATATCAAAAAATCAAACAATTTCAACTCCATTTCCTTGTCATTCCCTTTTTTCCCGTCTATAATATATTGTAGAATAAAAACTAGGAGTGCACATGACAACTCATAAAAACAAAAAAAACGTCACAAAAGAATGGTATCAGTTGGACTTGTCCGCCATCGTTTATCCCACATTGCAGCGCAAAGACTTTTCCTCCGTATACCGTCTTTCTGTGGTCTTAAAAGAACCGATCAAACCGGATATTTTACAGCAGGCGGTAGACCTTGCTCTGCCTCGCTTTCCAACATATAAAGCATGCATACGGAAAGGGTTTTTCTGGCGCTATTTGGAGCCAAACTCCCGTCCCGGTCCTTTTGTGTGCCCGGACATCAAAAATCCTTGTATGCCGATGCCTTTCAAATCCAACAACCATTATTTGATTCGCATCTATTATCACAATTGCCGCATTGCCTTGGAAGCCCATCACTCTCTTGGCGACGGTACCGGTGGTATGTGCGTACTGCAAACTATTACGGCTGTTTACCTGCGCCTCCTTGGGCACAATATATCAAACAGTGGTTTTGTGCTTGATATCAATGAAAAACCGGACCCGGAAGAGCTGGAAGATGCATACACACGCTATGCAAACGCCAAAGTGCGTCCGCCTCGTCCAAGTGAAAAAACGTACCGCATTCATGGAACAAAAGAACCCTTTTATACATTAAATATTATTGACGGTATTATGTCTGTGAAAGAGGTGGCTGCCGTGGCGGCAAAATACAAAGCTTCCATCACGGAATATTTAAACGCCTGTCTTTTGTATGCCCTTTTGCAAAATCAACAAAACCAGTGGCACTTAAAATTGCGTCCGGTAAAAATTGCAATGCCGGTCAATCTGAGACGTTTTTTTCCGTCCAAAACACTGCGCAATTTTATTACGATGGTGTATCCTTCCATCGATCCTCGCCTTGGCGAATACACATTTGAAGAAATCGTAACACAAGTGCATTTTTACATGCGCTATTACATCAACAACAAATTCCTTCGTGGCGACATCACAACAAACGCAGCCACCCAGCAACATCCGGTTATCCGCGTTGTGCCGCTCTTTATCAAGGATTTCGTGGTGCGTCAGTTTTATACAAAAGTGCAGGACAAAAATTCCTCCGCCGGTCTGACAAACATGGGAGCCTTGTACGTTCCGGAAGATATGAAACCTTTCATTGACCGTTTCGACATTTACATGGGGCAACCCTTTTCTTCCCGGACAAACTGCGCCATCATCAGTTTTGAAGATACGCTGACTATCAACTTTGCAAGCAGCATCAAAGAAGCCGATGTGGAACGATTGTTTTTTCAGAAATTAGTACAGGACGGCGTTCACGTCAAAATTGAAAGTAACCGAGATTAATACTACTTGCCGTTTCTTTTCGGCAGAATGGAGCTTATATGTCATATTGTGTAAACTGTGGGGTCGAATTGGAAACTTCCTTAAAAAAGTGTCCTCTTTGCAACACCCCCGTTATCAATCCGAATGAACTGCAAAACGCAAAAGAAGCAGCTTCTCCCTATCCAAAGGAAAAAGGCGAAGTGGAAGCGGTAAAGCGAAAAGACTGGGCGATTCTCGTCTCTGTTGTATGCGGCGCTACTGCCATCACTTGCGGTTTGCTTAACTTCCTTGTATTCAATAAAAATCAATGGTCCTTACTCGTCATCGGTGTTTGTATGTTTCTATGGGTTTGTGCGGTACCTACTATGCTCTACCCCAAATTTTCCGTATATGCAAGCCTCTTTTTGGACGGTGTGGCATTGGCCATGTACTTGTTCATGATGACTTATGTAACGCACTCTGACCGCTGGTTTTTGATTCTCGCCTTGCCGATTGTCTTTTTAATTATGGCTGTTGCAGAATTATTTGCCTTTTTGTATCGAAAAGTCGCACACTCCTTTTTGTCCACTGCCATTTATTTGTTTGGCGCCATATCTGTAATTTGTGTTGGTGTGGAACTTTTGATTGACAACTTTTTGGGCAATGCACTTGCTTTATCCTGGTCCGCTATCGTGCTTGCCGTATGCATTATTATCGAGTTAATGCTCATTACAATTATCTCCAGCAGACGCTTCCGTGGCGCCATCCGAAAGAGATTTCATTTTTAAATTGAATAATTTTTCAAAAAAATAAAAAAATATATTGACTTTGTATTCTTTAAATGATATTATCTTTTTTGCAGTCGCGAAAAAGTTCTTCGGAACAGATTGTGACATGCGGGAGTGCTGGAATTGGCAGACAGGCAAGACTAAGGATCTTGTGGTTGTATGATCGTGTGGGTTCAAGTCCCATCTCCCGCATTGGATTTAAGCGGTGGAAACCTTACTAACAGAGGTTTCCACTTTTTTTATCTAATGAAAATGTGTTTCTTTCATGAAATGCGGAAAGAGGAAAATATGAAACGTGAAAGTTTTCAATCCCGCTTAGGCTTTATTCTTGTCAGTGCAGGATGCGCCATCGGAATTGGTAATGTGTGGAAATTCCCTTATGTTGCCGGACAAAACGGCGGGGGGATTTTTGTATTATTTTATCTTTTATTTTTGCTCGTTATGGGAGTTCCGGTCTTGACAATGGAACTTGCTGTGGGACGTGCCAGCCGCAAAAGTGCGGTACAAGGCTACAAAGCACTGCAACCGAAAGGAAGCAAATGGCACATTCACGGATGGGTGTGCGTCATCGGCTGTTACCTTCTCATGATGTATTACACAACAGTTGCCGGATGGATGCTCGGTTATTTCTTTAAATTTGCAACCGGCTCTTTTGAAAATATGGCTACCGAACAGGTCGACGGTGTTTTTAACAGTATGCTTGGAAATGCCGGAGAAATGACACTTTGGATGGGTCTGATTGTTGTTGCAGGTTTCTTGGTAGTAAGCTTTGGCTTAAAAAACGGCTTGGAACGTATTACCAAATATATGATGCTTGGACTTTTACTTTTGATTCTTGTATTAGTAATTAACAGTATCTCGTTACCCGGTTCCTCTGAAGGACTCAAATTTTATTTGCTCCCGGACCTTGGCAGAGTCGCAGATGCCGGGCTTGGCAACGTCATTACTGCTGCCATGAATCAGGCGTTCTTTACATTAAGCATCGGTATTGCTTCCATGGAAATTTTCGGAAGTTATATGTCCAAAGACCATACACTGACCGGAGAAGCTGTTCGCATTTGCGGTCTGGATACGTTTGTGGCACTCATGTCCGGTATGATTATTTTTCCGGCATGCTTTAGTTTTGGTGTTCAGCCTGACGCAGGACCGTCTCTGATTTTTATTACATTACCTCGCGTATTTGTAAATATGTCCGGTGGTCGTTTATGGGGAAGTTTATTTTTCCTGTTTATGACGTTTGCAAGCTTTACAACAGTCATTGCCGTATTCGAAAACCTGCTTGCTTCCTGCATTGACAATTTCGGCTGGAACCGCAAAAAAGCAGTGCTTATTAACGCTCTCTTTATTTTGATAGCAAGCATGCCTTGCGTACTTGGTTACAACGTATGGAGTGACTTAAAATTGATTGGCGGTCGTGATGTACTGGATACCGAAGACTTTATTGTAAGCAATCTGCTGCTGCCTCTTGGCTCTCTTATATACCTTTTGTTCTGCGTGACAAAATGGGGCTGGGGCTTTGACAAATACTTGGAAGAAACAAATACCGGTTCCGGCATAAAAATGTCTCCGAAACTCAAACCGTATTTCCAGTTTGTGCTCCCGATTTTGATTTTGGTGATTTTGATTCAGGGATTGATTTAAGCTATAAAAAAGGGCTGAAAAAGCCCTAAATCTTCTTGCATATCACGCCGATACCTTTTATAATAAAGGTAGGAATATATGGTTTGGCATGGACGCCGCTTTGTTTCAAAGGAGTGATGTTATGAATATCAAAATGAGAACAGATTATTCAAGCTTATTTAACAGTTTATCTTCCGGTTCAAGAAGCACCGGTACTACCAATTTGAATTTTTTGTCTGACTATGCTTCCATCAAAAATGGCAGTTACGGCAGACTTTTAAAAGCATACTACGCAAAGGACAATGACGACTCGGATTCCTCCAAGACGTCATCCAAGACAAGCACGAGCACAAGCAAAGACGACGCCAAAACATTGGCTGCCATCGAGACAAGTACGGATGCTTTAAAGGAATCTGCTGATGCCCTGTTGGAAAAAGGAAGCAAATCCGTATTCAACAGCGACAAGGAAGATGCCGTTTATGATGCAGTTGCTGCTTTTGTAGAAGATTACAATTCCGTAGTGGAAACAGCCGGAAAATCCAACACAAACTCAATTTTGCAAAATACATTGTCGATGGTAAATTCCACAAAAACTAATGAAAAAATGCTTAACAAAGTCGGTATTACGATTAACAAAGATAATACCCTTTCCATAGACAAGGAAGCATTCAAAAAGGCAGATGAAACTACCGTAAAATCCATGTTTAACACAAATGGTTCTTTTGCTTACAGCGTGTCCGCTTCCGCTTCTTTCATTAATTTCAAGGCAGAAACAGAGGCATCAAAAGCGAATACTTATGATTTTACCGGTAAGTTTAATCAAAATTATACTTCCGGTTCTATCTTCAATTCATATTTCTAAAAAAGAATAGTTTTAAACGATTACACGGCGTCGCATATTATGCGGCGCCTTTTTTGTAATTTTTGTATTGACAACTGTATATACACGTGCCATACTGTGTATATCGTGTATATACAATTTTAACTCGAGGTGTGACATGGATATTATACTTACAAACTCATCGGATGAGCCGATTTATCAGCAGATTGTATCGCAGATTAAGGCGCTCATTATGAACGGGACGCTGGCAGCAGGGGACGCTCTGCCATCCATGCGTGCACTTGCCACCAGTCTTCGCATAAGCGTGATTACGACAAAACGTGCTTACGAAGAATTGGAACGGGAAGGCTACATTGAATCTTTTGCCGGAAAAGGCTGCTTTGTGAAGGGCCAAAACACGGAGTTTTTACGCGAGGAAAACATCCGCCAGACCGAGCTCCTTTTGGAAAAAGCATGTGAAAAGGCAAAAATCTGTAATTTAAGCTTAGAAGAAATGAAGGAAATTTTAGAACTGATTTATGGAGGTACAAACGAAAATGTGTGATTATGAAAATGCAATTGAAATCCGGAATCTCACAAAGAAATACGACGGATTCACACTGGATTCTGTTAGCTTTGATGTGCCGAAAGGAAGCATTATGGGTTTCATCGGCCAGAACGGTGCCGGAAAAACGACAACAATAAAGGCACTTCTTAATATTATCAAAACCGATGCCGGAACAATGAAATTGCTCGGTCTTGATAACACTACCCACGAATATGAAATCAAGGAGCAGATTGCGGCAGTTTTTGACGAACTTCCCTTTCACGAAGACTTTAATGCCAATCGTCTGAGCATTATGTTGGGCGGCATTTACCGCACCTGGGACAAAGATAAATTTTTTGAATATGTGGAGCGCTTTGGACTTCCGCGAAAGAAAAAAATCAAACAGTTTTCCAAAGGTATGAAAATGAAACTGCAAATCGCCACCGCCCTCTCCCATGGAGCAAAACTTCTTATTATGGACGAGGCGACGACAGGTCTTGACCCGGTTGTTCGAAACGAAATTTTGGACATTTTCCGCGAATATTTGCAGGATGAAACAAACAGCATTCTGATGTCTTCACATATCACAAGTGATTTGGAAAAGATCGCCGACTGTGTCACTTTCATCGACAAAGGAAAACTTCTTCTTACCGGCTACAAAGATGAAATTTTGGAACGCCACGGCGTTATCAAATGCACCAAAGCCGATTATGAAACAATCGACAAAGCAGATTTTATCAGTGCACGCTTGAGCGATTACGGCGTGGAAGTGATGGTTGCAGACAAAGAAGCCTGCAAACAAAAATACGCCCGCCTCATGATTGATAAAACTACACTGGAAGAAATCATGCTGTTTTATGTCAATGCAAAAGAAAAGGAGTGGTCGTAATGAAATCCAAAAACACACCGTCCAAGTTTTACTATGTCAAGGGATTAATGTACCGCGAATTGTATTTGGGACGACGTTCGTATATACCCACATTCTGTATCTTTTTGGCATTTGTATTTTTGCTTTTTCTTATGTTGTTGAGTATGGAACATGGGAATCTTGCAAACATGA
Source organism: Lachnospiraceae bacterium (assembly GCA_045546775.1). Lineage (GTDB taxonomy): Bacteria > Bacillota > Clostridia > Lachnospirales > Lachnospiraceae > RGIG3002. Next base: position 3,904 of record JAZQDM010000045.1, on the reverse strand, counting down.
GTGTGACAGATTTTGAAATAACAAAAAGTATGATTCGCCTTGGCTGCATTTTCCCTCCTACAATGCTTATTTGCATGACTGCTACTTTCATGGTGGACTTGGCTCCGACAGAACTGTCCGTAAATTGGAGACGTTTTCAATGCGCTTCTCCGGTCAGCGAAGCAAAATATATGGGCGTAAAATTTTTCACCATGTTTTTGCTTCTGATATTTGATATTGTTTTATCCGGCATCAGTGCTCTGCTTTTGACAACTATGCAGGGAAAACCGCTGACCTTTACGGAATTTTCTATGATGGTAATGACTGCCCTTTTTATTGCGTTAGGGACTACGATAATGACCGTACTCATATTTTTGTTTCGTTCCCTTCCTGTGGCAGTTGGTGTAACGTTTGTAGGTATGTATGCCACGGCATTTCTCTTTATGTGGAAAACAGGTTTGTTTGAAGTGTATGGTGATGAGGCGTCCGCATTGTTTTCCGAACTTGGCGCGAAAGCTTCTTCTTTCTGCGAGAACCTGCTGCCATTTTCACCACTGGTATTACTAGCCATTTCACTAATCGGCTGGGGGCTTACTACATGCATTTTAAAAAGGAGGGAACGCTGATGCTGGGACTTCTTTACAAAGAATTTTATTTAAATCGCAAGTATCTGTATTTGATTTGGGGAATGTCAATATTTTTGTCAATAACGACTATAGCTTTGACCAACATACTCTACACTACGGAAACAGCACAGATGCAGTTTTGCCTTTATTCATGTCTCATAATGTTTGCGGCAATCTCTATAATGGACTATTCCACGAAAGGCGATGCAAACCGTCTTTGGGCATCCTTTGCTATATCAATTCCGCAGGGAGCTATCGGCCAGATAAAAAGTAAATACTATTTCCTGGCCATCGTTATGGTGATTACTTTGGAATTATTCAATATTTTTGAAATCATCCGTCAGGTTTGTTGTGGTGTTCAGGTAGCAAACAGCTCCACACAGATGATTTTATCCTTGTTTGTTTGGTTCACTTTATTGATGAAAGCGTTTGAATTCCCCTTCGTCGTACGTTTCGGGCTCAAAGCAGGAAGTAATATTCGCGCTACGATTCTTATCGGATTGTTCTTTGGTGCGATTATTTATGGATTATTTGGAGACCTTTCCATGTTTGGTTCCATTGATCAACTTTTCGATTTTTTTCTTGATGTAATGAACGGCAAAAAAGGCGCCGAAACACTGCTTTGGTTAAGCGGATCATTTCCTTGCATTATCGGGGCACTGTATTTTATTTCCTACAAAATATCTTGCAAATTATACATAAAGGGGGTAGAACATCTTGACGAATGATAAAAAATTAGAAGGTAAAAAAATGGCAATTATAAGAATTGTTATATTTGTTGCGATTTCTACCATTCCGGTAACTATATTCGCCCTGCTTGCAAACCATGCGCTCGGTGCACCGATGTACTCCACTAATGAACTTGCAGCACATCCGCTTGTTATGCTTGTAGGCTATGGTATGCTTTGTCCGAGCATTGCAAATATTCTGACACGCCTTATTACAAAAGAAGGCTTTCAAGATCTGAAACTGCACATTAATTTCAAAGGAAACTTGAAATATTATTTGATGGCAACTGTCGGAACCGCCCTGTATGTGGCAATCGGAGTACTGCTTGTCGTTGTATTTTTTAGTGGCGTGCGTTTGCAGGAAATCTTTCAAATAGATTCCGAAAAATTTCATTTGTATATACCCGCAGCACTTTCTTCCGGCTCCTTTGTATTTACGTCTATCCTGTTGTTTTTTGGCGAGGAATTTGGCTGGCGCGGTTACTTGTATCCGAAGCTTGAAAAAGTCATGCCTTTGCCTGCTTCCATCCTTGTAGGCGGTCTCATCTGGGGCTTATGGCACGCACCTTTGACCATTTCCGGACACAACTTCGGTACGGACTATCCGGGCTTTCCTTTTGTCGGAATTGCATTGATGTGCGTTGACTGTATTGCGATGGGTTCCTTTTTGACCTATATGACCCGCAAAACGAACTCCATCTGGTGTGCTGCCATTGCGCACGGCGTAAACAACCAGGGCATAGGCCAAATACTTGCCACTTTATTTATTTCCGAAAAAGCGTTTTTAGCAGTAAATGAAACGGTGCTAAATATCCAAATGTGGCTTGTCATGTTAATTCCCACCGTCCTTGTTGGTGCAGCTTGTTTCATAGCCATGTGTCGGGAAGACAAAAGAGAACGTAGCAAACAGGTATCCGAAGGAGAATAATGCATGAAAATCGCCCAAAACGTTGCATATTATAGGGCTGCCAGACTGGATCATGAAATTGACCTCTCTGCCAGCAATAGCATGCGGTTAAAAGCATATGCAATCGCATTTATGGTTTTAATTCCTGTTATTTTTGACGTTTATACGAGCAGTGGAATACCTTTACCAAAATTTATTCCATGTTTTACCGGAATCGTTGTAATGCTCTTTTTACTTTTGCTCGACTTGTATTTTCAGTCCCAGAGACACATCGCTGAAAAAGAGAAATACGAATTATATGAAATTTTGGAAAAGCCACTGCCGGAAACAAAACATAAGCGTAATCTGACGATTCCCTATTACATCATTGTTGTATGTGTAATGTTTTGGATGATATAATTGTAGAGTAGGCATATGTGTGCTGGCAAAGGAGACATATTTATGAAAATTGGGAAAGGCGCGGCCTATTATAGAGCTTCCCGGATGGACCAAAAGATTGCTGTTGCATCGGACAATATCATACTGTTAAGAATTTCTGCAATCATATTTATGGTTTCGGTTCCCATCATTTACGATGTGCATTCAAGCAGTGATATACCTTACCCCAAATTGATTACCTACTCAGTCGGAATCACCGTTATGCTCTGTTTACTTTTGCTCGACTTGTATTTCCAATATCAGAAACACACAGCCGAAAAAGAGAAATACAAATTATATGAAATTTTAGAAAAGCCACTGCCGGAAACAAAACAAAAGCGTAACCTGACGGTTCCCTACTACATCATTGTTGTATGTGTGATGCTTTGGATGATATAATTGTAGAGTAGGCATATGTGTGCCACAGCAGAAAGCGGTTATTTCTTTACCAAGGGAGACTCCTTTATGAAAATAGATACAAACGTTGCTTTCCTTAGGAGCGCCAGACTCGACCGGGAAATTGACCGGGCTACCGCCAATAGCTTAATTGCGAAATCCGGTACCGGATTGTTTGCAGCTATGGTTATTTTCAAACTAGTTCCAACGTTTTTCAGCATTGCTGTTACGCTCCTTTTGTTTTTGGTTGATTTGTATTATCAGTATCAGAAACGTATAGCCGAAAAGCAGTTAAAAGAGCTATATATACTTATGGAAAAGCCTCTGCCGGAAACCGAGCAAAAACGAAATTTGACGCTTCCGTACTATATAGCTATGGTATGTGTGATGCTTTGGATATAATGATTTTTAGAAAAAAACTCCAATCATAACGCGAGTGTGTTATGAGGGGAGTTTCTTGTTTGCATAAATTTCTATATTTTGTGGCGCTTCCCACTTTAAAACTACACACAATAAATCACAAATATTCTTATCATCTGTATATTCTATCTGTTGTTCAATGTTTTCATCGTCTTCAAAAATGAGTATGGAGAATTTATCTAGCAGACATATTTTATCTAATATCTTCATGACACCATTATTTTTCAGACTGTCTGCATTTTTATTAACTTCCCATTCAAGTTCTCTTAGTCCTTCTACCAGTCTTAGAAGTATTAGATTTTCTGCCTCAAATTCCGGCACTCCGGATTTAATATCATCTTCTGAAGAAACAAAATGCAATTTGTCTTCAAACAGAAATCTTCTCGGACTATAACAGATTACCTCTTCTCCCCAACTAGCCTTTGTTTCAA
>JAZQDM010000044.1:0-6408 GCA_045546775.1 Lachnospiraceae bacterium | reverse complement strand
CTAACTAAAACAATCCGTTACATGACAACGGTATGTTCTTCCATTCTGTTTTTACAGTGGTTCAGAAAGAGAGAGTTGTAATATGTCGTATTATTTGAGAATATTGATTTTACTTGCGTCGATTATCACGTTGTTTTACGTGCTCCGCAAAATAAGAAAAGCACAAATTCAGATTGTAGATTCCCTGTTTTGGGTATTTTTATCCCTTGTGTTTGTCATCATGGGAGCATTCCCGCAGGTGGTATATTGGCTGACAAGATTGATGGGCTTTCAGGCACCGGTCAATCTGATTTTCCTTGTTATGATATTTATCCTTCTTTTGAAGGTGTTCCTGTCTTCGATTAAAATATCGCAGCTGGAAAATAAATTGGACAGCCTTGTGCAGGAGATGGCGATTGATGCGGCGCTGCGCGAGGAGATGACAAAGAAAGCAAAAACAGAAAGTGAGGATATGGAATGAAAAAACTGATTATCACAGGATGTAACGGACAGCTCGGAAAGGCGATGAATGCACAGCTTTCCGGAAACGGTGAATACGAATGCATCAATACGGATGTGGAAGAACTTGACATTACAAATATTGACAGCGTGATGAAATTGGCGCGTGAGGTAAAACCGTATGCGATTGTAAACTGTGCAGCGCATACAAATGTAAATGCATGTGAATCTCAGCAGGATTTGGCTTATAAAATCAATGCTATCGGTCCGAGAAACTTAAGTATTGCAGCGACAGAGACGGGTGCGAAACTTATTCAGGTTTCCACAGACTATGTATTCCCGGGGGATGAAAACAGAGCACTGATTGAGTTTGATGCAGTCGGACCAAAGAGCGTATACGGCGCCACAAAGTTAGCCGGAGAAAACTTTGTAAAAGAGTTTGCAAAGGATTACTTTATCCTCAGAACTGCATGGCTTTACGGTGAAGGTAAAAACTTTGTAAGAACAATGCTCGGTGCAGCACAGACAAATGATAAAGTAAGAGTTGTAGGGGATCAGTTCGGTTCTCCGACAAGTGCAAGTGAGTTAGCAAAGGCTATCTGCTATCTTCTTCCGACGGAAAACTACGGAACGTTCCATGCAACTTGTGAAGGAAGCTGCAGCTGGGCTGATTTTACAAAAGAATTTTATCGCCTGGCAGGACTTTCTACGGAAGTGGAAGTTATCACAACAGCAGAGTATCCGACACCGGCGGCAAGACCTGCATATTCCATTTTGGAAAACTATATGTTTAAACTGACAACAGACTTTATGTTTAAAGACTGGCATGATGCGATTGCAGAGTACATGGCAGCGGAACTGAAAAAATAGAAATGAGGATTCAAAAAATGGATGATAAAATCCGCGGGATGTTCACCCATACGTTTCATTTGAAAAAGAAAGATATTAAATTCACAACACTGGATGTCATACTGTTTTTGGTGCTTACGGCAGTAGCACTGATTGCACGTTATGCGCTCCGCAATGTGGTGGCGGGAGACTACAAGATGTTCTTTGAACCTTGGGTGGCAACGCTGCGTGAGGCAGGAGGCGGAATCAAAGGTTTGGCAGCAGAGTTTGAGTACGTGGACTACACGACGCCGTATTTAACGATTTTGTCGTTTATCAGCATCTGTCCGTTTTTAAACACGCTTCTTTTGATGAAGCTTGTGTCTATCTTCTTTGATTTTGTGGCGGCATTTGCGGTAATGGCAATTGTCTACAATCAGACAAAGAGTTCAACGAAGGCAATTTTCGGATACGGGACACTTCTTTTAGTTCCGACGATTCTGACAAACGGTGCAATGTGGGCGCAGTGCGACATTATTTTTACGAGCTTTATTCTTTGGTCGCTTTATTTTATGCTCAAGGACAGACCTGCGATGAGCATGATGTTTTACGGTATTTCGTTTGCTTTTAAATTGCAGACGTTGTTTATGGCACCGCTTTATTTGATTTTGTGGATGAAAGGGAAGATTAAATTAAAACACTTCCTGTTTTTGCCGCTGATGTATATTGTCGGTATGATACCGGCGTTGATTGCAGGACAGAATTTTTGGGATTTGCTCAGTGTTTACTTTTTCCAGGCAAACGGACTGATGGATATCTATGCGCTTTCCCACAAATTCCCGAATGTTTATCAGTTTATAGGAACCGATGTGTTCCTGTTTGAGTATGCGGACGCGGGTATTTGGATTACACTCGGTGCATTAATGATTTTGTTATATGTTTTTGCAAGAAAGAACTATACATTCAATACAAAACTTTTACTTCGTATGGGAATGCTCCTTACGATGACAGTTGTGTTTTTTCTTCCGCATATGCATGAAAGATATGCGATATTGGTAGATGTGATGGCAGTGATTTATCTGTTTATCGAGCCGGAGAAATTCTACATTCCGCTGCTGACGATACTTTGTTCGTTTGCGGGGTATACGATTTATCTGGCACAGAACAATATCGTACCGATGTATTTGTATGCGGTAGTATTTACCTTGCTTATGTTCGATCATGCAGTTTCCTGTGTGAAACTGATGAAGGAAAACGTTTTGGAGTAAATTATGGATAAGAAGATTACCGGTTTTATAGTAAAAGAATTTAAAATAGGGAAATGGCATCTTGCCCCGATTGATTTGCTGCTTTTGGTTTTTGCAGCAGTGTTCGGAGCAATGGCGAGAAGTTGCGTTTTGTCATACAGCTGTATGGAGGCAAAGATTTATCTTCAGCTGCGTGACGGACTTAAGATTGCAACTGCCTGTTTCGATGTACTTCTTGCAATTGTGAGCGGTATTTACGTGTTTGAATTGACGGGCAATAAAATCAAGGCGTTTCTCGGATATGCCATCGTGCTTATGCTCCCGGTGCTTTCAGCCGGAAGTGCTATGTGGGGAATGGGCGATTCTGTCTTTGTATTTTTCGCAGTGCTTTCGCTTTTGCTTTTGACAAAAGGAAAAGGAAATGCAGCGGTTATTTTTTACGGTGTAAGTATGTTTTTCAGCCGCTATGCATTTTTCCTGCTTCCTGTTTTTGCGATTGCGTTTATGCAGAAAAAGACGAAACTTATATCGTATTTAGCACCTGTTTGCGGAGCGTGGTTCCGCAACGGAATTGTGGTAGGGGAAGGACCGATTTCGTTCCCGATTTTTGAAGCGGAGAGAGTTCTTTCGCTGACAAGAGGTGAAAATCTGCTCAGTTATAACTGGCCGAATTTCTTCCAGATTATCGGCCCGGATAAATTTGTGACAGAGTACGCACTTGTGTTCAAAAGCATTTCGGCAGTTATTATGCTTGCGGTAGTTGTGCTTGTGTTACAGAAAAATGAGGAACTGGTTTCTGAGAAAATCGTATCGCTGTCTTTGCTTCTTGCAATGGTATTTCCGTTTATTATGCCGCAGATGGACGAGCGTTGCGGGCTTTTGGCGGATATTCTTGCCGTTATTTTTGTGATGAAATATATGGATATGTATTATGTGGCAGTGGTTCATGTGATGATATCTTACATTGCATATTCAGCATATTTTCGTGGTGAGCCGGTCATCGCGCTTTGCTACGTGGCGTTTGTGCTGATGTTCCTTATCGTGATTATGCTCCGTTTTGTCATGAACGGTAAGAAGTTTACAATCGGATTTACAAAGAAGGAGAATTAGTTTATGAAGCAGGCGCAGAAGCTTGATTTTGTGGATGGACTGAAGGTTCTTGCCTGTCTGACCATCTTCAATTTTCATTTTATAAATTTTTATTATTGCGGAATATACTCCCTCCTTCCGCAGGATTATCATATGCAGGCAGTGGAGGCTTTTATCGGAACGACGCCCCTTAATATTTTGATGGGCGGAAAATTCGGAGTAAAAATGTTTATGACAATCAGCGGATTTTTTGTCGGGTACCGTTTCTTTTTGACGGGGGACAAATCGTCGCTCTCAGCGGGAGTGGTGAAGAAATATTTCCGTCTTGTGTTCCCGATTATCACGGCAAATATTGCAATCTATGCGATGATGAAACTGGGACTTTTCATGAACGATGAAGCATCAGCTATCATCGGAAGTCAGGTTCATGTCGGAAATTATAATCAGTTTGCACCGAGTCTTTTTGCCGCGGTCAAAGAGGCTGTCTGGGGCTGTTTTGCAACAGGGGCAAACAAATATAACGGTCCGCTTTGGTTTATTTATTATGAGTTTTTCGGAACCATTCTTGTGGCAGCGATTATTTCGCTTCTCGGAAAAAGTAAGGCGCGCTATATCGCCTACGTGGTTGCAGGTGTTTTGGCCATCCGTTCAGATTTTCTGCCGTTTATCATGGGCGCAGTAGTATGTGACCTGACCTATTGTCCGCCGAAGTGGATAGCCCGTCTTTCAGAGCAGAAATGGCTGATGTGGCTTATGCTTTTGTTTGGATTGGCACTCGGTTCGTATCCGCCGATCGGAGAGACGGAACGTCTTGCGGGAAGCATTTATGCGATGATTCCGCCGAAGGTTATGATTTATTATGTCATCGGAGCTTCATGTGTACTTTACGCTGTTTTGCATTTGCAGGCGACGCAGAAAGTGCTCGGAAGCCGTGTACTTACATGGCTTAACACATACAGCTACGGCTTTTATTTAGTACATTTTATGTTGCTTTGCACATTCTCGTGCGGCTTTTATCTGGCTTTGCATGAGCATGTAAATTATCATGTACTGGCAGTACTGAATTATGTTCTTACGTTTGGACTGACAGTATTTATTTCATTCCTCATCCAAAAATTTGTGGAGGTTCCGGGAATGAAACTCGCAAACGGAATTGCGAAAAAACTTTGTAACGATTAATGGAGAATTTTATGTCCGAAACACAACGGGAAAAATGGATAGACCTCGTGAAGTGCATTGCGATTTTTGTTGTAATGCTCAATCACAGTCAGCTTGCAGCCCCACAGGTCCGCTTTTGGGGAGGTATGTTTTTTGTGCCTGTTTTCTTTGTGCTATCCGGATATACACATAGCAGCAGAGAAGAATCTTATTTGTCATTTTTGAAGCGGAAGGCAAAGCGCCTTTTGCTTCCTTACATAGTGGCGAACGGGATTCTTTTTGTATTCTTTTTTATAAAAGATGTTTTTATGGCAGACGGATACTTGTCAGATATGTTTTGGGATGTCATCGGTATTTTTTATGCCAGAAACCAGCTGTTTGCGACAGGAGCGCAGACGTTGTTTTTCCCGGGATTTGACGGCAATGTTTATCTGTACGGAATGTTAAATTCCCCAACATGGTTTTTGCCGGCGCTCTTTTTGACGATGGCGTTGTTTGAGGCATTACTTCGTTTGACAAAGCGTGACGGAAGAAAAATGTTACTTGTCGCAGTGATATTGCTTTGTCTGGCAAATTTGTATCACTATCTGTTTCCGCTGTTGCTTCCTTGGAGCGCGGACAGCAGTCCATATTTTCTCATTATGTTCATGTGGGGATATTTCATGAGGAAGAAAGAGTTTATGAAGTATTTTGATCAGCACAAATGGGTGTTGCTGATTCTGTTCGGAGTATTTCTGTTTTTTGCCGTGACAAACGGTTCTGCAAATTATTCTGTCGGAGACTACGGAAGATCGACGATGATGGCACTTTATAATGCGCTCGTATCATCCACGGTGCTTATGTATTTGGCGCGTAAAGCGGAGAAGTTGATTCCGAAAGTTTTTGCTGTGACCGGGCAGCAGACACTTTTTATTTTGTGTTATCACCTATTTGTTTTTTCTGTGTTAGAAACTGTTTTTGCGGGAATTCATCCGCTGCTTACCGTTTTTGTGACGCTGATTTTTTTGACGGCGGTCTCATGGGGAAAGGAGAAGGTGATTCATGCAAAGAAATAATGCGATTGACAGTGTGAAAGGGTTTGCAATTTTGCTTGTCATGATTGGGCATTGTATTGTGCTCAACGGCCTTAATACATCGGACCCGTTTTTATACGATGTGATAAAGTCGGTGCAGATGCCTCTTTTTATGTTAGTGAGCGGAGTGCTTGCGGCGATGAAAGTAAAGGCAACGGGCTTTGGAAGCGGAATGAAAAAAATCGGAGCCAGGGCAGTTTCGTATCTGGTGCCGTTCTTTTCATGGTTTGTGCTTGTGCATTTGTATGTGCATGCGAAGGCGGGAACGCTTTCCGTGCAGATGTTTTTGAAAGAATTAGAAGAATTATTGTTCCAGACAGACAGGGGCCTTTGGTTTTTGATGACGCTGTTTGTGGCAACCGTCTGTGCAATGACGGCGCAGACAGTTGCAGATAAGCTTTGTGAGCCGGGCGCGGGAAAAGCGGCTTGCTTTATTGTAATAAGCATGGTATTTTATCTGCTTTTCTTTTTGCAGTCGCGCAGCGCAAATACGCTTCTTAGTCCGTCACTTATGGTACAGTATTTTCCGTTTTATCTGACCGGATATGTCGCATGTACGGATAGTAGGGGCCTCA
>JAZQDM010000043.1:0-25966 GCA_045546775.1 Lachnospiraceae bacterium | reverse complement strand
AAGAACAGAAAGACAGGACGGAACTATATTTGTCGGATTCTTTTGAGACAGGACGTGGAACCGGATGCTTGGAATGCCGGGCGGTGATGCTCAATATCAACCGCGGTCACAACAAAGAATTGATGGAGAAATGCCGGCGTTTGTGGGAATACGCGGAATTTATTGCGGAAGTAAACGACAATCTTTCCAAGAATATGTCGTTAAAACGAGCCATCAAAAATGCTATGGACAGTTGTATCGAGAAAAGAATTTTAATGGATATACTGGTGAAAAACCGGCCGGAGGTAATGCATATGCTTTTGACACAATATGATGAAGAAAAACACATGCGGGATACGTATAAGGAAGGCTATGAAGAGGGTGAGGCTGCCGGATATCGTAAAGGCGAGGCTGCCGGTTACAGCAAAGGTGAATTGGCAGGATATGATAAAGGCGAACAAAATGGCTATAATAAACTGCTGGATGAGTTGATTGGGAAGAAGTTGGAATGTGATAAAGACACCCGAGAAATTTCGGATGAGTTAGGTGTGGATATCCATATTGTGGAAGAGAGAATGCAGGCTTTAAAACGGAACAAAACATGATAAAGCGAAAAAGACAAAACAACCGTGCAACCGGTACAAAGTACGAAGAAATGGCTGCGAAGTATTTGGAGAAGAAAGGCTACCGCGTTGTGCAAAAAAATTATAGAACACCTTACGCGGAAATTGATTTGCTATTAGAAAAAGACCATACATGGATTTTTTGTGAGGTGAAATTTCGAAGTAACAACAATTGCGGGAATCCGTTGGATGCGGTGACTAAGCAAAAACAGAGAAGAATCAGTCGTGCAGCATTGCAGTTTTATGCATCACACGGCTATGAAGAATATGCGTGCCGGTTTGATGTCATAGCGATTAACGGGGATGGCACGATACAACATATCGAAAATGCATTTGAATTTTGTGGCTAGAAGGATTGAGGAAAAATGAAATTGAAAAGAAAAGGCGAATATGCCGTTATAGAAGAAAAAGAAAAAGCCGGAGTGCCCTATCTTACCTTTCCGGCATTGAAGAAAACCGGTCTTGTAAGGCATTTGTTTTCTACAAGAGGCGGTGGTATCAGTAAGGGGATGTTTGCGTCCATGAACTTAAGTTTTACAAGGGGCGATGATGTGGACGCGGTTATCGAAAATTACAGACGGATTGCAAAAGTGCTTGGATGTAAGATGGAAGATTTTGTTTGCTCCGACCAGACGCACACGACGAATGTGCGCGTGGTAACGAGAGAAGATGCTGGAAAAGGCGTTGTATGTCCGAAGGATTACACCGATGTGGACGGACTTGTCACAAATGAAAAGGGGCTTGTTCTGGCGACATTTTATGCGGATTGTGTACCGCTTTATTTTGTGGATCCGGTAAAAAAAGCAATCGGATTATCTCATTCCGGTTGGCGTGGAACGGTGGAGCGCATGGGTGCCAAAACAGTAGAAAAAATGCAACAGGTTTACGGCAGCAATCCAAAGGATATTGTAGCGGCAATCGGTCCGTCCATTTGCCAGTCCTGCTACGAAGTAGGTGGAGAAGTGGCAGAACAGTTCCGGGAGGCGTTTTCAACGCCGGAACAGCAGAAAGCAATTTTGCACGACAAAGGAAACGGCAAATTTTTGCTTGATTTGTGGAAGGCAAATTATTATGTGATGCGTGAGGCAGGCATACCGCATGAACATATTTCGGTCACGGATGTTTGTACATGCTGCAATGGAGAGTTGTTATTTTCCCATCGGTGGAGTGACGGAAAAAGAGGAAATTTAGGAGCCTTTCTTGGCTTGATATAAGGAGAGAAAAAACGATGGCTGGAGCAATTTGCGACAATTGTATTAATTATGTGTACGATGACGATTATGAGTGTTACACATGTCTTGTAAATTTGGACGAGGATGAGATGGGACGTTTTTTGCAAAACTCCTTTGACAACTGTCCATATTTTCGTCTGGATGATGAATATGCGGTTGTAAGAAAACAAATTTAGTACATATTCGAAGGTTCGTTTTCATACAATGTATCACGGATAACAAAGCAAACGTATGACATTGTGTGAAAGGAGCTTATGTGATATGGAGAATTTTCATTTATACAAAGATATAAAAGCGCGGACAAACGGCGAAATCTATCTCGGAATTGTCGGCCCGGTCCGTACCGGTAAATCTACGTTTATCAAGCGTTTTATGGATGTGCTTGTACTGCCGGCAATGGAAGATGAGGCAGCCAAAGTGCGTGCAACCGATGAGTTGCCGCAAAGTGCCGGCGGAAAAACAATTACAACGACAGAGCCGAAGTTTATTCCGAAGGAAGCGGCTGTAATCAAATTAAGTACAGATGTGGAGGCAAAAGTGCGCCTCATTGATTGCGTCGGCTATATGGTGGAAGGTGCTGCCGGACATATGGAAAACGGACAGGAACGCATGGTAAAAACGCCATGGTTTGAACAGGAAATTCCTTTTACCCAGGCGGCAGGTGTTGGTACGGATAAAGTCATTACCGATCATTCTACGGTAGGTATCGTTATTACGGCGGACGGAAGTTTTGGTGAAATTGCAAGAAAAGATTATGTTCCGGCGGAAGAAAAAACGATTGCAGAGTTGAAACGCTTACATAAACCATTTTTGGTGCTTCTGAATTCGTCAAAGCCATATTCGGAAGAAACAAAAAATATGGCAGGCGAAATGGAAGAAAAATATGGTGTGAAAGTCATGCCGGTCAATTGCGAGCAGCTCAAAAAAGAAGACATTCACTACATTATGGAGAGCATTCTTTATGAATTCCCCATTTCCATTATGGAATTTGCAATTCCGAAGTGGGTGGAGATGCTTCCAAACAACAATCGCCTAAAAAGTGACATTATTGAAAAAGTAAAAGTGCTTTTGCAGGAACTCAATACAATCCGTGACGTGTCCATGCGCAATTTTTCCATGGAAAGCGATTACATTGAGCAGTGTGTGCTGGAAAAAATCAATTTGGCAGACGGCACAATACATGTGCGTATTGATGTAAAAGATGCCTATTATTATGAGATGCTTAGTGAGCTCGTTGGAGAAGAAATCAAAGATGAATATCATATGATAAAACTGTTGCAGGATATGTCCCGCATGAAAAAAGAGTATGTAAAAGTACAGCATGCTATTGAGGCGGTGCGGTTTAAAGGATACGGTGTAGTGACACCGGAACGACAGGAAATTACATTGGAAAGTCCGGAAGTAATCCGACACGGCAACAAGTTTGGCGTAAAAATAAAAGCCAACAGTCCGTCCATTCATATGATTCGTGCCAATATCGAAACGGAGATTGCACCGATTGTCGGAAGCGAAGCGCAGGCGGAAGATTTGATCCGTTACATCAAAGAGGCGGACAATGGAGAAACCGGCATTTGGGATACCAATATATTCGGAAAAACGGTAGAACAGCTCGTTTATGACGGAATTGGTAGCAAAATTAATGCAATTGGTGACGAAAGCCAAGTGAAATTGCAAGATACCATGCAAAAAATTGTAAATGACAGCAACGGCGGGCTTGTTTGTATTATTATTTAACACAGATGAAAAGGACAAAACAGATGCGTTTTGTCCTTTTCTATGTTACGATATAGGTGTCATTTTACGAGAGCTATTATAAAAAAGGAGACAAGCGATGAAAATTGGATTTTTGGGAACTGGTCGCATTTTAAAAAAAGTAATGCCGACTTTAAAACGAATAAAAGAAATAGAATGTTATGCAATTGCGTCACGGTCTATGGAGCGTGCCACAGCAGCGGCTGAGGAGCATGACATTCCGATTGCATACGGAAGCTACGAGGAATTGGTGCAGGACGAAGCCGTTGAACTTGTTTATATTGTGACACCGCATTCCAGACATTTCGAAGATATGAAGCTTTGCATCGCGCATGGAAAGCCGGTTTTGTGTGAGAAGGCATTTACAATCAATGCAACGCAGGCGAAAGAAATTGAAAAGTTGTCCCGTGAAAAAGGAGTGTTTGTGGCGGAGGCCATGTGGACAAGATATATGCCGTCAAGACAATTGATTCAGGAGATAATTGACAGCGGAATTATCGGTAACATTACGACGCTTACCGCCAATTTATCGTATGTTGTGGCACACAAAAAGCGCATTATGGAACCGGAACTGGCAGGCGGCGCGTTACTCGATTTGGGTGTATACGGCCTTAATTTTGCATACATGCATTTTGGTGCAGAAATAGATCGCATTGAGTCATCGGTACTGTTTACGGAAACCGGGGTGGATGCGATGGAAAGTATTACGCTCTTTTATAAAGACGGACGGATGGCGGTGTTGACGCACAGCATTTACACCCGTTCCGACAGGCAGGGCGTATTCCATGGCGACAAAGGTTATATTGTGGTAGACAATATCAATAATCCGCTCAAAATTTCCGTGTTTGATGTGAATGATACATTGATAAAAGAAATTCAGGCACCGGAGCAAATCAGCGGTTATGAATATCAATTTTTGGAATGCATGGACAAAATTAAAAATCATGAGATGGAAAGTGATTCAAGTCCGCTTCGTGACAGCGTGTTTGTGATGGAGATGGCAGATACGGTTCGTAAGCAGTGGGGCTTTGTGTATCCGCAAGAACAGTAAAGAAAAAACAATAGAAAGACTTTAAAGATAAGGGGAGGCAGAACAATGCGCATTTTATGTATCGGGGACAGCAATACGTGGGGCTATAATCCGGAAAACGGGCAACGCTTTACCGGCAGGTGGACGAAGGTGCTGGCATCGCTTATGCCGGAGCATGATATTATCGAAGAAGGGTTAAATGGCAGAACCTTATTGTCGGAAGACCCGTATATCAAAGAGCGTCTCGGCATTGCTTCGCTGAAAATGTTATTGCTTTCACACAGACCGGTGGATGTTGTTGTGATTATGCTTGGCACGAACGATTTGAAAAGCTTTTTTCCGTGTAGTGTGGACTATATTGCAAAAGGCATTGCACAATTTATAGAAGTGACGTTTGAGCCTATGATTTGGGAGCGGTTTACCGTGCCTAAGCTGCTTGTGGTTTCGCCGGTTCATATAAGAGAAGATGTGGTGAAAAATGGCGGCGCATTTGGTGAGTTCGATATGGAAAGCGTGGTGCAGTCCAAGCAGATGGCACCTGCAATAGAAGCGGTATGTGCGAAGTATGGTGTGAATTTTATGGATGCGGCAAAGTTTGCAGAGGCATCCCTTATCGACGGCGTGCATATGGACGAAGAAAACCATGCAAAACTTGCCTGTGTAATTGCGGAAAAATTGAATGCGATATCTTGAAGAAAAAAACGATGTTTTGCATCGTTTTTTTCTATGCAGATGTGTAAATTTATGTTACAATTTGTAAGTGAGTTTGCACAAAGAAAGGAAAGAGTAAAAATATGGGACAGGTTTATGATAAATTGCAAAAATGTTTGGAAAGTGTCAGAAAGAAAACGGATTTTGTGCCGAAAGTAGCAATCGTGCTTGGGTCCGGCCTTGGCGATTATGCGGACAGCATCGAAGTCGTAAGTGAACTTTCTTACAGTGATATTGAAGGATTTCCGGTGTCTACTGTTCCGGGACATGCGGGCAAATTTATTTTTGGATATGTAAATCAAGTACCGGTTGTATGCATGAAAGGCCGGGTACATTACTATGAAGGATATGCCATCGAAGACGTAGTGCTGCCCACAAGGCTGATGAAGCTTATGGGAGCAGAGATTTTGTTTTTGACTAATGCATCCGGCGGAATCAATGAAGCATTCAGCGCAGGTGATTTTATGTTGATTACCGATCATATTTCTTGCTTTGCGCCGAATCCGCTTATCGGACAAAATATCGATGAACTTGGTACAAGATTCCCGGATATGAGTGAAGTTTATAACAAAGAACTTGCGGATATTATAAGAAAAAGCGCAAAAGAGCAGAATGTGCCTTTGAAAGAAGGTGTTTATGTGCAGTTGACCGGACCGTCATTTGAATCGCCGGCAGAAATCCGTATGCTTCGCACGTTGGGAGCAGATGCAGTCGGCATGAGTACGGTGGTGGAAGCAATTGTGGCGAACCATTGTGGTATGAAAGTGTGTGGTATTTCCTGCGTTTGTAATTTGGCGGCAGGTATGAGCAAAGAGCCGCTTACACACAAAGAAGTGCAGGAGGCAGCGGACAAGGCAGCACCACTCTTTAAACGTCTTGTGACAGCGGCGGTAACGAATTTTGCATAAGGAGACAGACGATGAGCAATGAGGAACTTGTAAATGCAGCACTCTTAGCAAGAGGTAATGCCTATGCACCGTATTCCGGTTATCAGGTTGGAGCGGCGCTTCTTACAACGGGTGGAAAAGTATATACCGGTTGCAACGTGGAAAATGCATCTTACGGTGCAACGAATTGTGCAGAACGAACCGCATTTTTTAAGGCAGTCAGCGAAGGTGAAAGACTATTCCGAACGATTGCCATTGTGGGAAGTCCGGAAGGCGACGTGACGCAATATGCCTTTCCGTGTGGTATTTGCAGACAGGTCATGCGTGAATTTTGCGATCCCACAACCTTTCAAGTGATTGTGGCGAAAGCAGCAAACGATTATCAAGTGTATTATTTGAGTGAATTGTTACCGGAAAGTTTCGGTCCGGAAAACGTGAAATAAAGTATTGGGTGGAGAAAAATATGAAAATACGTTTTTTCAATGCAAAAGTGCTGACGATGGAAGAGAAACGAGATATTTTTAATGGCGAGGTTTGGGTTCAAGATTCCCGCATCAGTTACGTTGGGACAGACGAAGAAGCACAATTGGAAATGGGTAAAAACAATTGTGCATGGGATGAACAAATTGATTGCGAAGGCAACTTACTTATGCCCGGATTTAAAGATGCGCATACCCATTCCGGGATGACATTTTTACGTTCTTATGCGGACGATTTGCCGTTACAGGAATGGCTGAACAATCAAATTTTTCCGGCTGAGGCAAAACTTACACCGGAAGATATTTATGAGACGACAAAGCTTGCTGTTTTGGAATATTTGACTAGCGGGATTACGGCTATTTTCGAAATGTATCTGACCCCGGAAACGGTAGGTGCAGCGTGCGAAGATTTGGGCATGCGTTGTGTGCAGGTTGGTGCAGTCAACAATTTCAGCCAGTCAGCACAATTGGTGGAAAAATGTTATGAGAATATGAACAAAGAAGATTCTTTGGTGAGTTATCAGTTAGGTTTTCATGCGGAATACACTTGTTCCAAAGAGCTTTTGGAAAGCATTGCATCCCTTTCGCAAAAATACAAGGCGCCGGTGTTTACGCATCTGTGTGAAACGGAATCAGAAGTGGCAGGGTGTGTAGAACGCTACGGGATGACTCCGCCGGAATTTTTGGATTCCATCGGTATGTTTGAACATGGTGGTGGTGGCTATCATTGCGTGTACATGAGCGAAAAGGATTTTGCGATTTTCAAAGAAAAAGGGTTGTATGCGGTGACAAATCCGGCTTCCAATATGAAGCTTGCAAGCGGCATTGCACCGATACAGGAGTACTTAAAACGTGGGATTCCGGTAGCAATCGGAACGGACGGACCAGCAAGCAACAACTGTCTTGATATGTTCCGTGAAATGTTCCTTGTAACCGGACTTGCAAAAGTGCGGGAGAACGATGCGTCTGCGGTGGATGCCATGGAAGTGCTGAAAATGGCAACGGTAAACGGAGCGCTTGCGATGGGATTAAAAGACTGCGACGTGCTTGCCAAAGAGAAAAAAGCGGACATGATTATGCTTGACTTAAAACAGCCGAATATGCAGCCGCTCAATAACATTGCAAAAAATATTGTTTACAGCGGCAGCAAACAAAATGTAAAAATGACAATGATTAACGGTAAAATATTGTATCGGGACGGTTGTTTTTATGTGGGAGAAACACCGGAAAGCATTTATGCAAAAGTGAATGAAATTACTGCAAGAATAAAAAATGAGCTGCAGTAATCAATCATAAAAATCAACATTTATGAAGGAGGAAAAAAGAAAAATGTTGGAAAAGTTATTCAAACTGAAAGAAAACAAAACCAATGTAAAGACCGAAGTCATGGCAGGTATTACAACGTTTATGACAATGGCTTACATCCTTGCGGTTAACCCGAGCATTCTTTCCGCAGCCGGAATGGATGCGAATGCGGTGTTGATTGCAACAGCACTTGCGTCGTTTGTAGGAACGTTGCTTATGGCACTTCTTGCTAACTATCCGTTTGCGCTTGCGCCTGGTATGGGACTTAATGCATACTTTGCGTATACGGTAGTTTTGCAGATGGGCTATTCATGGCAGATTGCTTTGTTCGCAGTATTTGTAGAAGGTATTCTTTTTATTGTATTATCTTTGACAAATGTAAGAGAAGCTATTTTCAATGCCATTCCGATGACATTAAAATCTGCAGTAAGTGCCGGTATCGGTTTGTTTATTGCATTTATCGGTTTGCAGGATGCTAAACTGATTGTTAACAGTGATTCCACATTGCTTACGTATCAGACGTTTAAAGATAATTTTAGTTCTGTAGGTGTAGGGGCTATTTTGGCTTTAATTGGTGTACTTGTTACAGCTATTTTGTTAATCAAAAAAGTAAGAGGCGGAATCCTTTTTGGTATTTTGATTACTTGGTTGCTTGGTATTTTGTGTGAGTTTGTTGGCATTTACGTGCCGAATCCGGATGCTGGTATGTATTCTGTGATTCCGTCTGCAATCGTAAGCTTTGACTTCAGTTCCTTCGGAACAACATTCGGACAGGTATTCAAAGCAGACTTCTCTGCAATCAAAATTATGGACTTTGTCGTAATTATGTTTGCGTTCTTGTTTGTTGATATGTTTGATACGTTGGGAACATTGATTGGTGTAGCTTCCAAAGCAGATATGCTTGACAAAGACGGCAAACTTCCGCGCATCAAACCGGCGCTTTTGTCTGACGCCGTTGCGACAAGCGTAGGTGCTATTTTTGGTACTTCTACAACAACAACATATGTAGAAAGTGCTTCCGGTGTAACAGAAGGCGGTAGAACAGGTCTTACTGCTGTTGTGACAGGCGTGCTTTTCTTACTGGCATTAGTATTTTCACCGGTATTCTTGACGATTCCGTCATTTGCAATTGCTCCGGCACTTATTATCGTAGGATTCTACATGGTTGGTGCAGTGGCAAAAATTAACTTCGATGATATGTCTGATGCGATTCCGGCATTCCTTTGTATTCTTACAATGCCGCTTGCATACAGCATTTCCGAAGGTATTACAATCGGTGTTATTTCTTGGACATTGATTAACTTGATTACAGGAAAAGCAAAAGAGAAAAAGATTAGTATCGTAATGTATATTCTTACTATTTTATTTATTTTGAAATATGTATTACTGTAATATACTTTTCTAAAAAATGAGGCGGGGAACCGGTGCGGTTTCTCGCCATTATAAAAATAGGGTGCGCAAATGCGTGCAAAAAGAGTGGAGTAATTTATGAACGAATACGGAGTGTTGGCGATATTTATCGCAGTGTTAGTAGTTGCTTTTTTTGTCAAAGGGGCGTATGACGAAAAAAAGAAAGAACAACGATTTATAAAAAATCTGTACAAAAACTATGGACAGATACCAAAGAAAGAATATAATTCCGAACAGTATGCGTCGATAGCGAAATATTTTGAAGCGCATGCGGACGGTTTTTTTATAGATAATATTACATGGAACGATTTGGACATGGATGCTATATTCATGCAGATGAATCATACGTATTCCTCGGCAGGGGAGGAATATTTGTATCATACATTAAGAACACCGAAATTTTCAAAAGAAGCATTGGATAAGCAGGAACAACGGGTTCGTTTTTTTATGGACAATGCAGATATGCGTGTGAAAATGCAGGTGCTTTTTGCAAAAGTAGGTAAAACTGGAAAATATTCTTTGTACAGTTATCTGGATTTTTTGGATAACGTAAAAGATATTTCCAACTGGAAACATATCATTCCGGATGTGTTGCTTTTGGCTATGATAGGAGTCAGCTTCTTCCATAGTTTCGGTATCGCGATGACGATTGCCATTGTGTGCGGAAACATCATGTCATATTTTCAGTATAAAGACAAAATTGAACCGTATATTGTGAGCTTTCAGTACATTATGCGTATGCTCTTTATGGCGGATGAAATAAAAAAAGTAAATGTTCCGATTTTGCAAGAAGAGCAGGAACAGTTGAAAGAATTGACTGCTAAATTTCGCAAATTCCGTCGGGGTTCTTCCTGGATATTGTCCGGAAATCGTATGAACGGCGGCGGAGACCCGCTTTCGCTCATTGCGGATTATATCCGTATGATATTTCATGTGGACGTCATTCAGTTTAACAAAATGATGAAAGAAATCCGCGGAAAAAAAGCAGAGATTGACGGTATTGTTACAGTGGCCGGTTCGATTGAAACGGCTATTGCAATCGGCGCCTATCGTGCATCGTTCCCTGCCTGGTGTGTGCCGGAGTTTGTGGGAAATCTCAAAATGGAAGCGGGATATCATCCGCTTTTGGAAGAGCCGGTGAAAAACAGTATTTTTGCAAAGAAAGGTGTTTTACTGACAGGCTCCAATGCCTCCGGAAAATCCACTTTTTTAAAGACAGTAGCCATCAATGCCATCTTGTCGCAAACCATATATACGGCTTTGGCTGATAAATTTGAAACGGACTTTTATCGTATCTATTCTTCCATTGCTTTGCGGGATAATTTGGATAACGGGGAAAGCTATTATATCGTTGAGATTAAGTCGTTAAAGCGTATTATTGATGCAGGAGAAGAAGAGAATAAAGTTTTGTGCTTTGTGGACGAAGTGCTCCGTGGTACAAATACGGTGGAACGCATCGCAGCTTCCACGCAGATTTTGAAAAGTTTTGCAGACAAACAAGTAGTTTGCTTTGCGGCAACTCATGACATTGAACTGACGTCACTTCTTGCAAAAGAGTACGATAACTATCATTTTGAAGAAGAAGTGAAAGACGGAGATATTTTATTCAATTATGAGTTGAAAGAAGGAAAAGCAAAAACGCGGAATGCCATCAAATTGCTCGGTATTATGGGATATCGGGAAGACATTATAAAAAAGGCAAATCAGATGGCAGAAAATTTTATCGATAATGGCTTGTGGGATGCGGAACTTACTTGACGCTATCTGTTGTCAGATGGTATCATAAAGATAAGTTTTTCGGAATAATAAATGGTGTCTTGTATAGGCATCCATGAAAGGAAGGGAAAAATATGGTCGCATTTGTGAATTCGTTTTTATCATATTTATTGTTAGTTGTTATTATTGTTGCGCTGATTGGGGTTGCATGTTTTATCGGAATTACACTCAGAAAACGTAAAAATGCAACGTTGGAAGCGGCGGAAGAAAGTGCCACACAAAATGAAGCTTAGCAAGTAAGCAAATCAAACAAATAATCAAAAGCACAAAGCTGCCGAAAGCGAAAAATTTTCGTTTGGCAGCTTTTATTTTTTTTAGAAATACAGAAAAGAGGGATTTTATGCCAAAGAGTACCGGACAAAAATTAAAATTATTATATTTGGTAAAAATATTGAGTGAAAATACCGACGAACTGCATCCGATGCCGATGCCGAGATTATTGGAGGAACTTGCAAGCTACGGAATCAATGCAGAACGTAAGTCGATTTATGCGGATATCGAAGATTTAAAGCAATTCGGTTATGATATTTTGCGCAATACTTCCAGAACGGATGGCGGCTACTATATGGCATCCAGAGAGTTTGAGCTGCCGGAACTTAAACTTCTTGTAGATGCGGTGCAGTCGTCCCGTTTTTTGACAGCAAAAAAATCAAAAGAACTGATTGCAAAATTAGAGACGCTTACGAGCCGCCAGGAAGCCGTGCAACTGCAGCGTCAGGTGTATGTTGTGAATCGAATAAAGACGTCGAATGAAAGTATTTACTATAATGTAGACTGTATTCATAAAGGAATTCAGGAAAATGTCCAGATTACATTCCAGTATATGGAGTGGACATTGGACAAAAAAATGCAACCCAAAAAGAATGGCGTTTTATACAAAGTCAGTCCATGGGCATTGATTTGGGAAGATGAAAACTATTATTTGGTTGCGTTTGACGAGCAGGATAATAAAATGAAACATTATCGTGTCGATAAAATGGGAAAAATCAATGTAACGGATAAAAAAAGAAGTGGAATAGAGAGCGGAAAAACATTCGATGTTGCAGCGTATGTTAACAAGATGTTCGGAATGTTTGGCGGTGAGGAATGTATCGTTACGATGCGGTTTTCCAATCGTTTGATTGGTGTAGTTATGGATCGGTTCGGAAAAGAAGCACAGGTGCGCAAACTGGACGATACCTCTTTCAGTGTGCGTACAAAAGTAGAAGTGAGCGGACAGTTTTTCGGATGGCTTACCGGACTTGGCAAAGAGGCATCCATACTTGCACCGGATGACATCAAAGAAGAGTACAAAAAATATTTATCCGATATTTTAAGCAGCACGTATTGACACCCGACTTGACATACCATATACTAGACATTGGACACAATATATAGTTTGTGATGGATAAAAACAACAAGATATTGTGAGAGGAAAACGTGATTTTATATATGATGGAGGAAAGCAATGGGAGAAAAAAGTGTTGCTGCTGAGGTGGATTACGGCGCATTGTACAAGACAAAGCGTCCTGTGAAAGTCATTAAAAAAGACGGTAGTAAAGAAGTATTTAATGTGCAAAAGGTTGTCAGTGCGGTTGGAAAAAGTGCATACAGAGCATTGACAAAATTTACAGAAGATGAAAAGAAACATATTTGTCAATATGTAGTAGAAAAAGTAGATGAATTGGAACAGGATGAAATCCCGATTCCGATTATGCACAACATCGTAGAAAGTGCTTTGGAAGAAGTAAAACCGATTGTTGCAAAAAGCTATAGGGATTATCGCAATTATAAACAGGACTTTGTCCGCATGTTGGATGATGTATACAAAAAAAGTCAGTCGATTATGTATATCGGCGACAAAGAAAATGCCAACACGGACTCTGCACTTGTATCCACAAAGCGAAGCCTTATTTTTAATCAGTTAAATAAAGAATTGTATCAGAAATTTTTTATGACAACAGAAGAGATTCAGGCATGCCGTGACGGCTATATTTACGTGCATGATATGTCAGCGAGACGCGACACGATGAACTGCTGTCTCTTTGACGTAAAAAATGTACTTACCGGCGGTTTTGAGATGGGTAACATTTGGTATAACGAGCCGAAAACGCTGGATGTTGCATTTGATGTTATCGGTGATATTGTACTTAGTGCGGCGAGTCAGCAGTATGGTGGATTTACCGTGCCCAGCGTGGACGAGATTTTAGAGCCGTACGCAGAAAAATCTTACAAAAAATATGTGGAGAAATATTTAAAACTTGGCATTGATCAGGAGACGGCAGAAGCAGAAGCGTATGCGGATGTGGTGCGTGAATTTGAGCAGGGATTCCAAGGTTGGGAATATAAGTTTAATACGGTTGCAAGCAGCCGTGGTGATTATCCGTTTATTACCGTTACTGCCGGTACTGCAACGGGACGTTTTGCACGTCTTGCCACGATTTCCATGTTGAATGTGCGCAGAAGAGGTCAAGGTAAAAAAGAGTGCAAGAAACCGGTATTGTTCCCGAAAATTGTATTTTTATATGATGAAAACCTTCACGGACCGGGCAAAGAACTGGAGGATGTATTTGAAGCAGGCGTAAAATGCTCTGCAAAGACAATGTATCCGGACTGGTTAAGTCTCACAGGAAAAGGTTATATTGCAAGCATGTATAAGCAGTACGGAAAAATCATTTCTCCGATGGGCTGCCGTGCATTTTTGTCTCCGTGGTATGAAAGAGGCGGTATGCATCCGGCAGACGATAAAGATTCACCGATTTTTGTAGGAAGATTCAACATCGGTGCGGTTTCTCTTCATTTGCCGATGATTTTGGCAAAAGCAAGACAGGAGTCCCGCGATTTTTATGAAGTGCTGGATTATTATTTGGAATTGATTCGTCAGCTCCATATCAGAACTTATGCGTATTTGGGAGAAATGCGTGCCTCCACAAACCCGCTTGCTTATTGTGAGGGCGGTTTCCTTGGCGGAAATTTGAAATTGACAGATAAGATTAAGCCGATATTGAAATCTGCTACAGCAAGTTTTGGTATTACGGCATTTAATGAATTGCAGGAGCTCTACAACGGCAAATCTCTCGTAGAAGACGGTCAGTTTGCCATTGAAGTGTTAGAGCACATTAACTTAAAAATCAACCAGTTTAAAGAAGAGGATGGTAACCTCTATGCGATTTATGGTACACCGGCAGAAAACTTGTGCGGTCTTCAAGTAAAACAGTTCCGCGAAAAATATGGTATTATCGAAGGTGTATCGGACAGAGAATATGTAAGTAACAGCTTCCATTGCCATGTTACGGAAGATATTTCCCCGATTGAAAAACAGGATTTGGAATATCGTTTCTGGGAACTTGCAAACGGCGGAAAAATACAGTACGTAAAATATCCGATTGATTACAATTTGGAAGCAATTAAAACATTAATTCGAAGAGCGATGGATATGGGATTTTATGAAGGTGTCAATTTGTCCCTTGCTTACTGTGATGATTGCGGTCACCAGGAGCTTGAAATGGATGTATGTCCGAAATGCGGAAGCAGAAACCTTACAAAAATTGACCGTATGAACGGCTATCTGTCCTATTCCAGAGTGCATGGAGACACCAGACTGAATGATGCAAAAATGGCAGAAATAGCAGAAAGGAAGTCAATGTAGGCAATGAGATACCACAATATTACAAAGGATGATATGTTAAATGGCGACGGCTTACGCGTTGTGCTTTGGGTTGCAGGCTGTTCTCATTGCTGTAAAGATTGTCAAAATCCGATTACATGGGATCCAAACGGTGGACTTTTGTTTGACGATGCGGCAAAAGAGGAATTGTTTGAGGCATTGGCAAAACCTTATATTTCCGGTATTACATTTTCCGGTGGAGACCCGCTTCACTCGGCAAATCGCCTCGATGTGCGTAATTTAATGGCGGAAATCAAAGAAAAATTTCCGGACAAAACGATTTGGATGTATACCGGAGACTCTTGGGAAAAAATATTACATTATCCCGTTATGCAATATGTGGATGTGTTGGTAGACGGCGAATTTAAAGTGGAAGAAAGAGATGTCAAATTACTGTGGAAAGGAAGCAAGAACCAAAGAGTAATTGACGTACAAAAATCCCTTCGTCAGACCGACCAGACAGTACCGGTACTTCACTGCGGTGATTATGCGTAAACGGTTGAAAAGAGGATAAAAATGCAAAGAATAGCAAAGTTTGAAAAAGTAAGTTTTGAACAGTTTAAAGAAGGTTTTTTGGATTGCATGGGCGATACGGAAAACGAAGTGATAAAGGCAGTTTATGAGGCACTTAAGCTTCCGAAACGTGCAACGAAGGGCAGTGCCGGATATGATTTTTTTGCTCCTGTTTCCTTTACATTGGAGCCGGGCCGTACGATGAAAATTCCGACCGGAATCCGTGTACGGATGGAAGAAAACTGGGTTTTGAAAATGTATCCGAGAAGCGGACTTGGCTTTAAGTTCCGCCTGCAGTTGAACAATACAGTTGGCATTATTGACAGTGATTATTATTATTCGGATAATGAAGGTCATATTTTTGTTAAACTGACAAATGATACCAATGAAAATAAAACTGTGTCTGTGGAAGCCGGAACCGGCTTTATGCAAGGTATCTTCTTGGAGTATGGCATTACAGAAGATGATGATGTATGTGAAGTAAGAAACGGCGGTTTTGGAAGTACAACAAAATAAAAAAGTATAGAAAACTCTCTTTTTGGCAGACTATTTAACAAAAAGCCGAAAGGGAGTTTTTGTTTTATGGATTTGAAAGATAAAAAAATCGGACCGGATTTTCAGGAGAATGTAGATTATTTGAATGAAGTGCTGGCGGTCAATGAAAGTTTTGATTTGGTGTACCGGATTATTGAAATGGGTGGCAGGAAGGCGGCCATGTATTTTATTGACGGTTTTTGCAAAGATGAGTTGATGCAGAAACTGCTACAGTATTTCATTAGTCTTACCGAAGAAAATATGCCAAAAACAGCCCATGAAATGTCGAAAAAATGTATGCCCTATGTGGAGGTGGATTTGACGGACAGCATCGATACTCTCATTAAAAATCTGTTGTCCGGTGTTTTTGTGCTTGTCATCGAAGGCTATGACAAAGCAATTTTGATTGATTCCCGCACATACCCGGCGAGAAGTGTGTCAGAGCCGGAAAAGGACAAAGTGTTGCGTGGTTCCAAAGACGGTTTTGTGGAAACGGTTGTATTTAACACAGCGCTTATTCGAAGAAGAATAAGAAGCACTTCACTTCGTATGGAAATGTTAAGTGCCGGAAAAAGCTCCAAGACAGATATTGCAATTTGTTACATGGACGGAAGGGCCGATGAAAAGTTCTTAAAGCTTATCAAAGACCGCATCAATGCGTTGGAGGTAGATGCTTTGACCCTGAATCAGGAAAGTCTTGCGGAATGCCTTTATACAAGCAAATGGTACAATCCGTTTCCGAAATTTAAATATACCGAAAGACCGGATACGGCAGCGGCGCAAATTTTGGAAGGAAATATTGTCATTTTGGTGGACAATTCGCCGTCGGCCATGGTTCTTCCAAACTCCATTTTTGATATGGTAGAAGAAGCCGATGATTTTTATTTGCCTCCGATTACCGGTACGTACTTGCGATTGACAAGAATTATTATCGGAATTATGACATATATATTAACACCAACGTATTTGCTTCTTATGCAAAACACAAATTGGATTCCGGAGTGGCTTCGTTTTATTGAAGTGCGGGAAACGATGAACGTACCGCTTGTATTACAGTTTATTATTTTGGAAATTGCGCTGGATGGATTGCGGCTTGCAGCGGTTAATACGCCGAATATGCTCAGCACACCATTAAGTATATTGGCTGCACTTGTGTTAGGAGAATTTTCGGTAAAAAGCGGATGGTTTAATTCGGAAGTTATGCTGTATATGGCTTTTGTGGCGGTGGCAAATTATACCCAATCCAGTTATGAGTTGGGTTATGCGCTTAAATTTATGCGTATGATTACGCTTATATTAACTGCACTGTTTAATTTACCGGGATTTATCGCAGGAATTTTGCTTTGCCTGTTTGCAATTGTCAAAAATAAGACAGTTTCCGGAAAAAGCTATATTTATCCGCTTCTTCCTTTGAATGCGAAACAACTTTCAAAACGTATTTTCAGGCACCGTCTGCCGGAAGCTTTGAAGGGACACAAAGAATAAGGAAAAATATGGTTTTACTTCAAGAATAATTTGCCTAATGTATAATATCGTGGTACAATAATCTTTGTTTAAGGAAATTAAAACCAAGTTACGGAAAGGAGATAGGTCGAAACGTAGTTTTAAAAGCTATATGTGTTTGCGAAATACGTTTCGGCAAAAAGAGTAGTTATGGGAACATTCAAGATTATTACAGATACAACGGCAGATTTACCGATGGAGTATATAAAGGAAAAAGACCTCGGTTTATTATATTTGGAATGTATTATTGATGATAAAGTATACGGTGAAGATAATGCGGATGAATTGGATTTGGAAGTGTTTTACCAAATGTTAAAAGATGGTAAAATGCCGACTACATCACAGGTAAATCCGGATCAGGCCAAAAAATTGCTGGAACGATATGTGGAAACGGAAAAAGAAATTTTATGTCTTGCATTTTCCTCAGGATTGAGTGGAACGTATAACAGTATTAAAGTGGCGGCAGACGAAGTGATGGAAGAACATCCGGATTGTAAAATTGTTGTTTTGGATACACTTTGCGCATCGTTAGGCGAAGGACTCTTCGTTCATTATGCAGTGAAACTTCGTGACGAAGGAAAAACGATAGAAGAAACGGCACAGTGGTTGGAAGAACATATTCAGAATCTTGTGCATGTATTTACGGTAGACGATTTGTTTCATTTGCACAGAGGCGGCCGTGTGAGCAAAACGACTGCGTTAGTCGGAACCGTGGCTGCAATCAAGCCGATTATGCATATGAGTGACGAAGGAAAGCTTGTTCCAATTTCCAAAGTACGCGGTAGAAAGAAATCACTAAACGGACTTGTTGATTATATGGAAGAAAAACAAGGCGATTTTTTTGAAAAGAACAAGGAGGAACTTGTCTGCATCAGCCATAGCAATGCATTGGAAGAAGCGGAATGGGTAAGAGATGAGATTAAGAGAAGATTTGGCGTGAAAAACGTAATGATTAATATGATCGGCCCTGTTATTGGCAGTCATACGGGAATCGGAACAATTGCATTGTTTTTCCTAGGAAAAGAAAGATAAAATAATAAGACGCTATAAAATAATTAGAAAATAATTGTTTTACGGCGTCTATTTTGTTACATAATATTGAATGATGCGGAGAATTGTGTTACAATTCGATTATATAGGGAGCAAAAAAAGAGGACGGAGGAGAAGGTATATGCTCAAAAAACTAATGAATATGAAAATACAAAAAAGATTGACGGGCAGTTCGTTGATTACAATCGGTATTTCCAGTATTGCTTCGCTGTGTGCAATCATCGTTCTTTTGTATATGGTGGGTCAGTATAAGCATGTATTGACTTATTATGCATTCCCGCAGGGGGACATCGGACATGCGATGGCAGCATTGGCAGACATGCGAAGTGCAACACGTGGCGCAATCGGTTATGAAGACCAGGAAAAAGTAGATAAGATGCTTGCGGCACATGATGCAAAGAAAGCAGAATTTGATGAGTATTTGGCCTTGATTGAGGCAAGTATTGTAACAGATATCGGACAGGAGTCCTATGATAATATTGTGGCAGCTGTTGATAAATATTTGGCAGTGGAACAGGAAGTTATTAAGTATGGAACAAGTGAATATGACATAGAACAACAAAAAGGCCATAATATGGCGTTTACCGATATGGCACCGGCTTATGAAGAAGCGTATTCTGCGCTTGAAGCGTTTATGAAAGCAAATATTGAGCTTGGTGACGAGACAGAAGCAAAACTTTTGGTGACGGAAATTATCTTAATTGTTGTTATATTGGTAATTATTGTTCTTGCAGGTATCGTGGCAAGCAAAATAGGAACTACGATTGCCAGCAGTATTTCCAAACCGATGCAGGAACTTGGCGAGAGACTGGAACGGTTTGAACACGGTGATATATCTTCCCCGTTCCCACAATATGAAGTAGATGATGAAGTGGGCGAAATGGTACAGGCGATTTCCGGAACTACTGCAAAATTGAAAAAAATCTTTGGCGATTTGGAAAGTCTTTTGGCAGAGATGGCAGAAGGTAACTTTGATATTCATACTTCCTGTGAAGAGGAATACGAAGGCGAATACAATGGTTTGTTGATGGCTATTCGAGAGATGAATCATAACATGGATACCGCATTGAAAGATGTAAGAAGTGCATCCGAAATGGTATCCGCAGGAGCAACCAACCTTGCGGAAGGTTCTCAGGCATTAGCAGAAGGTGCTACGGACCAGGCGGCTTCCGTAGAAGAAATGCAGGCAACTATGGATGAAATTACATACAGCCTGGAGAGAAGCGTTGGCGAAGTAGACAAAGCTTATAACAAGGCAAAAGAATGTGCAGATGTTGCAAGAAGCAGTCGCGCGGAAATGGAAAGCATGATGGCTGCTATGGAACGTATTAGTGAGACATCCAGCAAAATTGAAAATATTATCGTTGAAATTGAAGATATTGCGAGTCAGACCAATTTGCTTTCTTTGAATGCGGCTATTGAGGCGGCAAGAGCAGGCGAAGCGGGCAAAGGTTTTGCGGTAGTTGCAGATCAGATTCGTAACCTGGCAGAGCAGAGTTCTAAGTCAGCTGTTAATACAAGAGAATTGATTGAAGGATCTATCAATGAAATTAACAGCGGTAGTCAAGCTGCACAAAAGACTTCGGAAGTATTGGAAGGCGTAGTAAATTCCATTCAGGAAATTGCAGATGTATCCAAACAGCTTAGTGAAGATATTAAGATGCAGGCAGAATCTGTGGAACAGGCAGATAGTGGTATTATGAGAATTTCAGAAGTAGTACAGTCCAATTCTGCAACCGCAGAGGAAACCTCTGCAACAAGCGAAGAGTTGTCCGCACAGGCCATTAATATGGATGAGCTTGTAAGCAAATTCCGCTTGAGAGAATAAGAGGGAAATGTTTTTGTAACAAATAAAGAAGTGTAAAAATATTATAAAATAATAGCTGCCACTTTTGCGAATATCATTCGTGAAGCGGCAGCTATTTTGTGTTATGGTGACGAACCGCTAATCAGAGCGCGATACGCAAAGCGTAACGCGTCTCTGTATGGCACGAACAAATACTCATTCGTGCAATCCTATCACACATGTGCAAATTAGTATGCGGAGTTCATGTCTATGATTTCATTGAGCTCTTTTTGCATAAGTGCGTATGCAACAATTCCTAAGCCAATAAACATCAAAATAAGATATAAAATGCCGGAACTGTTACCATATGACATACCACGTTGCTGTTTTGCCATATCAATTTTTTCACCCTGACGGTAAGCCCAGTAAAAACCATAGATACCACATGTTACTAATGTGAGTACAAAAGCCATAGCTCCGGAAGTACCACCTTGGTTACCGGATACTGTGTTAGTGTCATCTGCAAGGCAGATAAACCAATAAATTCCATAAATACCACATGTAACAATAGAAAGAATAATACACATTGCAATGTCTCTTCTTTGTATCATATAAATGCCTCCCTCCCTTAAAAAATACAATGTCAGAATAGCACGTTTTGTCAGTTTTTGTCAATAAACATAAGGGCGATGGACAGCATATACTAAGAAGCCGGCGGAAAAGCTATCATTTCACCACATGCAATTTTCATTCCGGAATTTCTTACTTGCAGTTACAGTTGTCGCTGGTAATGGTTGTATTGTCAAAGGCAGAGTTGAAAGCGTAGAAGTTTTTCTCGTTTAAGCGGTCCTGCACAAGGCGGAGCGCTTCGCCAAATCTTTGGAAGTGAACGATTTCGCGGGCGCGCAAGAAACGAATCGGCTCACAGACATCGGCATCGTGTACAAGGCGTAAAATGTTGTCGTAAGTGCTTCTTGCTTTTTGTTCTGCAGCCATGTCTTCAAATAAGTCTGTAATCGGGTCGCCTTTTGACTGGAATACACAGGCATTAAACGGAACACCGCCTGCAGCCTGTGGCCACAAACCAAGCGTGTGGTCTACGTAATATTTATCAAAGCCGCTGTTTTTGATTTCTTCCATCGGAAGGTCTTTGGTCAGCTGATAAATAATAGATGATACAAGTTCCATGTGTGCCAATTCTTCGGTACCAATGTCCGTGAGCAGTCCGGCAACTTCGTTGTACGGCATAGAGTATCTCTGGGAAATATAGCGCATGGAAGCGGCAAGTTCACCGTCCGGACCGCCAAATTGACTCATAATGACCTGAGCAAGTTTAGCATTGCACTGTTTGATTTTTACAGGAAACTGTAATCTTTTTTCATAATTCCACATAAACTAGCATTCTCCTTTCCAAGGCATAGGGTCCAATGCCCACGACCATTCTTTGCCGCACGCGTCAGCACTGTCCATAGTGAGTGGTGTGAATTTTACGGCATATTCACGCATTGCCTGATTGTATTTCCGGGTCTGATGTGAAAAATAGTGGATGGCATCCTGGTCAAACGGGTGCGTATCCAAGTACTGTGTCATTTCCACCATGACAAAGTGTAATGTGTTGATGTCATTCATCAATTGTTCGCGTTCGGATTTGGAGTTATAATTCATGAATTTTTTCTCCTTCCTACAAAAGGTTTTGTGAGTTCCGGAAAAATAGTTCCGATTTTTAATGCTTCATCCAGATTTTCATAGATGTGTGACATCTGCTGGAAAGGTACATATGCCATGGCAATCGGGAAGCGTTCGAAATTTTCATCAAATCGATAATCTTTCATAAAACTCCTTTCATATCGTAATTGGTTTGTTAGTAGTATAGTATGATAAGTTTTTCACTTGTTTCGTATTTTGTGCGCAAACATGTTTGTACTTTCTTTCAGAACGCGCTTGATTTCCTTGTCTGTTTATGTGAAAATATACAGATAAGGATTTTTTAGTAAAAGGAATGGTGAACTACTTATGAGAGGTATTGATACGCAGGTGCGAAAAACGCGCCGTCGCGTTTTTAAGGAAATTGCCAATCTGGCATATACATCCAAAGATTTAATTAACGATGTGGAAGCGTTGCCGTACAAAATTGTAGATTATGATGAGCCGGCAGTGCGGGAAAGCGTATACCGTGAAAGAGCGATTGTGCGTGAACGAATTCGTCTTGCTATGGGACTAAGTTTGCGTCCGGAAAATGTACCGGTACATGCGACACAAGGTTTGGAAGAGACGAACATTGCGGAAAAATATTATGAGCCGCCACTCATGCAGGTCATTCCGTCCGCATGTAATGCCTGCCCGGAAAACCGATATGAAGTGACGAATAAATGTATGGGATGTATTGCCCATCCGTGTAGAGAAGTGTGTCCGAGGGATGCGATTAAAGTGGTGGACGGGAAGTCCGTAATTGACCAGGAAAAATGTATCAAATGCGGAAAATGTAAGTCCATTTGTCCGTACGATGCGATTTCGCATCAAGTGCGCCCGTGTGCGTCTGCCTGCGGGGTTGGTGCGATTAAGAGCGACCACATGGAACGTGCGGTCATTGACAATGACATTTGTGTTTCCTGCGGTATGTGTATGGTAAGTTGCCCATTCGGCGCGATTGCAGATAAGTCACAAATTTTCCAGCTTATCCGTGCGTTGCAGTCCGGCAAAAAGATTATTGCCCAGGTAGCGCCGGCCTTTGTTGGTCAGTTTGGACCGGACGTGACACCGGAGATTTTCAAAAAGGCGTTGAAGGATTTGGGTTTTGCGGATGTGTATGAAACGGCTATCGGAGCCGATGCAGGGGCGCTTGCAGAGGCAAAACATTATGTGGAAGAAGTGGCAAGCGGAAAGCAGCCCTTTAGTTTGACATCCTGTTGTCCGTCATGGTCTGTACTTGCGAAGAAATTTTTCCCGGAAACCATTGATAAAATTTCCAACGAATTGACACCTATGGTTGCTACCGCCCGTGTTATCAAAGAAGAACATCCGGACGCCGGAGTTGTATTCATCGGTCCGTGTGCGTCCAAAAAGCTGGAGGCGTCCAGAAGAACCATTCGCTCCGATGTAGATTTTGTTATTACATTTGAAGAGCTTTCCGGTATGTTTGAGGCAAAAGGAATTGATTTGCAAGCGATTTCTTCCGACGAAGTTGTAAACGATGCAACCGGTGCAGGCCGTGGTTACGGTGTGGCAGGTGGTGTTGCCAATGCCATTGAGGAATGCGTCAAAGAATATTATCCGAATGTGGAAGTCAATATTGAACATGCGGAAGGTCTTGCAGAATGTAAGAAAATGCTTTTACTTGCAAAAGCCGGGAAGAAAAACGGCTGTCTGATTGAAGGTATGGCTTGTCCGGGCGGTTGTATTGCCGGTGCCGGTACAAACATTGCAATTCCGCAGGCGGCAAAAGAACTCGCGAATTTCAAAAATGCGGCAGAAAAACGTCTGCCGGAGAAAGAGGCAGAATAAATTTTTTTGCACGCGAAAAAACAAAGATAAAAATTGAAAGCTGACAACAGTCGGTGGAAAGGTATGGATAGAAAAATGACAAAAATTAGAACAAGATATGCACCAAGCCCCACAGGAAGAATGCACGTAGGAAATTTGCGTTCTGCGCTGTACGAATTTTTGATTGCAAAGCATGACGGAGGTACCTTTATGCTTCGTATTGAGGATACGGACCAGGAGCGCTATGTGGAAGGTGCGGTTGATATCATTTACCGTACGTTACAAAAAACAGGTATGGTTCATGATGAAGGTCCGGATAAAGACGGTGGTTATGGCCCTTACGTGCAGAGCGAACGTATGAAAACCGGAATTTATATGGAATATGCAAAACAGCTTGTAGAAAAAGGCGAAGCATATTACTGTTTTTGTGACAAAGAGAGACTGGCAAGCTTAAAGACAGAAGTGGTGGAAGGCAAAGAGATTTCCATTTATGACAAACATTGTCTTTCTCTTTCCAAAGAGGAAGTGGAAGCAAATCTTGCTGCAGGAAAACCGTTCGTTATCCGTCAGAACAACCCGAAGGAAGGTACCACTACATTCCATGACGAATTGTACGGAGATATTACGGTAGACAACTCCGAAATGGATGATATGATTTTGATTAAATCCGACGGCTATCCTACATACAATTTTGCAAACGTTGTGGATGATCACACAATGAACATCACACATGTTGTACGCGGAAACGAATATTTGTCCTCCTCGCCGAAATATGTAAGATTGTATGAGGCATTTGGCTGGGATGTGCCGGTTTACGTGCATTTACCGCTTATTACAGACGAAAATCACAAAAAACTTTCCAAGAGAAGCGGACATTCTTCTTTTGAAGATTTGTTAGAACAGGGATTTTTAGCAGAAGCAGTTGTGAATTATATTGCACTTCTTGGCTGGAGCCCGGAAGACAACCGCGAAATCTTTACGTTGGACGAGCTTATCAGAGACTTTGATTACCGCCGTATCAGCAAATCACCGGCAGTATTTGATATTGTCAAATTGAAATGGATGAATGGCGAATACTTAAAAGCGATGGATGATGAGAAGTTTTATGAAATGGCACTTCCGTATTTGCAGGAAGCACTGTCCAAACCGCTTGATTTGAAAAAAATTGCTGCTATGGTAAAAACAAGAATTGAAATCTTCCCGGATATTAAAGACTTGGTTGATTTCTTTGAAGAATTGCCGGAATATGACACGGCAATGTATGCTCATAAAAAGATGAAAACAAACGAAGAAACTTCTTTGGAAGTTTTGGAAGAGTTACTCCCGCTTTTGAAAGAACAGGAGGATTACTCTAACGACGCTCTCTATCAGATGCTTCTTGGTTACGTAGAGAAAAAAGGCTGCAAAAACGGCTATGCAATGTGGCCGGTAAGAACGGCTGTTTCCGGTAAACAGATGACTCCGGCAGGTGCTACGGAAATCATGGAAATCATTGGTAAAGATGAGACAATCAAACGTATTGAAAAAGGAATTGAACTTTTAAAAAATGCCGTTAACTAAGTGCAACGAGGCGCAGTTAGCCGCAATCAAGCACTTCCAAGGGCCGATGCTTTTAGCAGCCGGCCCCGGGAGTGGAAAAACCTTTACCATTGTAGAGAGAATTCGTTATCTTATTGAGCAAAATGGGGTAGAACCCAGTCATATTTTAGTCATTACTTTTACAAAAGCCGCCGCATCAGAGATGCAAAAGCGGTTTCAACATGCAGTGAATCCCAAAAACTATAACGTACAGTTTGGAACGTTTCACGCAGTCTTTTATCACATTTTAAAACAGGCTTATCATTATCGGGTCGATAATATTATTTCAGAACAGGAAAAAAGAAACTATTTAAAAGAAGCATTGGAAGGAATCAAAGAGGATGCAGACGAAGCATTTTTTGAGCAAATGCTTGGGGAAATTGGCAAAGTGAAAAACAGTGCCGGAGGAATCAAAAATTATCATTTGACGAATGATTTTTTGGAACCGGAACAGTTTGCGCGGACGTATGAAAAATATCGCATGTTATGCCTGGAAAACCGGAAAATGGATTTTGATGATATGGCGCTACAATGTTTTGAACTATTCAAGCGCAGGAAAGATATTTTGCATAAGTGGCAGGAACGGTTCCGGTTTGTGATGGTGGATGAATTTCAGGATGTCAATGCGGTACAATTTGCGGTGTTAAAACAGCTTGCCGGTCCGGATGGCAATTTGTTTGTAGTGGGGGATG
>JAZQDM010000042.1:0-1994 GCA_045546775.1 Lachnospiraceae bacterium | reverse complement strand
TGCCCTTCTACGGATTTTTAGGCCCGTCTTGGGAATCGGCATCCTGACTAGGATACTGCACCACCTTGGCGCTTAGTATATCATATCTTTTACAGTTTGTCAAATTTACAAGGCATTTTTTCTGTCTACTATGCAAAATGTTGTCATGCGTATTATATGCAGAAATGGGCTTTGTAAACAAACGATGTGTACAAAACTATATGCAAAAGTTCACTTCTTCTGTTTGTTATTTTGTTCGTTGACTGTGGCAAGGTCCCTGACAAGCAATTGTAAATGCGCGATTTGCGCATCCGAAAGACAGCTGACATCCAGAGATTTTTCCATGTTCCGTCCCAGAAGAGCATCGGTCGTTACATTAAAAAATTCCGCCAGCCTTACAAGCATTTCGATAGACGGCAAAACGTTATCATTTTCCCAATTGGAAATACATTGTTTTGTAACATTCATATGTTTTGCAAATTCTACCTGACTCATGCCCCGTTCGGTGCGCAAAAGACGGATATTTTCATTTAAGGATTTCTTCATTAAATCGCCCCGAAAATCAATTTTTACAATACTATTATAAAATATTCATTGACATCATAAAAATACTATGGTATACTAATAATTGACACGAACGCGGTGTGGAAGCAGTTTAAAAAATACATAGCAAAGCGAGGTGATGCGTTTGAAGAAAAAATCCGTTTTTTCACAAATCATATTCCTGATTATACTTGCATTGATTTGTGTGATTTTGACAGTGGGAATTGCATTCTTGGTTGGCTCTGCAAATACGACAATCTTCGATTTTTCAAATCTGAACTTTGCAAATATGCTGCCTGTTTTATTGCTTGGCGGCTTCTTAAGCTGCGTTGTGATCGGAATTGCGGTGCTTTTTATTTCACGGTCCGTGTTTTATAAAGCAAAAGAGTATTTCATAGAAACAAATGATACCGGAGGTAAAGAAAAATGAAATGTACGAACCATCCTGAGGTTGACGCGCAGGGCATGTGCGTCTATTGCGGAAAGCCCTTCTGTAAGGATTGCCTTGTAGAGGCAAAAGGAAAATTCTATTGCAAAGATGATATCGGAAATGTTATTGATGACGCAAAAAAATCCGCAAACGGACAACCGACGATTAACATTACAAACAGCAACGACAGTGTCAATACGAATGTGATGCAAAATGGTATGGGATACGGACCGCGGAAAAGCAAGACGGTCGCATTGATTTTATGCATTATCGGATTTTTTGGATTTGGCGGACTGCACAGAATGTATGTGGGGAAGGTCGGTAGCGGCGTGCTCCATTTCCTGACGTACGGCTTGTGTGGCGTTGGCACACTGTTGGATTTGATTTCCATTTTGTCCGGCGGATTTAGGGACAGCTATGGACATCCGCTGGCATAAACATAACCATTTGCCCCAAAGAAAAAGACAAACCTTGCACGGCATTTGTGCAGGGTCTGTCTTTTTTGTATTCCTTTATTTTCTCAATAGATTTTTTGGGGTGTCCGTATGCCTCATGGATATTATCTTCGGAAAGCGGTGCCCGGGATGCGGTCTTACAAGAGGCTTTATTGCCGTGCTGCAACTTGATTTTAAAGCAGCAACGACATTTCATGTGCTTTCCGTTCCGCTCTTTTTCGGCATTTGCTTATACTGTTTTTTCTGTATGGTTGATATTGTGTTTCGTAAGGAGTTTATCATGAAAATAGAAAAACAAATGGCGAAAAAGTATATGCTTGTTCTATATAGTATCATTCTGGTAGCCGCTTATCTTTTAAATATAGTGTAATGCGCAGTCGTTACCCGATTTTTCGGCCCACTACGGCGCGAGGGTTTCCGCCAAGGTCTGAAAGAATGGAGATATCAGTAAATGCCCCTTCCATCATGCGGGAGACAGCTTCGCTCTGGGTATAGCCGATTTCAAGCCCGAGCCATCCGCTCGGAGAAAGTGCGGCGGCGGCTTTTTGAATGATAACGGGATAGAAAGAAAGACCGTCGCTTCCGCC
>JAZQDM010000041.1:0-2593 GCA_045546775.1 Lachnospiraceae bacterium | reverse complement strand
AGCTTCAACCCGTATTATTCTCGCCTTTTTGCGTTCTGGACTTTTTTTACATCCCCGGAAAGGATTTACAAAATATGAAATATATAATACAATAAGGAGGTAAAAGAAAATGAATATACAAGGCGCCGGATTGGACTTGCTTAGAAATGCCGGCAAGTTTTTTCAAAGTTCGGGTACAGCGGTAACGAAGACTACCCAGGCGGCAAAAGCCCCGTTTGTTCAGAAACCGAAAAAGGAAAAGGACCTGTTTTTAGAGGGCTTCTACTCGGTAGCGGACAAGCCGAAGGAGGAAAGACGAAGCTATACCTCACCGCTTGCAAAAAGCCGTGCGATACTCGACTCAATATCGCAGACAAAGCCTGCAAAAAGAGTAGTGGAGGAAGAAGAGGACGACTTTCTCAAAGGCTTTTATTCCGTAGCCGACAGACCAAAAGCCGAAACACCCATAAGCGCACAGCCGCAGACCACCTACAAGCCGGGTGATTGGATAAGAAGTACAATGGCTCAGCCTAACCTGTGGAACGCCAAAAACACAGACCTCTCTCCGCAGAAGGTCAATTATGCTTCACAGACGGACAATGCACAAATAGCTGATAATATAAGCACAGTCACAAAAGGGATAGGGTCAGGACTCCATACCAATCCGCTTACGGGAACACCGTATAAGATTATTGACAGGTATGAGGTGTACGACAGGTACAAAAACATGCCTCAATATATAAACAAAAACGGTAAAAGTATTTTGCAAAAACCCGACGGAAGGTTTGGTATAACCTTGCGTGAATCACCGGAAATAACTCAAAAAACAAGAATTCCTCGAGTAAATGCAGCATACAGATTGGACAATCCGCATCAAGGTGTAAATTATCCACATCAGAATATCAATTATCGTCTTGTGAAAGATCATAACAATGCACAGATAGATGCGATTGCAAAGCATATTACTCTACAGAATGATACATCAAACCCACTTTTTGCAGATGTTGCCCAAAATCAAAAAATTCGCAACTCAAAATTCATTGATGACGTTTCCTATTCAGATGAGCTCATTTCTGCCGGAAACAATATGGACGAGTTTAAGTACAACCACAAAAAGATAAGCAAAGGGTTGCTTGATGCGGCAGAAAATTATCCTCAATTAACGAAAGTTGTCAAGCTTGGCGGAAAAACTGTTGGAGTTGTAGGCACAGCAATAGATTTAGCAGAAATTGGTGGGGCAGTTTATCGTGACATTGCGGACGACAATGACATAGTAAGCAAAGAAACAGTATCAACTACTGCACGGGTTGTTGGCGAAAGTGCCGGAGCATTTCTGGGAGCAAAAGGCGGTGCTGCGCTCGGAGCGTGGATTTTTGGAGCTGCTGCCGGACTGGTAAGTGGCGGACTGTTGGCTGCACCTGCTGCTGCATTGGGAGGAGCAATCGGAGGCTTAGTCGGTGGCATGGCAGGCAGCTATATACTAGGTAGCGGAGGGGAGCACATTGTAAATGCTGTATGGGATTAATGAAAGGAGCTGTTTGTAAATGCAACAACAAGAAATACTATCTATACTTGCCAAAGCGGAGAGCTGTATTTTGCCTTGTTCAATAGTGGTGTTACTTTTAACTGTTGCCGGAACAATTATATGCATAATCCGCATATTCCGATCAGCGAGAAAAAACGACCACCAACAAAGTGAACTGCCCCGAGGCTATTATTACAAAGAACTGCCTATGGACACAATCTCTGTATCGTTTCTGAAAAAAGAGGATATTGGATTTGACATCGGAAACCCCAACCTCTGTATGTTAGAAATACTCCCCGATGTCAAAAAAGATCTTACCCAAAATGCTGAGGAAGCATCAAAATCAGTAAAACACAATGCCGATATGTGCAATGCATTTATCATGGAGTTTGTTACCATGCTTGCAGGCGAAAATCCATGTATTTTCGATTGGAGAAACTACTTCTCGGAAGACGATGACCTTCGCAGTTGTTACGTGGATGAAAAAATGCGGAAATGGTTTGACAAACACCACATAATAAGAAATGTAAACAATGAGATATTGGCCGTCCGAGGCATTTCTAAAGATACTATTGAAATGATGTGGGAGATAGGTTTTCAATATAATGAATGTTATTGCGAAATTATTGTCCCCGATGTTTCGGAAAAAGAGCTTTGTCAACTAAATGAGTGCGAGCTTGAGCGATTTGACGACATCAGCAAATGCAAATTTAAGATTAATAACGGCAACTTATGCAGTTGCTATTTTGAATTCTCCGACACTCCCGGATATACCGGAGCTGAAATGTGTCAAAAAATTAAAGACCTCGCCGAAAGTAGAGGTTATAAGTTTAAAATTATCGAAAAATAGGAGGAAAAATAAATGACATACTTACCGATAGGGACAGTGGTAACACTGGTAAACGGAACAAAACCGATAATGATATACGGAAGAAAGCAGATACAGCAAGGCAACGAGAACATATGGGACTATGTTGCGTGCCTGTATCCCGAGGGGAACATTGGCGATGAATACAATGTGTTCTTCCAGCACGAAGAGATAGACAAGATATATCATTACGGACTTGAAAGCTCTGACGAAGATAAGAT
>JAZQDM010000040.1:0-23099 GCA_045546775.1 Lachnospiraceae bacterium | reverse complement strand
CATGGCTACGATCCGACTTTAGAATAAGCCAGTATTGCAAGAATGCGAATGGATAATTCCGATTTTGAAGGAATCTTTCGTTTGCAATTCTTTGGATGATTCGTTTTCACTAATAAAACCCCTTTTATAAAAACGTCTATGAAACAGAGTATGCTACAAAACTCCAAGTTTGTCTAGAGATATTTTAAAGAGTTTTGCATACAGGTTAAGGTAATTTCGTCGCGTGTGCCGGCATATTCACCATCTGTGTGGACAATCAAAGGATTGCTGGTTTTGAAGGTGACGGAACGGCTTTTCAACATATAAACATTTTTTTTGCCTACGTGTTTGCCCAAGAAAGCCAAAGGCAACAAATAAAGCACTTGCCATTTGCGGAGATCTGCAACAATACAGATGTCAAATTGTCCGTCATTACAGTCGGCCTCGGGAGCGAATTTAATGCCTCCGCCTTCATATGGCTGGATCATGGCTACGCCAAATAAAAACTTTTCGAAATGATGTACAGTGCCGTCATCTAAAATAACATCGCAATCAGCAACCGGTGCAGAAATCAATTGCTTTAAGGCGATTCCGGCATAGCTTAATTTACCAAGACCAATCCGGTTTAAAACGTCTTTTATTTTGGAATCTAATGCTTCTTTGCAAGTGGCTGCATCTAAACCGATGCCACAACTGACACAAAAATTACGTTGTTTTCCGGAAGGCGTAGCCATAAGTCCGGAATCAATAGTTTGCAAATTTCCCTTTTTGATGCGATCAATGAACTCTGAATAGGAAGGGGTGATATGTAAAGCCCGTGCTAAATCATTGCTGGAACCGGTAGGGAGATAAGCTAAGGCATAGGTATCTAATCCGTTGCCGGATTTATACAGAGCGTTAGCTACTTCATTCATGGTACCGTCACCGCCCAACACGCAAATAGTATTTTGGGCAGCGCGTTTGGGATGCGTTGGGGAATTAGCATTTCCCCGGTTTTTCAAAATTTCTTTTACACAGTCGGTAGCACCGGTTTTCTTTTCTGTAAAATAGACTTGATATACAATTTTATTCTTATTCAGTTCCTGTTTTAATGATTCCCATTTTTCTTTTCCCAGTCCGGATTTGGAAGCCGGATTCACAATGATATGTAGCATAACATCTTATCCTTTCGGTAAAAAATCACAAATCTGTGTATAGTTTATCATATTTTTCGTTTCCATGGGAGAAAATTTGTGTTATACTGTACGGGATATTATCAAACTTGAGGAGGATAAGAGATGTATTCTTTAGACGAAGTAAGAAATGTGGATCCCGAAGTTGCACAGGCAATTGTGGACGAGCAGGAAAGACAGAATAGCCATATTGAATTGATTGCTTCCGAAAACTGGGTAAGCAAAGCGGTTATGGCTGCAATGGGAAGCCCTTTGACAAATAAATATGCAGAAGGATATCCGGGAAAGAGATATTACGGCGGATGTGATTGCGTTGACGTAGTAGAAAATCTTGCTATTGAACGTGCAAAAGAAGTGTTTGGATGCGATTATGCAAACGTGCAGCCGCATTCCGGAGCACAGGCAAACCTTGCAGTGCAGTTTGCAGTATGTATGCCGGGCGATACCATTATGGGTATGAACTTAGACCACGGCGGACATTTGACACACGGAAGCCCGGTTAATATTTC
Organism: Lachnospiraceae bacterium; assembly: GCA_045546775.1. Classification (GTDB taxonomy): domain Bacteria; phylum Bacillota; class Clostridia; order Lachnospirales; family Lachnospiraceae; genus RGIG3002. Next base: position 21,439 of record JAZQDM010000040.1, on the reverse strand, counting down.
CGGTAAATATTTCAAAATTGTTCCGTACGGTGTAAACGATGAAGGTTTCATCGATTACGATGAACTTAGAAGAATTGCAGTGGAAGCAAAACCGAAAATGATTATTGCAGGTGCTTCTGCTTATGCTAGAACAATTGACTTTAAGAAATTCAGAGAAGTAGCTGACGAAGTTGGCGCAGTTCTCATGGTAGATATGGCTCATATTGCAGGTCTTGTGGCAGCAGGACTTCATCCGAGTCCGTTCCCGTATGCAGATGTTGTTACAACAACAACACACAAAACATTGCGTGGACCGAGAGGCGGTATGATTCTTGCAAACAAAGAAGCAGCAGACAAATATAACTTTAACAAAGCTATCTTCCCGGGAATCCAGGGTGGTCCTTTGATGCACGTTATCGCTGCAAAAGCAGTTTGTTTCAAAGAAGCATTGAGTGACGAGTTCAAAGCATACCAGAAAGGTATTGTGGACAATGCACAGGCTCTTTGCAAAGGCTTGCAGGAAAGAGGCATCAAAATCGTTTCTGACGGTACAGACAACCACTTGATGCTTGTAGACCTTACTACATATGGCTTGACAGGTAAAGCAGTAGAAAAATTGCTTGATCAGGCACACATTACATGTAACAAAAATACAATTCCGAACGATCCCCAGTCTCCGTTCGTAACAAGCGGTATCAGACTTGGTACACCTGCTGTAACAAGCCGTGGAATGAACACAGAAGATATGGATAACATTGCAGAAGCAATCGCACTTGTTATCAAAGGCGGCGAGGAAAAAATTCCGGAAGCACGCGCAATCGTTCAGAAATTAACAGACAAATATCCGTTAATTTAATATAAGAATAAGAAACGGCGCACTTTTTGTGCGCCGTAAAAATTTTCTTTTAAAGAAGTGTTCTCATATATTTCTCAATCGCATCATGCCAGTCCGCAAATGCAAAATCCGTTGTAAGTTTAAACATATAATTTTCCAAAACAGAGTATGCCGGACGTGGAGCAGCGGCATTGTATTCTGCAGTAGTAATATGTTTTACGGTCATGTCTTTTTTGGCAAGCCAGAAAATTTCTTCCGCAAATTCAGCCCAGTTACAACTGCCTTCGCATGTACCGTGGAAGAGGCCGTAATTGTCCGTAGGAAGCAAATAGCAGATTGCTTTTGCAAGTTCTTCGGCACTTGTAGGGGTACCATACTGGTCGCCGACTACGGTTACCGTATCCCGGTCCTCAGAAAGACGTAACATTGTTTTTACAAAGTTTTTGCCCTCTCCATACAACCAAGCAGTACGGATAATGAAATATTTTTGTGCAAAATCTTTTACGAATTGTTCGCCGGCAAGTTTGGATTTTCCGTAAACGCCCTGCGGATTTGTTTTGTCAAATTCAGTTAAAACATTCTCACCGAATCCATCGAATACATAATCGGTGGAAACCTGAACAAGTTTGGCTCCTGTTTCGGTGGCCGCAATACTTAAATTTCTGGGGCCAATAGCATTGATTTGATAGGCTCTGTCTACATCTGTTTCGCAGAGGTCTACGGCAGTATGTGCAGCACAGTTAATGATTGCATAAGGTTTTACGTCCCGGGCCAGTTCTAACACCTTGTCCACATTTGTAATATCCAGTTCGCCTACATCGGTGTTTACAAGCTGATATTCGGTGTTTACGGCAAGTTCTTTATTAATGGCACGTCCAAGCTGGCCGTTACATCCTGTTATAATAATTGATTTCATAAAATTGCCTCCAATGACTCATACTATGTTTATCATACATCGTTATTTCAATTATTGCAAATATGTTACCAAAATAATACAAAATTAAGAAAAAACTACTATTCTTAATGACGTTTATGCGACAAGTGTGTTATAATCGAAAATAGTGTGGGATGATGCGGGAAAATTGAGATTAGAGTGAGGAAAGAAATGAGAAAGCGTAATATAATGTTGATGCTTGCCATGGTAGTGGGTCTTGCGTTGACAGGTTGTGGAAATAAAGAAAAAGAAGATGGACAAGGTATTGGTGAAACGATTGGTCAGCAGGAAGCCGGTGCGGATGAAGGCGGAGAAGTGCCGCCACAGGAAGGCATGGTACGCAGCACACTTACCAATGAGTGGATTGACGGCGAGCTTGCAAACAAAAGGCCGATAGCTGTTATGACGCCGAATGAGATTAGTGCTATTCCGCAGTATGGATTAAGCTATGCCGAAGTTTTGTATGAATGTAACGTTGAGGGTGATATGACCCGTCTGATGGGCATTTATCAGGATTGGGAGAACCTTGAAAAAATTGGGAACGTAAGAAGTGCAAGAGATTACTATATTTACTGGTCTTTTGAATGGGATGCGATTATGTGTCATTACGGCGGACCATTTTATATTGACGAAGTAATCAGCAGGGATACAACAGACAATATCAATGGTACGATTGCGTCTGAAGGCGTATATTTCCGTTCCGATGATAAAAGTGCGCCACACAATGCTTATATTTCGGCAGAAGGTGTAAATAAGGCAATCGAACAGTATGAGTACCAAAAAGAATACAGAGGTATGGCAGACGAAAATCATTTTCAATTTGCGGATGGTATTAATACATTAGATGCTTATGAAGATTCGGAAGCGGCAACGTATATCAACATGTCAGACTGTTACCCGATGACAAATACGTACTTTGAATATAATGAAACGGACGGTTTGTATTATCGTTTCCAGAAGCTTGCCGGCGGTGAAGAAGGGCCTCATATTGACGGAGCAACCGGACAACAGCTTGCTTTTAAAAATATTATCATTCAGGACACTTATTATGAAGTGAGAGATGACCAGGGCTATCTGGCTTATCAGTGTATTGATGATACAAGGGACGGTTGGTTTATTACCGAAGGAAAAGCCATTCATATTACTTGGGAAAAAGAAAGTGACTATGGTGCAACTCGTTATTATGATGATGACGGAAAAGAAATTGAGTTCAACACCGGCAAAACAATGATTCTTATTGTGCAGGACGGGGACAATTTCCATTTTGAATAAAACAAGACGCAGGAGGAATGCAGCAATGCATTCCTTTTTTATACCGTGCAGGGACAACGAATGCTTTTAAAACTGCACGGTGGGTTTGTGCAAAATGACAGTAGAATAGAGAAATAGCCGTGAAAAGTTATATGAAAAAGTGGTTGCCTTTCGAAAGGTACTGTGCTACAATATCCCTCGGTGACAAACAAGTGTGCGCGCGACAAATACAATGAAAAACGCGTGTACGCCGTAGAAATACAAACAAAGCAACAAACGAAAGGGTGTGGCTTTTTATGGGAGAATCAACAGGCTATTTTGTTGTAAAGCAAAAAGCAGTTCCGGAAGTACTACTGAAAGTAGTGGAGGCAAAAAGTCTTCTGGATACCGCCAAGGTAATGACGATACAGGAAGCGGTGGACAGAGTCGGAATCAGCAGAAGTTCTTTTTATAAGTACAAAGACGACATATTCCGATTTCATGATAATTCACAGGGGACAACGATTACGCTCAACTTTCAGATGGACGATGAGCCGGGACTTTTGTCAGATGTGTTAAAAATCATTGCTGATTTTGGGGCAAACATTTTGACGATACATCAAAGTATTCCGATTAACGGCATTGCATCCTTGAGCTTAAGTGCGCAAGTGCTTCCGACAACAGGAGACATTTCACAGATGCTTGAGGCAATGGAGCGACAAAAAGGTGTACATTATGTAAAAATTATTGCAAAAGAATAGAAACATTGGAGGAAATTATGATTAATGTAGCAGTATTTGGTTATGGAACAGTAGGAAGCGGTGTAGTGGAGGTCATTGAAAAAAACAAAGAAATGATCAACAAAAAAGCCGGTGCAGAATTAAATATTAAATATGTTCTCGATTTGAGAGATTTCCCGGGAGACCCGATTGAATCAAAATTAGTGCATGACGTAAACGTGATTTTGGATGACCCGGAAGTAGATATTATTTGTGAGACAATGGGTGGTGTAAATCCGGCATATGATTTCACAAAACAGGCACTTTTAAAAGGTAAGAGCGTTTGTACATCCAACAAAGAGCTTGTTGCAAACCACGGACCGGAACTTTTGCGCCTTGCAAAAGAAAACAAATGTAACTACTTGTTTGAGGCAAGTGTAGGTGGCGGTATTCCGATTATCCGTCCGTTAAACTATTCCCTCACAGCAGAAAAAATCGACGGAATTACAGGTATCTTAAACGGTACAACCAACTATATTCTTACAAAAATGGACAGAGAAGGTGCTGATTTTGAAGACGTATTGAAAGAGGCACAGGAAAAAGGCTATGCAGAGAGAAATCCGGAAGCAGACGTGGAAGGCTATGATGCTTGCCGTAAAATCGCAATCCTTTCTTCTCTTATGTGCTTAAAGAACGTAAAATACGAAGATATTTATACAGAAGGAATTACAAAGATTACTGCAGCAGATTTCCTTTATGCAAAATCGATGGGCAAATCCATCAAGCTTCTTGCTATGAGCAAAGATTTGGGCGATGAGTATTTTGCAATGGTAGCTCCGTTTATGATTTCCAATGAGCATCCGCTTTACAGCGTAAATGACGTATTTAATGCCGTATTTGTACACGGAAATATGTTAGGTGATTCTATGTACTACGGACGTGGCGCAGGTAAGTTGCCGACTGCAAGTGCAGTAGTTTCTGACGTAGTTGACTGTGCAAGGCATATGGGCAAGACCGTTATGTGCTTCTGGGAAGACGAAGATGTGAAGCTTGCAAGCATTGACAATGTAAGCCACAAGTTCTTTGTGCGTGCTGACAAGGCAAAAGCAGACGAAGCAAAAGTAAAAGAAGTATTTGGTGACGTAGAATTTGTAAACGTTGCTTCTCTTACAGATGAATTTGGTTTTGTGACAGCTTCCATGACAGAAAAAGACTTCAAAGAAAAAGCAGAAAAACTTGGTGCGGTACGGAACAGAATCCGTATCGAAGCGTAATTTAGGAGGCATACATGAAATATGTAGTAGTTTTGGGTGACGGCATGGCAGATGAACCAATCGAGGCGCTTTCCGGCAAAACCCCTTTAGAATATGCAAAAACACCGACGATGGATGCACTGAGCAAAAAATCCGAAGTCGGTATGGTACATACGATTCCGGACGGAATGAGTCCGGGGTCTGACACCGCAAACCTTTCCGTGCTCGGATATGACCCGAAAAAATATTATTCCGGACGTTCTCCGCTGGAAGCGCTCAGCATTGGTGTTCCGATGAAAGATACGGACATTGCACTCCGTTGTAACATCGTAACCATTTCCGAGGATGATGTTGCGTTTGAAGAAAAGACCATTATTGACCATAGTGCCAGTGAAATCAGCACAGAAGATTGCGCTGTTTTGTTGGAAGCAGTTCGCAAAGAAATGGAAAATGAAATATACAAATTTTATGTGGGAACAAGTTACCGCCACTGCCTTATTTGGGACAAAGGCGAGGTTGTGCAGTTAACACCGCCTCACGATGTACTTGGTCAGGTAATCGGTCAGTATCTTCCGTCCGACAAAAATCTGTATGACATGATGAAGAGAAGCTATGACATTCTTGTCAATCATCCGATTAATATCGAGCGCAAAAAACAGGGCCTTAATCCGGCAAACTGCTGTTGGTTCTGGGGCGCAGGCACAAAACCGATGTTGTCTTCCTTTGAAGAAAAGACAGGCAAAAAAGGTATGATGATTTCCGCAGTAGACTTGCTCAAAGGTATTGCAACCGGAGCAGGCATGGGCGTTGCCATTGTGGAAGGTGCCAACGGCGGACTTCATACAAACTATGCGGGAAAAACGCAGGCAGCCGTAGAAGCACTCACGGAAGATGGATATGACTTTGCATACATCCATGTGGAAGCACCCGATGAAATGGGACACCAGGGCAGCGTGGAAAGAAAAGTGCAGGCGATTGAATTCCTGGACAGCGAAGTTATTGCACCGCTTGTGAAGAGCTTGCAGGAAAAAAATGTAGATTTCAGAATGCTCGTGTTGCCGGATCATCCGACACCGATTTGTGTGAGAACGCATACATCCGACAACGTTCCTTACATGCTTTATGACAGCACAGATGAACAGGAACACAGCTGGAATTACAATGAGAAAGAAGGCCGAGAGAGCGGTAATTACGTAGAAAAAGGGCACGAGCTTATCGACTATCTTTTTTCAAAATAAAAAGCACAAAATATAAGAAAACAACGAAATAAAAAGTAGAGGTTAATACAATGAATAAAGTAGTAAAATTTGGTGGTAGTTCTCTTGCCAGCGCAGAACAGTTTAAAAAAGTCGGCGACATCATCCGTTCTGACAGTGAAAGAAAATTTGTCGTACCGTCAGCGCCGGGTAAAAGAGATGCAAAAGATACAAAAGTAACAGATATGTTGTATGCTTGCTATGATGCAGCTGAGGCAGGTCAGGACTTCAAAGACCAGTTAAAAGCAATCAAAGCACGTTATGAGGAAATCATCACAGGACTTTCTTTGGAATTGTCTTTGGATGAAGAATTCAAAAAAATCGAATCCAATTTCAAGAAAAAAGCAGGAAAAGATTACGCAGCTTCCAGAGGTGAATACTTAAACGGTATCATCATGGCAAACTATCTTGGATTCAACTTTATCGATTCTGCAGAAGTTATTTTCTTTGATGAAAACGGAGATTTTGATGCAGACAAAACACATGCCGTGTTGTCTGAGAGATTGAGCAAACTTGACAATGCAGTAGTGCCGGGATTTTATGGTGCTTACGCAGACGGAAGAGTAAAAACGTTCTCCAGAGGCGGTTCTGATATTACAGGTTCTATCGTTGCAAAAGCAATCAAAGCGGACGTATACGAAAACTGGACAGACGTATCCGGTTTCTTGGTAGCTGACCCGAGAATTATCAAAAACCCGGAAGGCATTGAAACAATCACATACCGCGAGCTTAGAGAGCTTTCTTACATGGGTGCAACCGTTCTTCACGAAGATGCAATTTTCCCGGTAAGAAAAGAAGGTATTCCGATTAACATCCGCAATACAAATGCACCGGAAGACAACGGTACATGGATTGTAGGAAGCACCTGCCAGAAATCCAAATATGTTATTACAGGTATTGCCGGAAAGAAAGGTTTCTGTGCAGTAAACATTGAAAAAGATATGATGAACTCCGAAATCGGTTTCGGACGCAAAGTATTGCAGGCTTTTGAAGAGCACGGAATTTCTTTCGAACACGTTCCGTCCGGTATTGATACAATGACTGTATTTGTACATCAGGATGAGTTTATGCACAAAGAACAGCGCGTAGTAGGAAGTCTTCACAGACTTGCAAACCCGGATTCCATTGACATCGAATCCGATCTTGCGTTAATCGCCGTTGTAGGACGCGGCATGCGCGCTACACGTGGTACAGCCGGAAGAATTTTCTCCGCACTTGCCCATGTAAACGTAAACGTGAAAATGATTGACCAGGGTTCCAGTGAGTTGAACATCATCATCGGTGTTGCAAACAACGACTTCGAGACTGCAATCAAAGCAATTTATGATATTTTTGTAATTTCACAGCTGTAATGAGTGAGAGTATTTCTATATAAAAATGTGGTCTGCAGACATATTGTCCGCAGACCGCATTTTTTAGTGTTTCAATTTCTTGTTCGCGCGAACAAACAAAATCACGCAAACGACAGCAACAATACCGCAAAAAATAAGCAAATCGATCTGGTATGCTTTTATAAAACTATTTTTTTGGTAATCAGCATAGGTATCATATCCAATAAAACCTGCGCCGAAGAGCGATAAGATAAAGATGATGATGCAATAAAGCTTTGTGTCTACTAAACGCTCGATTTTCTCAGTATAGGTTAAGTTTTCTTTCTTTTTGTTCCGCATAAAAAGTACTGTACCGATGATACCGGAAAGCATGCCGATGCCTGCAAAAAGAGTTCCTTGTTCCGTCATATCCTGCGGAGCGGTAGGCGTGGCATCCCGATTATCCGGTCTTACCCAGATAATAAGTTCGCCTTCTACCGGCGGGGAAATTTGGTCTTCCACTATTTTTTCGTAATAAGTTCCGTCATCATACCAAGAAAGTACATAATTGTAGCGGGTTACGTAACCGCGACGTGCCATATATTTTTCGGTTTCTTCCACATCGCGAATTACACCGGTTGTCTTTTCATAATTTTGGACACCAACAGAACCATGTAACATCGTAATACCGCATAAAATGCAGACGCTTGCAATTAAAAACAATAGACGGTGCGGCTTTTTTAAGAAAAATGATATTGCTTCTATCCGCATAGCTTAGTATCCCAGATTTTCTGCCACAAAAAATACCTTGATGCGTCCTTTACGTCCGCTTCTGCGTGTGATGACAATGTTGTTGCACATGCAGTCCGGGGAGAGGCAGTCGCCACAGCGACCGGTGAAATTGCAAGGTGTTTGACGGTTTAAGCGCTTTGCATTTGCCGGAGACGCCATATTGCGCACACGATGTACCGCTTCTTCAACCGTCTGGCAGAATTTGTTCATGCCGACAACCATGATAATGTTTTCCGGGCCATGAATAAGGCAGGCAACACGATTGCCGTTTCCGTCAATATTTACCAGCTCCCCATCGTATGTAATAGCATTGGTACTCATCAAATAGTAATCTGCTAAAACTGCCTTTGCATAAAGTTCACGGCTTTCTTCCGGGGTTGTAGCGCTCATACGGTCAATCATTTCGTATTCACCACGTTTCAAAGCATCCATAAGCCCCACTTCCTTGATGGATTCGCTTCCGCCCCAGCTGATGGAGCTTCCGCCCGGAATCATTTCCGAAATTGCCATGACGCAGGCGGTGGCATCTTCAAAGAAGTAGCCTTCCATTCCTCTTTTTTCCAAATTTTTAATTACTTCCTTTGCAGCAGATGCAAAAGCTTCCTGTTTGTAATTCATAAAAATACCCTTCCTTTCTTTTCTAAGTATAGTATAAAGCTTTTTGCGCAGATGGACAAGAGAAAGGCATCGGATGTCCTTAAAGTGCTGTAGCGGTCATTGGCAGTGTGATGAGATGATGGTACTTTTGATACTGTAAAAAGATAGAAAATTATAGAATAAAATCTATTAAAAACTGATAATTAAAACACAAACAAAAAAATATAAAAAAATAAAAACTTTTTTCAAAAAATGTATTGACAAAATAAATATATCTGGATATAATAAGACCATAACAACAAACAAGTTATAACGACTTTCGAAAAAGGAAAGTTTACATAGATGAAATCTAAAGAAAGAGAGGTACAGTCCAACGGGAACTTAAATCATTTTTAAAGCACAAAAGAATAAGGAACTAAAGACAAAGTAGTAATTCATTAACGTGAACGAGTCCAGAAGAAAAAGTAGCGAAGTACAAATGACAAAATGAAAAGAAGCAAGATTTGTCCGTTACAGTACAAATGGTACGAAAGAGAAATGGGATAAGGACGAAGGATGAAAAAATGGAGGAAAAAGCCATTGGATAGCTCAGTTTAGAGGCGGGTGTTGATACATAGGAATCAATGCCCGCTTCTACGTTGTGCGAAAAAGAGCGATTCCTGTTATTTCCTATAGCAAAATTTGAAAAATTAGAGTATTATGGAAACAGAGCGTGTGTGTGCGCGAACATTGGAGAGGAGTCGTTAACAGTATGGATGAAAATAGAGAATTGGAACGCAGGGAGTTTCGCCGTCAGCGTCGTATCAGAAATCAAATTATGGCGTATGTGGCAGTGGCTGTCATTGCGATTTTATTAATTGTTGGTATTGCAATGGTTGTGGCATATGTTTCAAAGGTAACCGGAGAAAAGAAACAGGCTGCAGAGCTTCAGGCACAATTGGAATCCTTGGAGCAGCAGGAACAGCAAGTCACTCTTTCAGAGCCGGAAAGTATGCCGGAAACGGAAACAGAGCCGGAGACCGTGGTGGAAGAACGAGACTTGTTGGATGAAGCAGTAGATGCATGTATTGCAGAAATGCCGCTGGAAGATAAGGTTGCCGGCTTGTTTTACATAACGCCGGAAGCATTGGCAGATGTTGATGTTGCGGTAAAAGCAGGAAATGGCACAAAAAAAGCCCTTGGAGAATATGCAGTAGGTGGTTTGATTTATTTTTCACAGAATATTGAGTCGGAAGAACAGTTGACGGAGATGATTTCAAATACACAGATGTATAGCAAATATCCGTTGTTTATCGGTGTAGACGAAGAAGGCGGCGATATTGCCCGTGTTGCAAACAGCAGCATTGATGCTGAAAATGTTGGGCCGATGGCCGATATCGGAGCCGCCGGTGATACGCAGAAAGCGTATACAGCAGGAGCAACGATGGCGGATTATTTATCTGCACTTGGATTTAATATGAACTTTGCCCCGGTTGCAGATGTGTTGACAGATCCGAACAATGAGACAATCGGAAACCGTTCCTTTAGCGACAACGGAGCTGTGGTAGCCGCTATGGTGCCTTCTGCGGTACAAGGCCTGGAGGAAAATGGAGTAAGTGCTTGTTTGAAGCATTTCCCTGGACTTGGCGGAACGACGGAAGATACCCATGTAGGGATGGCTACATCCAACCGCACTTTAGAAGAATTTAGAAATGTAGAGTTTAATGTATTCAAAGCCGGGGTGGAAGCCGGAGCGGATTTTGTTATGGTGGGGCATGTTTCCGTTCCGTCGATAACAGGTGACAATACACCGGCATCTGTTTCGCCGCAAGTAATCGGCCTTTTGCGTGATGAAATCGGTTTCGAGGGCGTTATTATTACCGATGCCATGAATATGGGAGCAATCACGGAATACTATACTTCTGACGAGGCTGCGATTAAGGCAATTCAAGCCGGAGCAGATATGATTCTTATGCCGGAAGATTTTAAAACAGCTTATAACGGTTTGTTACAGGCAGTCAAAGACGGCACTATTTCAGAAGAGCGTATTAATGAGTCATTGCACCGCATTTACCGGATAAAGTATGCAGATAAAGTAGAACAGTAATTTGGTTACTAATACAAAAGAGGGAAGTGGAGTTTGTCCGCTTCCCTTTTTAAAATATCATCTTTTGAATGTCTTTTTGTCTAAAAAAAAACGCCGACATTGTCGGCGTTTTTTCGTGTGTGTAATAAAAAAGAATGCAAAACTGAAGTGAGTCTAAGCACTTCAGTAACGCAAAAGCGCGAGACGGGGATCGAACCCGCGACCCCCTCCTTGGCAAGGAGGTGCTCCACCGCTGAGCCACTCGCGCAAGTCACTTAAGACAAATAATAGTTTACTTCAAAGAAAAGCATTTGTCAACTGTTTTTTTGTTTTAATTTTCAGATTTTCAATATAATTTTTTAAAATTGATTTTCCTATAGATTTCCGCTATGATGAAAAGGGAAAAGAGGGCAAAAATATGGATTTATTTGAATATATGAGAAGTACAAACAAAGAGAAGGAATCGCCGCTGGCGGCAAGAATGCGTCCGACGACATTGGAAGAAGTGGTGGGACAGCAGCATATTGTCGGCAAGGATAAGCTGTTGTACCGCGCCATCAAAGCGGATAAGCTTAGTTCCATTATTTTTTATGGGCCGCCCGGTACGGGCAAGACAACATTAGCCAAGGTGATTGCCAATACAACAAGTGCAGAGTTTACGCAGATTAATGCGACGGTTGCAGGAAAAAAAGATATGGAAGAGGTCATACAGAAAGCAAAAGATATGCAAGGCATGTATGGCAAGAAAACAATTCTTTTTATCGATGAGATTCATCGTTTTAACAAAGGACAGCAGGACTATTTGCTTCCGTTTGTGGAGGACGGCACCGTTGTTTTGATTGGAGCGACGACCGAAAACCCTTATTTTGAAGTGAACGGGGCTTTGATTTCCCGCTCGGTTATTTTTGAATTAAAACCGTTGGAGCGGGAAGATATCAAAGAATTGTTGCGTCGTGCGGTATACAATACAGAAAAAGGAATGGGTGCTTACGATGCGGTCATCGAGGAGGACGCTTTGGAATTTTTGGCAGAGTTGTCCGGCGGTGATGCCAGACATGCGTTAAACGCAATTGAATTGGGCATTATGACGACCAACCGCAGTGAGGACGGAAAGATTCACATTACGATAGAAGTAGCCCAGGAATGCATCCAAAAGCGTGTCATTCGGTATGACAAGACCGGTGACAACCATTATGACACGATTTCCGCTTTTATCAAAAGTATGCGGGGCTCAGACCCGGATGCGGCAGTGTATTATTTGGCGCGTATGCTGTACGCGGGGGAAAGTGTGACTTTTATTGCCCGCAGAATGATGATATGTGCGGCAGAAGACGTAGGCAATGCAGATCCGAATGCTTTGACTGTTGCAGTCAGCGCAGCCCAGGCGGTGGAGAGAGTGGGCATGCCGGAAGCACAGATTATTTTGTCGCAGGCAGTCGCTTATATTGCCACGGCACCAAAGAGCAATGCCAGTGTGAATGCAATTATGGAGGCGACAAGAGCAGTGGAACAGACAGGAAATTTACCGATTCCGACACATTTGCAGGATGCGCATTACAAAGGCGCAGCCAAATTGGGGCACGGTACCGGTTACAAATATGCGCATGATTATCCGAATGATTATGTGGAACAACAATACTTGCCATATGAATTGAGTGGAAAAGAGTTTTATCGCCCGTCCGGCAACGGCTATGAAGTAAAAATCAAAGAACATATGGCACGCATCAAAAGAGAGGCAAGTACGGAAAAGAAACAATGAAATTAAAAAATATTTTGATTGTTGTAAAAGATATAGAAAAAGCAAAACAGTTTTATCATGATTTGTTTGGTTTGGACAGAATACTGGATAACGACGGAAACATGATTTTGACAGAAGGCCTTGTGCTGCAGGATGAAAAAATCTGGAAAGAGTTTCTCGGAAAAGACATTATTCCGCAAAACAATTGTTGCGAGCTGTATTTTGAAGAACAGGACATTGAGGCATTTGCCGAAAAATTGGAACGGTTATATCCGGACATTCAATATGTGAACCGGCTTACAGTCCACAGCTGGGGACAAAAAGTCATTCGCTTTTATGATTTGGACGGCAACTTGATTGAAGTAGGAACGCCGATGTAGGGCGAGGAGTATATGTTTTTATGCAATAGGGGAAAGCTATGAAAGAAAAAGTGAAAGAAAAAAATGTAAAAAAACTTGTAATCGCAATAATGACTTTGAGTGTTGTGACAGTTATTGTATTTTATTTTGGAATTTATAATCCTCTTAAAAAATACAAGGACACACATACATGGGCAACGATTCGAATAACAGGAACGGTAGAATCAGACACTTCTGATGCGTATGAAGAGAGTGCGGAATTTTTAAAAGGCGATACATACCATCTGCATAACACAACAGTCACCATAGAAGACATAACAACAGCAGGTGAGGTTACGCTTAGATTCGAACCGGCAGTGATACAATTGACTACCGGGGAAACAGTCAGTGAAGTTGTAATAGGAAAAGATGATATTTTTGGTTTTGAAGAAGTGTGTAGTGATGGAGCTTCTGCACAGTGGCAGTTTCGGGTAATTAGTAATAGATATCAGTGAGGAGACAAACTTTTCGGATTCAAGGGATTATGGATTTTGGTACGGTAAGACTTTGACAGGCGGTTTGCCCTAAAGCAAGAAGTAGAAAGAATGGATGTATTTGTGAATTTGTAAATGTTTATGGGGGTAATATGGCGTCAAACAAAGACTATTTAGAGTTTATATTAGAACAATTATCTGAATTAGAAGATATAACATATAGAGCAATGATGGGAGAATTCATCCTATACTATCGCGGTAAAATCATCGGTGGCATATATGATGACAGACTACTTGTAAAGCCTGTCAAATCAGCTGTTGCACTTATGCCGGAAGCTGCTTATGAATTGCCGTACGAAGGCGCAAAAGAGATGTTGCAGGTTGATGATGTTGATAACAAGGATTTTTTGAAAAGACTATTTGATGCTATGTATGAGGAACTTCCAAATCCTAAGAAAAAGAAATTTATTCATTAGTGTGGGGCGCTAAAAGTAGCATATAATTGGGAAACTAACAAAGGACAAAACGAAATGGCAGAATTAAGTAAAAATCAAATGGACTATATACAGAAAATAGGAGAGGCAGAATTAGAAAGAAATAATGGTAATGTTGACGTGGCAGTTAAAAGGTTAAATGAGTTGTGGGAGGGAATTCCTGAGCCTAAGTATGGATATAAAGAAAGCTATTTAGTTGCATGGTCAATGATAGAGACAGCTCTGAGAACAAAAAATAGAGAGATGATGAAGGAATGGATGCCTCATGTTTTTAAGGCAGATCCTGAAAGATATGATAATGGAGATAGAGACCTCTATGCTGCTCAGGTAGAATATGAATGCGGAAATTTGGACAAAGCTTACGAATATTTCGAAAAGGCGAAAAAGAAATCTGCCGGTAGATGTTTTAGAAAGTGTGATAAAAAGTATAAAGAGTTTTATTCAAATTATAAGTAGATTGTATGTGAAAAGGGTGAAATACTAAAGAAGATTGGAGGGATTCATGGTGAAGGAATTAAAAGCGAAAGAATATAAACGTTTTGAAGATATAAAAAAAATTAGACCAGATGGAACTGAGTTTTGGTCTGCCAGAGAACTTGCACCGGCATTAGAGTATACTAAATGGGAAAACTTTCATAAAGTAATAAAGCGTGCAATGTTAGCTTGTGAAAATAGTGGAAGAAGTGTAGAGGAATGTTTTCCCGAGGTCAGGAAAACATCAAATATGCCGAAAGGTGGCACAAAGCTGATGGTTGATTATGAATTAACCAGATATGCATGCTATTTGATTGTGCAAAATGGTGATCCAAGAAAAGAAGTAATTGCATTAGGACAAACATATTTCGCAATCCAAACATACAGGCAAGAAGTGGCAGACCATTTCAATGAATTAGATGAAGATAGAAGGCGCTTGGTTGTACGTGGAGATATTAAACAGTGGAATCAAATGCTTGCGGAAACTGCGCATAATGCTGGAGTAATTACGAATGAAGAATTTGCAATCTTCCAGAATGCAGGTTATATGGGATTATATGGCGGATTAGATGTTGATGATATTCACAAAAGAAAGAATCTTGAGGTTGGTCAGAAAATACTTGATTATATGGGCAGTACGGAATTGATTGCGAATCTTTTCCGTATTTCGCAGACAGAAGAAAAGCTGAGGAAGGATGAAGTTGATAATGCAAAAACAGCCACTTCCATTCACTATTCTGTTGGAAAAGAAGTGCGTAGTGCTATAGAAAAAATAGGTGGTACTATGCCCGAGGATTTACCGACACCTGATAAAAGTATACAAGAAATTGAAAAGGAGCAGATGGCTCGATTAAAGGCAAAAGCGAAAGCAGGGAAACTGATGCTTGATGAGTAGATTAATTTGAAGTTTGTGGAGGAATTACTATGAGCATAATATTATTTACAGATAACACAGATGAATACTTAAAAGAAGATGATGTGATTAATTTTAGAAATGAAAATATAATGCAACTTGCAGACGTATTGTCTCAAGGAACATGCGACGAAGTAGAGTACATTAAAAGAGCGTATGAATATGTAAGAGATAACATTTCACATTCGGCAGATATAAATGAAGATATTTTAACTTGTTCAGCGACAGAAGTGTTAGAAGCAAGGCATGGAATTTGTTTTGCAAAGTCACATTTGCTAGCTGCTTTATTGCGTTATAAATCTATTCCAACTGGATTTTGTTATCAGAAAGTGATTTTAGATGATGAAATAGCCCCTGTTTTGATATATCACGGATTTAATGGAGTGTATGTCAAAGAATATAAAAAATGGATTCGACTTGATGCAAGGGGAAATAAAGAAGGTGTAAATGCACAGTTTTCAATAGAGAAAGAGCAACTTGCATTTCCTATTCGTGCAGAAAAAGGTGAGGAGGATGGGTTTGTGATTTATCCTAATCCTGATGTGAAAGTTTTGGAAAAGTTTAAAAGTTATAAGACAAGAACAGAACTTTGGGATGATTTACCGATAGAATTAGGATATAATTCATAATTCGATTTTTTGTTCTTTAGAAAGATAACTTTCAGGTTCACGGAGAGTCCCAAACAGCATCTTACCGACTATGTCAAAGCTTTTTGACAGCAAATTTTAGGGAATGTCCAAGACTTTTGCTGGGAAAAACAGAAGAAAAATAGTATATTCCTTTCAGAGAGAAGGTGCACATATGGAAATTGAGAAGAAATTAAAAAATGCGAGAATAAATGCCGGTTTGACCCAAGAACAGGTAGCCGAAAGAATTATGGTTTCAAGGCAAACGATATCAAATTGGGAAAATGGGAAATCTTTGCCGGACATTGTCAGCATTATCCATTTGAGTGACCTTTATCAAATCAGTCTGGATGACTTGTTGAAAGGAGACAAAAAAATGCAGGAGAAGCTGGAAAAGGATGTAAAAGATGCAGAGGGAAACAAAAAATTAATCGTAACAACGGCAATACTTATTTTTGCTGTTGCGCTCATATACTTGATTAGCATTTTTGTGGGCGGTGTGTTTTTTGATTTTTGTGAAGCTGCTGTGAAGTGGGTCATGTTTGGCATTGGCCTTGCAGCTGTCATAGCATACATGAGCCAAAAAGAGTAAGCCGAATCAACGGAAAGAAACGAACAAAAAAATCAACGAACTTAAAAAAGCTCGTTGATTAAATATTGATAAATCTCTTGATTTTTCTTTTGCCAGCTGTCGCAAATTGCGGCGGCTGTTTCTTCCACCGGGACAGACATAGTAATCTCAATTAAGTTGATGTTTCGGTCTTTCGCAATTAGATGCGCTTCAAATTCGCCGCTGGTAGATTTGTAGTAATCGGCCAGAACGGAAACTTCATCGCGCAGTTCCATTTCATTTTCAACAAAAAAAGTATTGATGTCCGCTTTGATGGCATCGTTAATGCGGTTTTCAAAAAAGCTGAGCGTTTCCTGTCCGTCTTTTGTGATGGAAAGATGGGTGCGGTTGCGGATGGATTCCGCTGCTACCAGGTCTGCATCAATGAGCTCTGAGATTGCCTGTTGTAACGTAAGGAAAGTCGTATATTCTTTGCCGGTAATAAAGTCTGCCACCTGCGATTTGGTGAGCGGAAAGTTAACCCGGTCAAGCATGTAAAGTACGATTAATTTGTAAAGTGTCAATGCTTCTTGCATTTAGATATCCCCCTTTTTGAAAAATGTGTGTCCGCGCAGGATCCCTGCCAGAGATTGCGCAATTTCAATTCGTGGTGAAACGTGTTCAGCACAGTTCTTTTGTCGCAGCTCCAAAGAGGTGCTACGAGGATTTCTTTTGGTCCATCGCCGGTCAGACGGTGTATTACAGTGTCGGCGCTTAAATGACTGACACAGTCAACAAGCAAATCGATATACTGTTCTTTTGTCAAAGCATCGAATTTGCCGTTTTGATAGTCGGTGCACAAGTCCGTATGTTCCAAAATATGAAGCAGTTGCAGTTTGATGCCAAATATTTTCTTTGCATTTAAATAGTGGATAGTTTCCTGCATTTGTGCCGGTGTTTCCCCGGGCAATCCTAATATGACATGCACAATGACAGGGATGTCAATTTTGTGCAAAGCCGCAACAGCGCGGTCAAACACGCTAAGTGGGTATCCTCTGCGGATGTAGCTGGCCGTTTTTTCGTGCATGGTTTGGAGCCCAAGTTCTATCCAAATAAATTTGGCCGGATGTGCATCGGTAGCGACATTGTATTCTTTGTTTAGCTTGTCTAATAGCGAAAGAACATCGTCACCGAGACAATCCGGTCTTGTGGCAATGGAAATGCCTGCTACCTGTTTGTTGTCCAATGCCTGACGGTACAGTTTCTCCAGTTGTTCCACCGGCGCATAGGTATTGGTATACGCCTGAAAATAGGCAATTACATTCGCTTCGTCGCAGCCCGATGCAATATCCGTTATCGGCACGGCAAAATCGCCGCTGCCACCGGCACTGCAAAAAATGCAACCTCGTGTATCGATGGTACCGTCCCGATTGGGGCAGGTAAAACCGGCATCAATGGCCACTTTTTGCAGTTTTTGTCCGTATGTATTTTTGCAATAGGCATCCAAAGAGTAATAACGTCTTCCGTGCCATTGTTTTCTTCTTTTTTCTAACGTGTCCATAGGTAATTATTTAATATGTGATTTTACTGCGTTTGCAACAACTTCTGCGACAGAAGGATTGAATGCTTCCGGCATAATGTTGTCTTCGTTTAATTCGTCATCCGGAACGAGACCTGCAATGGCAAGTGCAGCAGCCAGCTTCATTTCCTTTGTAATCTGTGTCGCACGTCCTTCCAAAGCACCTTTGAAGATGCCCGGAAAAGCAACTACGTTATTGACCTGATTGGGGAAATCCGAGCGGCCTGTACCGACAACGCGTGCACCGGCTTTTTTGGCTTCATCCGGCATGATTTCGGGCACCGGGTTTGCCATGGCAAACAAGATAGAATCGGAATTCATGGAAGAAACCATTTCCGGTGTCACAATATTGGGTGCAGATACACCGACAAAAATATCAGCGCCTTCTAACGCATCGGCAAGTGTTCCGGTCTCATTATTCGGGTTTGTCACTTCGGTCATCTGTTGCTGCATCCAGTTCAAACCTTCCGTGGATTTGGAAAGAATGCCCACTTTGTCGCACATAATTACATTTTTAAATCCGTAGGAGAGGAGCAGTTTTGTGATGGCAACACCGGCACTTCCGGCACCGTTTACAACAACTTTGCAGTTTTCTTTTTCTTTGCCTACAACTTTTAAGCCGTTGATGATTCCGGCAAGCACAACGATGGCAGTACCGTGCTGATCATCGTGAAAAACCGGAATATCCAAAGTCGCTTTTAAACGTTCTTCAATTTCAAAACAGCGAGGTGCGCTGATGTCTTCTAAGTTGATACCGCCAAATCCGGGTGCAAGGTAAGTTACTGCCTTAATGATTTCTTCGGTATCCTGTGTGTCAAGGCAAATTGGCACTGCATTGACGCCGCCGAATTCTTTGAACAAAACGGCTTTCCCTTCCATAACAGGCATAGCTGCATGGGGGCCGATGTTTCCAAGACCAAGGACTGCACTGCCGTCCGATACGACAGCAACGGTGTTGGCTTTCCAAGTGTATGTATAGGCAGCTTCTTTGTCTTTTGCGATTACTTTGCAAGGTTCTGCAACGCCGGGCGTATAGGCGAGCGCCAAATCTTCGCGGCTTTTTACGGCTGATTTGGAAACTGTTTCCAATTTTCCGTTCCATTCTTTATGTAAAGCAAGAGCTTTTTCTGCTGTTGTCATGAGTAAATCCTCCGTTTCGGTCATTCCGGTAAAAGAGCTGCCGTGAGGCGAGCTGTTTCCAATGCTTATCTTATAATATTTGGGAAAAGTTATCAAGTGTCCGAAAGTAAGTTAGGCACGACAACATGAGGAATATGTGGTAAAATAGAAATATGATAACGGAAAGAAAAGGATGGCGTAGACGCAGGATGAAAAGGCAGATTGCGATGGAGGAAATCTCAGACGGAAAATTTTACACACAAAACGATTTGGTCAAAGTGGGGTGCGACGATTGTAAAGGATGTTCGGATTGTTGTCGTGGCATGGGAAGTTCCATTGTACTTGACCCGCTTGATGTGTATCGGTTGTGCAGTAATTTGCGGATGAGTTTTGAACAACTCTTAGCGCAATATGTGGAATTGCAAGTGGTGGATGGGATTATTTTACCAAATTTAAAAATGGATGCGACAGAAGAAAAGTGTTCTTTTTTGAATGAAGAAGGACGTTGCAGTATTCATTCCTTCCGCCCGGGAATCTGCAGGCTTTTTCCGCTGGGGCGTTTTTACGAAAATGGCAGTTTTTCTTACTTTTTACAGGTGCATGAGTGCACAAAGAAAAACCGCACAAAAGTGAAAGTAAAAAAATGGCTGGATACGCCGGAGCTTTCCAAGTACGAAGAATTTGTTACAAGATGGCATTATTTTTTGTTGAATTTGCAGGACATGCTTGATGCAAGTGGTGACGATGAACTCAGAAAACAGGTCAGCGTGGAGCTTATAAAACAATTTTTTATAGTGCCATACACACAGGAAACCGATTTCTACAGGCAGTTTGAAGAAAGACTGCTGGATTGGGAGGGCGCATGGAAAGAGAGGACATCAGGTACTTAAGAAGTTTGTCGAATCAATATCCGACGGTTGCGGCAGCAGCTACGGAAATCATTAATTCGCGTGCAATTTTAAGTCTGCCGAAAGGCACGGAGCATTTTTTGACGGACATTCACGGGGAATATGAGCAGTTTCAGCATGTACTGCGCAATGGTTCCGGTGCAATCAGACGAAAGATTGACGAAGAATTTGGGAACAATTTAAGTGAGGTCGACAAAAAGGAAATTGCGGCACTTATTTATTATCCGAAGGAAAAGCTGGAGCGCGTTTTGAAACGTGAAAATTTGGATGTGGAAGACTGGTACACGGTTATGCTTTACCGTCTTATCCGTGTGTGCAAAAATGCGTCTTCCAAATATACGCGTTCTAAGGTAAGAAAGGCTTTGCCGAAAGACTTTGCGTACATCATGGAAGAACTTTTGCATGGACATCCGGATCAGACAAATCAGGAAGCGTATTATCGTGAGATTATATGTAACGTAATCCGCACAAACCGTGCACAGGAGCTGATTGTGGCATTTTGTGATACCATCCGTCGGCTTGTAGTGGATCATTTGCACGTGATTGGCGATATTTTTGACAGAGGTCCCTATCCGCATCTTGTAATGGACACCCTTATGGAGTATCACAATGTAGATATTCAGTGGGGCAATCATGATATTTCCTGGATGGGAGCAGCTGCCGGTAGCCCGGCGTGTATTGCAACGGTAATCCGTATTTCTGCAAAATACGGTAATTTAAGTATTTTGGAAGACAATTACGGTATCAATCTGGTGCCCCTTGCAAGACTTGCCATGCACCAATACGCGGACGATGCATGTGACTGCTTCCAAGTGGATTACCGAAAAGAAAATTACGATGAAAGAGATACAAAACTGGATGAAAAGATGCACAAAGCTATTTCGGTCATTCAGTTTAAACTGGAAGGGCAATTGATTAAAAGACACCCGGAATTTGGAATGGATGACAGGCTTTTGCTTGATAAAATGGATTTAAAAAAAGGAACAGTCCGTATCGACGACAAAGAATATGCGCTAAAAGATACCCATTTTCCGACACTTTGTGAGGACGATGTATATCAGCTTACGCCGGATGAAGCAGACGTGGTAGAGCGACTGAAATATTCGTTCCAAAATTGTGACAAACTGCAAAAGCACATCCGTTTTTTATACGCAAACGGCGGCTTATACAAAATTTTTAACGGAAATTTGTTGTATCACGGCTGTGTGCCAATGACAGAAGACGGTGAATTTGAAA
>JAZQDM010000039.1:0-20949 GCA_045546775.1 Lachnospiraceae bacterium | reverse complement strand
GACTGCGTTGCGATGTGTGTAAATGATATCGCATGTGCAGGTGGTGAACCGTTATTTTTCTTGGATTACATTGCTTGTGGCAAAAACTATCCGGAAAAAATTGCCACAATCGTAAAAGGTGTTGCAGAAGGATGCTTACAGTCTGACGCTGCATTAATCGGTGGCGAAACAGCAGAACACCCGGGTCTTATGCCGGAGGACGAGTACGACTTGGCAGGATTTGCAGTAGGTGTTGTTGACGAAAAAGATTTGATTACAGGAAAAGATTTAAAAGACGGAGATATTTTAATCGGTATGGCATCTTCCGGTGTACATAGCAACGGATTTTCTTTAGTAAGAAAAGTATTTGAGATGACAAAAGAAAGCTTGGATACTTACTATGATGAACTTGGCAAAACATTGGGCGAAGCTTTGATTGAGCCTACAAGAATTTACGTAAAAGCATTGAGAAGCATCAAAGAATCCGGCGTTAGAGTAAAAGCATGCAGCCATATTACAGGTGGCGGTTTCTACGAAAACATTCCGAGAATGTTACCGGATGGAATCCGCGCTGTTGTGAAAAAAGACAGCTATGAAATTCCGGCAATCTTTAAACTTTTACAGAAGACAGGAAACATTGCAGAAGAGATGATGTACAGCACATACAACATGGGTCTTGGTATGATTGTTGCAGTGGACAAAGAAGATGTGGACAAAACAATGGAAGCAATCAAGGCAGCAGGCGACACACCTTACATCGTAGGTCATTGTGAGGCAGGCGAAAAAGGAGTTACTTTATGCTAAGAGTTGTAGTTTGTGTTTCCGGCGGAGGCACGAATCTTCAGGCAATTATTGACGCTGTTTCCGATGGGAAAATTACAAATACGGAACTGATTGGCGTCATTAGCAACAATCCGGGTGCGTTTGCACTGGAAAGAGCAAAAAAAGCAAATATTCCGGCGATTTGTATTTCGCCGAAGGAGTACCAATCCAGACCGCAGTTTAACGAGGCATTTCTTGCCAAAATGGATGAATTGAATCCGGATTTGATTGTGCTTGCAGGCTTTTTGGTAGTCATTCCGAAAGCGATGACTGAAAAATATGCAAACCGCATTATCAACATCCATCCGTCTTTGATTCCGTCCTTTTGCGGAACCGGTTTTTATGGCTTAAAAGTGCATGAAGCTGCGTTGGAGCGAGGCGTGCGTGTAGTTGGTGCCACGGTACATTTTGTCGATGACGGAACTGATACGGGCCCGATTATTGACCAACAGCCGGTTATGGTGCAGGATGGTGACACGCCGGAAGTATTACAAAAACGAGTGATGGAACAGGCAGAATGGATTATTTTGCCGCGTGCCATTGATGCGATAGCCACCGGAAAGATTGAAGTGGTGGACGGAAAAGTAGTCAGACATGGAGGAAGAGATTAAGATGAAGGTTTTAATCGTAGGAAGTGGCGGAAGAGAACATGCAATTGCAACCAGTGTTGCAAAGAGCGAAAAAGTAGATAAAATTTATTGTGCACCGGGAAATGCCGGAATCGGTCTTATCGCAGAGTGCGTACCGATTGGCGCAATGGAATTTGACAAAATTGTTGCTTTTGCAAAAGAAAAAGAAATTGATTTGACTATCGTCGGAATGGATGATCCGCTTGTAGGTGGTCTTGTAGACGAATTAAACAATGCCGGAATCCGTGCATTCGGTCCAAAGAAAAATGCAGCGATTTTGGAAGGTAGCAAAGCCTTTTCAAAAGACCTTATGAAAAAATACAATATCCCTACGGCAGCGTATGAGAACTTTGACAATGCTGAGGATGCGCTTGCTTATTTGGAAACAGCAAAGCTTCCGATTGTTTTGAAAGCAGATGGTTTGGCACTTGGAAAAGGTGTGCTTATTTGCAATACATTGGAAGAAGCAAAAGAAGGCGTAAAATCCATTATGCTTGACAAACAGTTCGGTTCTGCAGGAAACCGTCTTGTTGTGGAAGAATTTATGACAGGCCGTGAAGTGTCTGTGTTATCCTTTGTGGATGGAAAAACAATCAAGACAATGACTTCCGCACAGGATCACAAGAGAGCAAAAGACGGAGACCAGGGCTTAAATACAGGCGGAATGGGTACTTTCTCACCGAGTCCGTTCTATACGGAAGAAGTAGACGAATTTTGTAAAAAATATATTTATCAGCCAACCGTAGACGCTATGGCCAGCGAAGGAAGAGAATTCAAAGGAATTATTTTCTTCGGTCTTATGTTGACACAGGATGGCCCGAGAGTGTTGGAATATAATGCACGTTTTGGTGACCCGGAAGCACAGGTTGTTCTTCCGAGAATGAAAAACGATATCATCGAAGTGATGGAAGCATGTATTGATGGTACTTTGGACAGCGTTGATTTGCAGTTTGAAGATAATGCGGCAGTATGCGTTGTACTTGCATCGGACGGTTATCCGCTTGCATACGAAAAAGGTCTTCCGATCAAAGGATTGGAAAACTTTGAAGGCAAAGAAGGATATTATTGTTTCCATGCAGGAACAAAAATGACAGAGAACGGCATTGTGACAAACGGCGGACGTGTTCTTGGAATTACAGCAAAAGGAAATGACTTGAAAGAAGCAAGAGCGAATGCTTATGAAGCAACAAAATGGGTAGAATTTGATAATAAATACATGAGAAACGATATCGGCAAAGCGATTGACGAAGCTTAATTACTGTAAGGAAGGAAGAAGTAACAATGAAGAACACAAGAAAGTCGCCGTTACATTTATGGAATGCGGCGCGAGTGCTGCTTGGGGTGATGGTATTTACGATTTGCATATTTGCATTTTCGTTAGATGCACTTGCAGCAGAAGGAACCGTAAAAACAACATCCGGTAAAATTCGTAGTGAAGCCAATACATCCAGTGCGGTACTTGCCAGCGTAGGAAAAGGTGATGAACTTTCCATCAAAGGAAAAGTAACCGGTGCAGATGGATATGTATGGTATCAGGTTTTTGTAGATGCTGATACGCTTGGTTATATCCGTTCGGATTTGCTTGATGTGGAGGGCACTGTTCCTGATGTGTCTTCTTCTACATCCAACAGTTCACAAGATACAAATAATAATCAGCAAACATCCACACCACAAATTGAAACCGTGACAACGGTAGTGGAGCCGATGGCGAGCCAGAGTGCAACTATTACCGGTGGTGATGTGAATGTGCGTGCCGGTGCAAGTACTTCCACGGACAAAGTGACAAAGGCTACAAACGGAATGGCAGTTACCGTAACCGGACAGGCAACGGGAACAGATGGTAAAGTGTGGTATCAGGTTAAGTTTATGTCCGGTAACAGTGAAGTGACCGGATTTATCCGTTCGGATTATATCCAGCTTGGCGAAGTGATTGAGCAGCCGACGGTAGAGCCGGAGACAGAAGTACAAGAGCCGGAGACGCAGCCGGAAGAAGAACCGGTAGTGCAGGAACAAAAAGCGTTTGAAACAGTATTGGAAACAACTGCGGAAGGCACGCAGGAATGGTACTTGTATGACAATGGTGCCGGATATAAATATTCCATTCCTAAGCTTATGGAGGCAACACAGAACAACCAAAATGTAGCTGATACACAGGCAAAACAGGTGCAACAGCAGAAGATTGTTATCATTGTTCTTGTTGTGATTATTATTGTTTTAATTCTTGGTATTACATTACTTATTTTTAAAATGCATGACAACGATTCTTATTATGAGGATAACGAGCCGGAAGATTATCCTGTTCGTCGCAGACCGGAAAGAACACAGGGACAACCGGTAAGACGTCCGGCAAACGGACAAGGTCGTCCGGCACAAGGCAGCAGACCGAGTCAGGGAAACCGTCCGCAAGGTGGCAGACCTTCACAGGGCAACAGACCGAGTCAGGGAAGCCGTCCGGTACAGGCAGGCAGACCATCTGGGGAAGGACGCCCGACAGCAACAGGAAGACCGGTAAGAAGTGCAGATGTTGATTTGAGCAGACGTTCGGGAGCAGAACCGGTGCGTCGTGTAAGTGCACAGCCAACACGCCCGACAGCGCAAACGGGAAATGCGGGTATGTCGATTCCGGCAATGGATGTTATGCCTATGAATGAAGTTACTTATGAAGAAGAACCGACATTAAATGTAAACAAAAATGCCCAGTGGCATTCCAAAAACTTCCTTGCAGATGATGATGAATTCGAATTTGAATTTTTGAATATGGATGACCCGAGCAAATTATAAAGAACAAAAGAGAAGCTGATGAGAATCGGCTTCTTTTTTTCTTAATATTGTTATGGGAACGTCAATATAAGCGTTTTGAGTTGGTGTACAGTGGCCCCGTAACACTAAATGCCACAAACGAATATTTCTTTTTACGCAACCATCGCATATTCGCCATCGTGGCTCAACTGCGATTTCTGCGAACATCCTGTTCGCAGATTGCTCCGCATAAAATGTGGCATTAAGGGTTACGGGGGCACTATACAACGCCACAAAACCACTTATATTGACGTTCCCATATACATTAGTTAAGAAAATAATCTCAAGAGAGTGTGTAAGGAAAGTAGGGCTATCTATCGTTGCGAACATTTCGTGAAAAATAGTTAGATTTTCTTTGTGCTTTCTTCGATAAACAGTGATTTTCATGCACGATGCATGAAAAAGGCGTATTTGAGACAGGATGTCGAATATACGCCGTTCACGTCACGTAACAAATCATTTGAAGAAAGCACATAGAAAAGCAACTAATTTTCACAATGTACGCAACGATAGATGCCATATTCCCTTCACACACCTTGACATATTGCACCACTTGTTATAATATTTGTATAACAGATTGTGTGGGAAATGGGCGAAGTTTTTGGTAGAACTGTTTTAAAGGAACGGTGAATGGATATGATAATTGAGATTGATTTTAACAGTGATGAAGCGCTGTATATTCAGCTGCGGAATCAGATTATACTGGGAATAGCAACGAATCGTTTCAAAGAAGGAGATTCTTTGCCTTCTGTGAGACAAATGGCGGAAAATATCGGCATTAATATGCATACGGTAAATAAGGCGTATACGGTGTTAAAGCAGGAAGGATATTTGAAGGTAGACAGACGCAAAGGTGCAGTAATCGCGGTTGATTTGGATAAAATGGAAGCGATGTCACAAGTGCAAAGAGAGTTGCGGGTCATTTTGGCAAAATGCAGTTGCAAAAATATTACAAAGCAGGATATACATGATTTGATTGACCAAATATATGAGGAATATGGAGGACTAGAATAATGCAGTCACAATTTACAGATAAAGCGAAAGCGGCACTTTTACTGGCTGAGAAAGCAGCGAGAAATATGCGTCAGGGCTACGTTGGAACAGAACATATTTTGCTTGGATTACTTCGGGAACAAACCGGTGTTGCAGCAAGGGTACTGTTGGATAACGGTGTAGATGAAATGCAGGTTTTAGACATGATCAGAGATTTGATTGCACCGGAATTTGGTGTTGCCTTTAAGGAAAGGGACGGATATTCGCCGAGAGCAGTGAAAGTATTGGAAGATGCCCACAAGCAGGCAGAACGTTTTGGGGCAAGTTTGACCGGCACGGAGCATATTTTACTTGCCATGATTAAAGAAGGCGAAAATGTTGCAGTAAGATTGCTTAATACATGTGGTATTTCCACGCAAAAAATTTATGTGGACGTATTGATTGCCATTGGAGAAGATGGCGGTCTTTACAAAGAAGATTTGGGAAAGAAAGCAAACAAGAAAAAAGGCGGCCAGTCTATGCTGGAACAGTATAGCCGGGATTTGACTGCGCTTGCACGCGAAGGAAAGTTGGACCCTGTGATAGGCAGAGAAGATGAAATTCAGCGTGTTATTCAGATTTTGAGTCGTAGAACAAAAAATAATCCGTGTTTGATTGGCGAGCCGGGAGTCGGCAAGACGGCAGTTGTGGAAGGCCTTGCACGTAAAATTGTATCCGGCGAAGTTCCGTTTACCGTGCAGGATAAAAGAGTGCTTACGTTGGATTTATCAGGTATGGTAGCAGGTAGTAAATATCGCGGTGAGTTTGAGGAACGCATCAAAAAAGTGATTAAAGAAGTGGTGGATGCAGGAAATGTGTTACTGTTTTTGGATGAATTACACACTTTGATTGGTGCAGGTGGTGCAGAGGGAGCCATTGATGCGTCCAACATTTTAAAACCGTCGCTTGCCCGCGGAGAAATTCAACTTATCGGTGCTACGACTATTAGCGAATATCGCAAATATATTGAGAAAGACGCGGCATTGGAAAGACGTTTTCAACCGGTAAATGTGGAAGAACCGACTGTGGAAGAGGCAATACGCATATTGACTGGTGTGGCACCAAAGTATGAGGAACATCACAGAGTAAGAATATTGCCCAGTGCCATTGAAGCAGCAGTTTGCTTGTCAGAACGTTATATCAATGACAGAAATTTGCCGGACAAAGCCATTGACTTAATTGATGAGGCAGCTTCGGCAGCAAGGATTAAAACAGCTAATTTGCCGGACAAAATAAAAGAACTGGAAGCACAGATTAAGAAGCTGGACGTACAGATTGAGCGTTCCATCAAAATGGAAGCATTTTCCCAGGCGGGTGAACAAAAGAGAGCGCAAGATGAGCTGATTAAAAAATACGATAAAATGCGTGCCCAGCATGAAAAGAAATCGCAGGAAATAAAATACGAAATCGGAGAAAACGAAATTGCATCCGTTGTGTCGATGTGGACAAAAGTTCCGGTCAATAAACTAACCGAAAAAGAGAGCGAGAGGCTGCTCAAATTAGAAACTATTTTGCATAAGCGTGTCATCGGGCAGTCAGAAGCGGTAACATCCATTTCCAAAGCGATGAGAAGAGGTCGCGTAGGGCTTCAAGATCCGAAACGCCCCATTGGTTCCTTTCTGTTTTTGGGGCCTACCGGTGTGGGAAAGACAGAGCTTAGCAAAGCGTTGGCAGAGGCCATGTTTGGCTCGGAAAACGCATTGATACGTGTTGATATGTCCGAATATATGGAAAGTCATGCCGTGTCCAAAATGATTGGTTCCCCTCCGGGATACGTTGGATTCGATGAAGGCGGACAACTCAGTGAAAAAGTGCGTCGTAATCCGTATTCGGTTGTTCTTTTTGATGAGATTGAAAAGGCACATCCGGATGTGTTTAATATTTTGTTGCAAGTGTTGGATGACGGTCATATTACCGATTCAAAAGGAAGAAAGGTAAGCTTTAAAAACACCATTCTTATTATGACATCCAATGCCGGTGCGCAACGTATTGTAGAGCCGAAAAACCTTGGTTTTTCAGTCGGAAACGATGCAGAAAAAGACTATCAAAAAATGAAGTCTAATGTAATGGAAGAAGTGAAGAAACTTTTCAAACCGGAATTTGTCAATCGTATTGATGAAATTATGGTGTTCCATCCACTTACGAAGGAAGATATGAAGCAGATTATTACGCTTCTTTCCAAAAATTTGGCGACGCGTTGTAAGGAACAGCTGGACATTACGTTGACTATGTCTTCTTCCTTGAAGGAGCATATTGTAGACAAATATTCGGACGTAAAGATGGGCGCACGTCCTTTAAAACGCGCAGTACAAAATGTCGTGGAAGATAAACTGGCAGAAGAAATTCTTCTTGGAAACATTAAGCCGGGAGACAAAGTGACGGCGGGTGTGCGTGCCGGAGAGGTTACTTTTAAAGTAATCGACAAAGTGCAAGAATAATAGTGAAATTATCTGAAAATATTTAAAAAATTCGTAAATTTTCACAGATACCTATAGCAAAAAAAGTCTAATTATATTATACTTAGGGTACAGGAAAAACTGATAAACATGCAGGAGGAAGTTACAATGGCAGTAGTAAATGAGTTGCTGCGCTCGGAAACAGACGGAACAATTAGTTTTGGAAATCACAAATTAGAGCAGAAGGCAAAAGTCGAAGATTTTGAACATGCAGGAGATTTGTACAAAGTAAAAACGTATTCCACAATGACCAAATTGGAGAAAAACGGAATGTTTGTTTATGAATCTGTTCCGGGAACAAGCGTACTCAACTTCAAAGAAGATGAAACAGGCGTAAGTTTTGTAGTGGAAGGCGATGCGGATGCACAGCTGACTGTAGGACTTTTGGAAGATACCGAATATGAGGTGTTTGTAAATGATGAAAGTGCCGGCAAAATGAGCACAAACATGGGTGGAAAACTTAGTGTTAGTGTAGAATTGGCAGGTGTCGGTGAGGTAAAAGTAAAAATTGCAAAATAGCAATTTGATTCATTAAATGGAGTTTTTTGTATGGCAAAAGCAAAAAGAACAACTGTCTTTTTTTGCCAGAGTTGTGGGCATGAGTCCGCAAAATGGATGGGACAATGCCCCGGCTGTAAGGAATGGAACACGTTTGTGGAAGAAACGGTTTCTGTTTCGAAATCCGGAATAGGTGGTAGCGTCAGAAAAGAGAGTGGAAAGAAGGAAGCGATGAAGCTTTCTGAAATTTCCATGAACGAAGAAGACAGGTTACTGACAAATATAAAAGAGCTTGACAGAGTGCTTGGCGGCGGTATTGTACAAGGGTCGTTGACACTTGTCGGCGGTGACCCGGGTATCGGGAAATCGACGTTACTGTTGCAAGTATGCAAAGAGTTGTCAGGCAGACAGAAAAAAGTTTTATATATTTCCGGAGAAGAATCCCTAAAACAGATTAAAATGAGAGCAAATCGAATGGGAACTTTCTCGGACGATTTGCTCTTATTATGTGAAACAAATCTGAATGTGATTGAAGATACGATACGCGATTTGAATCCTCAGGTCGTTATCATAGATTCCATACAGACGATGTACAATGAAAACGTGACAGCTGCCCCGGGCAGTGTTTCGCAAGTGCGGGAGTCTACCGGTGTTTTGATGCAACTGGCAAAAGGGCTTGGCATATCCATTTTTATTGTAGGACATGTGACAAAAGAAGGTACGGTGGCAGGACCGAGAGTGCTGGAACATATGGTAGATACCGTTCTGTATTTTGAAGGAGACAGACATGCCAGTTATCGCGTGCTTCGCGGCGTCAAAAACAGATTTGGTTCAACGAATGAAATCGGTGTTTTTGAGATGCGTGAAAATGGTCTGTGCGAAGTGGAAAATCCTTCCGAATATATGTTAAATGGAAGACCGGTGGGAGCAAGCGGTTCGGTTGTTGTATGCTCTATGGAAGGCACGAGACCGATGCTTTTGGAAATACAAGCACTTGTGTGCCCTACGAACTTTGGTTTCCCGAGAAGGCAGGCTACCGGAACAGATTTTAACCGTTTGAATTTGTTGATGGCCGTGCTGGAAAAACGTTTGGGACTGCAGATGTCCAATTGCGATGCTTACGTGAATTTGACAGGTGGTTTAAAGATAAATGAGCCATCCATCGATTTAGGAATTGCGATGGCAGTTGTTTCCAGCTTCAAAAACCGCGCCATTGATGAAAAAACAATCGTTTTTGGTGAAATTGGTTTAAGTGGCGAGGTACGTGCTGTCAGCATGACGGAGCAACGTATTGCGGAGGCAAAGAAGCTTGGTTTTACGACTTGCATTATTCCGGCAGTAAGTTTGGAACAAATTGCGGGAAAAAGCAGTACATTGACGGAAGGAATCCGTCTTATCGGTGTGAAGTCCGTGCAGGATGCCATCGATTTGATTTAAACCGTCCTGGACAAGTTTATTTTAAAAAAGCTTTTGTCCGTGTTAATACAAAATATATTAAACTTTCTAAAAGAAGTTCTTGCAAAGTAAGTGAGAGTTATGTTATAATAACACTCGTTGGTGCAAAAGAACTACAAAAGTACCAACAGTGTTATTCATATAGAGGAATAGTACAGCGGTAGTGCGGCGGTCTCCAAAACCGTTAACGGGGGTTCGATTCCCTCTTCCTCTGCTAAAAGAGTGCTGAGAAATGTCAGGTTGACGTTTTTTGGCACTTTTGTATTATAGAAGCAAGAAAGGATTACACTTCATGAAAGATGAATTTAAGAATATAAAAGCGATTGTAAGTGATTATGACGGGACGATTGCGCGGGCTGGAATGACGGAACCGTCGGAGGAGCTCTTTTTGCAAATTGAGAAGTTATCGGAGCAGGGCATCCGATTTGTTGTAGCGAGCGGAAGGCAGTATAGCAATCTTCGTGCACGGTTTGCTCCGGTTGCTGATCGGATAGATTATATTTGTGAAAACGGAAGCCTTGTGGTATACAAAAAGGAAGTTATTTATAAAAATATAATAGCGAAAGACGTTGCAAAGCAATTGATTACGGATATGGAAAAATGTGGGGATGCAGAACTTTTGATTTCCGGTCCGGCAACCAGTTATCTGGTGCCGCGCAGTGCTGCTTATGAAGATAAAATGCGGAATCAGGTGCGGAATAATGTGACGGTTTTGAAAAGTTTTGATGAAATACCGGAAGACATTATCAAAGCGTCCGTTTATTGGAAGTCGGGAATCCCAAAAAAAGAAGAGGCATTTTTTCATGAAAAATATGATACGATTTTGCAAGTTGCGGATGGCGGAGATGGATGGCTTGATTTTACGGATAAGCAGTCAAACAAGGCAAATGCATTAACGATACTTGCAGAAAAAATGCAGATAAAACCAGAGGAAATGCTTAGCTTTGGTGACAGTGAGAACGATATTTCCATGTTAAAGCTGACGGGGAAAAGTGTTTGCATGTGTACTGCAAAAGACCATGTAAAAGCATATGCGCATATGGAGCGAAACTCTGTGGAAGAAACCTTGCAGGAGTTTTTTGCATTATTTTAGCCAAGCGGGAAGCTTGGCTTTTTTTAAAAATAAAACAAAAAGACCGAAAGCGGGAAACTTTCGGTCTTTTCGTTGTGTAAAAGGGGAATTCTTCCGGAATTGCTAATTAGCAAGTTTGATGCTGTCCATCAAACTAATGTTAGTATAATACGATATTCGTCATTAGTCAAGTACTATTTTGACGAAAAATCAAAAAAATTTTATTTTTTTTTAACACCTTGTATTAAAACTATAATAGCGTAGACAAACTTTTGCATTTCTTGACAAAAACCAAAAAATATTAGCAACATTCGTATAGTTTGTACTTTTCATAATCTTGATTGCTTAAACGAAGATGTAGTGCGACACCTTCCGGTTTATAATCTACAGAATATATGGTAGCCGTTTCCAAAAGATGAGAAGTAATGCTGCCACAATCATAGGGAAGGAGCATGTTGCATTCTACGTAGGATGCAAACAAAATTTTGCGTATGGCTTCGGAGAGTTCTTTCAGCCCGTACTTGCTTTTGGCAGACATATAAATACGGTCGTCTTTTAACCGGGGCAATTCGTGGGGATCCAATACACGGTCCGCTTTGTTGAAAATATATAGCACAGGGATGTGACCGGCGCCAAGTTCGGTAAGTGTCTCCCGGGTGACGCGCATATGTTCCTTGTAGTTTACATCAGAAAAATCAATAACTTCCAACAATAAGTCTGCGTACTTTACTTCTTCCAACGTAGAGCGGAACGCTTTTACAAGGGAGTGCGGCAATTTGTCGATGAAACCAACCGTGTCTGACAACAGAAAAGTGCAGTTGTTTTCTAACGGGATTTTACGCACTGTTGTATCTAACGTGGCAAAAAGCATATCCTTTTCCAAAACTTTTTTATCTTCCCGAGGCTCATAGATATCTAGGAAAGCGTTTAATAAAGTAGATTTTCCGGCATTTGTATAGCCCACTAAAGCAACTTTTGGGATGGATGATTCTTGTCTTTTTTTTCGCTGGGTATCACGTTCGGTAGTGATATGCTCCAGATTTTTTTTCAGTTCTGTAATGCGGTGTTCGATGTGGCGGCGGTCCAGTTCCAATTTCTTTTCGCCGGCACCTTTGTTACTCATACTTCCGCTGGCACCGCCCTGACGACCAAGAGAAGTACGCATTCCGACAAGACGGGGTAACATATATTGTAGTGTGGCCAGTTCCACTTGTAATTTTGCCTCACCGGTTCTTGCCCGTTCCTTAAATATTTCTAAAATAAGATAGGTGCGGTCAAAAATGGGAAGTTCTAATTCGTTTTGCAAGTTTCTAAGTTGGGTTGGTGAAAGAGCATTGTCAAAAATGAGCACGTCCGCATCCAAAAGCACGGCAGTTTCCTTTACTTCCGCTACTTTTCCGGTTCCGATGTAAAGGGCATTGTGCACAGCGGGCATGTTTTGTGTTAGGATGCCTACCGGTTCGTAATGGCAAGCTTTTACAAGAGAAGAAAGTTCGTCCATTGAATGGGAAAAATCTTCTCCGTTATTTAAATTTACCCCGATAAGCAGGGCACGTTTCTTGTTTTCTTCTTGTTCTGTCAAAGTAATTTCTCCTTCAAGATGTACAATAGCTCGGTTGTCAATATGGGACTTGTTTTGTATAATATAACATATGTAACCTTATATTTCAAAATGGAATGTAGTTTGTAGTATATTTCAATCGTTAGTAACAGGTTTGGAGTGTGTCGGATGTTTACTTTGGTTGTATTGTTGGAGACAGTCAGTATTTTATTATCTGTTGTTATTGTTGTATCGCTTTCTATGGAAAAACCTTCCAAGAAACAGCAGCTGTTGCTTCTTGCCAGTATTGCATCGGGAGTGAATGGAATAGGCTATTTGTTGGAGCTTACTGCAAAAACGGCTGATTCTGCGATTGCGGCAATCAAAATTGAATATTTAGGTCTTATTTTACTTGTTCCGGTTATGTGTATTTTTTATGCATGGTGTTGCGGTTATGAATTGAAACCGAAGATCCGAATTGCAATGATTTGTGTGGCGATGCTCATATATTCGGTCATTATTACGTTTGACCAGCATACCTTTTTTTATACAGACTATTATTTTGACACAACAAGTGCGATTCCCCATATGATGGTGGAAAAGGCACCCTTTTATTATATTTATCATATTTATGCGCTGCTATACATGGCAGTTCAAATTGGTATTTCCGCATCTTACTACAGGAAACATAAAACACAAGAGAGCTTAGGCATTTTGAAAGCGGCATGTGCTTATTTTATCCCGTTTGGCGCGGTCGTTTTGGGAATGAGCGGATTGACGGGAGGTTTTGACCTTGTTCCGCCGGCACAGCAGCTGGCTGCTATTGTTATGTATTGTATGGTTAAGCAATATCGTATTTTTGACTCGATGCAGGTGGCGCGGGATGATATTATTGATAACCTTTTGGAAGGTGTTTTGGTCATTAATGAAAACAAGCAACTGTTGTTTATGAACGGTGTGGCAGGAGAATTGTTTCCGGATTTGCACAAGGCAGAACTTGTTCCGGAGACGATAAAAAAGCTTATTGAAAACAGCAAAAAGACGGTTGATGCAGGTGAGCGTAAAGTGGAAATTCATGTCATTCCATTCTATGACAAACATTTGTTAAAAGGATATATTGTCTGGTTGTTTGACAAGACGGACGAGCATACTTATACGCAGCAGCTTATCTATTTAAAGGAACAGGCAGAACAGGCCAATAAGGCAAAGTCGGTCTTTTTGGCGAATATGTCGCATGAAATACGAACACCGATGAATGCGATTATGGGCATGACGGATATCATGCTGCGGGATGAATTGCCAAACAATGTACAGGAAAATACACTTAGTATACGGAGTGCGGGAGAATCTTTGCTTCATGTAATCAACGATATTCTTGATTTTTCCAAAATCGAAAGCGGAAAAATGGAGCTCGTCAAAGTGGATTACAATTTAAAAGAGCTGATACATACCATTGTCAGTCTAATGGGAACAAAAGTAAAAGAAAAAAATTTGGAGTTGGTTGTGGAAGTGGAGGAAAGTCTCCCTTCAGAGCTTCATGGAGATGAAATGCGTATACGCCAGATTTTGATTAATCTTTTGGGCAATGCGGTAAAGTTTACGCAGGAAGGTTGTATTACCTTGCGTATGTGGGGAGAAAAGACCGGTGCACAGGTGATTTTGCATGCCAGTGTGGAAGATACGGGAAGCGGTATTAAAAAAGAAAATTTAGCAGGTTTGTTTAATAGTTATGAACGGGTGGACCTGGTCAAAAACAGAACAACGGAAGGTACCGGCCTTGGACTTGCTATTTGCAAGCGTCTTGTGGAAGCTATGGGCGGTACGATTACGGTGGAAAGTGAATACGGAAAAGGAAGTATTTTTTCCTTCCATGTTGTTCAAAAAATAGTGAATCTTCAGCCTATTGGCGTTTGGAGTGACGCAAAAGAAAAACAGGACAACACAATAAAACAGTCCGGTTTTGTGGCGCCGGAGTTAAAGGTACTTGTGGTAGACGATACAAAAATCAATCTGCGTGTGGCTACCGGATTGCTTAAAACGTTGGAGATTGTTGCGGATACGGCTGAGAGCGGAAGGGAATGTCTTAATAAATTGAAAGACAAAAAATATGACATCATTTTCATGGATCATATGATGCCGGAAATGGACGGTATTGAAACGGTTAACGAGATTCGCGGTATGGGGGATGCATACTACAAAGAGGTACCTATTGTGGCATTGACAGCAAATGCAGTAAACGGTGCAAAAGAAATGTTTTTGGCAGCAGGATTTCAGGATTTTGTGTCTAAACCGATAGACATGGAAGAATTGAGTAACTGTATTTTAAAATATGCAGAAAATAAAGTCATATTGCGTTGACAACAAAAGGTGTTTTGTGGTAGTTTACAAACTGTACTAAAATGATAGGAAATATATAATTGGGAGGATAAAAGAGGATGCATTTTTATAAACCGGAGGAAGTAATAGAAGCCAATATCAATTCGGGTATTGTGAAAGCCAATATGCCTTTGGGAAAAATGATTTTGCTGGGAATTCTTGCAGGTGCATTTATTGCGCTTGGCGGTGCGGCCAGTTCTACCGCGGTACATGACATAGCCAATGTTGGTCTTGCAAGAACGTTGACCGGTGTGATTTTCCCGATTGGTCTTATGATGATCGTATTTGTGGGCGGTGAGTTGTTTACCGGTAACTGTATGATTGTAAAAGCAGTTTTCGAAAAGAAAGTAACCATCAAACAGTTTCTTAGAAACTTGGCAGTTGTATATGTGAGTAACCTTGTCGGTGCACTTGTGATTGACGGACTTGTATTTCTTAGCGGTAATTTGGATTACAGCGGCGGACTTCTTGGAGCCTATGCGATTAAAATAGCGATTGCCAAAGTAAATATGGAACCGGTGGCAGCCATTGCATCCGGAATTCTTTGTAATATGTTAGTTTGTACGGCTATTTTGATGGCGGGAGCAGCCATTGATATTTCCGGTAAAGTGTGGGCAATTTTTTTCCCGATTATGTCATTCGTTGTGGGCGGATTCGAGCATTGTGTGGCAAATATGTTTTATATTCCGCTTGGAATGCTTGCTGCAACCAATCCGGAATATGTGGCAATGGCGCAGGAGGCGTACGGGATTACGGCAGAGCAATGTGAAGGTCTGACCTTACTGCAAAGTTTACATAATTTTGTTCCGGTTACAATTGGAAATGTAATCGGTGGTGCATTGTGTGTAGGTGCGATGTGTGTTGTTATTTATCGCAAAAACTGGGATAAGAAAAATCGCAGAAGATATTACAAAAATAACCATCACCACCATCATAACAATCACAATCATGGGCATCATAATCATCACGAACACCATGATAACCACCATAATCACCATAGCAATCATGAGAACCATGGCAACCAGCATACGCATCATAACAATCACCATGGTAATCATCACAATCATGGAAACCATAATAATAACCATCATGCTGAACACAAACAGCATGACGATAAAAAAACGCCGCAGGATTAACCTGCGGCGTTTTTTTGCGTCAACAAAGCCTGTTGGAGAATGCTTAACTCTCCAAAAATTCGCGCTGGCGTACAAGCTCCGGTGGAATTTGTCCGTTCATGTTGCGTATTTTTTGTTCCACATTGTCAAGGTGGTGAATCTTTTGTACGTTTTTGATTTTGTAGCGTTCCAATATTTCACGGAACTGCGGGTTGGCAGCCAGTGAAGTACGGACTTCTTTTGCGAAAGGGCAGTAGGAAAACAAAATAGTACGTGATATTTTGTTGAGTCGCGGGGAGCCCTTTCCTTCGTACATAATCCAGGAAATGTAGTCCTGGACAAACATTTCTTTGTAGTTGTTTTTTGCTTTTTGCAAAGCGGATTTGATTTTGTCTTTTGCTTCGGTGGATAAATCGCGGTTCTTTTTGTAGAACTGGATGTAATCGCAGTATTCGCTTGTAAGAGAGCGCTCGGACAAGTCGTTCCAGCGTGCACCTTGAATACGGCGGCACATTTCCCAGCGGAATTCGCCGGTCAGTTTTACGAGAATCGTCTCCAAATCTTCCAATTGGAAGAGGGAGAGCATCATGCGGGAAGGCGTAGTACGTTTTTTGCCTTCGATTTCCTGCCACATGACACCGCGGATACCAACGTTTGGCATAAGGATAACATCGGGAAGAACTTCTACCTGTACCATTTCTTTTCCGATACCAAGCTTCGGATTGGTGTAAATGGTTTCACGGCAAAATGCACTGTAGTCTGTGGAGCGGATATTTTGGAAACAGTCTGCAACCAAATCTGCAGTGACCAGTGCTTTTGGCAAATCTTTCAAAATATTGTGCTCGGAAAAGACCGGACAGAACGTAGAAATACGTCCGAATGTCATGCGGTTGACAAGCTGGAACATATTCTCGATTTCGAAGGCCACTTTTCCTTTTTTGTCTTGCAAAAGGGCACGTTCCTTTGCTTCTGTAATTTTTCCGCTTACTTTCATCTCGTGGATAAAAGCGGTGTAATCTGCGTCAAATTCGTTGCGGCACGGTTCTTTTTCACCCCGGTAAATTGCACACAACCAGTCATAAATACTGTAAACACCGCGGGACGGATCGCTTGGAATATCTTGCACAAGAGAGCGCAAGTATGCAGCATTTTCCATGCCGGCGAGTTCTTCGTCCATATAACCGAACTGGAAAAACATCATAATAATGTCCGGAACGGTCGGTTCGTCCAAGCTTCGTAAGAAAGCGCGCTCGTAAATCTGGTAAAACAGCTTTGTGATTTCCATACGGAGGCGTCTGGATTTGTCATCCGTGCCGCTCTTGTCAATCAGTTTCTTAAAGTCAGCAATCAGTTTTGTGAATTTTGTATTCAATTCTGCTTCGCAACCGGCGTAGTCCAAAATCGTATCCAAGGAGCCGGTAAGAGAAGTAATATCTTGTGTGGAAGCGTTGAATGTTTCCGTATCGGTGCCCGCCTCGGCCTTTTGCTGCAATTTCGTTTCAAATTCGGTAATGCGTTCCGACAATAACGTTTTGGAAACAGAAGGCTCGTACTCTAAGTAAGCACGCATATCGGCAAGCACTTCCATAATGGCTAAGCCGTCTTCCGTATTTGGACCGATGCGGAACAGCAGATTGGAATACAAATCAAAAAGGTCAATGTGATTTTCTTCCATCAAAAGTACCGATATATCCGAACGGTAATCGGATAACATCTGGCATACGGTCAGCGTATCCTGTACGTCGTAGCTTGCTTTTGTCATAAGTCCGAACAAAATATTTGGATTTTTGCTCAAAAATGCAGGCACCCCGCCGGAAATGACATTGATGATGTTGGCATAATAGCTGGAAAGCCAATTTTCAATATCGTCCTCTAAAGTGAGCGGTTCCGCGTTTTCAAATCCCGGCAACACTTTCGGTGAAATTTTGTGGTTTGTACAAAATTCCGGATATTGACCGTAACTTTCGACCAAATACTGATACAGTCTGTTGCAGGCATCTTTGGATTTTTCGTAATGATTTAAAAGAACACAAACTTGTTTGAACATGGAAAGTGCAAATAGGTTTGCCAGCTCCTCGTTTTCTGCAAACACGTTTGTAAGTGGCTGGTCGGCAGAATAATCGTATGAAATATATGAAGTATCTGTCGTTGCTTTGTAAGAAAAGCTGTGTGTGTCGTGGACAAGGTCAAGTAACCCCACTACATCGCCTTTCTCCAATGTAAGTTCACCACCGGGAAAAAAGAGACTGACCTGGCCGTCTACAATCAGCTGAAAGCTGTCTAACGGCTGGTCTTTTTCAAAAAG
This sequence comes from Lachnospiraceae bacterium, assembly GCA_045546775.1. GTDB lineage: Bacteria > Bacillota > Clostridia > Lachnospirales > Lachnospiraceae > RGIG3002. The sequence continues at coordinate 2,871 of JAZQDM010000039.1, read as the reverse complement.
ATAAGCCCCCGTGGCTATTGTCTGTACTGCCATACTACCCCTCCTGAGTCATTCAAATAGTATTATAATTATACTAATTTTTGACATTAAATACAAGAAAAAGACAAAAAACACTTCCCTTTTTGTGGAAAATTCAGAAAAAATATGATAGACTATAGTACAGAGTGTATATTCGCCCGTATTAGGAAGAAAGGCATGGTAGTATTATGGATAAAGACACAACTTTACGAGAACAGATTATTACACAATACAAAGGTGAGACCGAAAAATTTTTGAAGTATATTCCGTGGCTGGAAGAGAAGGCAGGCGTAACCGTTTCTTCTCTTTATCAGGGAGACAATATTACAGAACATTCGGTGTCGTTCCCGGTCTATGACGGTACGCTTATGAGCTTTATAAAAGAAGCCCAAGCAACGAATTTTATGAACCGGAATTATCCGTATGTGTATTCCAGATACCGTATCCGCACCGTGCAGGATGAAAAAAGGGCAATTGCCAAGGCAACGATCACAGACGTTGATTTGTTGGGCGGTATTTTATCAAAGTATGTACTGGGCGGTATGACGAAAGGGACTCTTTGGAATACGGCAGTTCAGGAAGGAATTTTTTTGGACGTTGTGTTAAAATTAAAAGAAATCATTGAATTTTGGGACAAACCATTACAATAAAAGCAGGAATGAGGACAGAATGAGCGAGAAATCAGAACAAAAGAAACAATACATATTAGAGCGTGCCAAAAAGGTATTTGCCGAGAAAGGCTACAAAGACGTTACCATGAAAGATATTGTGGATGCATGCGAAATCAGTCGTGGCGGTCTCTACTTGTATTACGGTAGCACAAAAGATATTTTTCTAGATATTTTACAAATGGATATGCAGGAGACGGATGATGTGTTTTCTGCCAATATTTCAGAGGAGGCAGCGGTTACGGATGTGCTGATGCTCTTTTTGAAGGAACACAAAAAGGAGCTTTTGCGCAAAAAGAACAATTTGACACTGGCAATTTATGAATTCTTTTTTGCCAATAAGATGCCAAAAAGCCAGAACCCGTTGCACAGGCAGTTTGAGGAAGCAGTTGTCAGCTTGAAAGAACTGATTGAAGTAGGGGTGGAAACCGGCGAATTTTATTGCGAAGATACGGAGGCGGCAGCAAGAAATATTATGTATGTGCTGGAAGGACTCAAAATCACAGCCAAGACAACAGGGATCTCCGAAAAGAACATTGACAGGGAACTTTTGTATATCGTAGAAGGGCTTGTTGTGGAAGAATAAGCAAAAAATTCTTTTACCCATTGAAAAAAAGGGAAAGTTAAGTATAATAGAAGAGTATGTTAAAAATTACGGAGGATTCATCATGGGAAACGTGAAACGTATCTATGTAGAGAAAAAAGAAGCTTTTGCAGTAAAAGCAAAAGAATTGAAAGAAGAAATTCACAGCTATCTTGGAATTGATGGTGTGGAAAATGTAAGAGAATTTATTCGCTATGATGTGGAGAACATTTCTGAAGAAACATTCGCCAGAGCATGTGAGACTGTATTTAGCGAGCCACCTGTAGATATTCTTTATAAAGAAACCATCGAGGTGCCTGCAAATGGTAAAGTGTTCAGCGTAGAATATTTGCCGGGACAGTTTGACCAAAGAGCGGATTCCGCAGTGCAGTGTGTGAAGTTTTTGAAGGAAGATGAAGAACCGATTATCAAAACAGCGGTTACTTATATGATTGTCGGACAGATTTCCGATGATGAATTCGAAAAAATAAAATCTTACTGCATTAACCCGGTAGATTCCAGAGAAACCGATATGGTAAAACCGGAAACGTTAGTGACAGAATTTGAAGAACCGGCAGATGTACTCATTTTTGACGGTTTTAAAGAAATGCCGGAAGGAAAATTGCGCGAATTGTACGAGTCTTTGGGACTTGCTATGACATTCAAGGATTTCCTTCATATTCAAAATTATTACAATACAGCGGAAAACAGAGACCCGTCCATGACGGAAATTAGAGTGCTCGATACATATTGGTCCGATCACTGCCGTCATACCACATTCTCTACAGAGCTTACAAACGTAGAGTTTGAAGATGGTTATTACAGAACTCCGATTGAGACTACATATCAGAGTTATTTGGATACAAGAGAAGAAATATTTGCAGGCAGAAGTGACAAATTTGTTTGCTTGATGGATTTGGCACTTATGGCTATGCGTAAACTCAAAAAAGACGGTAAACTGGATGATTTGGAAGAGTCCGATGAAATCAATGCTTGTTCCGTAGTTGTTCCGGTAGAAATGGACTATGGCAACGGACCGGAAAAAGAAGAGTGGCTTGTATTTTTCAAAAACGAAACACACAACCATCCGACAGAAATCGAACCATTTGGCGGTGCCGCAACATGTTTAGGCGGTGCAATTCGTGACCCGCTGTCCGGTCGTTCTTATGTATATCAGGCAATGCGCGTAACAGGTGCTGCTGACCCGCGCAAACCACTGGAAGAAACAATTCCGGGGAAACTGCCGCAGCGTACCATTACCACTACAGCTACCCATGGCTATTCTTCCTATGGGAACCAGATTGGTCTGGCAACCGGGCTGGTAGACGAACTGTATCATCCTGGTTATGTGGCAAAACGTATGGAAATCGGTGCGGTACTGGGTGCAGCTCCGGTAGAAAACGTAGTGCGTGAAGTACCGGCTCCTGACGATGTAATTGTACTGTTAGGCGGTCGTACCGGGCGTGACGGCTGTGGCGGTGCAACAGGTTCTTCTAAGAGCCATACTGAGCAGTCTCTGACTTCTTGCAGTGCTGAAGTTCAGAAAGGGAATCCGGTAGAAGAACGTAAAATTCAGCGTTTGTTCCGTCGTCCTGAAATCAG
>JAZQDM010000038.1:0-42693 GCA_045546775.1 Lachnospiraceae bacterium | reverse complement strand
AAAATAGTATAATAAATAAGGTTATGCACATATCAACATCTATTACTAATTATATTACTAAATAATTCTATTATTAATATGTTTTTAACTTAAAAAAATTTCGAAGTGATACACGAAGGGAGTTATACACATTATGAAAATCGTATGTTCTAAATCTAATCTTTTAAACGGTGTTCAGATTGTATCAAAAGCAGTACCGAGCAAAACTACAATGTCAATTCTTGAATGTATTCTTATTGATGCTACTTCAGGAGTAATTAAGCTTACAGCAAATGATATGGAACTTGGTATTGAAACAACTATCGAAGGTGACATTATTGAAAAAGGCATTATTGCACTTGATGCAAAAATATTTTTAGAGATTGTTAGAAAACTTCCTGACAGCTTTATTAGAATTGAAACAGATCCTACATACAAAACAACAATTACTTGTGAAAAAGCTAAATTTAATATTATTGGTAAATCAGGAGAAGATTTCTCTTATCTTCCTGCTATTGAAAGAGAAGATTCTATTATTCTTTCCCAGTTTACTTTAAAAGAAGTTGTAAGACAGACTATTTTCTCTATTTCTGACAATGATAATAATAAATTAATGTCAGGTGAGTTATTTGAAATAAAAGGAAATATGTTAAAAGTCGTTTCTTTGGACGGACATCGTATTTCTATCCGTAAAATAGAACTTAAAAACTCTTACAATGACAGAAAAGTTGTTGTTCCGGGCAAAACTTTGAATGAAGTGAGCAAGATTTTATCCGGAGATACAGACAAAGATGTAAGTATTTTCTTTACAAACAAACATATTGTATTTGAATTTGATAATACAGTTGTTGTTTCCCGTCTCATTGAAGGGGAATATTTCAAAATTGATCAGATGCTCTCCAGCGATTATGAGACAAAAGTAAATATTAATAAAAGAGAATTTTTGAGCTGTATCGACAGAGCCACTCTTCTTGTAAAAGAAGGAGACAAAAAGCCTATTATTATCAATATTACGGATGAAGCTATGGAACTTAAAATTAATTCCACAGTTGGTAGCATGAACGAAGAAATTGATATTATGAAAAATGGAAAAGACCTGATGATTGGTTTTAATCCAAAATTCCTTATTGATGCTTTAAAAGTAATTGATGATGAAGATATTGATCTTTATTTTGTAAATCCGAAAGCTCCTTGCTTTATTAAAAATGAGGACGAAAGCTATATTTACCTCATTCTTCCGGTTAACTTTACAACAGTAAGCTAATAAAAAGTATTTTGAGGTTTCATAAATGGAAATTATAAAATTAAAAGAAGATTATATTAAGCTTGGACAGGCACTTAAGGCAGCAGGTCTTGCTGAGAGCGGCGTAGATGCAAAATATATCATTCAGGACGGACTTGTAAAAGTAAACGGAAAAGTAGAGTTGCAGCGTGGGAAGAAGCTTGTAGAAGGCGATATTGTTGAGTTTGACGGCGAACAAATAAAAATAACAAGGTAAGGTTAGTACATGATTATAAAGTCACTTGAACTTTCAAATTTCAGAAATTATGACATGCTTGCTATTGAATTTGACCGCGGTACCAATATTCTTTTTGGAGATAATGCGCAAGGTAAGACAAATATTTTGGAAGCGATTTATTTGTCTTCCACGACAAAATCTCACAAAAGCAGCAAAGATCAGGATATTATAAAATTTGGTTGTGACGAGTCCCATATCAGAACTTATCTTGACAAAGAAGATGTGGAATACAAAGTAGATATGCATCTTCGAAAGAGTAAGTCAAAGGGAATTGCCATTAACGGCCAAAAAATAAAAAAAGCAGCGGAGCTGCTTGGACTTTTGAATGTTGTATTTTTTTCACCGGAAGATTTAAGTATTATAAAAAACGGCCCGGCGGAAAGAAGAAGATTTGTAGATATGGAATTGTGTCAGTTGGACAATTTTTATCTTTATAATCTCAATCATTACAACAAAATTGTAAATCAAAGAAATAAACTTTTGAAAGATTTGTATATGAATCCCAGTTTGAAGGATACACTTAATATATGGGATTCTCAGCTTGTTTCCTTTGGAAGCAAAATCATTGAGAGAAGACAAACTTTTGTTTCGCAGTTAAATGAAATTATTTATGATATTCACAAAAAATTGTCCGGTGAAAAAGAAGAATTAATTATAAAATATGAGCCGGAAGTGACTATTGAAAATTATGAGAGCAAATTGCGAGTAAACCAGGAGAGGGATATCCGCTTAAAACAGACAACGGTAGGACCCCACAGAGACGATTTTGCTTTTATAGTAAATGGCGTGGATATTAGGAAATTCGGTTCCCAGGGACAGCAAAGAACAGCAGCTTTGTCCTTGAAATTATCGGAAATTGAATTGGTAAAAAAGATTGCGAAAGATACACCGGTTCTTCTTTTGGACGATGTTTTATCGGAACTTGACAGTAACAGACAAAATTATCTTTTAAACAGTATCGGTGATATACAAACGATTATTACATGTACCGGTCTGGATGAATTTGTAAATAATCGTTTTGAAATTAACAGAGTTTACAATGTAATAAACGGTGTTGTGGAAAGAAAATAATTATCTGTGAAATTCAGATAGAATGGAGATAGGAATGAGTAACGAATACGGAGCAGACCAAATACAGATATTAGAAGGGTTGGAAGCAGTAAGAAAAAGACCCGGTATGTACATCGGAAGTACTTCTTTGAGAGGTTTACACCATTTAGTGTACGAAATTGTGGATAACTCTGTCGATGAAGCGTTGGCAGGATACTGCGATACGATAGATGTCACTATCAATAAAGACAATTCTATTACGGTAGAAGATAATGGACGCGGTATTCCGGTAGGAATCAACCAAAAAGCAGGAATTCCTGCTGTAGAAGTTGTATTTACGGTACTGCATGCCGGCGGTAAATTCGGCGGTGGAGGATACAAAGTATCCGGCGGACTTCACGGTGTAGGTGCGTCTGTTGTAAATGCTCTTTCCGACTGGCTTGAAGTTGAAATTTTCCAGGATGGAAAAATACATAAACAACGTTATGAGAGAGGACATGTATGTTATCCGCTTGAAGTAATCGGTGAATGTCCGGTAGAAAAAACAGGTACAAAAGTAACATTTAAACCGGATGGTACTATTTTTGAAGAGACTGTATACGATTACGATACGTTGAAACAAAGATTCAGGGAAATGGCATTCCTTACAAAAAATTTAAAAATTATTCTCCGCGATGACAGAGAAGAGCCTCAGAGAGTAAAAGAATTCCATTATGCTGGCGGTATCAAAGAATTTGTTACATATTTGAACCGAAGCAAAGCTGCCTTGTATGAAAATATTATGTATTTTGAAGGCACAAAAAATAACGTATATGTGGAAGTATCCCTTCAGCACAACGATTCTTACACAGAAAGTGTATACAGCTTTGTTAATAATATTACAACGCCGGAAGGCGGTACGCATTTAATCGGTTTTAGAAATGCTTTAACAAAGACATTTAACGATTATGCGAGAACAAATAAATTGTTAAAAGACAGTGAACCGAACCTTTCCGGTGAAGATATAAGGGAAGGTCTTACTGCCATTGTAAGTGTTAAAATTGAAGAGCCCCAGTTTGAAGGTCAGACAAAACAAAAACTTGGTAACTCTGAAGCAAGAGGTGCAGTGGATAGCATTGTAAGCGAGCAGCTTACTTATTTCCTTGAGCAAAATCCTGCTGTTGCAAAAGTAATTTGTGAAAAATCTATTTTGGCTCAGCGTGCGAGAGATGCAGCCCGAAAAGCAAGAGATTTAACTAGAAGAAAAACAGCTTTGGAAAACAGTTCTTTGCCGGGTAAATTGGCAGACTGCTCTGACAAAGACCCGAAAAACTGTGAAATCTACATCGTAGAGGGTGATTCCGCCGGCGGTTCTGCTAAAACAGCGAGAAGCCGTGCAACACAGGCTATTCTTCCTCTTAGAGGTAAGATTTTGAACGTAGAAAAAGCAAGACTTGATAAAATATATGCCAACGCAGAAATAAAAGCAATGATTACGGCTTTTGGTACCGGTATTCACGATGATTTTGATATTAGCAAGCTTCGCTATCACAAAATTATTATTATGACTGATGCCGACGTTGACGGTGCTCATATTGCTACGTTGTTGCTTACTTTTATTTATCGTTTTATGCCGGAGCTTATCAAAGGCGGATATGTATACCTTGCGCAGCCGCCGCTTTATAAGCTGGAGAAAAATAAAAAAGTATGGTATGCGTACAGTGATGAAGAATTAGACAGTATTCTTCGTGAGGTAGGAAGAGACCAGAACAATAAGATTCAGCGTTACAAAGGTCTTGGTGAGATGGATGCAGAGCAGCTTTGGGATACAACTATGGACCCGGAAAAGAGAGTTCTTTTGAGAGTATCCATGGATGAAGAAGCAGAATCTGAATTGGATTTGACTTTTACAACTCTTATGGGTGATAAAGTAGAGCCGAGACGTGAATTTATTGAAGAAAATGCTAAATATGTGAAAAATCTTGATATTTAAGAAATGGAGATAAAATGGACGATCAAATTTTTGATAAAATTCATGAAGTTGACCTGAAGAAAACGATGGAAAAGTCTTATATTGACTATGCCATGAGTGTTATTGCTTCCCGTGCGCTTCCTGATGTAAGAGATGGTTTGAAGCCGGTTCAGCGTAGAGTACTTTATTCTATGATTGAACTTAACAACGGTCCTGACAAGCCGCACAGAAAAAGTGCCCGTATTGTCGGTGATACAATGGGTAAATACCATCCTCACGGTGACAGCTCTATTTATGGTGCTTTGGTTAATATGGCGCAGGAGTGGTCTACCAGATATCCGCTCGTTGATGGTCACGGAAACTTTGGTTCTGTGGATGGCGACGGCGCTGCTGCTATGCGTTATACAGAAGCAAGACTGAGCAAAATTTCCATGGAGCTTTTGGCTGATATCGGAAAAGATACCGTTGATTTTGCACCAAACTTTGATGAAACAGAAAAAGAACCTACTGTTTTGCCGAGCCGTTATCCGAACCTTTTGGTAAACGGAACTTCCGGTATTGCGGTTGGTATGGCAACAAATATTCCGCCTCACAATTTACGTGAAGTGATTGCGGCAGTTGTCAAAATTATTGATAACAAAATTGAAGGAAGAGAAACAGAAATTGAAGAACTTCTGGAAATTATAAAAGGACCTGACTTCCCTACCGGCGGTGTTATTTTAGGAACAAGAGGAAGTGAGGAAGCTTATCGTACGGGCCGCGGAAAAGTGCGCGTTCGTGCTGTGACAAACATTGAGACAATGTCAAACGGAAAGAGCCGTATTATCGTTACGGAACTTCCTTACATGGTAAACAAAGCAAGACTTATCGAAAAAATTGCTGAGCTTGTACGTGACAAAAAGATTGACGGAATTACAGACCTCCGCGATGAATCTAACCGAGAAGGTATGCGTATTGTTATTGAGCTTCGTAGAGATGCAAATGCAAATGTAATTTTGAATCAGCTTTACAAACATACACAGCTTCAGGATACATTCGGTATTATTATGCTTGCGCTGGATAACAACCAGCCGAAAGTTATGAATCTTCTTGAGATGTTAGGATATTACTTGAAACATCAGGAAGACGTAGTAACAAGAAGAACGAAATATGATTTAAACAAAGCGGAAGAGCGAGATCATATTTTACAAGGTTTGTTAATTGCCCTTGATAATATTGATGAAGTTATCAAAATTATTAGAGGAAGCCAGACGACAGCCATTGCAAAAGAAAAATTGATGGAGCGTTTCGGTCTTACAGACGTTCAATCACAGGCAATTGTTGATATGCGTCTCCGTGCTCTCACCGGTTTGGAAAGAGAAAAACTGGAAAATGAGCATAAAGAATTGTTGGCAAAAATCGCGGAATTAAAAGCAATTCTTGCCGATGAAAAGTTATTACTCGGTGTCATCAAAGAAGAAATTCTTATTATTTCCGAAAAATTCGGCGATGACAGAAGAAGTGCAATCGGATTTGACGAGTTTGATATTTCCATGGAAGATTTGATTCCTAGAGAAAATACAGTAATCGCCATGACAAGTCTCGGTTACATCAAGAGAATGACAGTAGATAACTTCCGTTCCCAGAACAGAGGCGGTAAAGGTATTAAAGGAATGCAGACAATCGAAGATGATTACATCGAAGATTTGCTTATGACTACAACACACCATTACCTTATGTTCTTTACAAATTACGGTCGTGTTTACCGCTTAAAAGCTTATGAAATTCCGGAAGCGGGCAGAACAGCGCGCGGAACTGCAATTATTAACTTGTTGCAGCTTAACCCGGGTGAAAAAATTTCTGCCATGATACCGCTCAAAGAATACGAAGAAGACAAAAACCTCTTCATGATTACAAAGAATGGTATTGCAAAGAAAACTTCCGTAATGGAATACAATAATGTCCGCAAAAACGGTCTTACTGCAATTAACTTACGTGAAAATGATGAGTTGATTGAAGTAAAAACAACGAGCAAAGATACGGAGATTTTCCTCGTTACAAAATTTGGTATGTGTATCCGTTTCAAAGAAACAGATGTAAGAAATACGGGAAGAAATTCCATGGGTGTTATTGGTATGAACCTTATGGATGGTGATGAAATTGTAGGAATGCAGTTAGACCACCAGGGCGATTCCCTCTTGATTGTTTCCGAAAACGGCATGGGTAAACGTACGTATCTGGAAGAATTTACCGTTCAAAAACGTGGCGGTAAAGGCGTAAAATGCTACAAGATTACCGAAAAAACAGGTGATGTTGTAGGCGTGAAAGCTGTAAAAGATGATAATGAAATCATGATGATTACAACAGAAGGTATTATCATTCAGCTTAGAATGGACGACATTTCCACTCTCGGACGAATTACTTCCGGCGTGAAGCTTATTAACCTTGATAAAGGTGTAAAAGTAGCAAAAATTGCCAAAGTAAGAGAAAAAGTTTCTAACGGCAACGAAGAATTTGAAAATTTGGAAGATGCACTTGAAGAAATTCCGGAAGAGGAGAGTAAACCTTTCATGGAAGAAGAAGTGACTTTGCCGACCGAGGAAACAGAAGAATAAGAAAAGAAAAGGGAAGCTGAACAATCGGCTTCTCTTTTTTAAAAAGTGAGGGAGAAAGCATGTCCGTAAACAAAAAGATTATAAAAACTATCCTTATCATTAGTGCAATCCAGTTTTTTATAGGTGCTTTTGTCATTGTAATGGCCGGAATAAAAGCATTTGGAGAGCTGAATGTAGGATTTTTTATTGCTGTTATTATTGTTGTTTTCAGCAGTATTTTGTCTACTTTGGTTTTGTATTTTTCCATAAAAAATAAGAATGACCATTTGCAGGAAAGCATAAAAAATCTGGAAGAATTCAATACGAAGCTACGCGCCCAAAGACACGATTATCTCAATCATATTCAAGTAATTTATGGTTTGATGGAGCTGGAAGAATACGAGGAAGCAAAAAAATACATGGAGCCGGTTTTTAAAGATATTATGAAAGTAAGCAAAGCTTTAAAGACAAAACAACCGGCAGTCAATGCACTTTTGCAGGCAAAAATGGAAGCAGCTGAAAAAGAAAATATTGATTTTTATATGGAAATCAAGTCCGATTTGAAATATATCGCTGCAGAACCATGGGAACTTTGCAAAGTTTTAGCAAATTTGATTGATAATGCGATAACAGCTCTTTTTGATATAAATGGTGAAAAGAAGATTGAAATCGACATTTGGGAGAAAAAGGAAAGTTATATTTTTGAAATTAGCAACAACGGCCCGGATATTTCGGAAGAAAAAAGAGAACTTATTTTTAAGCAGGGATTTACAACGAAAAAAGAAGAAGGACACGGAATGGGTCTTTTCATCGTAAGCCAGATTGTTAAGGAAAATAAAGGAAAAATTACTGTTTCATCAAACCAATCAAAGACAAGCTTTTGCGTTGAAATGCCAAAAATGACATTTTGAAGTCAAAAATGTATAACTTAGAGACTATGTATTTTAAAAAAACCTCTTTTTTTGTATAGTACAATTATCAAAAGAATAAAAACGAAGAAAGGGGGTAAAAGAATAATGGATATATTAATTACAATCGGAATTGTTCTTCTTATCGCAGGTTTCATTTTATTAGGAATAGAGATGGTAGTGCCGGGATTCGGCGTACCGGGTATCTCCGGTATTATATGTCTCATCGGTGGTATTTTCTTAACGGCAGAAACGGTAGAACAGGGAGTTATTATTTTACTTGTTGTACTCGCTTTACTGGCAATTATGTTTGCAATTATTTTGAAGCTTTTGGCTTGCGGAAAATTGAAATCACCAATTTTATTAAAAGATGAACTGACAACAGAAGGCGGTTTCATAAGCTCAAACGATTTGAACTATCTTCTTGGAAAGAAGGGTACGGCTGTCACAGATTTAAGACCTGCCGGCCGCGGAAATTTTGACGGTGTAGATTTTAATATTATGTCAGACGGCATGTATATTGAAAAAAATGCAGCAATCGAAATTTATAAAGTTGAGGGTTCAAAATTAATCGTAAAAGAAGTAAAATAAATAAATAAAATGCTTTTTAAAAAAGGGAGGATATGTATATGACACCATTAACAGCAGCGATATTAGGAGTAGTACTTTTATTAGTAATTTTATTCTTCACATTTGTTCCGGTAGGACTTTGGATTTCATCCATTGCAGCAAATGTTAGAGTAAGTGCTTTTGGATTGATCGGTATGCGTCTTAGACGAGTTGTTCCTGCAAGAATCGTTATTCCGCTTATCAAAGCAACAAAAGCAGGTTTAAGACTCAACATCAACCAGTTGGAAGCACATTACCTTGCAGGTGGTAACGTTGACCGCGTTGTAGATGCTTTGATTGCATCCGAAAGAGCAGGTATTGCACTTACATTTGAAAAAGCAACAGCAATCGACCTTGCAGGCCGTGACGTTTTGGAAGCTGTAAAAATGAGCGTTAACCCGAAAGTTATCGAAACAACAAACGTTTCCGCAGTTGCAAAAGACGGTATCGAACTTTTAGTTAAAGCAAGAGTAACAGTAAGAGCTGACCTTGAAAGATTAGTCGGTGGTGCAGGTGAAACAACGATTCTTGCAAGAATTGGTGAAGGTATTGTAACAACAGTAGGTTCTTCACTTTCTCACAAAACAGTTTTGGAAAACCCGGATGATATTTCAAAATGTATTCTCAGCAAAGGTTTGGACTCCGGTACTGCATTTGAAATTCTTTCCATCGATATTGCTGATATCGACGTAGGACGTAACATTGGTGCACACTTGCAGTCACTTCAGGCAGAAGCTGACAAAAATATTGCACAGGCTAAAGCAGAAGAAAGAAGAGCAATGGCTGTTGCAAAAGAGCAGGAAATGCGTGCTTACGTAGTAGAGGCAGAGGCAGAAGTTCCGAAGGCACTTGCTTATGCATTAAGAGAAGGCAAACTTGGCATTATGGACTACTATGATATGGAAAATATCAAAGCAGATACTAACATGAGAGATACCATTTCAGGTAAGGGAACAGAAGATATTAAAAAGGATAAATAAAGCGGGGAGGCGAATCTATGCCGAACAATAAGCAAAATAGAGGCGGCTTTCCGGGCGGAATTTTAGGTGAAGTTTTAGGTGAAGTGATGGATGAATTCGGCGGCGGTTTCGTAGGAGAAATCGCCGGAGAATTGATGGGTTCCATGAATAGGAATCCTCAAAAAAGACAACAAAACCAAAAAAATCAAAATATGTTTGCATCCAATATGGGGACTAATTCTTTGAATCAAAAAATGAGTGCGGAAGACGCACTTAGAGTAAAACAAAGAATTCAGGCAGGACTTGGTAATAAAGTGCAGCAAAACCGCATGGCAAGACAACCACAAAATGGATCCTTTGCATTTTCGCCAAATGAAAATTACCCTTATGTGCAGGTACAAAATTGTCCGCAAAATCAACCTTATCCGCAGGCAAGTCCTTATCAGACAGTGCCGGGTCAGGTGCAGCCTCAGCAAATGCAGGCAGCGGGAAATGGTCAGCCTCAGGCAAACCCAAATATTCCGCAAAATTGCGTGATGAGCAGAAGCAGTCAGCCGATAAAAGTGGATAAAGGAGTTGCTCCTGAGAAGTTGAGGGAAGCCATTGTATGGTCGGAAATACTTGGAGAGCCGGCTTGCAAAAAAAGACATAGAAGAAGATAAAAAATACTTGCGAGTCTGTTTTTACAGACTCGCAACTTTATAGTATGATTAAGGTATCAAAAGATTTTCAAAATTTAATAGTAACTTACGTAAAATAATTAACTTTAAAACTCCGTACTTCAAATATAAGTTTTTCTAAGTGCTTTTAAAGAAATTTTTTTTATAATACGTAACCGGCTTATATTCTCCATCCTTGGAGAAATAAGCCTTTCGCTGACATCGTGTCAGCGAATTACTAAAAATGAAAAAGCACTAAGAAAAACTAAATATTTTTCGTAAGTCGCTTTGTCAGTTAATTATTTTGTGTAAGTTACTATGTAAAACTTTGAATAATTTTTTGATATCCTTAATCATACTATAAATTCAGACGGAGGAAACAGATGCCGATTAGTGTTATGCTTGTGGAAGATGAAGAGGGAATCCGAAAACTTCTTAACAAAATCATTGAGAAAAAGCCGGGTTTTGAAGTAGTGGCGGAAAGTGACAACTTGGCGAATGCGGTAACACTTTTTATGAAAAAGAAACCGGAAGTTGTTTTTCTTGATATCGAAATAAATGGTGACAGTGGGTTAGAATGTGCAAAAATTATTGCGGATTTGGAGCCGAAAACAAAAATTATTTTTGCTACCGCCCATACAGAATATATGTCGGATGCTTTTGAAGTGTATGCGTTTGACTATATTTTGAAGCCTTTTAATATTGAGCGGGTAAACCGGACACTTGAGAGAATCGAAGGATTCAAACAAAATCAGGAACCGGACAGCTCGGAGCTTGATAAAATTGTCAAATATGAGAAAGGCTTGGAAAAGCTGCTTGTAAAAGGCAAAGAAAGTATGAGTTTTGTGGATATTAAAGACATTATTCTTGTGCAACGCGAAAACGGCAGTACCGTTATTTATACAAAAAGTGATTCTTTTGTTACGTCTGCAAGCTTGTCGGATGTGGAAGCAAAGCTTGACAAAGAACAGTTTTTAAGAAGCCACAAGTCGTACATTATCAATGTGTCCCAAATCAAAAAAATTGAGCCGTACGGTCGATGGACTTATATTGTAACTTTTAAGGATATTGACAAGGATGCGCTTATGATTAGTGAAAAGTACGAGGAAATTAAGAGGAGATTTATGTAAAAGTATCTAATCAAATCTAAAATTTCTATAAAATTTTTATTACTTATTTTCTTGTTTTTTATTTTCAAAGTGCTACAATTTTAGCTTAGATGAAGTTAAAAATTTCATCTAAGCTTTTTTAATTTGTTTTAATAATATAAGGTGCATTTTGCGGATTTGTGAAAACACTTGGAATGGAGGAAAAACATGGAAGCATATGGCGTATTTAAAGACTTGGCGATAATTATTGTTGTGGCAAAAGTATTTGGTATTCTTGCAAGGCAGCTGAAAGCTCCGCAAGTTGTAGGTGAAATTGTAGCCGGTCTTGTGATTGGTCCCTGTCTGTTAGGTTGGGTAGAACAGAGTGATTTTTTGATTCAGATGGCAGAAATCGGTGTTGTATTGTTGATGTTTTCTGCAGGTCTAGAAACAAATTTGAAAGATTTGTTAAAAACCGGCCCGATTGCTCTTTTGATTGCCTGTGCAGGTGTTTTTGTGCCGTTAGTAGGCGGCTCCTTCTTATATATGGGATTTTACGGCATGTCTCCGTGGGGTTCCGAAGAATTTTATAAAGCAGTTTTCATCGGTACGATTATGACTGCAACTTCCGTGAGTATCACGGTGGAATCCTTAAAAGAAATGGGATATTTAAAAGGAAAAGTCGGTACAACGATTTTGAGCGCGGCGATTATTGATGATGTAATCGGTATTATCGTTCTTACTTTTGTAATCGGATTTAAGACGCCGGATTCTAACCCGGGAAGCGTAGTACTTTCTACCGTTTTGTTCTTTATTTTTGCAATTGGCGTCGGTTTTGTTATGTTCAAATTGTTTAAGTGGATTGATACAAAATATCCGCACACGAGACGTATTCCGATTGCCGGCCTTGCACTTTGTTTTGCACTTGCTTACATTGCGGAGCATTTCTTTGGCATCGCGGACATTACAGGTGCGTATGTGGCAGGTATTATCCTTTGCTCCATTAAAGATTCCGAGTACATCGCCGAAAAGATGGACATCAACTCCTACATGCTGTTTGGACCGGTTTTCTTTGCCAGTATCGGATTAAAAACGAATATCGAAAGTATCGATACATCCATTTTGTTGTTTGCAGTCGGATTTGTGGTAGTTGCTCTTGTTACAAAGATTGTAGGTTGCGGTCTCGTTGCAAAATTGTGCAAATTCAACTGGAGTGAATCGTTAAAAATCGGTGTCGGCATGATGACCCGCGGTGAAGTTGCCCTTATCGTTTCCCAAAAAGGACTTTCTGTTGGATTGATGACTCCGGTTTACTTTACAGCAGTTATTTTGTTGATTATTATTTCATCCATTTCCACACCGATTATTTTGAAGATTTTGTATGCAAAATATCCGGAAAAATAAATAGTAAGCAAAAATGCCGGCAGCAAAAGCTGTCGGCTTTTCTGACTTTATAGATAAACTTTTACATGAAAATCAATATCCATACAACATACAAAGTGACTTCCGAAAACAAACGTGTTAAGATAACGTTAAGATGCTGGTTGCATAAAATGTAAGAATTACATAAATATAATGATAAAGACATTTCAGAGAGGTAACGGATGAGAAAAATAATAAAAGCATATATACATTCTCTTAAATATAGCGGAAGAAAATTTATAAAGTGGATTATTCTCGGTTGTTTGACCGGGCTTTTTGTTGGATTCGTGTCTTCTGTTTTTGCGCATTGCTTAAACATTGCCACCGGGTTGCGGGAGGAGCATCCGAATATTTTATTTTTGCTGCCCCTTGGCGGAATCGTAATTGTATATTTGTACAAGACATTTCACTATGAGAAAAATAAAGGCACGGACGCAGTTATCGATAATCTGAATCACGAAGTAAACGTACCCCTTCGCATGTCTTTTCTTATTTTTGTGTCCACGGTTATCACGATGATGTTTGGCGGTTCTGTGGGACGAGAAGGTGCCGCATTGCAAATTGGCGGAAGTCTTGGAAGCCAAATAGGTAACTGGTTCAAATTTAACAAAAGAGACAAAAAAATTGTGTTGATGTGTGGTATGACGGCAGCCTTTTCTGCGCTGTTTGGGACACCGGTTGCGGCCGTATTTTTTGCAATGGAAGTGGCCAGCGTCGGTACGATGTACTATGTAGGGCTCGTTCCGTGTATTTGTGCGTCTTTGATTGCATACAAAATGGCGGATTACATGTATGTGGAAGCAGAGCATTTTCCGGCGATTGCCAATATCAAGTTGGACCACATTATCGGTGCAAAGGTCGTATTGCTCGGTATTTGCTGCGCTTTGCTTAGTATTTTATTTTGTATTTTGCTGCAAAAAGGCGCAAAACTTTATGGAAAATATATCAAAGATATGTACTGGCGCATCGTGATAGGCGGATGTCTTGTCATTGTTTTGACATTTCTCGTCGGCAGCAGGGATTATCTCGGTACCGGTATGCACGTTATCGAGCAGGCATTGGAAGGAAATGTAGTACCGTATGCTTTTATTTTGAAAATGTTGTTTACGGTTGTGACGATTACTGCGGGTTACAAAGGTGGCGAAATTGTGCCGTCGTTTTTTATTGGGGCAACATTTGGCTGTATATTTGGCCAGATTGTCGGATTGCCAGCGCCGTTTAGTGCATCGCTCGGTATGATAGCTGTTTTTTGTGGTGTGACAAACTGCCCGATTTCCTCCATGCTAATCGGATTTGAGCTGTTTGGATACACAAATGTATACTATTTGCTCATCGTAATCGGCATCAGTTATATGCTTTCCGGAAATTATAGCTTGTATCATGCACAGAGAATAGTGTATTCTAAGTTCGAATACAAATAACGCGATGACTTAAGAAAAAAGAAAGAATTTTTTATTAAAAATTCAAATTCATATAAGAAAAAAAGTTTTATAATAAGAGGAAGGATGAAATAGCATGGATCAGAATGCAAAAATTTTGGTATTAGACATAGACGGAACTCTTACCAATTCCAAAAAAGAAATTACGGCAAATACAAAGCAGGGCATTATCAATATTATGGAGAGAGGGCACATTGTCATGCTCGCTTCCGGACGCCCTACGCCCGGTATGAAGCGCTATGCGGATGAGCTGGAGCTTTCCAAATACGGCGGATATTTGCTTTCTTTCAACGGAGCAAGAATCATCAATTGCAGAACCGGTGAGATTGTATTCCAAAAATTGTTAAATCCAAATTTAATCCCCATGTTACATAAGTTTGCATCCGAGAAGGATTGCGGCCTTGTTACTTACCTTGGCGATACGGTAATTCTCGGCACAAGAACGGACGAGTTTTTGGAGTTGGAAGCCAGAATTAACAGTATGCCGATTCAAAAAGTGGATAACTTCGTTGATTTTGTGGATTTCGATGTGAATAAGTGCCTTATGACTGCACCGCCGGAGCGCGCGGCAATACTGGAAGTGGAATTGCAGGAGCTTGTAGGTGATCAGGCGAGTGTATACCGCAGTGAGCCGTTTTTCATTGAAATTATGCCAAAAGGTGTGGACAAAGCGTCCTCTCTTGACCGCATGTTGTGCACAGTCGGTTTGAAAAGAGAAAATGCGATTTGCTGCGGTGACGGTTTCAATGATATGACGATGATTGAGTATGCGGGCGTGGGTGTAGCGATGGCAAATGCCCAGGAAAAAGTAAAAGAAGTGGCAGACTACATTACAAAATCCAACGACGAAGACGGTATTGTAACAGTAATTGATAATTTTATATTGAACGAAACATAAAATTTTGCGAGTAGATTAAACTTTTTTTTGCTTTCAACAATCTACTCTATAGAAGGTTAGGAGGGGCATCTGTGGCAAAGGACACATATGACAAGATTGTTGATTATATTGTAGAAAATCAGCAAAAATTCTATCGAATAGCGTATTGTTACGTTTACAACAAAGATTCTGCACTTGATATTGTTCAAAATGCGATTTGTAAGGCGCTTGAGCACTATCACGGTTTGCGTAATCCGGATGCGGTTAAAACATGGTTTTACCGTATTCTTGTGAATGAAAGCCTTACCTATATCAAAAAGAATGGCAGAGAAATTGCATGTGAGCCGACCGAACTGAAGGAAGAAGTATATTATGAGCCGAAGTTTGAGCCGGGTTTAGCCGTTTATGAAGAAATAAACAAATTGTCCGAAGAAATGCAGACCGTTGTTGTTTTACATTTCTTTGAACAGCTTACGTTAAAAGAAGTTTCCCAAGTGACGGGAGTCAATCTGAATACGGTCAAATCCAGATTGTATGCGGCACTTGCGAAATTAAAAGAAGGATTGAAGGAGGAATATTTTGATGGACGATCAAGAGAAGAAGCTGTTACAAGATAATGCCAAAGAAATATATGACAGTATTGAAATTCCGCCGGAACTCGAAAATGTAGTAAAAAAGACAATCGAATCCAAAGACAAAGAGTCTATTGATAAGCAATACAAAGCATCCCACAGTACGATTTCCGAATTTATGAAATATATGGGCGGTGCGGCAGCAGTCATCATATTGAGCATGATTGTGGGCTTAAACAGCAGTGAAACTTTTGCAAAAGAAATGAGCGAAGTACCGATTCTTGGCTCTGTAGCAAAAGTTTTTACGATAAGAAATTACACGGTAGAAAAAGAGACGCTGATTCAAGAATCGGAAGAAGATTCGGAAAACCAGATTATTCAGGAAATGCTTCCGCCGACTATATCCGGCAATGAATATCCGTTAGAAACAGACAAAGAAATCATAGATACTGTTTCCGGAAATACCGTATCCGGTAATGACAGCAAAGAAGAAATGAAAGTGACAATATCCGGTAATGATATTGTTGCGATTACACCGGACAGGTCATATGTGCTTGATACACTTTATCCGTCTCCGTATCCGATGACAGTTTCCAGCAACGATATGTTTGAAAATGCGGCAGCTGCAAACTTTACGGCAGACATAAATAAAAAGATTGAGAAATATGTACAGACATATGTTTCCGGTCAAAAAGCATTGTATGAAGAGTACAAAAAAGCCTTTTTTGCGGCAGGCGGTACAGAGAAAGAATGGAATGACCGTCAGTTTGATATTCAAGTAGACTACGAAGTGAAATTTAACCGTGGTGCAATCGTTTCTTTTGTCATTACGGCAAACCAGGAATGGTCTTCCACATATAACGAAAGAACGTTTTACAACTTAGATTTGTTGAACGGAAAATACGTAACGTTGCAGGAAATGCTCGGTGACAACTATGTCAATGTAGCAAACATACAGATTGTACGTCAGATGCAGCAGCGCGTAAAAGAAAATCCAAACTATGTTTACTGGGGTGTAACCGATAACGGCGCATCCGAAGGCTTCAGTGGTTTTACAACAGTGGACGAGTACACAAACTTCTACATCAACGCAAACGGCAACGTAGTCATTGTCTTTGATGAGTACGATGTAGCGCCGGGCTTCATGGGCGAACAGGAATTTGAAATTATCGTTGAGAAAGATTATATAGTGGGCTAAAAAGGTCAAAAATAAAGCACTGCAAAGTCACGTTAGTGAGGTTGCAGTGCTTTTTTATTCAATAAGATAATTTATAAAGCGCGTCGGCGTTTCATTATCCCCAACGTACCATCTGGAACAAATCGGCATTTCCCATTAAATATGTAATCAAATACAAAATCAGCAAATGTATCGGGTAAAATGCGTAAAATACGTATTTTAAATTGAGGCCGCGCTTGCCGTTGTAAAGATAAATAAACGGAATCGTGGCAAAAGAAGCAAGCTCTGTCATGTCGGCAAAGAATAGTACACAGGAACCGCCAGCCATCTGTGCGATGCGGTTTCTGCGGAACATATACATTACGGCGATGGTGAGAATTCCCCACATGTCATAATCGGTTTTTAACAAATAAGCTGCAACAGCAAACAGTAAAATAATAGCCGCATCACAAATCAGTTCAACAACTTTGTTTTGTGTAAATTTGTCTTCCGCCTTTTTGATGCATACGATGCAGAGAAGTCCCAAAAGCAACGTGAAGAATACATTTTGATAATCCAGTGTAGATACAGTGCCTCTGAAGGCTAAATCAAACGGTACTTCGGATACCAATGCAAAAAGGAATAATCTTGTGGCATATTTCCACACATTTTTTGTATGGAGAAATCCTTCAATCAGCAGGAAACAGAAAATCGGAAAGCCGAGGCGGCCGATAAGGCGCATCAACGTGTACATCGTATAAAGCAATCCAAACTGTTCCATAAAAATAGCTTCTAAAGATTCATTTCTGATAGCAGAAAGGTAGCCGTTTTCGATAAGAACACGGAGTAATACAACTGCGGCAATGTGGTCAATCAACATGCATACCATTGCAATGATTTTTAAAGTGCTGCCGCTTAATCCCCTATTTTTCGTTATTGTAGTATTTGTCGTTTCAGTCATAAATAATCTCCTTTACCAAAGTCTTGTAGTCCATTTCGTGCAATCCCACACGTCGGTTGCCAGCCCTTCATAAAACTCGGGTTCGTGGCATACCATAAGAATACTGCCTTTGTATGCTTTTAAAGCGCGTTTTAATTCTTCTTTTGCGTCCACGTCCAAGTGGTTTGTGGGCTCGTCCAAAAGAAGGATGTTTGTCTCTCGGTTAATCAGCTTACAAAGACGTACTTTTGCCTGCTCGCCACCGCTTAACACTTTGACTTTACTTTCGATATGTTTTGTAGTAAGTCCGCATTTTGCAAGGGCGGAGCGCACTTCGTACTGGGTAAAAGAAGGAAATTCCTGCCAAATTTCTTCGATACACGTCGTCTCCACTGTCTGGCTCATTTCTTGTTCGAAGTAGCCGATGTGCAAATAATCGCCCTGCTCCACTTCGCCGGAAAGCGGCTTAATCAGTCCTAAAATACTTTTTAACAGTGTTGTTTTACCGATACCGTTGGAGCCGGTAAGTACAACGACCTGCCCACGTTCCATTTCCAGATTGAGCGGTTTGGAGAGGGGCTCGTCGTAGCCGATAACCAAATCCGTCGTTTTAAATATGTAACGGCTCGGTGTTCTTGCCTCTTTGAAATGAAATTCCGGCTTCGGTTTTTCACCGGCAAGCTCAATAATATCCATTTTGTCCAGTTTCTTTTGTCTGGACATAGCCATGTTTCGTGTGGCAACGCGGGCTTTGTTTCGGGCAACGAAATCTTTCAAGTCGGCGATTTCTTTCTGCTGTTTGTTGTAAGCTGCCTCAAGCTGCGCTTTTTTCATCTCGTACACTTCCATGAACTTGTCGTAGTCGCCTACGTAACGGTTCAATTCCTGATTGTCCATATGATAAATCAAGTTGATAACGCTGTTCAAAAACGGAATATCGTGGGAAATCAAAATAAATGCATTTTCGTAATCGTTCAAATAGCGTTTCAGCCATTCGATGTGCTCCACATCCAAGTAGTTTGTAGGCTCGTCCAAAAGCAAAATGTCCGGCTTTTCCAAAAGAAGCTTGCCCAACAACACTTTCGTACGCTGGCCACCGCTCAAATCGGTAACATCTTTGTCCAAACCGATTTCCGTAAGGCCGAGAGCACGGCCCACTTCCTCCACTTTTGAGTCAATCATATAAAAATCATGCATCGTGAGAAGGTCCTGGATGGTGCCAAGTTCTTCCATGTAAATATTTAACTGTTCTTCGTCCGCTTCGCCCATTTTGTCGCAAATATCGTTCATTTGTGCTTCCAACTCAAACAAAAAGTCAAACGCAGAAGCCAGTACATCGCGCACCGTCATGCCCTTTTGCAAAACCGTATGCTGGTCCAAATAACCGACGCGGATGTTTTTTGCCCACTCGATTTTGCCTTCGTCGGGCTGCAGTTTTCCGGTAATAATATTCATAAAAGTGGACTTTCCTTCGCCGTTGGCACCGATAAGTCCGATGTGCTCGCCTTTCAAAAGACGAAAAGAAACGTTATTAAAAATTGCTCTGTCACCAAATCCGTGAGTCAGATTTTCTACATTTAAAATACTCATAAAATCTCCATATCTAATACAAAAATACGCTAACAGTATATCCCAAAAAAGTATATTTGGCAATGAAATGGGACAAAATACAAGTATTGTTATTATTTCAAAGTAAGGAAGGATGCAAATATGAAAAACAAATTGATGTATGTCATGGTAGTAGTAGTTCTTTTGTTAGCAGGCTGCGGCCGAAATAAGGATGAGCAGGACAGCCAGCTTGGAAACACCGGAGAAAGTGTAAGTAGCGAAGAGAGCGGTTACAACCAAAATATTGTGATGGAAGATTTGAAAACGGCAGTTGTGGATGTACTCGGTGAAAATTACTGGCCGAATATGCCCATTGATGCGGAAAGTCTGGAAGCTCTTTATGGTATTACGCCGGATATGTATGACAACTATTTTGCGGAATGTCCGATGATTAGCGTCAACGTAGATACCATGATTATTGTAAAAGCAAAAGCGGATCAAATTGAAAATGTGGAGCAGGCGTTGGAAGCGTATCGCGACAAAAGTCTCAACGAATCTCTTCAATACCCGCAAAACCTTGGAAAAATCCAGGCTTCCCGTATCGAGACTTTTGACAATTATGTGTGTTTTGTGCAGCTTGGTGCCGATACGATGGCAGCCAGCGATGTAGGTGATGAGGCTGTTGTAGAACAGTGTCTGGAAGAAAACGAGCGTGCATTGGATGCGATTGAAAAGGCACTTTTGAAATAAGAGGAATGTAAGATAGGTGTGAAATGGTTTTTTCCGGATTAGTATTTCTGTTTTTGTTTTTACCGGTCTTTTTCCTTGTGTATTTTTTTGTGCCGGGGCGCGCAAAAAATGTGGTTCTCCTTCTTGCAAGTCTTGTTTTTTATGGCTGGGGAGAGCCGCTTTTTTTGACGGTGATGGTGTTTTCCATTTTTTCGGATTATGTGCACGGCATTTTGGTTGATAAATATTTGCGACATGAGGATGAAAAGAAGGCAAAAATTGCGCTGATTTCTTCGATAGTCATCAATCTGGGAATGCTTTTTTTGTTTAAGTATACCGGGCTTTTGCCGCTTCCTATCGGCATCTCTTTTTATACGTTTCAGACGATGTCGTACACCATTGATGTGTACCGGCGGGAAGTAAAGGTGCAAAAAAATCTGCTTGATTTTAGCGTATTTGTGACGCTGTTTCCGCAACTTGTGGCAGGTCCCATTGTAAAATACAAGGACGTGGAGGCGGATTTGGGCGCACGAAGTGCGCACATGGAGCAGGTTGGTTACGGGATTTACCGGTTTGTCGTCGGACTTGCCAAAAAGGTCATTCTTGCCAACAATATCGGGATGCTTTGGGAATATGCGTACGGCACTGTCGCTTCGGAGCGCACGGTGCTGCTTGCGTGGCTTGGAGCAGTGGCTTTCGCGCTTCAGATATATTTTGATTTTTCCGGCTACTCGGATATGGCAATCGGGATTGGGGCAATGCTGGGATTTCACTTTCCGGAAAATTTCAATTACCCGTATATTGCCACCAGTGTGACGGATTTTTGGCGTCGCTGGCATATTTCATTGAGCAGCTGGTTTCGGGAATACGTATATATTCCGCTTGGCGGTAATCGAAAAGGGCTTGGGCGGCAGCTTGTCAATATTTTGATTGTGTGGCTGTTAACCGGAATCTGGCACGGCGCCGGTTTTAATTTTGTGGCGTGGGGGCTTTGGTTTGCCCTCTTTCTTGTTATAGAAAAAAGCGGATTTTTGCGATTATTAAAGCGTTTGCCAAAAGTGTTTGGACTGGTTTATACGTGGCTCGTTGTGCTCATCAGCTGGGTTTTCTTTGCCACAGATTCTTTTGCAAGTGCATTTGACTATATCCGTGCCATGTTTGGGTTTGGAGCAGATGGCTTAGTCGTTGCAAGCACCGGCGACTTGTATCAGCTTAGCAACTACTGGGTTTTGCTGCTGCTTGGTGCAGTGTTTGCAATACCGCACAAGAAAAAATGGCATCCGGTGTTTTTGGTTTTGTTGTTTGTCGTGTCGGTGGCGTATATTGTGGATGCTTCGTATAATCCGTTTTTGTATTTTCGGTTTTAGGCGACGCGGATTGGCGCAAGGCGAGTCTGCGTCTGCAGTGGGGATTTTCATTAGGAAAGGGAATCGGTTTGAAAAAAAATGTAGCAATTGTTGTAATTTTTGTAGGCGGCTTTTTGCTTCTTTCGGTTTTGAATTTGTTAAAAGAGGACAAGCTGTATTCGGAAACAGAAAACCGCATGCTTGCACAAAAGCCGGAGTTTGGCTTGACGGCTCTTTTGAAAGGGGATTACACAAAGGAATTTGAAGAGTATGTGACGGATCAATTTGTATGGCGGGATGAGTGGATTTTGATCAAAAGCTATGCGGATTTGCTTTTTGGAAAAAAGGAAATCAATGGTGTTTATCCGGTTTCGGAAAGTGTTTTTCCGGCAGGCGATGTTATGCTTCTGGAAAAGCGCAATGTGGAAACGATGCAGCAAAAAGTTGGAGTGCAAGTGCAAAAATTGAAGCTGCTTGTGGAAACTTACTCTGACCGCTACCCGGTTACGGTTATGCTTGTGCCCACGGCAGATGCCATATATCGGGAAAAATTGCCGGAGTTTGCGCCCTATTTTGACCAGGAGGCATTTTTGCAGGAAGTGGAAAATACAGTTGCGCCCATGGGCATTATATCTGTGAAACCCGGGAGTTTGCCGTCTGCACCGGAGACGGAGAGTGCGGGTGAAAAGCAGGTTACTTTCCTCTCGCCGTTACAGACTTTGCGGGAGAAAAAAGAGGAGTACATTTATTATCGCACGGACCACCACTGGACGACGCTTGGGGCATATTATGGGTATGTGGCGTGGGCACAAGCAGTAGGCGAAGTGCCTCGGGAATACGAGACGGAGACGGTTTCGGAGGCATTTTTGGGAACGCTTCATGCAAAGACAAATTTGCCGGTTACTCCTGATACAATGGAGCTTTTTGTACCGAAGGGGCAGCAGGCGCCGGAAGTGTATTATGATTTTTTGCCGGAAAAAAAGGAAAGTTTTTATGAGACCGGCTATTTGACCAAAAAGGACAAGTACAGCGTCTTTTTTGGCGGAAACCATGCTTTTATCCAAATTGATACGCAAGTGCAAAACGGCAAAAGTCTGCTTCTTATCAAAGATTCCTACGCCAACTGCTTTGTGCCTTTTTTGGCGGCACATTATGAGACAATATACGTGGTGGATTTTCGTTATTATAAAGGGAGTCTGGAGCAATTGCTGCAGCAGTATGCGCCGGATGAGATTTTTGTGCTCTTTAATGTGGTGCATTTTGTGGAGGAGTTTGAGGTGCGGTAAAAAGGAGGGCAATTGTTTGCAAGAAGTGATATAGTAAAAGTGTCAAGTAGTGTGGTAAAATAGGAAAAATATATAAAAATTCCGGTGGGGAGGAAAACAATGAATTTACAAAAGAAAATGAAAGATAATGGAACATTATTGACAGGAATTTTGATGCTTGTAAGTATTATTTTTAGTATCATATTTATCATTCTTTATTACAAATGGTTTAATAACTATATCTTTTTTGCCAAATATATAATGCCACTTGTTCCGGCTGTATTGATTCTTTTGTATGCATCTGCATTTTTCGAAACGGACAAACTACAATTTTTGTTTCCGGTTGCAATCGGAATAGATTTTGTAGGCTACATATTAAAAGCTTTAGATTATGAAAAAGCAGGTTATTTTGCTTATACTATTGGCAAAATTGGTTTGGCTATTTCAATAACTACATACATAGTGGTTTTATTAACATATTTTAAAGCAATAAAAGAGAAAAAATTTGTTCAAACAGTTATAGCAGCCAGACTTATTTTTGCTGTTGTGGCACTGGTTAACCGAATAACATTTCATATGAAGTATGGGACGGATGTGGAACTTTTCTTTGATTATATAGAACAATATGTTTTGTATTTTTTAATGGAAGTTCCCTATTATGTTGGAATACTTCTTTTAATACCGTTTGTTTTGAGTCATACAAAGAAAGAAAAATATGAAACATCTTTGTAATTAAATCACAACAGCCGGTTTACATAAATAGAAAATCTGTGTCTTTCGACACAAAAATTTAATTATCGCGTTAAAAAAGTAGTTCACAAAAGTGAAATCCATTGTTATAGTATAATTTATTAAGAAAGAAAATCCCTTTTACCTACATGTAGGAGGCTGACGAAAGCATGCAAAAAGCAGTTATTTTTGATATGGACGGCGTTTTGTTTGATACCGAAAAGATTTGCAGAGAAACTTGGGAGCGTATAGGAATAGAACGAGGGCTGGACGGTGTTTTGGATGTGCTTACTGCCACAACCGGGTCCAACAGACAGGATACGATTATTTGCTTGAAAGAATCCTACGGCGAAGATTTTGATGCGTTGGAGTTTTTGGATACATGCGCCGAGAGGAATATTAACAGAATGAAAGAAGAAGGCGTTCCGATTAAAAAAGGCGTGCCGGAAATTCTTGATTATTTGAGGCAGAACGGTTTCAAAATTGGGCTTGCTTCCTCGTCAAGACGATTCCGTGTCATGGAAAACTTGGAACAGACCGGACTTACGGATTATTTTGATATTATTGTAGGCGGTGACATGATAAAGCACAGCAAGCCCAATCCGGATATTTATATTTTGGCGTGTAAAGAGCTTGGTGTCGTACCGGAGGAGACATTTGCGATTGAGGATTCGCCCAACGGAATCCGTTCTGCATACGCAGCCGGTATGCAGCCGATTATGGTGCCCGATTTGCTTGCTCCGACAGAGGAAATTTTGTCGATGACAGTAGCTTGCAAAGAAGATTTGACGGAAGTTATATTGTATTTACAGGAAGTTACCAAAACAGGTGAAAAATGAGACACAAATTTGAGCCGGGAGAAGCTTTCGCATACAGGGGCAAAACGCTTACCCTGAATCTGATTGTCAATCCTGACAGAAAACATATTATGGTAAAAAAGCAGGCAGACACATTGCTTGTTGTAACCGGTACAATGGACAGACAGCTGATCAAAGATGCCATTGAAAAGTGGTATCGGGAAGTGGCCAGAGAAATTCTTACGGACAAAGTGCATTTTTATAGGAAGTACATAGGGAAATCAGTGGGCGATATCCGCATCAAAGAGCAGAAAACAAGATGGGGAAGCTGTAGCAGCAAAGGCAATTTAAATTTTAACTGGAAAATTGTTATGGCGCCCGACGAAATTATGGACTATCTTGTTGTGCATGAGCTCTGCCATTTGTTGCACATGAATCACTCGAAGGAGTTTTGGGAAAGTGTGGCAAAAATTATGCCGGATTATAAAGAGGGGGAAAGCTGGTTAAAAGCAAACGGCTCACAATTGCAGTAT
The DNA here is from genome assembly GCA_045546775.1 of Lachnospiraceae bacterium. Lineage (GTDB taxonomy): Bacteria > Bacillota > Clostridia > Lachnospirales > Lachnospiraceae > RGIG3002. Next base: position 18,044 of record JAZQDM010000038.1, on the reverse strand, counting down.
TTGTAATAGTTTAGGTGTCAAAGGTAGTCTTTCTTTTTAGCATCGATAATGGCACAAAGCACATTTTATTTCATGCCGTAGTATGAGATAAATAGTGCTAAGTATTTTTTGCTAATTTGTAGAAAGATTACGCAACCATCGCATATTCGCCATCCTGGCTCAATGCGATTTCTGCAAACATCGTGTTTGCAGATTGCTGATATCTAAAAAAATACTAAGCACTATTAAATCACATACTACAGGCATATCTCTAAAATGTGCTTTGTACTATTATCGAGCAAAAAAAGAAAGACTACCTTTTGACACCTAAAACTATAAACAATCATCGGAGAGTATGCGTGAGAGATAAAAACGTAGGGAAGATTATTTACACTTTGAGGACTTGTAATCATATATCGCAGGAAAAGCTGGCAAGAGGATTATGTTCTGTTGCTGCTTTGTCGCGCATTGAGGCTTGTGACCGCATTCCGGACAAGCTTTTGTTGGATGCGTTGTTGCAAAGACTTGGAAAAAGTCCGGACAAGCTGGAGTCGATCATTTCTGCAAACGATTATGAATTGTACATGTACAGGGAGCAGGTGCAAAGATATGTGGTGGGCAAGGAATACGACAAAGCAAAGCTTCTTTTGGAGCAGTATGCCGGCAAGAAGGAAGCCCAGGAAAAGCTTCACAAACAGTATATTTTAAAAATAAAAGCGGCAATTAGTGAGCTGGCGGATAACGATATCGAAGCAAGTGAGCAGTATATTGAGGAGGCAATCCGTATTTCCATGCCCGATGGCGCAATGTATGCGCTGGAGCATTCGCTTCTCTGCAAATGTGAAATTCAGCTTATTCTCATGCGAATCAGTCATTACAGAGGACAGGATAAGGATGAAAAAGTATGGGAAATACTGAAAAAGTTGAACGCTTACGTCAAAACACACTATACCGATGAGGAAGAATTTGCAAAAATTTACGTTAGTATCATCCGTGCGGAAGCGCACATTTTGCAAGATAGAGGGCAATACGAGGAAGCGGCACAGCTTTATGAATCGGCACTCAGTCTTCTTGGCAGAAACGGAATTGTATTAAATATACGCCATATTTTGGTAGCTTTAACAGATGTGTATGAGAAGCTTGGTGATACTGAAAAATATGAAAAATTTAAAAAATGGAAAAATACACTGGAAAGTCTTTACAAAAAATATGGTATCCAATATTTAGAAGGCATTTCCACTTTTTTGGCAGAGAACAGACAATGCGAGATTTTGCTTGTAAATGAGCTAATCCAGCGTGGACGTGTTGTGAAAGGCATGACACAGGAAAAATTGAGCGAAGACATATGTACGCCGGAAAATCTTTCAGCTATCGAGAGTGGGAAACGTGCGCCGAGCATTAAGCATTATGACAAAATTATGGATAAGCTTGGCATGCAAAAAGATTTTTACAACAGCTTTCTTTCTGCGGAGCGATTTGAAATACATGAGCTTCGGAGAGAATGCAACCGATTAATCCAGCAAAAAAAATACGACGAAGCAGCAGAGATTCTTGCGAAAATGGAGCCTCTTATCGACATGGAAGTGCCGGTTAATAAGCAATACATACTGTTTAACAAAACACTGTTAAAACGCGAGCGCGAAAATGCAGATATCGATGAAACGTTGTGTCAGATTAAAGAGATATTGAATCTTACCCTTCCTTACAAAGACGGTATGTTCAAAAAAGATGTGGTACTTACCCAGGAAGAGGCAAAGATTGCTAATTATATGGCAGTGTTGTATCGGGAGAAAAACGAGCGCCAAAAAGCGATTACCCTTTACAAAAATGCGTTAAAGGGCTACAAAAACAGTAAAGTTTCCGATAAAGGACATTACACCGGTTTGAGTCTTGTTATTACAAATCTGGCACTGACGTTGGAAGAGGAAAATGAGCTTGACGAGAGCATTGAAATCGCCGAAAAAGGCATTGAACAGGTATTGTGGTGCGGACGAGGTAGCCTTTTGCCGCATCTTCTTGCAAACTTAGCAGTTTGTTATGACAAAAAGGGCAACAAAAAAGCTTGCGAGGAATACCTGAAACAAGCTTTCTACGTGAGTGATATAATGAAAAATGAGTATTTTTGCAACGCGATTAAACAATATTGCGAAGCAGAGAATAAAGATATTCAGTGGTATTAAAATTCATTTAACACCAAACCGCCGATGGCACATTTCACAGTGTAGTCGGTGGTTTTTTTGTAGGCTCTCTTTTTCATAATTGTCCTCGTCTTTCCTAAAGAATTTCTTTTTGATGATTATAATGTAATACATTTTTTTCCATTTGAAAATAAAGTTTTTGGAAAACCTATCGGAAAACTAGGAATATTAACGGCTCCTTAACGGAAAACGGCGTTTTTTTCCAAAAACTTCATGTGCAAAAATAAGAAAGAATAATAGAATTACCGTGTTGGATATGAAACACAACTCATAAACAACTTGTGTAAAAGGGATTAAATATAAGAACGTGAGAATAAGGTATTTTGCATCACTCCGGAAAGTGATACAAAGTACCTTTTTTCATGGGGAATTGGACGGTGATATTATAAAAATATCGTGCTTGTTTGCATTCTCCCGCGAAATAAAGTTGTGTTTTGTGGGAAATGGGGATAGAATTAATTTATGGATTAGAGGAAGGTATTATGAATATTAAAGAATTCAAAAAAACAGCAAAAGAAAGAGGAATTCCGGATTTTCTTTATAATATTGATGGTAAAGGCAGGGATGATGAGCGTCTTTGTCTTGTACAATATAACGGACAGTGGAATGTTTACTATTCTGAACGTGGTTGTAAAACAACAAACCGTCTTTTTAATACAGAAGATGAAGCATTACGTTATATATTAGAAGAATTGTCGGATTAAATGAAGGAGTAATGAAACAGATGAATTACATTGTATTTGATTTGGAGTGGAATCAAAGCAATAACAGAAAAGAGAGGGACGCGGAAAGTCTCATCTTTGAAGTGATTGAAATTGGTGCAGTCAAATTGAATAGTGAAAAGCAAAAAGTGGACGAGTTTCAGCAGCTGATTAAGCCGACGGTTTATCATGAGCTACACAAGATTACCGAAAAGCTCATTCATATCCACATGGAGGAGCTGGAAAAGGGCAAGTCTTTTGTGGATGCGGCATCGGATTTTTTGAGCTGGTGTGGACAGGATTATGTTTTTTGTACATGGGGGCCGCTAGATTTGCTGGAATTTCAACGTAACATGAAATATTTCGGGATGGAGCCGTTAAACGACCGGCCGATTGCCTTTTACGATGTACAGAAGCTGTTCAGCATTGCTTTTGAAGATGCAAAATCGAGACGCAGTCTGGAATATGCGGTAGATTTTTTGAATATTGAGAAAGACATTCCGTTCCATCGGGCATTTAGTGACGCCTATTATACGGCGAAGGTTTTTCAGGCGATTACGGACGAAAAGGTACTTACACGCTTCTCGTATGATACATTTGTCCTGCCATCAAACAAAAAGAAAGAAATATTTGCGGTTTTCGACAGCTATGCCAAGTATATTTCCAGAGAGTTTGAGGACAAAAACAGTGCGTTGATGGACCGTGAAGTAATGAGCTCCAAGTGCTATTTGTGTCACAAAAACTTAAGAAAAAAAGTGAAATGGTTTACGCCAAATAGCAGAAACTATTTTTGTGTGGCAAACTGTGACAAGCATGGCTTTATGAAATTTAAAGTGCGTATCCGCAAATCTGAAAACGACAAAATTTTTGTTGTAAAAACGATGAAATACATTGGCAAAGAGGAAGCGGATTCCATCAAAGAAAAGAAGGACCAGACGAAGGAAATCCGCAAACTAAAACGCAAGCAAAAGCAGGAAAACAAGCGAAGTAAATAGCCTCAAGAAACAACAATGTTCGAATTATTTTAAATTTTTATATGACAAAACCTTAAAAATCAATATCCTTATATTTTCCGTAGCGCTTCTTTTTTGTAAAGAAGCGTCTTCTTTTTTTCTTGGAAAAGCTGTAATTACTAATATAATCGTGTAGTATGAAAATCACGATTGCTATGAGTGCAATGCCCACAATACTGAAAATGACGTATTTTACATTAATAAAAATAAATGAATTTTCAGATTCGGATGCATGCAATGCAACTCTGTTTTCCGAAAACAGGGAAGTGGATGTAGGAACATTGGAGAGTTCTACGGAAACACTTCCTACAGAAACACCGTTGTATGTGTAATCGATGGAAGCAATTTGATTGCTTTCGTTCACATCATAGGAAATAGTGGATTGTGTATCGCTCAAATCTGCTGCATTTGGAATGACAATGTAGTCGCTTTCATTCAACGTCATAATTGGGTTTGAACTGCCAAAAACAGCTGTGTTTGTATCGAAAAAATTTGCGTTATCAATGCGGTATTGTGAATCATTTTCGGAAATATTGACAGTCTGGAAGTTGCCAAATCCGTAGTCGAATAGCGTAACTGTGTCCTCGAATTGGGTAGGAGTCTCTTCTTTAAACACAACGCAAATCAGTTTCATGCCGTTTTTTTCAGCGCAGGAGACAAGGGTCTGCCTTGCAATATCTGTGTATCCGGTTTTACTTCCCACAAGGTATTCGTAATAATATTCGCCGCCTTCGTAAAGTTTGTTTTTGCTGAATTCAATAATTTCATCCGGTTGATAAGCGGATGGTTTTAAGTGAAGTTTTGTTGTGCGGGAATATTTGCTGAGCAACTCATTATCAAAAAAAGCGCGCGCAATCAATGCCAAATCATAGGCAGTTGTATAGTGATTGTCATCGTACAAGCCGTTGGAATTGACAAAATTAGAATTGGTACATCCCAGTTCCTTTGCCCGTTCATTCATAATTTTTGCAAAGTCATCCAGACTTCCGCCAACCAGCTCTGCCAGTCCGTTTGCAGCATCGTTTGCAGAAGCGATGAGGGTTGCCTGAAGCGCCTGGTCTACCGTAAGCTGTTCGCCTACATCAAGAAAAATTTTGGAACCGTCCCATGGCACACTAAAAACCGCTTCGTCAGACATCGTAACAATATCGCTTAAGTTTGTACGTTCTGCGGCGATGAGGCAAGTCAAAATTTTTGTAGTGCTGGCCGGGTACATTTTGTCATGTATATTTTTGGCATACAAAACCGTACCTGTATTTGCCTCCATTAAAATAGCGGCTTCTGCGCTGATAACCGGTCCTTCCGGCCAGTTTTTGATTTCATTGGACTGTATCGGTAAGGCCCGTCTTGCTTCTACCTGAGCTTCTATTTCAGAAAGTTGTGCGCCTTTAACCGGAACGGATGCCGAAAAGAAAGCGCCCAAAACAATCGATGCACTGCATGCAATTGAAAAGAAATATTTTAAAAATCGACGTTTCATATATCAAATCTCCAAAAAGAATGCTTAAAATTCATACAAAAAATGTTTTAAACTACTATTCATTATGATACACTATTTTAAAAAAAAACCAAAGACATTTACTTATTTTTATTGTAAGATTGTCATATGCAACAGGAAAGGAATTTATCTATATGCGACTCAGAAATGTAACCGGCTCGGAGGAGAGAATTGCGGAAAGCAAATTTGTTGTGCAAGAGCCGGCACACAGAAAAGGAAATTGGAAAAAATTTTTTGGAAATAACAATCCGATACATATTGAAGTAGGAATGGGAAAAGGCCAGTTTATACATGGTATGGCAAAGAGAAATCCGGATATCAACTATCTTGGTATGGAAAAATATTCCACCGTTTTGCTTCGCGCCGTACAAAAAATGGAACTGGAAGAGTTGCCGAATTTGTACTTTTTATGCGAAGATGCAAAAAATATAACAGATATTTTTGAAAAAGATGAGATTGACCGTATCTATCTTAACTTTTCTGATCCATGGCCAAAAGACCGCCATGCAAAACGCAGGCTGCCGTCGAGACAGTTTTTGGAGCGTTTTGACCAAATATTAAAGCCGGAAGGTACACTGGAATTTAAGACAGACAACAAAGGACTTTTTGAGTTTGCGCTTGAGGAGCTGGAACCGGCAGGTTGGAAATCTTTGGAAGTAACATTTGACCTTCACAACGATGCAAAAATGGTAGAAGGCAATATTATGACAGAGTACGAAGAAAAATTTTCTGCTATGGGAAATCCTATTTACAAGTATATTATTGCCCGCTAATTGGGAGAATGAAACTGTAGCAGATTTTTATAAAACGTAAATAACTTGGGACAAAGAAAGAGAGGTAACAAATATGGAGTACAAATTTACAACAGCAAATTTCGCAGTAGAAGTATTGGACAGTGATATGCCGGTTTTGGTTGATTTTTATGCAGACTGGTGCGGACCGTGCAAAATGATGGGACCGATTGTAAGTGAGCTTGCACAGTCCTACGACGGCAAAATGAAAATCGGCAAATTAAATATTGATGACAGTGTTGAAATTGCACAGCAGTACCGTGTTATGTCCATTCCTACATTTGTTTTCTTTAAAAAGGGACAAGCAGTAGAGACTGTAGTAGGCAGCAGAACTAAAGCGGAGTTGGAAGAGCTTATTCAAAAAATCATTATGGAATAATCATTACATTGGGAGAAATGAACGATGGAACAACTGTCATTGAGAAAAGCGACACAAGAAGATGCAAAAATGCTTTTTGAGTGGAAAAATGAAGCGCTTACGAGAAAAAACTCGTTTTCTTCGGAACCGGTGCCGTGGGAATCCCATATTGCCTGGTTTGAAAAGAAATTAAAAGATGAGAATTGTCTGTTTTATATTATGTGCGAAAACGGTGCGGATGTTGGTACGTTTCGGATTGAGATAGATCCGGAAACGGCCACCGGACTTATGCATGTTACAGTGGATAAAGACTGCCGTGGCAACCATACAGTTCAAAGAATTTTGGCGGTTGTGGAAGAGGAAGTAAAAGGTCTTTCGTTAAAATATTTATTGGCAGAAGTAAAACCGCATAACATTGCGTCCCAGAAGGCACTTGACAAAAATAACTATCATGTGTTAGAAAGGACAGAAGAAGAAATTATTTATAGAAAACAAATCGGGTAAAGACTATATTTTATAGCGGTTTGTTACAAAGGGAGGAAATATGAAAAAGAAATTACTTATGATGTTGTTGGCAGTGGCAATGACTTTTACTTGTGTTGCTTGCTCTAAAGAAAAAGAAGAAGAGACAACAGTAGAAGAGTCAACCGAAGAGAAAACAGAAGCAGTTGTTGAGACAGAAACAGAGTCTGTGGAAGAAACAACACAAGAAGCGACACAGGAAGAAACTCAACAAGCACCGGCAGGTGAAATTACTTTTGATATTCCGGAGGGTTTTATCCCGGTAGAAGGTATGGAAAATGCATGGGTGAGTGGAGTAGAAGGAGAAGCTTCTAATGTGAATTTCCGTAGTTCAGCAGGTACAGGTGTAATCGATGCTTACAACGGGGAAATGTTGGTTGATGCGTTAGAAGTGGAACTGTCAAATCAGCTTGGCATGCAATTAGATATTGAGCTGTTAAGCGAAGAGAAATACGAAATTGATGGTTGCAGTGCTTTTAGATATAGCATGACTTACGAAGTGGATGGTATTACATTCATTCAGTGGCAGTGTATTGTAGAAACTTCCGATACAACTTATGTTTTATCATTGGCAGATGTAGACAATGAAGGTTATGTAGAAGCATTTGAAGCTTGTATCGACAGCGTTCGATTTGAGTAAAATAAAAAAATATGTATTAAGACAGATTGTTTAGGCAGTCTGTCTTTTTTGTTTTCGACAATAAAATTGCAAAACAGGCTATTATATTTTATAATTGAGAGACATCATTACATGAGGGAGGTTAACTATGAAGAAAAAGTTACTTATGATGCTACTTGCAGCAACAATGGTGTTTACTGCTGTAGGGTGTGGCAAAGAAAAGGAAGAAGAAAGCACAGAAGTTGTGGAATCCTATGACGAGGAAGAGTCCGAAGAAATAGCGGAAGAATCGTCTGTAGAGGAGAGTCAGGAAAAAGATGTGGAGGCAGCAAAACAAGACAAAAAGGAAGTTTCCATAAAGGCTGACGAAACAGAAGAAACAAAGAAAAAATTGGAATTCGATATTCCCGAAGATTTTCAAGAAACAGAGGAAAATTATTGGGTGAAAGACGGTACATACGGTAGCGTCGTATTTGATTATTCCGTGGATAAAGATGATTCCACTTTTGATATTATGTCAGCAGACATAATGAAAGAAACAATGAAGGAATTAGACGTTTTTGGGGAAGACCTTGATGTGGAAATCATAGAAGAAGAATATTTTAGCGTAGACGGTTACAAAGCTATGAAATATGGATTGGCTTTTTCGGCGTCCGGGATGGATTTCTCAGAATGGCAATACTTAGTCCAAATTGACGACGAGCTTCATATGCTCACATTTGTTTGTGCAAACGGGTCGGATGCAACAGAGGATTTTACCGCATGTATGGACAGCGTCCGGGTCGTAGAGTATAGTGTTTCGGCAGAAGATAAAAAAGAAGAGGACTTGTCCGAGTTAATCCTGGATATTCCGGATGAATTTGAAGAATATGAAGAGGATTTATGGTTAGTAGAAAATGAATCCAACATTGCAATTATTTCTGTTTCTTCATCGGAAAGCAATGATAGCGGTATGCTGGAGCTTATCAATGAAGATATGGTAGAGACCATGTTGAATAGTGCATTTTCAGACGATTTTGATGATTTTGTTGTGCTGGATGAAGAATACTATGAACTGGATGGAAACGATGCCGCTAAATTCAAATTTTCCGCGGATAGAGGAAATATCAATGGCTGGTTTTTGCTCATAGAAGCGCCGGATCAATTTTATACAGTAGCATTTTTGGAATATTACGGCGATGAATACACAGACGTTTTCGAAAAGTGTATGGAAGACATCCGCATAGAGTAAAGTAGAACTGTCTTGAAGCAGAAGGGATTCAATTTTATGGAAAAAAGACATTTTTTCTGGTTGGATTGTTTAAAAATATTTGCGGCGTTTTTAATTGTTCTGCAACATAGCATTTCTTATGAATGGGTAAGACTTTTGGGTGAAGTTGATATTACATGGAAAATAATCAATCTTCTTTTCATACTTTCAAAAGCCGGTGTGCCGATTTTTATCATGTGCAGTGGGATGGGCATGTTGCAGAGAGAACGAAGCATTAAAGAAATATTTACGAAAAGTATTTTCGATATTTTGAAGATTTATGCCTGTTGGATGCTTCTGTATGGTGCATACGATGTGTATGGGTTGTTTGTGAGTGATACTGCGACAGTCCGTACTGTAATCAATGCATTTGCAAAAAATATTCTTTTCGGGGAGTATCACACTTGGTATATTGCCACGTTGGTTGGTTTATATTTGATTACTCCGTTCTTGTATTTGATTGCAAAAAATAAAGTGCTCATGCGATATTTTCTCGTTTTGGCATTTGTATTTACGATTGTTTTGCCGTATGTAGACAGATTTGGTGCACTGGATAGAGTGAGTGTAGTTATTCACGATGTTAACATGAACTTTTTAGTTGGATATCCGCTCTATTTTGTGCTTGGATATTACCTTTCCCAAGTTACTTTTACAAAGGCAAAAAAGATATTGGTTGGTGTTGTCTGGGCAGTGTCGCTTGTTGCAGCGTTTGTGCTCAGCTCTCAAAGTGCAGTAGAAAATGGGTCAAATTGCCAGGCAATCTTTACCGATTTTTCTGTGTTTGGATTTTTGTTAAGCGTAAGCACCGTACTGCTCTTTAAGGCAATTTTTGATAGGGAGCCGTCACAGACAATTGTAATCAAAGTTGTGAAGACGTTGTCGTATTGCGGCATTGGAATTTATTTATTGCATCCGTTGCTTTTGCCCCTTGTTGAAAATTTGAAAGGATTGTCCTGTCTGGCAGGCGGCGTTTTGTTGTGGATACTGGTAGCAACAATAAATATCGTGATTAGTATGCTTCCGATAAGAAGCTTGTTTCTGGGAAAGAAGAAAGGAAAATAGACGAATGAAAAAATCAAAAATGATAGTTCCAATTATTATAGTTTTACTTGTCGCAGGCGTGGCAGTATATTGGTTTCTCGGGAAAGACAAACTTAAAGTAAAAGCAGAAGAAATCCCATTTGGCCTGGAATGGGGCATGACAGAGAAAGAATTTTTGGCAGCCATGGAAGATACGGAATGTATACCGGACGATATAGAAGGGAATGCGATAGGCACATATTCATACCGGATATATGATTATCAGGGAATTGAAGGAGCAAATGCTCTGGTATTGTTAAAGACGGATGAGGGAAGAAAATTAACAGATGTGAGTATAGTATTTTCAGCATCCGATGCGACTTCTAGTGAATATTCATCCGAAGAATTGATAGATTTATTGCAGGAAGCATTTGAAAAAGCATACAAAAAACAAAGTAAAGAAGTATTAAATAACGAGGAATCTCTTTTCGTAGAATACAGTTGTTATTATGTATGTAAAAAATCAACTCTTGCTGTAGAGAGGAATGGAGATAATTTATATTTGTTTTTTACCAACGTAAATGACTAAGAAATATTGTTGCAAGTTGTAGGTTGATGGAAAGGAACAGATACCAATATGGAAAAACGCACACTAATAAGCACAAATTTGGAGGTTTCCAAGTTTGCGCTGGGAACAGCAGATTATGGAACAAAATATACAAAAGAAGAGGCTTTCAGTCAGTTGGACGCCTTTGTTTCTGGCGGTGGAAATCTGATAGATACGGCGTGCGTGTACGGCAGTTGGATTCCCGGACTCGGCAATATCAGCGAAAAAATCATCGGTGAGTGGATGCACCAGCGTGCGAACCGGAATCAAGTCATTATTAGCACAAAAGGGGCTCATCCTCTTATTGAAACGATGTCCGAAAGCCGCGTGTATCCTTCCGAAATTACAAAGGATTTGGAAGGCAGTTTGCAGGCGTTACAAACAGACGTGATTGATTTGTATTTTCTTCATCGCGACAATCCACAAGTTCCGCTTGAGGAATTGCTTGGTTGTCTTGAGGAACACGTAAAAAAGGGAAATATTCGGTATTACGGTTGCTCTAACTGGCGTTTAAACCGCATTCTGGAGGCGCAAACGGTTGCGAAAAAAGAAGGCTTTAAAGGTTTTGTTTGTAATCAACTGATGTTTAGTCTGGCAACTTGTGATGAGGCAAAATTGTGGGATGATTCGCTTGTTATGATGGACAAGGCAACTTATGAAAATCACTTGGAGCAAAACTGGAATGTAATGGCATACATGGCTGTTGCGCGTGGCTACCTTGTAAAAAGAATTCGTGGCGTTGCCGCTAAGGAAGCCGGAGCTGTAGCATATCAGACGAACGCCAATGAAGAGATCATTGCCTATTTGAAAGAACTGGAGAAGTGCGGCTACGCGCCGGATGAGATTTCTCTGGCTTATTTAATGAACCAAAAATTGCCAACAATTCCGGTTGTATCTTTCAGCTGCGAAGAACAGCTACAGTGTGCATTCCGTAGCACCGAACTAGTGCTTCCTGCAGAAATTATGGAACGGTTGGACGAAATAAGAATGGAAAGAAATAGATGTTAGGTTTGTTCTGAAGATGGTATCCGTTCTTCTACAATACTGACATCTACTTCCAGTTCCTCAGCGATTTCCGGGATGGTTTTGCCACGGGATAGTTTTTTTCCAATCAATTCATCCAGTAGTTCGTTGTATCCGGTTTGTTTGCCTTTGTTATAACCAGCCTGCTCGCCTTTACTGTAACCAGCGGCCTCGCCCTCCTCATAGCCCTCTTTATATGTATCACGCATGTGTTTTTCTTCGTCATATTCTGTTAAAAGCATATGCATTACCTCCGCCCGGTTTTTCACCAGTATATCTGTTAAAACATTTTTTTCGATGCAACTGTCCATGGCATTTTTGATGGCGCGCTTTAGTTTAATAAGTCGAATCACGAAGCAAGTCGGTGTTTGGTGATATGCCCTTCGATAGGTTGTTGTTTACTATTTCAAAAGTTTAATTCGTTTTTCTACGACACGGATATCCACACCCAGTTCTTCTGAAATTTCTTTATCGTTTTTACCACTCTCTAACTTTTTTCCAATCAATTCATCCAGCAGTTCGTTGTATCCGGTTTGTTTGCCTTTGTTATAACCAGCCTGCTCGCCTTTACTATAACCAGCCTGCTCGCCTTTGCTATATCCAATCTGTTCCCCAGCGCGTTCGCCCTCTTCATAACCTTCCTTATACGTATCCCGCATGTGTTTTTCTTCATCATATTGTGTCAAAAGCATATGCATTACCTCCGCCCGGTTTTTCACCAGTATATCCATTAAAATTCTTTTCTCAATACAACTGTCCATGGCATTTTTAATGGCTCGTTTTAACGACATATTTCTGGAAAGATTGTCGTTTACTTCCGCAATAAATTCCGCGTATTCCCACAAACGCCTGCATTTCTCCAGTAGTTTTTTGTTGTGTCCACGATTGATGTTAAGCATTACCGCACGACATTCCAAGCATCCGGTTCCGCGTCCTGTCTCAAAAGAATCCGACAAATACAGTTCCGTTCTGTCTTTCTGCACTCTCGTTCCATTATAGAATATCACATATTCCGGCGTGGGAAGCTTAATGAGCTTAGAGCCATACACGTTATGCTTTTCTTCCGCGATAATACCCTCGTACTGTCTGGAAAAATAAATCAATCCTCGTATCGGCATATTTGGCGAATAGGTGCTTTGATGCTCGTACAAATTCAGCCGGTTACCAATCATAAAAGACAAATCGTTTTTCATTTTCATGAAAATCACGTCTTCAAGAGTAATAATTTCTAAATCGTTTGGATTCGTGTAATCGCTGTTGTTTACCGCATTGTAAAGCTGTAGCAAGTCTTTTGTTTTTTGCCATAGGTGTACCTCCATTATAGTTGATTTTAGCGTGTTTCTCAACAATTGCTGTTTGAAAATGTTCCGGGAAAACCGGTAGATTCACATAGAAATTTTTCAATAAAAATAGAATAGTTTTGCGATTTGAATTCGCTTGATTTGTACTGATAATACTACAAGCCAGAAGGATTGTAAAGGGGACAAAAACATTCATTATTTGACACATTTTCCTTACAATTTGAAAAATAGAAAACCAAAAAATACGGATTGCCTGCATCATAAAACGGATTCATTTTCATAAAAATTTGCTTGCGATACAATAAGCTTACAAAAGAATGAAACAATACAAAGGAGTGGGGAAAATGGGTCTGAAGATAGAAAATCTTACCAAAACATATGGCGATTTTAAGGCGCTAAACAATGTTTCGCTGGAAGCAGAAAATGGCAAGATACTCGGAATTCTTGGAAGAAACGGTGCAGGAAAAACGACAACCATCAAGAGCATTATGGGAATTATCGAACCGGATTGCGGTGCCATTACATACGATGGACAAGATATCAGAAAAGCCAAAATTACAATCGGATATTTGCCGGAGGAACGGGGTCTGTACGTCAATTCCATAGTAAAAGACCAGCTTCTTTATTTCGCAATGTTAAACGGCATGGACAAAAAGAAGGCACTGGAAGAAATAAAAAGGTTGTTGGAAGAATTTAAAATTCCAAGCTACATAAACAAGAAAGTTAAGACGCTTTCAAAAGGAAATAAGCAAAAAATTCAGTTGATTAGTGCTATTTTGCACAAGCCGGAAATTGTGATTTTGGACGAGCCGTTCAGCGGCCTTGACCCGGTAAATATTGAACTTTTCAAAAAAACGGTTTTGAATCTTAAAAAAGAAGGGACAACGATTCTTTTCAGCAGTCACCGTATGGAAGATGTGGAGACGATGTGTGACAGGATTGTCATGCTGAACAAAGGGAATGTAGTCGAGAATAATACAGTTAGTGGTTTGATTGATAAATATTCACGGGAAGATCAGATGAATATCGCTACAAATGCAGATATTACAACTTATATCGAAAAAAATAACTTGAAGCTTGTAAATCGTACAGAAAAGAGTTTTGATGTTCAATTTGAAAAGAGCAGTGACCTTCAAAAGCTTTACAAAGACATTTTGGATGCAGGAATTGAGCTTTTGGAAGTGCGCAGTAAAAAAACAACTTTACAAGAAATCTTTATAAAGGAGTTGGCAGATCATGAGTAATAAAACTGGAAAAGTAATATGGTTTACGTTCAAACAGGTAGTTACGTCAAATTGGTTTTGTTTGATTACGATTTTAGGAATTATATGTGTGTTTTTGTCTACCCAGATTGACACCATTATCGGTGCGTTATTTGGAACAACGGTGGATGCGGCAGGGCAGACAAGCGTTGTGTTATCGGTAGAAGATGCCACCTTTTTGCTACAATTTTCTATTACGTTTATATTGTTTTTGCTCATATTGATATATGGTGCAAACATTGCAAACTCCATCGTAGAGGAAAAGAGCGCAAGAATTATTGAAACGTTACTTTGCTATGTAAAGCCATTGCAACTTTTAGTTGGAAAAGTGACCGGCTATTTACTTGGCATTTTTGTGCAGGTAGGCGCATGGATTGGGTATTACCTGATTTTGGATGCGCTAATGGAATTGCCCGCAAATCCGGTTTTTGTGACGCTGGGCAAATTGCAAGTGCAAGTATATGTACTTCTTGCAGCATCTATCGTATTTGGTTTTATGATGTATGCATTCGCTTTTGCGGCATTGTCGTCCTATGCGGATAACGCGCAGGACTCCACGCAGTTGTTGTTTCCGGTAACACTGGTGATTATGCTTGCGTATTTTATCAGCTTGTCCGTGTTGAACGGTTTTGGAGGAACATGGATACATATCGTTGCAAAAGCCCCCTTTTTCTCGTCCATTGTATTTTTCGTTACAAGCGATTTGACGACGCTTACATGGGGCGAGGTAGCTGTCAGCATTTGCATTCAGCTGGTAGAAGTTATTTTGGTAGCAGTCATTTGCGCAAAATTTTACAGACGCGGGGTTGTTAGTTACGGAATCAAGAAGATGTCTTTTAAGAGCTTGTTCAAAAAACAGAATGTTTAGTGTATAATTGACTGCAGAAAACACAGTTATACGGGGGATAAAAAATGCCATATCAAATAGGATTATGTGACGACGAAGTGTATCAGATTAAAGTGAATCGTTTGTACTTAAATGAACTTGCTTCCAGAAAAAAGTATGATTTTGAGTACCACGGATTTCAATCCGGGAAACAGCTCAAAAAATATTTGGAATCCAATCATTTGGATGTCTTATTTTTGGATATTGATTTAGGAGAAGAATCCGGCATCGAAATTGCGGCATGGGTGTGCAAAAATTATCCGGACATGATTACCATATTTGTAACCGGTCATCGGGAGTTTGCCGAGGAAGCTTTTGAAGTAGAGGCTATGGGATATCTCGTAAAGCCATACGATATTAAAAAAATGGAAAATGTAATGAACAAAGTCATGGCAAAGCTCGATGTAAAAGAACCGGAGAAAGAGATAGATACTATTATTGTAACGGATGAAAACTTGAAAAAGAAAATTGCCTGCAAAGATATTTTGTACATAAAGAGACAGCAGTCAAAGAGCATCATTGTGACAAAGCAGCGAGAATACCAGGTTTATGAGACGATTACAGCGCTGTGCGAAAGAATCGGAAATAATTTCCTTAGAATCAATCAGGGAGAAGTGGTAAACAGCGCACTTATTTCTGAAATAAGAGGGAACACGGTATATCTTAAAAACGGCATGGAAGTCGTGATTGGAAGAACGTACCGCAAGGAAGTTTTGGCGAAATATTTCGGGAAATAGTATGCAAATAGTATCCAAAATAAGATGTAAGGAGGGATACTAAAATTAAAATTGAATTAAAAGATTTTGAAGGGCAAAAAGAAAGTTGCGTATTGGAAATAGCAGATAATACGATAGTGGAAGTTGCATGCCAAAAGGAAGAGAAAAAGCAGTGTTTTATAGAACAGGCAAAAAAGCAGTTGGAAGCAAGCAAAAAGAAGATTGATTTTATCGATATTGAGAGATTGGAATCATCTTTAAATGTACGAAATTATCTTGTTTTTTTCACAATGATTACCGGAATATATCATGAAAGAAGCGTGGACGATTTGACACAGCTGTCAAATCAGATGGGAATCAAAAATCTTTTGGATAGGGAGATGAACAGCTTAAGTAGGGCAGAAAAAATAAAAGTACGATGTCTGGCATCTTATTTGAAGAAAATTAATTGTTTGGTCAGTAAAGATATATTGCTGGATTTAGAACCGGCTCAAAAGGAAAGTATCATCGGTTTTTTAAAGAAATATTTCCGCAGAGAGGATTGCTTTTGCCTATTGTTTGAATCGGATTATTCCGATTGTGAAAAGGTGGACAAAACATACAAAATATAAAGGCGTACCCGCATATTGTGGGTACGCTTTTGCTTTATATCGGTACACTAATATTTACATGGAACTGCTCATCAACCGTAAATTCACAAGTTCCCTGATAGCTTTCCACAACGGAACGGATGGTTTTTGTTCCGATGCCGTGATAGCCTTTCTCCGATTTTGTGGTGATGAGATTTCCTTTTTCAAAAACAGGCGTAACCGTGTAAGTGTTGTCGCACTGAATGAGCAACCGGTTGTCTGATTTTTTCATGGAGAAGTAAATATAAGGATTTTCATGGTTAGAAGATGCTTCAATGGCATTCTCTAAAATATTGCCTAAAACGGCGCACAAATCACTGTCCGAAAACGGCGTGGTACTGGACATAATCTCCACATCAAAAGGAATGCCAAGCTGCCTTGCCTTGCTGATCTTGTTGTTAATTAAAACAGAAAGCACCTTGTTGTCGATAAAAACAAAGCTGTTTGCAACGCTCAATTCTTCTGTAATCGTGGACAAATAAGCTTTGGCATCTTCATATTCTTTCATATCCAGCAGACCTTGCAACACAGACATATGATTATTCATGTCATGGCGGAGCGCACGAAGGTCCTCTACGACAATTGCCATGTCCTGATTCTGCTTATGCTCCATTTCAATTTGCTGCAACTTCAGGTTTGTCATCATGATTTCTTCGGACTTCTTCGTAATCTTGCGAAGCAGATAGAGCGCAAGAACCGAAATAATAAGCATCACGAAAAGCGAAAGTACGATAGCGATGTCGGTGGAAAGATACATACTATTAAAATAAAAGAAGTTAACAATAATTAAGGCATATATAACATCCACTAATATAATCAGAAAAAAATCTTTCGAAAAACTGTTGTGTATTTTTTTCTTTGAGCGGATAAGAACTTCAATAATTATAAGGAGCATGCAACGGGAAAACAGCACGCCTATAGTTTGGGTAAAAGAAGTTTTTACAATGTCATTAAGAGATGCATTGGTCAGCAATAAAAAGAAGGGGATTGTAAAAAGCTCGCATGTCATAATGATAAAAAAAGTCGTAGAAATCCAAAGAATTCTTTTGTAAAAAATATCTTTGTATGTAAAAAATAACGTAATAAAAAATAGAAGTAAATGGGGTATCTTTACAGGGACATTCGGAAAGCAGGAGGAAGTATATGCATAAAGAAGATAAAAGATAACACTTGCTGTACATGAAAATACAAATGATTTCTTGGAAAAGCGTAAAGTTAATTTATGATTTAAAAGTCGATAATATGCAAAAATATCTATACTATAAATTAGGGAAGTGAAAATGTAAAGTGCTGACAGCATAGGGACCTCTTTCGTATGTTAATTTTTTGTACTTTTAATCATATTATAGCAAGGTCTTAGTGTCAAATTTATCTTTAAAATGAATTAGGAAATGCTATTTAAACGAATTTATCCGCTCCTCTACAACAGAGATGTCAATGCCCAAATCTTCCGCAATTTCCTCGGCGTTTTTACCACAATCTATTTTTTTCTGAATCAATTCATCCAGTAACTTGTTGTAGCCGTTTTGTTCGCCTTTACTGTAACCAGCGGCTTCGCCCTCTTCATAACCTTCCTTATACGTATCCCGCATGTGTTTTTCTTCATCATATTGTGTCAAAAGCATATGCATTACCTCCGCCCGGTTTTTCACCAGTATATCCATTAAAATTC